>NC_014041.1:765000-1376250 GCF_000023465.1 Zunongwangia profunda SM-A87
AGAAATATCAAAAAATTATCTAAATTGAATAGGTTATCAAAAATAGGGTGGATTATAGGCCTAATCGCAATTATAGTTGTTGCAATATATATCTGGAGAATGGTCGGGAAACCTTATTACAGAATTAGCCTGATGGGAACTGAATATATTGAAAATGCTGATCAATTAAGCTATGCTAATGAACATCTTGAAGATAATCTAATATTGATTAAAAAGTACATGTATTCAAAAGATGTAATGTTAATAGGTTTTGGGGGTGGAGGTAGCCGAACTGATGATTATTTTTCCTATGGACTTACTAATAGTAATAAAGATATTCTAATAGAACCTGAATACCAGTTTATATCTTCAAAAGTAAATTCAGATAATGAGGTGATCATATACGGACTTCCCTATATTGTTAAAGGAAACGAAAAAATGGTGTTTTATAAAATTGAAAATGGAAAACTTAAAGAGATACCTGAAAAAGATAGTTGGTAGTA
The DNA here is from genome assembly GCF_000023465.1 of Zunongwangia profunda SM-A87. Taxonomy (NCBI): domain Bacteria; kingdom Pseudomonadati; phylum Bacteroidota; class Flavobacteriia; order Flavobacteriales; family Flavobacteriaceae; genus Zunongwangia; species Zunongwangia profunda. The sequence continues at coordinate 765,483 of NC_014041.1, forward strand.
AAGCTTCGAGTTAGAATTTAAATCACTTTGATTGGCTTGAGAGATAAAATTATCATAGTCTAATGGATTCCATTCATTTTCAAAATCATCTATAGGATGATTTTTTTGTTTACTGGTAGATATAACTCAACTCATAATTATAAGTTGTTTCTAGTACTTATGTAAGGAACAAATTTGGTTCTTATAAAAGGAAATCCATACATGTAATTCACATATAATATCTCTGATAATTAGTGTGGAATTTATAAAAGATCTGATCTATTAGAAACATAAATAATAAAACCATGCTAAACAGTAATTCTTCACTTACTTATAACAGTAATTTTAGTATTATATAATATGGCTTAAATTAAAACTTTGTGGATTCCATTTAAATTTGAGGCTTAAATAATCAAAGATGAATTTGCTTTCAGATTTTAAGAAAGGAAAAAAAGCGGCCTTAAAGCAAATATATCTTCAGTATCATCAAAATGTTTACGCTCTTGCATTAAATTTTACTAATGATGTGCAACGAGCCGAAGATTTTGTTCATGATGTTTTTTTAAGATTTTGGGAACAGCGAAGGAAACTTTCTGAAGATCATAATATCGAATCTCAACTCATTAGAACTGCTAAGTTTTATATCATTAATCAACTAAAAAGTAATAAGTGGGAAGTGGCTTGTAATGCACAGAAGTCCGAGAACATTTCACAAGAAATTGACATTGAAAATAACGAAAATCAATTACATAGTTTAAATAAAGCCATCAAAAAATTACCTCAGCACTGTCGTGAAATCTTCATCATGCACAAATTAGAAGGGCTTACCCAAAAAGAAGTCGCAGACTATTTAAATATTTCAGTAAAAACGGTCGAAAATCAGATAGCCAAGGCGATTTCAGAGCTAAAAAGGCATTTGATTTAAGAGCAGAGTCCTTCCTTAATTGATTTGTTGATAATTGAATTTTAAGACGCACTTTGTTTAAGTGTAACGTTTTGATTTCGAGTTGAAATCGAAAGAAGTCCAATTTTTAAATTATCAGGGAGTAAAGGAAGTGTTACCAAAATATTAAGGCGTAGGGGATTTCATTTTTCTATTTGAATACTAAATAGAATAGCATAAAATGAAAAATAAAACAGAAAAGTTTTTTTCTGAAGGAAACTTCGATAAGCTTATTAATAACGCCTGGGATAAACCGGTTAATCCCAATTCGATAAAATTGTGGCAAAGAATTGATAAATCTACCACAAATTCCAATTACACTATTTGGAAATCTATTGCCGCCATTTTTGTTATTGCATTTTTAACCGCCATCAGCCTTACTCTTTTTAATATAAATACAACATCAAAACTTGTTGTAGTAAATAATGACGGCATGACGCCAAAAGAGATACTACTGGAAGATGGATCAAAAGTGTTTTTAAATCGTAATAGTGGTGTTACATATAGTCCTGAAAACTCAAGAATGCTTAACCTAACAGGAGAAGCTTATTTTGAAATTAAAAAAGATAAAAACCACCCGTTTACAGTAAATACAAGGGAATTAACTCTCAGTGTTTTAGGTACTTATTTTAATGTAAATGCATATAAAAATACTAATGAGACTATTATTTCCTTAGTATCAGGAAAATTAAAAGTAAGCAGTGTGCAAAATGGCGAAAAAATTTTATCACCAGGGGAGGAACTCATTTATAATAATAGAAGTAAGAAAGTGAGTGTGAATAGTTTTAATGTTAATACAGTACTTGCCTGGAGATCTTCTTTGATTAAGTGCGAAAATACCGGTCTGGATTTTTTACTGGATCGTCTAGAAAATTATTACGCCATAGAAATTAATAATAAAACAGATTATGCTAATTGTAAGATATCAGGTGAATTTAGGAGTGATTTAAGTTTGGATGAGATTATGGAAATTATCTCATTTTCCCACAATATCGAGTTTTTATCATTAAAAGAAAATGAATACAAAATTAAAGGTGAAATATGTGAATAGAAAGTAATATAAAATGGGGATAATCTCGGCCAAGACTATCCCCGGCAATTATTAAAAATAACTATTAATAATAGATGACAAAACTATAAAAATACCTGAAAATTAACTGATAATAATTCTTAAAAGCACAAAAAAATGAAAAGATGATCTAAACACTACGCCCGGCAATTATAGATCCCGGCCAGGATCTGCAAAAAGTAACTATTAATAATGAATAACTAGTAAAATGAATACAATAAAAAGACGTTGCCGATTTTTAACGACAACAATTTTTATGCTGACTATCTATGCTATAGGAACTCAGCAATTAAAAGCACATTCCAATAAATCCAGTAACCTGGATGAAGTGATCCAACTCTTAGCCAGAAATTATGGAAGTATCAATTTCGTATATAATACAAAGGCTTTTAAAGAAGTAGTTGTTTCCGATTTCTCTCCAACGAACAATGGCATTGAAAATGAGTTACACCAACTGCAACAACTTGTTCCTCTCTCTTACATTAAAAAAAGATTTACCATTGCTCTTAAGCTTAATAAAGAAATAGAGCAAGAGCGAATTATAACAGGTACCGTGACCGATAGTGATAATCTGCCAATACCGGGAGCAAGTGTTTTTGTGCAGGACACTAATATAGGAACTGCAGCAGACTTTGAAGGAAATTTTACATTGGAGGTTCCAGAAGATGCCAGGTCACTAAGTGTTACTTACATGGGATATAAAAAGCAAATTGTAAATATCGAAAATCGAACAGAAATTGATATTATTTTACAAACAGATGCTGCAAGTCTTGAAGAAGTAGTTCTAGTTGGATATGGGCAGACCAGCCGTGAAACTTTAGTTGATGCGGTAAGCAAAGTGGATGCTGAACAAATTCAGCAACGTCCAATAGCCGATGTCTCCGCCGGATTACAAGGATTAAGTCCTGGTTTGAATGTAACACAAAGCAGTGGTGATCCAGCTGCCAAACCAAGAATAAATATTCGGGGATTTACATCGATAAACGGAGGAGAACCCCTTGTGATTATCGATGGTGTAGAAGGAGATATTAATAACCTCAATCCAAATGATATTGAATCGATAAGTGTTTTAAAAGATGCGGGAGCTTCAGCTATTTATGGTGCCCGTGGCGCTTTTGGAGTAGTACTTATTAGCACAAAAAATCCCAAAACAGGAAATTTAACGGTAAGTGTGGATGCTACCACCGCATGGAACTCTCCTACTGTAAATACCGATTTTTTAACCGATCCTTATAAAGCGGTAATGTTGGTAGACGAATCGTTTCGTACGGCAGTAGGTAGAAGTTACACAGGTTATAACGAGGAAGATTATCAAAACATTTATGAGGTATCACAAGATCCTTCCTTAGCCCGTGTAGAAACCGATATTCGTAATGGTAGAGAGCAATATATTTATTATGGACATACCGATTGGTGGAATTATTTTTTCAGGGATAGTTATCCTACACAAATTTATAATGTTTCAGTTTCTGGAGGATCTGATAAAATAAAGGGATTTTTTTCCTACCGTAATTACAATAGTGAAGGGATTCTAAAAGTTCAAGACGATCATTATAAAATTTACAATCTACGTGGTAAGCTGGAAATGAAAATTAACGACTGGATCAGTTTCACTAATAACATGCAATACAATAGTTCTAACGACCTAAAACATGGTGGTAGCCAGTATGGATGGGGAGATCAATTTAATGGTAATATCTATGTACATGGTTTGCCATCGTACATGCCGCAAAATCCAGATGGTACGGCGACCTGGAGAACAGAACTTAATAATTATACCATTGGTGACGGTGCCTATGCATCTTTACTTTACGGTAAAGCAAAACAGGAAACAGAAGAAGGAGAATTCTCTAACATTGCTACTTTAAAACTGAATCCTGTAAAAGGCTTAGATGTCACCGCTAGTTATGCCTATCGAAGAACGAATTATAATCGCTATCGGCGATCTGTAAATATACCGTATTCAATTTATCCCGGAGAAGTTAATACGATGGGAACCGATCAATTGACTGAGTATAATACACGATTTAAATATGATGCTTTTAATATTTATGGTGATTACCATCATCAAATTGGCGATCACAGCTTAAAAGCAACTTTAGGTTTTAATCAGGAGTCTTTTTATAACAAAAGTACTACTGCAAGCAAACAAAATAGCATTTCAGACGATTTAAATTCTTTAGGTCTTGCTACCAGTAACCCTGAAGCTTTAGGAAGTGCAGCAGAGTGGGCTTTACAAGGTGTATTTTATAGATTATCTTATGATTATAAAGATAAATATTTATTAGAGGTAAATGGTCGTTATGACGGAACTTCAAGATTTCCCGAAGAAGAACGCTGGGGTTTTTTCCCTTCCGTGTCGGGTGGTTGGTTAATTAATAAAGAAAATTTCTTTTCTAGTTTAACCGATACTTTCAACCTGGTTAAGTTAAGAGCTTCCTATGGTTCTCTTGGTAATCAAGAAGTAGCGAATTATGCGTATATACCTACATTGAGGAAGAATATTGACGGTAACTTTGCCCTAAACGGCAGAACTTTAGATTATATCGCAGCACCGGGATTAAACCCTCGCGAAATTTCATGGGAAGAAGTAAAAACATTTGATGTTGGAACAGACATTGCGCTCTTTAATAATGATGTAAATATCACTTTCGACTGGTTTCAGAGAAGTACTAAAGGAATGCTCACCCAGGGAGCAACTTTACCCAGCGTTTTAGGAACCGGTTCACCGCAGGAAAACGCAGCAGATTTAAGAACACGTGGTTTCGAACTTAGTATAGGCTACCATCATAGTTTTGAGGTAGCCAAATCTCCTTTAAATTTCGGAATTGAGGGGAATTTATCCAATTCAGTCACTGAAATAACAAAATTCGATAATCCAAACAACAGTTTATTAGATTATTACGAAGGGATGACCATTGGAGAACTTTGGGGATATCACGTAGATGGATTATTTCAAACTCAAGATGAAATCACAGGTCACGCTGATCAAACCCGTGTTTCCAATCGTATTATTGCTAATGGAGGATTACAACTCGGTGATGTTCGTTATGTAGATTTAAATGGGGATGGTGTTATCGATGAAGGTGAAAATACCCTTCAGGATTCAGGCGATCGCAGAAAAATAGGAAATACAGCCCCGCAGTACTTATATAGTTTTAGAGTAAATGCAGCCTGGAAAGGTTTTGATGTTTCGGTTTTTTTTCAGGGAGTAGGAAAGCAGGACTGGTATCCTAATGGAGATTCAAGAATTTTTTGGGCAATGTATAATCGACCCTACGATACATTTATTCGTAAAGATTTGGTAAACAATATCTGGTCTCCAGATAATAGGGAGGCTTATTTTCCGAGATTATTTGGATATATCGCATTATCAGATAGTGATGCCTTAGGAGCTGTTAACGACAGATATTTACAAAGTGTCGCTTACTTAAGACTAAAGAACCTAAGCCTTGGATATACTATCCCAAAAAGGATTACAGAAAAATTTAATATCAGTAAGTTTAGGATTTATTTTAGCGGAGAAAATCTTTTCACCTTTACTTCTCTAACCGATTATATCGATCCTGAAGCAGCTAGTAACTCCGTAAACCTAAATCAGCCTTCTACTTCTGCAAACCGAAGTACCGCGCAAACAGTTCCCTTTAACGAAACCTATTCGGTTGGCTTATCACTTCAATTTTAAAAACAATGACGATGAAAAATATAAAAATAATCTTCATCCTGCTTTTAGCTGTATTAACAGGTTGTAGCGATGATCTTTTAAATAAAGAACCTTTATCCGATGTCACTGAAGATAACTTTTTTACTAAAGCAAGTGATTTACAATTATACACTAATGGCTTTTACAGATTGTTGCCCAGTACATCTATCTATAACGGAGATACCAGAGCAGGTAATATTTTGGAGACCACTTTAAGTGAGGAAATGCGTAGTGCCAGAACCATTCCAACTACTGGCGGTGGCTGGGATTGGGGATATCTTAGGGATATCAACTACTTTCTTGAAAATTATCAACGTGGTGATAATGCATCGGCAATTGCGCATTATGGTGGAGTAGCTCGTTTTTTTAGAGCCTATTTTTACTTTGATAAGTTAAAGCGATTTGGCGAAGTACCATATTACGATTACACGATAGATCCGGACGACGAAGAAAGTTTGCAGAAACCAAGAGATAGTCGCCAGTTTATTGTAGAAAAAATTCTGGAAGATCTTGATGTCGCTATAGAAAATTTAAATCAAGATCAGCAATTGTATACGGTAACTAAATATACCGCTCTGGCCTTAAAATCAAGAGTAGGACTTTATGAAGGTACTTACGAAAAATACAGGAACATTAGTGGTTACGAAACTTATTTAGAAGCATCAATAGAAGCTTCGGAAGAGCTGATGAATAATTCACCTTATAAAGTATTTAGTTCCGGAAATCCAAGCTCAGATTATCTAAATCTTTTTAATTCGCATGACGCGGTTGGTACTGAAGTTATTTTTGCTCGAGAATTTAACACTGCGCTTGATGTAGATCATAATGTGAATTATTATACGACAACCTCATCTTACGGAAGACCGGGGATGCCTAAAGATTTGGTAAATACGTATCTAAATGCCGATGGAAGTAGGTTCACGGATCGGCCAGATTATAATCAGGTTTTTTTTACTGAAGAGGTGGCTAATCGCGATCCAAGATTATCGCAAACTATTCGAACTCCCGGTTATACACGTAAGGGACAAACACAGGAGTTACCACCTAATTTAGGCGCCACAGTTACAGGATATCAAATTATTAAATACGTTACAGAGCCCCAGTACGATACCAATGATCAGTCCATTACAGATTTGCCAATTTTTAGATTTGGAGAAATTATATTGAATTTTGCTGAAGCTAAAGCTGAATTGGGTACAGTGTCGCAAACAGATATAGATAATTCCATAAATGTACTAAGAAATCGTGTTGCTATGCCACATATAACTATTAACGCAGCGAACAATGATCCAGATCCGTATATGCAAAATCAATATCCGCAGGTAAAGGGAAATAATGCAGGTTTATTGCTTGAAATTAGAAGAGAGCGGAGAATAGAGTTATATATGGAAAACTTCTTCTGGGATGACATGGTTCGCTGGAAAGCGGGACAGTTTATAACAAGACCTTTACGTGGATTATATGTTCCCGGTCCCGGAGAATACGATTTTGATGGGGATGGTGATACAGATGTAGTGTTTTATAAGGATGACGCTCCAGGCAATCAGATAGAGGGGATTCAATACTTAAAATTAGACTCTGATGTTTTTTTAAGTGAAAATAATCTTATTGATCCACAACCTAATTTTAATAACAGAAGTTTTAATGAAAATAAGGATTATTTGTATCCAATTCCACGAATCGAGTTGCAGTTAAATCCAAACCTGGAGCAAAACCCCGGTTGGGAATAACTTGAAAAGATGAAAAATATTAGGTTTAGAGGTTTACTTTTGCATTTGCAATAAACGCAAAGGAGAAAACACTAACAAAATGATTTCAGATAAAGACGAGAAACAAATAATAGGTGCAAAATCGAAGACTGAAAGAGAGATAAGACGGATCAAGCTATGAAATTAATGGTTTAATGGAAGAGAGCCCAGTGAAGATTTAGATCTATTACATTTTTTCAGGGAGATAGCTATTAAAAGTACCTATTGACTAGCTTAAATTTAGGGAATGATGCATTATATAAGCATCATTCCCTTTTTTTTTCAATCAAATTGAATGGTTTTTTGGAAGAATTTTTTACTATACAATTGGCTGATCATAATGATTTAAAAACCAAAAACTCTTTACAACTTCCATTAAACCTTAATCTTATACAATTTATCCCGGTCTAATAGAAACACATTGTCGTTGAGCAAGAAAAGCCCGTATGTATCAAAGACAAAGGTTTGCCCTTTGGCCGAAAGAAAAGGTGAGATTTTTCCTTCTTTATCGATAGAAAAAATAGGCGCATTATTTTTTTCATCCTGAAAACTTTCAGCAGTCGTTAATAGCAATCGGTGATCTTTGGTATATTCCAAGTTCGAAATATTGGCGCCGCTTCCTAAAACGGTGGTATCGATTTGTTCCCAGGTTTTACCTCCGTCGGTGGTTTTTAAAAGCAAGCCTTGCAAGCCAGAAATGTAGCCTTCTTTTTTAGTTGCAAAAGCGATAGAATTCAAGGATTCTCCTTCTTTTCCGCGGCGGAGCAGGCTCCAGTCCTTGCCTTCATTACTGCTTTCATAAACATTTCCTGTAAAAGAGAGAAGCCTAATGGTATCATCGGGAAAAATAAACACATCGCTTAGCGAGACTTCATCAGTTTGTAACCCATTAAGCTTGACTTTTTTCCAGTGCACGCCTTTATCTGTGGTTTTCAGGACGAGTGGCTTTCCGTTGTTATCACCAACGATAATCCCAAAACCGCTGAGAGAAAACTTTATTTTATAAAATTTAGGATGGCGTAAGGCGTATTTGCTTTCGCCCAGCGTATTGACATCAAAAGCTTCCCATTCGGTATTTAAATCGTCATTTCTAAAAATATAGCGGGAAGCGCCAACCACATAAAACTGATTTTCGTAAATGGCGGTGCTGTAAAAGGCATTGGCAAAACCCGAAAAGGAAAAGCCTTTCCAATGTTTTCCGCCGTCTTGGGTGGAGCGCAGGCGTAACCGGGTGCCGCCGGCGATAATGCCTTCTTTATCGTTGCGAAAACTAACGCTGTTGTAAAACTGAAATCCGGTATTTTCTACGGCATGCAATACCTTGACGGTATTGCCGGTCACCTCGTTTTTAAACTGTTCCTGCTCGGGGAAACTCACGGGTATCGTGTCAATTTCCACATTAAGCGCACTCATGGGTTGGTACGTTTGCTGCGCGATACCGGGTAAACTAAAAAGGAGGGCGACAAGGATCCCGAGGCTTGGTCTTGTTTTCATTCTTTTATTTCTTCAACATAGCATTAGTTTAACGCGGACAAAGGTATTTGATTATGTGAACCGGCTATTTTTTTAGGAAAGGTTTTTTTGATGGGTATTTTTCTCTTTTAAAGAAAACCGTAATGGATATTGGGGATTTTTTTGGTAGATTTATCATTAAACTAAAATGGATATCGTACAAGGCTTGTTGGGGTATAGCTAGGTTTGCAGTAGTACTTCTACAGAGAAAGTTTAATTTTGAAATTCTACAAAAAGTAATAACTTTATATTTACAAAAAAATCAAAATTATGGAAGCTTCAATTATTAAAATCGGTAATTCTAAAGGATTACGCTTAAGTAAGACCATTCTTGAAAAATACCATATAAAAGATAAGGTAGAACTCATTTTAGAAAAAGGTCAAATTATACTCCGACCAATTGATTCTCCAAGAAAAAACTGGGAAGAAAAATTTAAAAAAATGGCCGAAAACGAAGATGATCAACTTTTAATGAATGATGTGTTTGATGATGAAAATTTTGAGGAATGGATTTAAATCAATATGATATAGTTCTAGTTAATCTAGATCCAACCGTTGGAAGCGAAATCAAGAAAACAAGACCTTGCGTAATCATTTCTCCGAATGAAATGAATAAATACTTAAGGACGATTATAGTGGCTCCAATGACAACAAATACAAAAAAATATCCGACAAGAATTCTGGTAAAATCCAATGGGAAAAATGGAATGATTGCGATAGATCAAGTTAGAACAATTGATAAACAAAGAATTGTAAAAGTCTTTGAATCATTGTCAAATTCCGATATTAAAAAATGCAAAAAAGTGCTTAAAGAAACATTGCTGGACTAAGTACTAATGCTAATAACAATTATCGCAAATAGCGGTTATATTTAAAAAGAGTAATTGTAGAAACCAGGAAAGCAAACAATTAAACCTACAACTCCGCGTTCCAACTCCTGAAACTTGATATAGACGAGACCGCTAGAAAGTATATGAAAAAAGTATTCGGAATATTATTTACAATTTGCCTTTGGTTGTTTAGTTGTTCTAAAAAAGCAGACGATACAGACCATAAAAGCGACCTATCGAATTACCACTTTAATGGGAAAATAAAATCTGTAAAATCGGAACTTTTTAATCTAATTATTGAGAAAGACACTTTTAAAATTGGAGAAAAAATAAATTCACTTGCATTTGACCGAAATTCTCTGCTTGAATTTAATGAACTCGGAAACCTGACTTCAGTAAAAGAGTTTCTTTACAACGGCAAAGTAATTAAAGAAGACATCTATACTTACGATAAAAATGACCTATTAATTAAAAGAAAGGAAATTGACAATTACGGTAAAGGTTCGTTTTTATACTTCGAATTTAAATATGATTCTAGAGACAGCTTGACTAGCGTTTTAATATCTAGTGATGGATTTAAAAGAACTCTAAAAATTGAGCGAGATAGTAATAATCGACCAATAGAAAGAAAAACTATTCAAAATGACACAGTCCAATTGACTTACATTGTAAAATATGACAAAAACGACAATTTGATTTCTGAAAGTCAATTTAGGCACAAAAGCGCACCAGTAAAATTAATTGAAAGAAGTTTTAATAGTCAAAACTTGAAAGAAAAGGAAAAGATAATCGAATATAGAACCTGGGATACAATCAGAGTAGAAAAAGAATATCTTTATAATAATAAAAATCAATTAGTTATTGAGAAATTCAATATAGAAAATGACTCTAGTTTTGAAATAAAAAACAAATATCACAAAAACGGAGAACTAAAGGAATCAATTACAGTAATGGGAGAAAATGAATTCGTCATTATTGAAAGAAACAATGAAAATGGGGATTTAACTAAAAAAGCGGTTAAGACCAATGACGGAAAAACTAATGATGTTTGGAGTTATGATTTTAAATATGATTCAGAAAATAATTGGATAGAAAAAATTGAATTTAAAAATAATAAACCTTTGAGAATTGTAAAACGGAAAATAGAATATTATAAATAAAAAACGTTGCCTAACAATGAAAACCGTTACACAAACTAATAATTACAATAAATCCTCATCCCAATCAATCGCTTAAAGCGATTTTTCTCTTAAACTGGATTTTGGGCGCTTGATCATAGGACTTTTATAAGTAATTTTAAAAGAACCCTTAATAGAAATTAAGGATTTTTGGTTAGTTTTATAGGGAAATAAACGGAATGTTTCTATAGGTGTGTTCTCCTTCAATCAAAACAATCGCTTCATCATCCATGAAAAATAAGTTATGGATTTTAATCGGATTTATACTTTTAAAGTTTATACTTCAATATATACTGATAAGTCCCGAATATGAATTGCAACGGGACGAATATCTTTACCTGGATCAGGCTCATTATTTAGCTTGGGGCTACTTATCGGTTCCGCCCGTTTCTTCCTGGATTTCGAGTATCATTTATTTTCTGGGGAATTCTGTGTTTTGGGTCAAGTTTTTTCCCGCCCTTTTCGGTAGTTTGACTATAGTTGTGGTTTGGAAAACAATTGAAGAGTTAAAAGGAAATCTTTTTGCCTTGACACTGGGTGCGACCGGTGTTTTATTTTCGGCACTTTTAAGATTAAACACACTATATCAGCCCAATTCCTTAGATGTACTATGCTGGGCAGCGGTGTATTTCTTTCTTATTAAATACTTAAATACACAAAGGTCTAAATGGCTTTATACCCTGGCAATGGTTTTCGCTATTGGCTTTCTCAATAAATACAATATCGTTTTTCTTCTTATCGGTCTTATTCCCGCCATCCTAATGACGAACCAGCGTAAACTACTTTTAAAAAAAGAAGTATACCTGGCAATGCTACTGGCCTTGGGGATCATTTTGCCCAATCTGGTGTGGCAATACACGAATAATTTTCCGGTGATTCATCACATGGAAGAACTATCAGAAACGCAATTAGTTAATGTAGATCGAATGGAGTTTCTGCAATCACAAATCTTATTTTTTATCGGTGCTTTACCGGTGATTATTTCGGGGCTATGGGCGCTGTTGTTTTATAGGCCTTTTCAGAAATATCAATCCTTTTTCTGGGCGTTCTTTTTTACGCTTCTGGTATTTATGTACTTCAGGGCAAAAGATTATTATGCAATAGGGCTTTATCCTATTTATATTGCCTTTGGTGCGGTATTTCTGGCTGATTTTTTAAAAGCCGGTTGGAAACAGTATTTAAACCCCGTTGTTATTGCCATTCCAATAGTGCTTTTTATACCGATGTATCAAATTGCTTTTCCTAATAAAAGTCCTGAATGGATCGTAAACCATTCAGATACTTATAAAGAATACGGACTGTTACGCTGGGAAGATGGAACAGATCATTCGATACCGCAGGATTATGCCGATATGCTGGGATGGAAGGAGTTGGCACGAAAAGTAGATGCTATCTATATCTCCCTACCCAATCCCAGCCAAACCCTGGTGCTCTGCGATAATTACGGTCAAGCGGGAGCCATAAATTATTACACCCGTAAGCATATTAAAGCCGTTTCTTTTAATGCCGACTATGTCAACTGGTTTGATTTAGAACCCCAATACGTTAACCTGATCCGGATTAAAAACTATAAAGAAAAAGATGATGAACTTATAGAAACCAGTCCGTATTTTGATAAAGCCGTTGTGGCAGATTCAATTACCAACCCTTATGCCCGAGAATTTAGAACTTTAATATTTGCGTTTACCGGGGCTCAAGTAGATGTGAATGAACGAATAAAGGACGAAATTAGGGAGGCAAAAAATGACCGATAGCAATTAGAATTAGCGTAAAACAACTACATTTAAATTGGGCTTTCCTATCGGTAATTCTGAATTGCAAATTACTGAAGTTGAGCAGAAAAATAAGATCTTAAATGGAGTAATTTAAGAGTATGCAGACTCATTAGTGAAATTAAAATAGCCGTCCTAATTTCGAGTTTAATGGAGTTGTTAGATCGATAACTTCTAACTTTAAATTGAATTCCTCTTTTAAAGGGGCAATCATCTTTTTAAAAGACTTTCGATCTTTTGTAATGTAGGCATCAATTTTTCGATTATGAATTTGAGCAAATAGCTTGATATCGTTGATTACTACTTTTCTTTCGCCAAAATCACCAAATTTTCCTAATGCTTTAAGATAAGATAAAAATTTACCAGAAAATTTAGCATCTTTAAAATCAAATTCTAATAATCTAAAGGAATTTAAAGAAAGTAAGTTTTCAGGATTATCCCCAACTGCGTATTCACTTACTACAATTGTAGATAAATACATTTCTATATTATTCTCAATAAAATGTTTGAAATAATCGACACAATTTTGATGAAATTCATCATCTCTTTTTAGTAAACGAATACAAAAGGAACAATCTAGTAGTATACTGGTTATTCCATTCATACTCCCTCAGCTTTTATATCATCTAACCACGTATCGACATCAGTTATCTTATTTAAATTTTCAGAAGCTTTATCAATCACTTTATCTAAAAGTGATTGGTTAAAAAGAGGTTTATATTGTATAAACTCTAGAAGGACCAAATCAGATAAACTATCATCTTCCAGGTTTTTTTTGCCTCGCACTTTAACACCATAAGGTTTGTAAGTTTTTTTTTCGCCATTCATAATTTGTTCCTTAGTGGCTGAAACGGTAATATTACCATACTTACTCGTGCTAATGTGCAGGTTTGGATTTTTCCCACCTTCTTGATAAATCTCCCCATACAAGTAAAATTCGCTCTCGAAAAAGGTAGGGGCAATCATTTCGTAATCTGTGGTTTCATCAATGACTAAAGTTGGATGGTTTTGCATTGAATTGTTAAACTCAATTTTATATCCTTCTTTTAATGCCTTTTTTTGAAATTTATCAATAATCGATTGCCTCTTGTAATCTAAAAAATCTAAATTTCTTCTATTTTTTATTTCACTAGTAAGCCCATTGAATAGGATAACTGCGGTTATGGGCAAGAAAAATTTATGTTTTGCAGAACCCTTTTCTATATCATACGAAATATGAGGACGATTACGTTTTTCCTTTCGGTTGGGGTATAAGAAAGTTTCAATATCAGATATAAAATCTTTAATTTCATTTATATCGATATCTTTAGGAGATAGAGAATTATCTCTATTTGTCACTCTTAATTCTATGTAACCTTGCTCTTCCACTTGTTTAAACTAATGTACAAATTTAACTGTTTAAAACCATACCTATAAAAAAACATCACTAAACCCTCAAATTTAAGAATTTACATGGGAAAGAAAAACAAGTTAGAATTCCCTATTTTTGCGCCGCAATCTCTAGGTAGAATTGCTTTCTAAAATCCTTTTAATTAATTCCGGTAATTCAAATCAAAAAAATCAAGTAGCACAAATGGACAAAAATCTAAGTTAGATTAAAACTGAAATTTACGATAAATGCGCACTTGAGCTTTCACACTTTAAAACCGAAACTGAAAGCAAAGCATACAATGCCTGTCGATTTCAACTCAACGGAATGCATGTTTTGAGCCGAAATGCTAAAATTACACCCAAGAAAGCCGGGCAATTTGTGACCTTTTGGAAACGACAAAAGAATGGTCCCATTGAACCTTTTAGCGGGAATGATGCCATTGATTTTTATGTGGTCAACGTACGGACAGAAAACAAATTTGGGCAGTTTGTATTCCCCAAATCGGTACTGATAAAAAAAGGGATTCTCGCTACTGAAAATAAAGAAGGAAAACGCGCCTTTAGAGTTTATCCACATTGGGGTATGGTGAAAAGCAAACAAGCTGAAAAGACGCAAAAATGGCAACTGAATTATTTTTATGAAATAAGCAGTCTAACCAATTTGCAAAAGGTGAATCAATTGTATACTAAACCATAAAGCATTACTGGGCAAGCGTTCGCCAAACCTTTTTTTGATCTTCTTTAATTATTAGCCTAATTCCTCAGCTAATCTGAAAAATAGTATCTTTAATTTCTAATTGATAGTTATACAAGTCCGAGAGATAACACAATTCCTTCAAAATAGATCGATTACTAGAAACCATAAAGCTCTATACATCCCTTAGTCTGCAGGAAATAATAACCTAAAACCCTCAACTTTAAGAATTCACAAGAATACTTTTTTACAGAAGCTTTTCAAGAGAACTTCATTTTTAGTGTTCTGTAAAACCTGGTTTTGGATGCATTTTTAAGGGAAACAGTAATTGAAATTTAGCGTTTCAGGTTAGATTTATACTAAATAAAATACAACTTGTGGTGTTATAAGTATCCGTGTACGTGTTGCTGAAAAAGGAAAAGTTGTCTTATTGGACTACTTTTTTTACATTTGTACTATGAATAAAAAACGGGAACTTTATTTTTTCAAAAATTACTTTGAGGAATTTTACGAAGCCCAAGCTGATAAAGTAAAGAAGAAAATTATTTGGACTTTAAAGGTAATTGAAGAAATTGATCGAATTCCCGATATTTATTTAAAACATTTGAAAAACACGACTGGTCTCTACGAAATAAGAGTCCAGGTTGGAAATAACATTTTCAGAATTTTCTGCTTTTTCGACTTGGATAATATTGTGGTTGTTGGTAACGGATTTCAAAAGAAAACGCAAAAAACACCAAAACAACAAATTGAAAGAGCAGAACAAATAAAAAGAGAATACTATGAAAGCAAAAAATAAAAACCTGAAGAGTCTTGACCAGTTTGTCGATGAAAAGGTGGGAGAAAGAGGAACTGAAAAACGAGAGGCATTTGAAACAGAATATGACGCTTTCAAACTTGGTGTATTGATTCAGCAAGCCAGAGAGGATAAAGGTCTTACTCAAGAGCAATTGGCAGAATTAGCAGGAACAAACAAATCCTATATTTCAAAATTAGAAAGAAATTTAAAAGACATTCGATTTTCCACATTACAGAGAATTATCAACGAAGGATTAGGTGGACATTTAGACATTTCTATCAAATTTAAATAATGCTAAACACTCAAATCAATAAGCGACAGTGAGCTAAAAGAAAGGGATTAATAATAATTGATATTTTCATCATTTTAGGTCATTAAGCGAATTTTTACAATAAGGCTTATTTGCGTCATTCCGGGCCTGCCCGTCCGGCAGGCGGGCTTGACCGGGAATCTCATACCGAATTTTAAAAATAGACTTTGAAGATGAGACCCTGAATCAGGCTCAGATTGACGACATATTGTGATGCTCCATTCCGGCATACTTTTTATATCCGTAGCAAAACAAATCAATTCCGCAGCGGTGGGAGAGGAGGATGGCCTAGCGCAGCGGTTGCCATCCGCAGGATAAGGAATTTGGTGTAGTTTTCAAGGATGTAAAAATAAGCCTAGACCTTCCTGCCCGCCGGCAGGCGGGTTTGTTTCTTTTGCTTGTCCTGAGCTTTTGTCGAAGGGTTGGCGATGAAAAAAAGAAAGGGATTATGAATAGAATCTTTAATCTTATAATGTATTGAAAAACATAATCTAGAAGATGAGACCCTGAATCAGGCCCGCCTCGCCGGCAGGTAGGTTCAGGGTGACGACGCCTCATTATAATTATTAGAGACGTTCATTCTAAAAGAGAAAATAGAATACCAACTTCAAGGCTGTCAATTCGAGTGGAAATCGGTGACGATTTTTTTATCGAGAATAAGTCTTGAAGTCAATAATTGATATCGGAATGTACGATAGATTCATAGCAATAATAAAGAACAAAGTTGAGGTTGATTGCAAGGTTGTTAGTAAGCATTTTAGGTCATTGAGTAAATTTTCGCAGAAAATTTGTATCGAAATGCCCCAAAATGAAACGCTTTAAACCTGAAATTTTTTACGGGATATCAATAGCATTGTTTTCAAGGACGAAAAAAAGAAAGGAATGTGGTTACCACAAAACCAAACTTCTTGACCATCGTCAAGAAAATTCGGTGAGCAAATCCCTAGCTTTGTCTTAAAAAATGAACGCAAAAAAAGTATTGGTTGCTGGCGCCACCGGATATTTAGGTCAGTATTTGGTCAAAGAATTGAAAAAACGAGGCTTTTGGGTAAGAATATTGATCCGTAGAGAAGCACAAAAACAACTATTTACCAAGGTTGACGATATTTTTGTAGGTGAAATCACCCGTCCCAAAACCCTAAACGGAATCACGCAAAACATCGATTGGGTCATTTCTTCCGTGGGGATTACCCGGCAAAAAGATGGGTTAACCTATATGGATGTCGATTATCAGGGCAATGCAAATTTGCTAAACGAAGCCTTGAAAGATCAGGTCGAAGCATTTCAATACATTTCAGCCATCAACGGAGATCAGCTAAGGCAGTTAAAAATCTTTGAAGCCAAAGAAAGATTTGTCGATGAATTAACCAATGCTGCCATTCAGCAAAGCATTATTCGGCCTAATGGTTATTTCTCTGATATGAAAGACTTTTTAACAATGGCAAAAGGCGGCAGGGTTTACCTTTTTGGAGACGGAAAGCAACAGCTAAATCCCATTCACGGCGCAGATCTCGCCGAGTTTTGTGTCGATAAAATGATCGCCGGCAGCCCAGAAGAAAGCGTGGGCGGTCCCGATATTTTAAGTCAAAATCAACTTGCCAGCATCGCCTTGCAAGCCTGGAGCAAACCCATTAAGATTTATCACTTGCCCGATTGGGTAAGAAAAGGCATTATCTGGTCGTTAAGAACCTTTACCTCTTCTAAAACCTACGGACCCATTGA
The DNA here is from genome assembly GCF_000023465.1 of Zunongwangia profunda SM-A87. Classification (NCBI taxonomy): domain Bacteria; kingdom Pseudomonadati; phylum Bacteroidota; class Flavobacteriia; order Flavobacteriales; family Flavobacteriaceae; genus Zunongwangia; species Zunongwangia profunda. Next base: position 783,113 of record NC_014041.1, read on the forward strand.
ATTCTTTTTAACCGCGATGGCCAAGGATAATGTTGCCCAAACTTATGGCACACATCATCTTAACGAGTTCTTTAAAGAAGAAGTGAACAAAGAAAAAGCATAAAATAGAAGCCTAATGATACTGGAAATTGATGACCAACTACAACTGAAAAAGTTAGAAAAAACCGATGCCGAAGTGATTTTTAGAACCATCGATAATCAGCGAGAATACTTGGGGAAATGGCTTCCGTTTGTTGCATTGACAAAAAAGCTAGCCGATACCCAAGCCTTTGTCGATACCGTGGTGAAAGCATCCGAAGAAAAATCTGAATACGTATTCACCATTCTGAAGAATAGCGAATTCGTCGGACTTATTGGCTTTAATGGTACAGACAAAAGCAATCAAAAAACAGAAATAGGCTATTGGCTTTCCGAAGCATATCAAAAGCAAGGCATTATGACAAAATCGGTAGCCAAAATCTGTGAGTTTGCTTTTCAGGAACTCCAGCTTAACCGCATCCAAATCAAGTGCGCGGTAGGAAATCACTCCAGCAGTAAAATTCCGCAAAGATTAGGCTTTACGCTCGAAGGAATACAAAGAGAAGGAGAGCGCTTAACCGGAAATGTATTTACCGATCTGCAAATTTACAGCAAGTTAAAAAGCGATGATTAAGCCAAAAAACAAGCAAAAAGGATGATTCCATTCAAACAACACCCCAATTTTTACATCATCACCGGCGGTCCCGGCGTAGGAAAAACCACCCTGTTAACGGAACTCCAAAACAGAGGATGTCCCGTAGTTCCGGAAGTGGCGCGGCAACTGATTACTGAACAGCAACAAACCAACGGAGAAGCCTTACCGTGGAAAGATAAGGAATTGTACAAGCAACGAATGTTTGAGCGTTCCGTGAAAAATTACGTGCAAACCGAAAAAAATGGAAACAACCGGAAGCCCGTATTTTTTGACCGCTCATTTTTAGATACGCTCTGTTATGCCCAACTTATCGGTTCCGCAATCAGCGAAGAAATGCAATCGTATGCGGAACATTGGAGGTACCATACGAAGGTTTTTATACTTCCTCCCTGGCAGGAAATCTACCAAACCGATCAGCAACGCAAACAAGATTGGGATGAGGTACTCTTGACGCATACCAAAATGAAAGAAACTTATAATCACTATGGCTATCAAACTATCGAAGTCCCCAAAACCGACGCAAAAACCCGAGCAGATTTTGTATTGAAATATACTGGAGCATAAAGCATTTTAGGTCATTAAGCGAATTTTAAAAATAGACTTTGAAGATGAGACCCTGAGTCAGGCCCGCCTCGCCGGCAGGTTCAGGGTGACGACGCCTTGTGATGATCCATTTCGGCATATTTTTTATATCCGTAGTAAAACAAATCAATTCCGCAGCGCTGGATGTGGAGGATGGCTTATCCAGTGTATTGCCATCTGCAGAATAAGGAGTTGGTGTAGTTTTTATAATTTTGGGGCATTGAGTGAATTTTCACAGAAAATTTGTATCGAAATGTCACTAAAATGTAAACCGTATCATATAATAGACTATGGCAATAATATAATTTATTGCTTATCGGTAATTTTCAATAAGGCTTATTTGCGTCATTCCGGGCCTGCCCGTCCGGCAGGCGGGCTCGACCCGGAATCTCATACTGAATTTTAAAAATAGAGTTTGAAGATGAGACCCTGAATCAGGCCCGCCTCGCCGGCAGGCAGGTTCAGGTTGACGACGCCTCATTATAATTATTACAGACGTTCATCATAAAAGAGAAAATAGAAAACCAACTTCAAGGCTGTCAATTCGAGTGGAAATCGGTGACGATTTTTGTATCGAGAATAAGTCTTAAAGTCAATAATTGATATCGTAATGTACGATAGATTCATAGCAATAATAAAAAACAAGGTTGAGGTTGATAGCAAGCATTTTAGGTCATTGAGTAAATTTTTGCAGAAAATTTGTATCGAAATGCCCTAAAATGAAAACCTCAAAACCACATTTTTTACAGAAATTTGACACCGACACCAAAATATACTTCAATCCAATTCAGCAAAGCAAAACAACAAAAATGAAATACATACCTATACTATTAATCCTTTGCACCTCTACGCTCTTTGGGCAAAACAGATTTCAAAATAGTTACGACAGTTTAGAACTCGAGGGCAGCACGACCCTTTACGACTATAAAAACAAACAATGGATACTTACCGATGCAGAGGATGCCGAAATTCCCACGCTGCCTGCGTCCACCTTTAAAATCCCCAATTCCCTTATGCTGCTCGAGCAAAAAGCGGTAAAGGACGAAAATGAAATCTATCAATGGGATGGAGAACCAAAATCACATTTTGGATTTCCGTTTAAAGTTTGGGAGCAAGACACCGATTTAAAAACCGCCTACAAGTACTCCACCATCTGGTTTTATGTAAAAGCTTCCCAAAAAATTAAAAGAAGCACCTATAAAAACCTGCTGAACAACATCAACTACGGAAATAACGAGCTAAGTGAAGCAGGAGATGATTTCTGGAATTATGGAAATTTTGCCATATCCCCTAAAAATCAGGTCGAATTTTTAATCGATCTTTATGAAAACAAGCTGCCTTTTTCTCAAGAAAATATGGAAAAGGTAAAAGAACTAATGATTTCAGAACACAAGGAAAACTACACCTTTCGCGATAAAACGGGATGGACAAGAACTAACGGAAAAGACATCGGCTGGTGGGTAGGTTATCTCACCACCAAGGATAATGTGTACTTTTTTGCGACCCGACTGACCAAAGCTATAAATGAAGAAAATCCGAATTTCTTTAGTGGAAGAAAGCAAGTCACCCAACAAATCCTCAAAGAACTCAACGCCTACTAAAACCGAAATCGGACTTTGGCTGCTTCCCGAATTTTGGGGACAGGGAATAATGACCGAAGCACTTCCTTTAATCACCCATTACACATTTAAACAACTTTACCTTCACCAAATGGAAGGCTTTGTAGAAACCGAAAACACCAATTGCAAAAAGGCAATGGCCAAGCTCGATTTTAAAAAAGAACGCACCCTACAAAAAGCCGAATTCAAAAACGGAAAACCCATAAACCTTGAGGGTTTTATAAAAATGAATACCAACAGGCTATAAAATAATGTCTCCAAATAATGATTTCTGAAAAGAAACACTATTTTTATAGTTATTGTCTTAAATCATTTGACTGACATCATTGAACTATAATCCAACTGACATATTTACAACTTCAGATTTAAAGAAAATTATTAATCAAAATGAAATTCATTCTGATATAATAATCAGAGGAGGAAGTATCAAAAAATTAGAAAAAGTCGAAAAAGTAAATGGATTTCTAGGAGTTAGCGATTCAACCCTTGAGAGTTTTGGAACATTAAAAGAAGTCAAGGGAAATCTATTTATAAGTACAAATTCTGTATACTCAAAAATCAAATCTTTAGACAATTTGGAATATGTAGGAGGAGATTTAATTTTAAGATATTCGAATATTGAAAATTTGGGTTCGTTAAAAAAAGTTGGAGGTAAATTGAGTTTGAGAGATACAAAAATTAAAAATTTAGGTTTCTTAGAGTTTGTAGGCGGTGATTTGTTTTTACCAAAAAGAATAGAAAAAGAAATTGACCTAACAAATCTGACGGTAAAGGGAAAAATCAAGTTTTGGAATGATAGCAAAACTAGAAGAAAAATAGTTCCAAAAAGTGAAATAGGATATTCCAATTATGATAAGCTTATCCCACATTGGAGACATAGACACATTTATTCCTTCAGAGAAATTACAGAAGCAAATTCTGAGCAATTAGCATTTTACCACATTTATAAAAGTTTTTTTCTTGATGGTAGGTATATAGACTTAAAAGGCAACGACAATTATTCTTTTATTCTATTGTATGACTTGTTAGAAAATCCTAATTCGGATTTTAATCAATTACAAAACCAATTAAAAAAGCTTTCAAAATATTATCCTAAAACAAAAATATATGGAGAATGCCTAATTGTAGAGAAATTAGAGAGTTCGAAGAATTTTGAGAAAGCTTGGGAATTAATTTCACAAAAAGAATACATCAACGTTCAAAAAATTATTGAATATGAGAATAAACTAAATAGAGAACTTTTAAATGGAGAACTTGTTATAAAACTTGGCGGTTACAGTCATCTAACCGAATTTGGGCAAAAAAACATAAATGAAATAAAACCTTTTGTAGACATACAGCTTGAAAGATATAAACTTGAAAAAGAAACCAAATTTTTTGACTTATTTGTTCAGAATGGTAAACCAATTACAACAGAAATACCAATTAAAATTGAAAAGGAAAAAACTCTCTTTGGCATTCTGAAAAAATTTGAAATCAAAACCATTCAAGAATACAAATCTTCTTACTATGAAGATTATTTCCTTTCGAAAGCTGAATATGAACACTATAAGGCAATTGATGACTTCCAAGCAGAATCAGGGTATGAAAACTCGTTACCTCACGTGGTTGAAAAAGCTATATTAAACCAATGTAGACTAATCCTAAAACAGTCGGAAGATTTGTATCGAGAGACTCTCGGAATGCCAAAAGTTGGAGAAGGTTGGATAAGCGAAACGGAACTATTTTATAAAATATCAGAATATTTTAAAAAAGATGAAGTTATTCATCACGCATCGCCAAAGTGGCTTGGTCGCCAACATCTAGATATTTATTTCCCTAAATTAAACATCGGAATTGAATATCAGGGAGCACAACACTACGAGCCTATTGAATTTTTTGGAGGACAAGAAGCATTTGAAAAAACTATAGAGAGGGATAAAAGAAAAAAACAACTTTGTGAAAAGAATAAATGTGATTTAATTTATGTAGATAAAGGATACGAAATAACTGAAATAATAACCCATATAGAAAAAATAAAAATCGGAGCACAAAAATATCTATAACCAATCACCTATTCTCACTAACCCTAAAAATCCTATTTGATTTTCTACAGGTCTTCCGTCTGATAGGTTTGGTTTTTATCAGCTAAATCAGGAGCTTAAACAATGCAACTAACCTTATATAAATAAATACCAATTGAACAGTAGGACAAAATACATACTTCTAATTTTAGCTACTACAGCATTTGTATTAACTATTTACAACCACAATAATGAATTGACTGAAACAAGTTTTGATTCCATTGAATTAAAATATGCTAAAAGATTCTTCGGAATAGGAGTTTTATGTGCTGCATTATATTTTTTCAATAAGACTTGGCGAAGCTTAGTAACCAAAATTATGATTGGAGCATTTGGAATAAGTTTAGTATTGAACTTGTATATATTTCCCAGAGTTTATAAGACTGTACAGCTTAAAAAAATATATTATGAATACTCTGAAATAGAAACTTGTGCAGAAATGGAAAAACGATTTTCAACTGACTTAAAAAACGGAAAACTCGTTTATTTTCAGTTTGGGATAGGCTACGATATTGAATTAGCAAAGACACTTAAAGAAAAATATAAAATTAAAACTATTGGGATGGGTTGTATCATTCAGTCCGAAAAGGAGTGTTACAATAAATTGCTCAATGAATATCTAAAAGAAAACCACAACGATGGAATAATTGACTATTGAAAAAACGTTGGGCAAAAATATATCCTATAAAAAGGAATAATCCAGTTCTTTAAAATATTCTTTTAAAACCTTGAGGATTTTATAAAAATGAATCCTAAAATTTAAAAATAACTAATGATTTGTTTATATACGGGTAAATTTTTTAGGTATTGATAATTAATGCCTTATAAAGTATTTTGTCGATTTTTTTTAGCCTTTAGGGGAAACCGTAAGGAAGTTTGTGGGGTTTTGGTTATTTTTATAAAGAGGAGATATGATACAAATAGATGTATTATAGTTGCGCTAGCAACATCCTAAGGAATAATCAAAAATTAATATATGGCACAAAACAAAATTGTTAAAGTTAAAAGAGTAATTAACTATTATCAACTGGATTTTCGATTTATAGATAAATATACCTTTCAAGATCTTTTCAATACAATTACTGTTTTAGGAAAAACAAGAGCAAAAATTCGTTATCAACGATTTGGTGATAAATTTGTTTTTATACAAGGAATACAAAATGAAAATAAATTTTTAAAAGCTAAAATGCGTTGTGTAAGAAAAGATTTACTTCCCGAATTAATGAATACTAATACCGATGAAACAAAAGGTATCGATGCTAAAGAAGAAGAAGGGCTTGTAGAAACAACCCATTTCATAATAGATTATAGAAGGGATAAAATAATATTAGGTATTGAATATAACCATTACGGTTCAAAAATTACTGATTTAGTGAACTATATTCAACGAATTGGAGTTTCTAAAAATATTTTAGAAAATGTAGGCTTTAAACCTATAGTAAAAGATGATTTACAAAAACTAAAAAAAAGGATTAACCGTTTCTCTGAATTTATAGTTAAGGTTCATAAAGATAATGTGTCAAAAATTAAAAAAATGGATGAGAAAATATGGCAAGCGCTAGATACCTCATTAGATAATTTTAATAGTGATTATGCTACGATTATTTTAAAATTTGATTATAAACAAAGAACAGAGACCCCGCAAATTGAAAGTTCTGTTTTTAATTTAATAAATTATTTTATTAAGCATCAAAAGGGTAAATATCTTTTTAATAAACTTTCAATGAGGGCAGAAGACGAAGAACAAAATAATTTGTTAGAAAATTTTGATCTTTTAATAGAAAAAGTAAATAGTGAAATTAAGGTACAGCGAAAACCTAAATATCGTACATTAGTTTCAGAAGATATGTTTGAGAAAATGACAAGGGAACTGAATGGCACTAATTTCAGATAAAATAAAACAATCGGTAGATAATTATCTTAATTATGCATCTATAATAGATGCAGCAATAATCTGCGTTTTATGGATTTTAAATTCAAGATTTTCTTTTTTCGAATTTGTACATAATAAAAAGGAGGTTAATGTATCAATCATAGGTAATATTATAGGTGCATCAATTTCTCTGGCTGGATTTATTCTTGCTTCGCTAACAATAATTGTAGCAATCCGCTCCAATATCAAAAGCAAAAATCCTGAACAAGCTCAAACCCCTTTGGAATTATTTTTTTCAGTAGGCACTTTTAAAACTATTGTAAAAGTTTTTAAAATTGCAATCATAGAATTAGTTATTTGCTTCATAATTTCTTATATACTGTGGACAATTTCGGCAAATATTTCAAACGAATTTTTTTTTAAATCGATTGTTTCAATCATATTCTTAATGTCTGTGAGTACAATAAGAAGTTTATTTGTTCTTTTTTTATTAATTGATGTTAAAGAATAAAAGTACTATTGTCAAAATAATCTTTAATCCTTACTCAAACCATAAAACCAAAAATTTCTTTCTAGAGTAATTCTTTTTGTAAGTATTTAAAACATATTGAGAAAAAGTATTATTTTCTATGGTGTAATTTTTATCAATACCCTGCTAAACTTGAAAAATGAAATGTATCTTTTGTTCAAAAAATTCTAGCAACTCAAAAAGTGTTGAGCATATAATTCCTGAATCTTTAGGGAATAAAAAGCATATTTTAAGGAAAGGAATTGTGTGCGATGAATGTAATCAATATTTTGCCAAAAAGATAGAAAAGAGAGTACTGGAAATGCCATATTTCAGAGATGTTAGGCATAGAAATTTTATAGAGAGTAAAAAGAGAAGAATACCTGTTTCTAAAGGAATTATTGGAGGCGCTGTTGATTTAAAAAAAAGAAAAGATTTTGGAACAGAAGTGATTGTCAATAGTCCTGATATTTTTCAAAAAATTCTCAATGGGGAAGTAAAACATATGATTATACCTGTAAACGATCAACCAATTGAAGATAATAAATTGATCTCACGTTTTATTGCTAAAATTGCAATTGAAAGTGCAGCTCAAACATTTTCTTCAAAAAAAGGATGGAATAATTTTATAATTAATACTCCAGAATTTAAAGAATTAAGGTATTATGCAAGATTTGGGGATAAACTTGATATGTGGAACTATTCACAGCGAAGAATTTACAATGAAACAGACAGATTTTTAAATCCAAAAGTTTCAGATGGGCCATATGAAGTACTTCACGAACAAAACTTAGTTTTTTTACGAGATCGGGAACTCTATTTTGTTTTGGTTTTATTTGGTATAGAGTATGTAATTAGTATTACAAATCCAAAAATCGATGGATATAAAAGTTGGTTGATAGAAAATAATAATAAATGTCCGATTATTGAAAAGAATGAAAGAGATACAATTAAAGGGGAAAGATATTTTTAGAAGAAAAATTATGATGAATAAATACTTCAATTAAAAATCAATCAATTTTTTTAAAGGAACTTCCAATCCCTTTGCAATTTTTATAAGTGTAAGTAAACGAGGATTGGTTTTTCCGTTTTCAATCATATAAAGCTGTGTTCTACCTATCTCACAATCAAAGGCAAAAGTTTTTTGATCTAAGCCCTTTTCCTCACGTAGTTGCTTGATTCTAGCACCCAGTTTTTCGAAATATTGTTGTTCTTTCGTGTTCACTATACCGAATTTCAACAATTTTTTTATATCTTGTGTTCGTTATTCCGAACAAATAAAAATGAGTCAATTTAGAAAATTAAAAATTTACAGTAAGTTTCGTACCCGGCGGTGGGATAATACAACCGTTCCCGAAATTCGGCTTCAAGGAAAATGGCTGGAAAATTTAGGCTTTAAAGAAGGCGCTCAAGTAAAGATTAAAGAACAACACCATCAACTCATCATCACCGTTCTTCAGCAAAAAAAAGAAGGAACTAATCACACATAAACTATGGTTTCAACTTAAAAGTCTGTGGTCATAAAACCACCACTATTTTTATACAAAACCATTATAGCAAGCTAAAAAAATTATAAAAGCGTAGCATAACACATATTTAGATGATCGGCCTACTTTTTAGTTCCGTAGTAAAACAAAACAATTCCGCCGCGTTGGATGTGGAGGATGGCCTAGCGTAGCGTTTGCCATCCGCAGGATAAGGAATTTGGTGTAGTTTTCAAGGATATAAATAAGCCTAGTCCTTCCTGCCTGCCGGCAGGCGAGTTGGTTTCTTTTGCTTGTCCTGAGCTTTTGTCGAAGGGTTGGCAATGAAAAAAAGAAAAGGATTATGAATAGGATCTTTAATCTGATAATGTATTGAAAAGCATAATCTAGAGAATAAGATTCTATCTAGTTAATCAACATTTCGACTCCGCTCAATGTGACAATTCAGAGTAACGACATTTAGTGATGATTCATTTCATAAATTCAGTATAATTTTTCACCCATTTTGCGTTATTGAGTTGATTTTTACAGAAAATTTATATCGAAATGTTCCCAAAATGGAATTTCAAAAAACCACCACAAAAACAAACCGCTTCAATACCCATTGGGAGAAGCATTTTTTTAATTCATCTTCAGTTTCTACATTGATGATTGAAAAATTCTTCATTTTAGTTAGTTTTCGTGTTTTAAATGGGTAGAGATCCCAATGCGGTTCCATAAATTGATGGTACCAATCTGCATAATAATTTGCGCGATTTCATTCCCCGTAAAATGTTTTTGTGCTGCTGTATACGTATCTTCAGTCAGGCCTTTTTGTTGAATATGGGTGATTTCTTCCGTCATTTTCAGCAATACGTTTTCTTTCTCATCAAATAGCGGAGATTCCCACCAGGCACTTAAAGCAAAAATCCGTTGGTGGGTTTCCCCATAGCCTAGCGCATCTTTCGTATGCATTTCTATACAGTAAGCACAGCCATTGATTTGAGAAGTTCTGATTTTGATCAACTCCTTTTCGATATCAGTCAGGCTGGTAGTCGCTAAATAGTTTTCCAAGCCAAGCATTGCTTTGTACGCTTCCGGTTCAAGTTGTTGAATGTTAATTCTATTTTCCATTGTATTTATAATTTGAAATGAGTCTATCGAATAGGGTATAGGCATAGCCAAAACCAATCCCTAAACCTAAACTGAGCATAAGCATAGGCAGATTGTTTAAAGAATCTGATGGATAGCTAAACCAGGCGGTCATCCCTAAAAAATAGGTGATGAGATTATTAAAAAGTTTCAGTTTAGTCACCCAGTAGAGGAGCGTTACGATACCAAAAACTGAAAGCAATACTCCAAATTCTGGGGTGTACGTGTTGAGGTAAATTGCGAAGATATTGATGAAATACGCCAATAACATTCCCGCAGTTTCCTCCAAAAATGAAATTAACGTAGTGGTTTTAGAGGTACAGAAAAGAGCATACGTACTCCAACCTATAAACAACACCCAGGCCGGTAGTTGTAGTAAGATACAGACGTAAATCGATAAGGCGGCCAGAAGCCCTAATAGAATCGATTTTAAACTATCTTTTAAAGTGATTTCCATTGTTGATTTGTGTTGCATACAAACCTACAGGGAATACAGGTGAATATTCTTAATCTAGATTAAGAAGCAAAGCGCATTACATTTTGGAGCGGATTTTACTAATAAATTCTGGCGTTACCCCAAGGTAGGAAGCCAACATATATTGAGGAACACGTTGCGTGAATGCAGCATTCACTTCTATAAAATGCCGGTACTGTTCTTCTGAAGATAAACTAAATAGAAATTCAAGTCTTTTCTGAAAAGCCATATAAGCCCGTTCCATTACCATCCTGAACAAGCGTTCGGTTTTTGGAAGTTGTTGACAAAGCTGTTCAAATTTATCTAAAGTTAAGCAATATACTTCGGTAAGTTCAATCGCTTCAATAACCAGATGTGAAGGCGTATCATTCAGCAAGCTTTCGTAATTGGAAATCCACCAGTTGTCGATACCAAAATGATAGATCTGCTCTTTACCTTTTTCGGTATAACCATACATTCGAACACATCCTTTTTTGATATAAAATCGGCTTTGACACCGCTCTTCGTAGGCCAATAATTGCGTTCCGGGAGCAAAGGATTTCGTTTCCAGGTAAGATAAGAAAACAGTATATTCTTCTTCAGATAGGCTAATGTAGCGTTGTACGTATTCTTTTAACGACATTGGTTCAGATCATTTTTTGTCAGATAAATCTCATTACAAATATACACGGGTAGGGACAATAGTTCCCATTTCGAATTTTAAGGGGTGGAGGTTTTTACGGAAATCAGGGATTTAATAAGTATTGTTCCTCATAAATTTTTCAGCCTTTAGCGCAAACCCTAAGGAATGTTGTAGGTTTTTGGTTAGATTTATAAATTCATATAACACAACTTGTGGTGTTATAGAGATGTTGTGCAACATTTTGAAAAACTCAAGAATGGAATTAGAATATCTGAATAGTATTAAAGGGCAGTTTGAATATTATAAATCTGTCGGAGAAAAAACATTCAACCAGCTTGATGAAGATGATTTTTTTTGGCAATTTAACGAAGAATCAAATTCAATTGCGATAATTGTGAACCATCTTTGCGGAAATATGAAATCACGTTGGACTGATTTCCTTATTTCTGACGGAGAAAAAGAATGGCGGAATCGTGATTTGGAATTTGAATCTGTGATTAAAACAAAAGATGAATTATTAACAAAATGGAATGATGGTTGGAAAAGCTTATTTGACGCTTTAAATTCTGTAAATAAAGAGAATTTTGAAAAAGAGATTTTTATTAGAAATCAAGCTCATTCTATTTTAGAAGCAATAAATCGACAATATGCCCATTATTCATATCATATTGGACAAATTGTTTATGTCGGGAGAATGATTAAAGGAACTGAATGGAAAAGTTTGACAATCCCAAAAGGAAAATCATCGGAATTTAATAAAAAAAAATTCTCGAAAGGAAAGCACGATGGACATTTTTCAGATGATTTAAAATAAAGAAAAAACGTTGCACAACAATGGTAACCATTGCACAAGTCTATATTTCTAAAAAAGAGCGTTATCCTGATTTTTTCGTAACAGGTAAGTTGTTGTTTTTAAGTTATATAGTATTCTTTAAAACTGCTTTAAATTCGAAGTTTGCTTCAAAAAGAACTTGTGCAACAGGCACAATGCGTATAGCCAATTGCGGCTAATTACTTATTCGATATTTGATGTTTTTAGTTATATTTATTTTTAAGCGGACAACACATTGTAAACCAATCCCCGACTAGCCATACTAAAAACCGTTGGCAGCAATTAAGATTTCATACTACGGCGAGCCTGAAGAAGGTTTCAATGTCTCAGAATTTAAAGGTAGGTTTCACGTTTTTGACTACAAAAAACAGGAATTGACAAATGTGTTTTATTATACTGAAGAATTCTACTTGGAAAAAGTTAAAGCAGAATAACCCAAACCCTTTACAATTAATTGGAAAGTGCTTATTTGTAAATTAGGTACAAATATTGTACATTTACTTGTACAACATAAAGTACAATAAATAGTGATGATGAAGGCAATAACAATTTCCACGCTGCGTAAGAATATAAAAAAACATTTCGACTATGTTTCAAAGTCAATGGGAGTAATCGTTGTACCAAGAACTAAAGGAGATGATGCTGTAGTTATAATGTCTATTAGCGAGTATAATTCATTAAAAGAAACCGAACACCTATTATCTACAAAAGCCAATAGAAATAGACTAATGGAATCTATTGAACAAATGGAAAAAGGAGAGTTAATTGAATATAATGATGAAGAAATAGAATTAGCTCAATAAATGAATATCGTTTTTACGACACACGGATGGGAAGATTTTACATACTGGTTAGAAAATGACGCTGATACTGCAATTAAAATAAAAAACTTATTAAAGGAAATCAAATCAAACCCTTTTAAAGGAACAGGAAAACCAGAACCTTTAAAACACGGACTTAAAGGTTTTTGGTCAAGAAGAATAACAGGAGAACATAGGTTGGTTTATAAAGTATCTGGGAAAAAAGGCATTGACCAAAAATGCACGATAATTCAGTGTAGATTTCATTACGATGATAAATAAAAGCCAATTACCAAAAATGCACAACAACCGCAAAACCAAAAAAAGGACTATCTCATAAACTGTGTAAATAGAAAAATAACAGGGGTCGCGACCCCTGTTATTTTTTTTGTCTAATTTTAAATTTTACACAGTATGAAAAAAGAAGATTTATTTAGCGATGAATTTTTAAAGCAGTTCAAAAGTGGAGATGAGCTCAATGGCTTTTTAAAACAACTGCAGAAACGTGGCATTGAGAAAATGCTGGAAGGCGAATTGGATGGCCATCTAGGCTATGATAAAAGCCAGAAATCCGACAATCCCAACACCCGAAATGGTTTTGGTCAAAAAAGGGTTTGCACCTCTTTTGGGGAATCCCAGATCCAGGTCCCCAGAGATCGGGATGCTTCTTTTAATCCGATGATTGTCCCCAAACGTGGCAATATGGTCGATGGGATTGAAAATGTTATTGTATCGCTGTATGCCAAAGGAATGAGCAATAGCGATATCGAAGAACAGATCAGGGAAGTTTATAATTTTGAGGTTTCCACATCCACCATCTCAAGGATTACCGAAAAGGTTACCGAAGATATTGTGGCCTGGCAGAACCGTCCTTTAGAACCCGTATATCTTATTGTTTGGATGGATGGGATCGTATTCAAAGTACGGGAGAACTCCAAGGTGATTAACAAGACCATATACATAGCAGTAGGACTTCGCAGAGATGGAAAGAAAGAAGTTTTGGGACTTTGGTTGGGCAAAAATGAATCTGCAGCCTTTTGGATGAGTGTCCTTACCGATATAAAATCCAGGGGAACTGAAGATATCCTTATCACGGCTACCGACAATCTAAACGGGTTTACCGATACTATCAGGAACGTATTCCCTGAGTCCAAAACCCAAATCTGTGTGGTGCATCAAATACGTAACGCTTGCAGGTATGTGGTATGGAAGGACAAAAAAGCCTTTACAGCAGATATGAAGCATATCTACAATGCACCTAACCAGCAAGCTGCTAAAGCTGCCCTGGATGATTTTGCAAAGCTATGGGAAAGTAAATATTCTTATGCTATTAAAAGTTGGAGGGACAACTGGGAAGACCTCACGATATTCTTTGAGTTTCCCCTGGAAATAAGAAAAATCATTTATACCACGAACCTTATCGAGAACCTCAATGGGAAAATCAGGAAGTATACTAAAAACAAACTGTCTTTCCCGACAGATGAGGCAGTGATGAAATCAGTATATTTGGCTACAAGGGAAGCCACTAAGAAGTGGTCAATGCCTATCAGGAACTGGGGCATTATCTTAAATCAGTTCCTTACGATCTATGAAAAAAGGGTCAGACTTTAAAAAGTCCAACCCCTGTTATTTTAACTTTACACACTTTGCGGGATAGTGTCCCAAAAAACAGCCAAATGGACCAAATCAGAAAGTTTATTGATCATATTTCTCCAATAAGCGATTCTGATTGGGATTTTTTCTCTTCCAAACTAAAAGAAGTACCCTTTCACAAAAACACCACCCTATTAAAAACCGGAAAAATAGAGCAGCATTTATCTTTTATTGCTAAGGGAATCGTTCGCCTTTATATCCCAAAAGAAGAAGCCGATGTAACCTTCGGGTTTTTATTTGAAAACGAATTTGTAACCGCCTACGATTCCTTTTTAACCCAAACTCCTTCTGAATACCAGATAGAAACCTTAACCGAAACCATTTTGTGGCAGATTTCCCATAAAGACTTGCAAGAAGTCTATAAAAAGACCACCATCGGGAATATTATTGGCCGCAAAATGGCTGAAAATATGTATCTAAGAAAATCGAAAAGAGAACTTTCCTTATTAAGTCAAACCGCAGAAGAACGATATCTAAGCCTGTTTTCTGATAGACCAAAACTATTAAAGCAAATTCCCTTAAAATATATAGCTTCCTATATTGGCGTAACCCCACAAGCCTTAAGTAGAATAAGAAAACGTATTACTTAACCTAGGTTCATTATTTCTATTTCCGCTTTACAGAACTTTGTATTTCTATAAATTAAGAAATATGAAACCATTAATTGTTCTGTTAGTAAGTTTTACCCTCGCTTTATTGATCATAAAACTGATAAGTAAAACCTATGATTTTAGAAGATCGGCAAGAATTGCAATGGCCCTAATGTTGGTATTTACGGCAATTGCGCATTTTGCATTTACCAAAGGAATGGCGATGATGATCCCAACATTTATACCTTATAAAACCTCCGTAGTTTATGTAACCGGAGTCTTTGAAGTTTTACTTGCCATAGGTCTCCTAATACCTAAACTTAAATATATAACCGGGTGGGCACTTATTCTCTTTCTTCTCCTCATACTACCCGCTAATATTTATGCATCCATACATCAAGTAAACTATCAAAAAGGCACATTCGACGGAAATGGACTTACTTATTTATGGTTTAGAATTCCATTGCAATTGTTGTTTATTGTCTGGACTTATGTTAGTACCATCCGAACATAACAGAAGGAAAAACCGATAGCTAAGATTTATAAAAATTTTGATGATTCATTCTCGGCCTACTTTTTAGTTCCGTAGTAAAACAGAACAATTCCGCAGCGGTGGATGCGGAGGATGGCCTAGCGTAGCGGTTTGCCATCCGCAGGATAAGGAGTTGTTGTGGTTTTTATCATTTTGGGTCATTGAGTGAATTTTCACAGAAAATTTATATCGAAATGCTCCCAAAATAAAAACTATAGAATTTAATGTACTATAGCAATAGTATGATTTATTGATCATCCATAATTTGAAATTTTTCATAGCGAAAATAAAAAACGAGTTAAAAATGAGGATCGCGTGAATGTTTCCAGATTTAATAATACCAATTCTAACTTTTTATATATTGGTAGTTCTACAACAAATTTGGGATGAATTAAAACCTATTTTTGGAAAGAGAAGTGGCTTGTAAAATTTTTATTAATTTTATTAAAGATTAAATAAGTAAAAAACACTAAATAAAGAAAGACCATCCTTTTCAGAAAACACAAATGTTGAGAAGTTTTAAATACCTAATTTTCATAGGAATAGTTACTACAAGCTGTTCGAGTTCAAAAAAATTGAACTTATGGACAAAACAATCAAAAATTGAAGAAGTCAGGAATTTTGAGTCCCAATTAAATCCAAATTCTGAATTTTTAAATCAAAACGTCAGTCTTTCAGAAAGTATTTATCCAAGAGTAAAGGAATTTGAAATGGCAAATCCTTTAATAGTCAAAAGAGAAAAGGAGGGATTATTACCTGTTTATGTAGAATATTTTTATTCGAAACCAGACTCGGTTATAAGATATGTAAGTTACGATTGGGAAAACAATCGTTACGGAAATTATTTTGATAGGAAAAAAGATTGGGAATTACAAAGCAAGAAACTAGCTGAATACAATGCAGAATATGATCGGATTAAAAAACAACTCACTTCGAAATTTGGGCAACCAATGGAACAGGATAGTCAGCCGCAAGAAGTAAAATCAGAGGATGGTAGGCCAAGTTATTTGTTGAGAAATACTATTTGGGAATCAGACGAAAGATTTATGAAATTAAATATGATTTTTGGAGCTTCAACTTATCGAATCCGTTTATATTATTACTGGAAATAAAACCTACCACTTCTGTTAAAAGAATATAGCATAGCAGACATCATCATCGCCAATCCCAAAGAAAAGCCTTTCTATGTGGGTACATTTCAAGGAACAGAAGATCCCGATATCCAATGGCCCCATCGCCACGATTTCTATTCGCTCGTTTGGTTTACCAAAAGCACCGGCATCAACGTCATTGACTTTCAGGAATACCACATCCAACACAACAGACTATTTATAATGCGACCAAAACAAGTCCACAATTGGTCCTATTCAAAAAACTCCAACGGCTACATTGCCATTTTTGATAAGCACCTTTTTAAAGAACTAACAGATGTTCCAGAACAGGCTTATTTTGATCTTTCCGCTAAAAACACAGCGGTGCTCCAACCCACTTTTGAACACCTTATTCAAGAATCAAAGCATACCGATCAATTAAGCCAAAAAACAATCCTTCAGGGAATTTCATATATCCTGCTTCAACTAAAAAGATTAGCACAGGAAGCCCCACAAAACAATACTTTCCCCTCAAAAGACCTTCTAAAGTTTTCAAAATTAGTCGCACAAAACCTCGGTAAAAATCTTTCCGTAGCCCATTATGCCGCTCAGCTCCATATAACCGTGGATAAACTCAACCACATCTGCAAGCAGCATTACGCACAAAGCCCTAAAACAATCATCCTCGAAAAGAAAATAACCGAAGCCAAACGACTGCTCTATTTCACTGATTTATCCGTAAAGGAAATCGCATTTAGGTTAGGCTTTGAAGACAGTTCCTATTTTTCAAGAATCTTCAAACAAAAAACAAGTCTTTCCCCCACACAATTTAAAAGTACCTAAAAACCCCGAAAAAGTCCTGTCCATAAACACCTTCCCATCAGTAGTTTTGTATAAAAACAAAATGAAAAATCTTTCAATTTTCATCATCATTTTGAGCTTTAGCTTAAGCGGATATGCCCAAACCAAAAATCAAATAGCAATGGACAGCACAAAAACAGCACGATTTAACAGAGGTTGGAAAAAACTAAAAGAAATTGACGGACAAGCAGGCGTAAACGTCATCGAAAGCCTAAAAGATATTTCGCCCGATTTAGGAAAATATACCATCGAATATCCCTTTGGTGATGTCTACAGCAGGGAAATTATAGACCACCGCACCAAAGAAATCGCCGTCGTCGCTGCGTTAACTGCGATGGGCAATGCACGACCGCAATTAAAAGTCCACATAAACGCCGCTTTAAATGTTGGCGTCACCCAGGAAGAACTCGCAGAAATTATGATTTTAATGTCGGTTTACGCCGGTTTTCCTTCCGCTTTAAACGGAACTTCTGCCCTAAAAGAAGTACTGGCAGAAAGAAAAGCACAAGATTAAAAAATTCTCATCTTACTACTTTCAGCTAAAGAAAAAAGTTTTTAAATATCACTGTATTTACAAATTATCCATTAAAACTTTCTCCCGTTATGGAAAACCGTAATGCCTATGGCTTGGGTATGCTTAGTTTTAGCAATGAAAATAAACACGAACAAAAGCGATATGATGGAATTAAATAAATACCTCAATGAGTCACAAGATCCAAAAACAGTAGAAAAAGTATTAAAGAAAATTAATGAACTACTCACAAGAAATGAGAATGTTGAATATGTTGCAGTTCAGAAAAAGCCGGCTGTAAATTTCTCTCCAGACTCTGTAGCCCTAACGAATAAGCGTATCATATTCTGTAGGCCAAAAACTTTTGGACTTTCAATGGATTTTCAAGATTTCCTATGGAAAGAAATAGCAGATTGTCATATCAAAGAAGGAATTATAGGCGCAACCTTTACCGCAAAAAAAGTTAAAGGAGGAGGAATCATTTCAATGGATTATTTGCCCAAATCCCAAGCCCGACTTTTATATAGGTATGCTCAGGAACGAGAAGAAGAAATGGACGAATATAGACGACAACGAGAATTGGAAAATTCCAGAGCTAGAGCAGGAGGAGGAATCACCGTGAATACTTTAAATGACAAGAAACAGGAAACTGAAAAGCAAAACGACCCTCTTGAAAACCTTAAAAAAATTAAAGCAATTGTTAGAACAGGATTTAATAAGTCAGGAAGAATTTGACAACAAAAAAGCTGAAATGCTATCGAAATTGTAGCAATGACCTTGCTGACTGTGATTTAAGAGGTTTACATAAATTAAAAAGGATTAAATAATGGATTTATATTTCGAAACAACAGCGCCAACCAGTTTAAAGAATGATATAATTAGTTCTATTGAAGATGGAGAATTACGGACTTGGTCAATTTTAGAAAGAGATGGAATTAAATATTTAAAGCATACAAAGCAATGGGGAGAAAAAGGAGTAATAAAACTAGAAATTGACTCTAATAAAAAATATTTGATTTCAAAAGTACTTAAATTTAAGAATACAAATGATGAAGTGAAAGACTTCGAAGGTTATTATTTAGGAAGGTTCTGTGAATTGATTTTTGTTAATTTTCCTAGTCGATTTACTAAAATCGAAAAAAAATAAATTTATTTTGATCATCCATAATTTGCAGTAATGCTTATTTGCGTCATTCCGGGCCTGCCCGTCCGGCAGGCGGGCTCGACCCGGAATCTCATACTGAATTTTTAAAAAAAATAGACCTTGAAGATGAGATCCTGAATCAGGCCCGCCTCGCCGGCAGGCAGGTTCAGGGTGACGATACCTTGTGATGCTCCATTCCCGGACTATTTTTTAGTTCCGTAGCAAAACAAACCAATTCCGCAGGATAAGGAGTTGTGATAGTTTTTGTCATTTTGGGTCATTGAGTGAATTCTCGCAGAAAATTTGTATCGAAATGTCACCAAAATAAATAAGCGACAGGGAGCTTTATAGATTTCAATTTAAAAAATATTCTAGGGTCCTTAAGTCCATTGGCAACTTTAAGCATCAAATTAATCTAGCAAATACTATAGTGTTTTCAGCATCCAGATGTTACAGGAAGAATGTCCTGAATTTCCCAAACGTTCATCCAAGCTTTTAAAACCCAGTTTTTTGTACCAGGAAACCGCATTGGAAAATTCCGGTAAGCTTTCCAGGTAAAGTTCCCGGTACCCAAATTGCAGGGCAGAATCCACAGAAGCCTCCATCAATTTTTTTCCTAAACCTTTTCCACGAGCTTCTTTGCCGATGTAGAATTTAACCAGTTCGGCACAGCCCTCAGGTAAGCCTTCCGTAGGATATACACCACAACAACCTACGATTTCACCTTCGTCTTCAGCTACCCAAAGTTCAGCTTTTTCTATTCTGAAGCATTCATAAAGACTATTCGTTGCCGCATCAGAATACACCGTTCCTTCTTTTGGTGCATGATATTCTTCGAACACGCTCTTAATCAAGGTGGCCACGGCTTTATTATCGGTTCTTTTTATTTTTCTAATTTCCATTACTGCAGTTCTAATTTCATATGGTTATGCGGTATGCCTACCTCTGTAAAGGTTTCACCGTAAGTGGTAAAACCTGCTTTTTTATAAAAGTCGACCGCATAGTGTCGGGAATGGCACTGAATCTCTTTTAAGGATTTACTTTTGGCAAAAGTGATGATTTCCTTAAGCAATAACTGACCTACACCTTTTCCCTGAACATCGGGATCTACCGCCATTTGTATCAATTGCGCTAAGGATTTATGTTCTTCAGAAGGAACAAGCACCGCACAGCCAATTACGTTGTCATTTTCTAGTGCTACAAAATGCCAAGAGCGCTCGTCGTGCATCTCCCAGGAATGATCGGGAATCCCGAGGGGACGGAGCAATACTTTATTGCGAAGCTCACGCATCTCCTGATAATACGGAGAATGGATATTTATATTTTTTACACGGATCATAGCTGAATTTTAGTATAAGATGTTGTATATTACTTGACAAAAGCAAATATAATTAAAAATACTTGATTTAGGCAAGTAAATTTTATGAAGGAGATTGAAGTTATACATAGCATTCGAAAATTCAACCGTAATTATGTAAGAAGTATTGGCTTGTTAGAAAAAAGCTTTTTAAACACGGGGTATTCGCTTACCGAGTCTCATATTTTGTATATCGTTAAAGAACAGGGCAAGACCACCGCTACCGAAATTAATAAGGTATTGAATTTAGATGAAGGTTATTTAAGCCGAATCATCAAAAAACTGATTTCAAATTCGATATTGACCAAAGAAAAATCAAAAGACGATAAGCGCATTTTTAAAATTAGCTTAACCGAAAAAGGCATCAAAGAACAACAAAAGCTCGACGATTTATCTTCCGATTCTGTTGCCGGTATTATTTCACATTTATCCCTTCCTGAACAGGAAGAATTGGCCCATTCTTTTAATAAGATCATGGGCTTGTTGTATGGGGAATGAGTTGGGGATAGTATTTTTATTATAATATTGATTTTAATTGGTTTCTAGGAAAGATGCAATGACATGTCTGGATTAAAATTCACCGATTCAGTTTCTAAAATAAAATGAAGCTTTCCATATTTATTCTCCCTTCTTACATTTTCAATCGCAATTTTTATAATTGAAATTTCTGACTACTTCGCATATTTGTTAAAGAAATGCTATTAATTATTAATATTGATTTTCAGGATTCCTTCTGAATTATATCAAATTTTTTTTCATTCTACTTTTCTATCAGATCTTAATTCCTCAAATTTTAAGTTCTCCAATGATTTAGCTTATAATTCTGTAATTATTTAAAATGCTTTAATTGAGTGTATTAAGTGTTGATTTCATTTTATTTTAGTAGAAGATAACATATTTATTTTCAGTAATGTAACCTAGCGTAAAGTAATTGTAACAACTAGTTTTTTGTTAAGGATTATTAACAGATATATTTGATTTCGTTAACGATAACTAAAAAATTACAGGATCAAGTATGATGTTTCTGTTAAATCATTAAAAATAGATGTAAAAATTACGGTTATGGTAAAAGTAGCACTGTAATTATTTAATACTGGTCTAACTGATTCTTAAAATAGATAAATGAGAGAAAAATTTACACTTCAAATTAACACTAGCGTTAAAAATAATTATTCAGCCAAAAACTGTAATCGCAGTTATTTTTTTAAATCAAAAACTACAACGTTATAGTGATTCTTTTTTGTAGGCAACGTAAAAGCATCTCCCTCTAATTGAATTTAAAATTAAAAAGTATGAGCATAAAATTACTTAACCCTCCTCATCTCGTAAAGTTTCTTGTGATAGGAGTGTTGTTTAGTTTCTTTTTTTCGTCGTGGATTTATGGAAATAATATTGATTTTCAGAATACTATTACAGGTACAGTAACCTCTTCTGATGATAACTTGCCTGTACCTGGGGTAAATATTTTTGTGAAAGAGTTGCCTAATGTAGGTGCAGTTACAGATATGGATGGAAACTATAGCATTCAGGCTCCTGCAGATGCAACTTTAGTATTTAGTTTTATTGGTTTTAAAACCATAGAACGAAAGGTAGATAATCGTACAGAAATTAATGTTGTAATGGATTCGGATTTGGATGCTTTACAGGAGGTTGTTATCGTAGGCTACGGAGAGCAAAAGAGGGAAACAGTTGTTGCGGCCGTAGTGCAGGCTAGTGGTGAAGAGCTGGAACGTGCCGGGAATGTTCCTAATATTGGCTCTGCGCTTGCGGGTAACGTGCCTGGAGTTATTACCACATCAAGTACGGGGATTCCGGGTGGTGAAGATCCACGAATTTTTATACGGGGCCAAAGTACCTGGAATGATTCCAGTCCGCTGGTACTTGTTGATGGTATAGAGCGTCCATTAAATACTATTGCCATAAGTTCGGTAGAATCAATATCAGTGCTTAAGGATGCTTCTGCTACCGCAGTATATGGGGTAAGAGGTGCAAATGGAGTGATTCTTGTGACTACTAAAAGGGGTAAAACAGGAAAAGCGGTTATTAGGGCCCGACTCAATTCTACTGTAAAAACAGCCTCAAAACTCCCCGGTAAAAAAGATGCTTTTGATACTTTCCTAGTTCGTAATCGAGCTATCGAAAATGAACTTTCACTGACGCCAGAGTCCTGGAGTTTCTTTCAGACTCAGGATATTATTGATAAATATCGTTTTCCTGCAAACTTAACTGAAGCAGAGCGCTACCCTAATGTAGACTGGGACAAAGCTTTATTTAGGGAATATGCTCCTTCTTATAATGCTAACTTAAACATAACTGGTGGATCTGAGATCGTTAAATATTTCGCAGGAGCTGATTTTCAATATGAAGGGGATTTAATAAAGCAATATGATAATAATAGAGGTTATCAACCAGGTTTTGGATTTAACCGTTTAAACGTTCGTACCAATCTGGATTTCAAGCTTACCTCAAGTACTGTATTAAAAGTAGGTCTTTCGGGTTCTTATGGAGTGCGTAAAACACCGTGGGGGTTTGGTGGAGGAGATTATGGGTATTGGATTGCTGCCTACTCTACTCCGCCAGATATTTACTTACCTCAATATTCTGATGGTTCATGGGGGTATGATGCACCTTCAGGTGGAGGCGAGGGGAATGCGATCAGGAACCTTGCAATAAGCGGAGTACAATTCGTAACAAATACCCAGCTTCAAACCAACTTTACACTCGAGCAGGATTTGGATGTAATTCTTGATGGTTTAAAATTTACAGGTACCATTGCCTTGGATAATACCTTTGTGGAGGCAAATCGAGGAGTTAATGATCTTTATAATGATCCGCAAGAAAAGTATATTGATCCAGAAACGGGAATCGTAACTTATCGTAGGACTTATGATGCTAATACCGGATTTGATTATCAACAGGGTATTAAATGGTCCTCTTCTTCAGGTGATGTAAACAATGATGCTACGTATCGTAGGTTATTTTACCAGACCCAACTTAACTACGCAAAAAACTTTGCCGGAAAGCACGATGTTACAGCAATGGGGCTTTTTAATCGAAATGAGTTTGCAACCGGTAGTGTATTGCCTTTTTATCGTGAGGATTGGGTGTTTAGAACTACTTATGGATATGATAACCGGTACCTTATCGAATATAATGGCGCCTATAATGGTTCTGAGCGTTTTGCAGCAGGTAATCGTTTTGCATTCTTTTCATCAGGAGGATTAGGGTGGAATATCTCCAACGAAGCTTTTATGAAAGAAGTAGACTTTATAAACAACCTTAAGTTAAGAGCTTCTTATGGGGAGATTGGAGATGATAATGTGAACGGAAGATATTTATACTTAACACAATGGTCTTATGGTGGCCAGGCCCGATTAGGTACCGTAGGAGAGCAGGCAGAACAAAGTCCATATGTATGGTATACAGAATCTGCCGTAGGAAATCCCGATATAAGCTGGGAAAAAGTGAAAAAATCAAATATTGGTCTCGATTACGGGTTTTTTAATAATTCGATCAGTGGTAGTGTTGATTTCTTTCGCGATGAACGTGTAGATGTATTGATTTCAGGAAACCAGCGTGCAATCCCAGAATATTATGGAACAACGGCACCGGTAGCCAATCTTGGAACTGTGCAGAACCAGGGTTATGAAATAGTGCTTAACTTAAATCATTATTTTGGAGAGAACCTGCGTCTTTGGGCAGATTTAAATATGACCCACGCACAAAATAAGGTGATTGAAGGTGATAACCCGGAATTGTTACCTGAATATCAAAAAAATAACAATAAAGCAATTGGTCAGGCCTATTCTTATATAGATAATGGATTTTATAATACCTGGGACGAGCTATATGGGACTACACCTTTTAATACAGACGACTCCCAAAAAATCCCTGGTGGATATCAAATTGTAGACTTTAATGCAGATGGGATTATAGATGGTTTTGATAATGTACCTTATGCTTTTGCCGGAGCACCTCAAAATACCTATAACGCGACTGTAGGATTTGATTGGAAAGGTTTAAGCGGATTTGTACAATTTTTTGGAGCTAATAATGTAACCAGGCAGGTTGTTTTTAATAGCCTGGGAAATCAAAACAATATCGTTTATGATGAAGGATCATATTGGAGCAAAGATAATACCAATGCAGATGCTCCGGTGCCAAGATGGGTGACTACTACCAATGGCGCGGCTAACGGTTCACGATTTTTCTACGATGGCTCTTATGTGCGCTTAAAGAATGCTGAAATTGCTTATACATTTCCTGTTGAGTCTAAGATCTTGACAAGCTTCGGTTTTGAAAGCCTTCGCCTATTTTTAAATGGAAACAACTTGTATATCTGGACTAAAATGCCTGATGATAGAGAATCAAATTTTGCAGGTACCGGTTGGGCATCACAAGGAGCTTATCCTACTGTAAAACGATTCAACTTCGGATTGAATATCACCTTTTAAAAATTATTATTATGAAAATTTATTCTAGAAACTTAAATAGATTTTGTCTGGTGATTGTAGCTACCCTGGTATTCTCTTCTTGCGAGGAATACCTGGATAAAGAACCTGAATCAATCATCTCTGAAGAAGAAGCATTTAAAAATTTTACCAACTTTCAGGGTTTTACGGAAGAGTTATATCACTGTATTCCTGATTTTTCCAATGCCTATTGGACCAATTCGTGGAACTGGGGAGATGATGAAATCACCTCTGCCGACATGAATTTTCACGTGATCCACAAGTTTGATAATGGTAACTTCTGGGGGTGGCAAACAGAACATGACGGTTGGGGAGCTTCCTGGTTAAACCAGGCAGACGCTTCACGTAACGATGATCGTATGCAAAAAGACTTATGGAAAAATGGATGGTACGGATTACGTAAAGTTAACCTTGGTCTTGAGAATCTCGATCTTTTAGTTGATGCTACTCCGGCTGAGCGTGATTTTATTGAGGGGCAGCTATTATTCTTTAGAGGCTGGTTTCACTTTCAGATGATTCAATATTTTGGCGGCATGCCTTATATCGATTATGTATTACCCAGTGATGAGCCTTTAAGACTGGCAAGACTTAGTTACCATGAATGCGCAGATCGTGCGGCTGCCGACCTAAGGGAAGCTGCAGACTTGCTTCCTGTAAACTGGGATGATACGCAGCCGGGAGCAGCTACCAGAGGAAAAAATGACCTTAGAATCAATAAGATCATGGCTCTGGGATATTTAGGTAAAAACTATCTGTGGGCTGCAAGTCCGTTGATGAATTTGGAGTCAACAGGGTCTCGCGAATATAATTCAGATTACGCTAAAAAAGCTGCAGATGTTTTTGGTGAATTATTAGCGCTTTGCGAAAGTGGTGAGGCACCGTATTCTCTGGTTCCTTTTGAAAACTATAGTGTTAACTTCTATACTACAGGCCAGGGGTGGCGTATCCCCGGTGGGACTGAAGCCATTTTTAGAGGCCCGTATTTTGGGGCGAATGGTTCAAACTGGGGAACTAGTAAACAATATCAGCCTGCAATAATTCAGGATGGAAGTAACTTTATGCCAACGGCAAACTACGTGAGCTATTATGGGATGGCAAATGGATTACCTATTGAAGATATAACTAAGCCAGACCCTGCTTCTGGGTACGATCCACAATATCCCTGGAAAGATAGGGATCCAAGATTTTATCATGATATTATTTATGATGGAGTACAGGTAGTTCAGGGAGCCATGCCCGCCGATGTGGAGCAGCATAGATATGCAAATCTTTATACGGGAGGTAGCTACCGGGATGTTAGTACCGGCAGCCGATCTGGATTTCTTAATTATAAGTTTATACCTATTACTGCTAACCGTTATGATGATGGCTTTAACTACGGTGCAAACTTAAACCTGCATTTGCCCTGGATGCGTTTGGCCGATGTGTATTTAATGTACGCAGAGGCGGCAGCTATCGGGTATGGCAGTCCAGAAGGGAAATCGTCAAACTATTCCAAAACAGCAATAGAGGCAGTTAATGTGATACGAGATCGTGCAGGTGCAGGGCATGTTTCTATAGGAGAGGGTGCTGTAGCCGCTGGTCTTGATGGTTTTATGAGTGAAGTGCGTCGTGAGCGTGCCGTAGAATTGTCGTTTGAAGGACATCGTTTTAATGATTTAAGAAGATGGTTATTGCTTATTGAACGACCTTATACCTTAAAAACATCTTTAGAATTTGACCGGGCTGGCGATTTTAATACTGAAGATCCTACCGAAAACCGGGTACTTAACTTAAGAGAAGAGATTATCCTAGAGAGAGATTTTTCTACTAAACATTACTGGTTGCCTCTTAAAAATGCAGATACCAATATGTATGTAGAATTCCCTCAAAATCCGGGTTGGTAATTTCTCCAATCTATTTTAGGCAGCATTTTAATTTATAATCCAAACGCAGAATTAAATGAAATACTTACATACAAAAATTGTCTTGTTTGCTTTAATTGTTCTTATTGGACTCGAGCTAAGCGCTCAGACCGAAGAGCAAATAGCTTTGGAGGCTCATATTTTGAATGAAAATAGAGAACCTATTGAAGGTGTTTTGGTTCAAAGTGAGCAGGACGGTACTTTTGCAATTACTAATGATTCCGGTGAATTCTCAATTGATGTGAGCCCAGGAGCACTTTTAAAAATCTCGGCAGATGGTTTTGTAACAACAACCATAACAGCAGAAGAGTACCAAAATGAGATTATACTTATTAAATCTGGTGACGGGAACGTACAAACTGCTTATCGTAAAGTAGATGAAGAAGATATTATAGCCGGAGGGACTTCATTTGTTAATCTACCAGAAATTCTTGAGAAGAATTATACCACCTATAGTTTGGATGGGATCAATGCTTTTATTGGAGGTTTTAATGGAGGTAATATTTGGGGGATGAGTGATTATCTCGTTCTTATTGATGGAGTGCCCAGAAATCCGGACAGTGCTTTGCCGGTTGAAATAGAGCAAATAAGCTTTTTAAAAGGAATTACCGCAACGGCTTTATACGGTAGCCGGGCAGCGCAAGGGGTGATCTATATTACCACGAAAAAAGGAACAATAGGAAAGCAACAAATTGATGTACGCGTTGATGCCGGTTTGTTTGTTCCCAAGCGCTATCCCAAGTATTTAGGTTCCGCAGAATATATGACGCTTTATAACGAGGCCCGTGAAAATGATGGCTTGTCACCTTTATATTCTGAGGAAACTATATTCAATCACGCCTCTGGGAATAATACATTTAGATATCCAAATATCAATTTTTATAGCGATGAATATTTAAAAAAGGCTTATGAACGCTATGACGCCACCTTACAAATTTCTGGAGGTAATGAAAATGCACGTTATTATACCGATGTAGGTTTCTATAGAATCGGCAATCAGATTGATTTTGGTGAGGCCAAAAACAACAAAACCGAGCGTTTTAATATACGCGGAAATGTAGACTTAAAAATTAATGACTGGATAAAGGCCTCTTTAGGAGCAAATGCAATCTACTACAATGGGCGCGGAGTAAATAATGCCAATGATCAGAATTATTGGGAGAGTGCGGCAACTACAAGACCCAATCGCTTTTCGCCACTTATTCCCATAGATCAAATTTCAGCAAATAATACTGCTGCACAAGTGCTCGCACAAAACAGTTCTAATATTGTGGACGGCAGATTTTTACTGGGTGGTACACAGCTTGATCAAACCAACTCTTTCGCGGCGATTTATGCAGGAGGGTACAATACCTATACCAGCAGGGAATTTCAATTCAATACTTCGGTAGATGCAGATCTGGAACGTGCAATTAAGGGATTAACTTTTAATGCAATGTTTGGTGTTGATTATTCCACCTCATACAACCAATCCTATAATAATCAGTATGCGGTGTACCAGGCTAATTGGGTAAATACAAACGGAAGGGATGAGATTGGTAGCTTAACCAGATACGGTCAGGACGCCACGAACGGAATTCAAAACATTAGCAACAGTGCCTATCAGCAAACCCTGTCTTTTTCCAGTCAGCTAAATTATAAGACGAAGTTTGATAAAGATCAACATTTCTCGGCAATGTTGGTGGCAGGAGGCTGGCAGCAAACATTTTCAGGGGAATATCACCGGTTGAGTAGTGCAAATCTTGGACTTCAGCTTTCGTACGATTATAAAAGCAAATATTACTTCCTGTTTAATCAGGGCATTGTGCACTCTGCAAGATTTGCAGAAGGAGAGCGCACAGGGTATTCTCCTACCGCTACAGTTGCATGGAAGCTAGGTCGTGAAGATTTTTTAGCCAATTCTTCGATTGTTGATGATTTAGAACTTTCAGTGTCTGCCGGAATATTGAGTACCGATATGGGATTAGATATTAATGAATATTATTTATATCAAAATGTCTATACCCAAACAGATGGGGCCTGGTTTAGCTGGAGAGATGGAGCGCTTACACGATCTACCGATTCCAGACAGGGAGGGAATCCAGATTTAACTTTTGCGAAAAGAAAGGAAATTAATGTAGAGGTTAAAGGTTCGTTGTTCAATAATACCCTGGATATTCAGACGGCTTTCTTCCTAAATAGAATGAAAGGTAATATTATACAGGCATCTGTTTTATACCCAAGTTATTTTTCAACGGGATATCCTAATAGTTCGTTTATTCCCTATATCAACTATAATAATGATGATCGGGTAGGAATTGATTTTGATGTAACCTATAAAAATAAAGTAGGTAATATTGATTTTGCGATAGGTATGGCCGGTATTTACTATGATACTGAGGCAGCAAGGCGTGCTGAGATGTTTGAAAATGACTATCAGTATCGCGAAGGAACTCCGCTGGATGGAATGTGGGGGCTTCGTAGTAATGGCCTTTTTGCCAATGAAGAAGAAATTGCCAATGCGCCCAGTCAGGAAGCTTTAGGTGATGTTGCTCCCGGTGATATTAGATATATTGATCAAAACGGGGATGGTATTATCAATGATCAGGATCAGGTTTATCTGGGCAAAGCAGGATGGAATGGGGCACCGTTTTCAGCGGGATTACACGTAAGCGCCACCTGGAAGAATTTTACCTTTTTTGCTCTGGCTACAGGTCAGGCTGGAGCGCAGGCAATGAAAGATAATTCGTATTTCTGGATTGACGGGGAAGATAAATATTCAATAACAGTAAGAGATCGATGGACCCGCGAAACTGCAAATACAGCCACGTTCCCAAGGCTTACAACCCAAAATGCTTCTAATAATTACAGAGCTTCAGATTACTGGTTGTATAGTACAGATCGTATTGATTTGGCTAAAGTACAACTCAGTTACGATTTGCCTTCAAGTATACTTGGGGATGGACTTTTCAAAAACTTCAACATTTATATAAGCGGTGCTAATCTGTTAACCATATCTTCAGAACCCGAATTAATGGAATTGAACATAGGTGATGCACCACGAACCCGATTTTATAACCTGGGAGTAAAAGCTCTGTTTTAAATAATCTATATGTATTCAAATAGCATGAATAATAAATTAATAGTTCTTTTAATAGCAGTCTTGTCGCTTACAAGTTGCGACGACCTTTTTGAGCCCGCAATAGAAAATAACCGCGACCTGGAAGATGCTTACGGAGAAGCCACTTACGCAGAAGGACTGCTGCTTAACGGCTACTTAAGAATACCCACTCTTAACTGGAGCTTCAATGATGTGGCTACAGACGATGCAGTGAGTAATGATATTGACAATAATTACCGAAGAGCAGCCACTGGGCAGTGGGCGTCAAACTTCAATCCTTTTACGCAATGGCAAAGTTCGAGATCAGCGATTCAGTATCTTAACATTTTTCTCTCTGAAGCCGATAATGTAGAATGGTCTACAGATGAGAATATAAATGAACTCTACAACAGACGTTTAAAAGGGGAGGCTTATGGCCTTCGAGGGCTGCACATGTATTACCTGTTGCAAGCACATGGTGGTTTTGCAGATGGCGAATTATTGGGAGTACCTATTATTCTTGAACCAGAAGATCCACAATCAGAATTCAATGTTCCGCGGGCGACTTTTGCCAATTGTATGGAACAATTACTTAATGATCTTGAAAAAGCCGATGAGATGTTGGCGCTGGATTTTGAAGATATTGATGATCCTAGCTTGCTTCCAAGTGGTATCACGAATACCAATGATTTTAATCGCGTTTTTGGAGAGCGGGGGAGACAACGTTTAAGCGGTCGTATCGTTAAAGTAATTAAGGCACAAGCAGCACTTTTAGCCGCAAGTCCCGCTTATAGCGAGGCAAGTGGGAATACCTGGCTTCAAGCTGCAAATTTTGCAGGAGAGGTATTGGCGTTAAATGGTGGTTTAGCAGGTTTGGCACCAAATGGACATACCTGGTATACGAATACTGCACAAATTGCAGATTTAGGAGGAGGTGTTAACCCTCCTGAAATTTTATGGAGAGGTGATGTTGCTAACAGTAACAATCTGGAACAGGATCACTTTCCACCCACCCTTAATGGAAACGGAAGGCTAAATCCTACACAAAATTTGGTGGATGCTTTTCCTGCGGCTAATGGATATCCTATTTCAAATGCGGCCAGTAGTTATAATCCAGATGATCCGTACGCTAATCGAGACCCGCGATTACAAACGTATGTTTTGGTAAATGGCGCTACAGCAGGGGTAAATAGCAGCACGATCGTCACCGCTGTAGACGGTACCACCAATGATGCCATTAACAGGGAAGCGACTTCTACCCGTACTGGATATTATTTAAAAAAATTATTGCGTCAGGATGTTAATTTGAGTACCACCACCACTACAGAACAATTGCATTACAAACCGCGTATACGTTATACTGAACTTTATTTAATTTATGCTGAAGCAGCAAATGAAGCCTGGGGACCTACCAGTAGCGGTTCTTATGGGTTTTCTGCCTATGATGTGATTGCTGCTATACGGGAGCGTGCAGGTATTACTCAGCCAGATGCTTATTTAGAGTCTATACGCAATGATAAAAGCGCAATGCGCGAACTTATACGCAATGAGCGTCGTCTAGAGTTGTGTTTTGAAGGCTTCCGTTTTTGGGATTTGCGTCGCTGGGGGCTTGATCTTAACGAGCCCGCCAGAGGGATGGCTATAGAAAATAGTGATCCAGAGGTGATCACTGTAGAACAACGTAATTATCAGGATTATATGCAATATGGTCCGGTGCCCTATAACGAACTTTTAAAATTTGAAGCTCTTAAACAAAACAGAGGTTGGTAAAACCTCCCCGAAAAAATAATTAAATAGCAATGAAAAATAATATTCTTATATTTCTATTCCTTAGCGTAGTCCTTTTCAGTTCTTGTGAAAATGGAGACTGGGATTTTCCCGACTACGAATATCAGGTGGTCTATTTTGCGTATCAATACCCGGTACGTACCATTACACTTGGAGAAGATATTTTTGATACTACCTTAGATAATGAAGGTAAATGCATGATTATGGCCACTATGGGTGGGCTTTATGAAAACAAGCAAAATGTAACTATAGATGTTGAGGTAGACAATTCTCTGGTTGATGGGCTTGTTTTTGAAGGTGCAGGAAATGAAGTTCTTGCGCTTCCATCATCACATTATACGCTGGCGTCTGATAATATCGTGATTCCAAACGGAGAGCTTTCCGGTGGGGTAGAGGTGCAGCTTACCGATGCTTTTTTTGATGATCCTAAATCTTTAGAAAACAATTATGTAATTCCGTTACGTATGTTAAATGCAACGGTGGTAGACTCTATTTTATCTGGAGAGCCACAAGTGGCTACACCAAGACGCGGTGTGGAAACCGACTGGGCAGTGCTACCCAAAGATTTTATTTTTTATGCAGTGAAGTATATCAATCCATGGGAAGGTTTCTACCTGCGTCGTGGCGAGGATGTAATCACTGGAAAAAATGGAAATACAGTATTGGATCGTACCGAAGTAAGACGTGAAGATTGCGTGGTGGATGATGAGGTGGTTATGCTGGATACTCAATCCAGATGGCAGGTGAATTTACCTTTATCGATTCAGGATATTGAAGGAAATGATCTGAACATCGTTTTATTACTCAATTTTGATCAGGAAGGAAATGTAAATATTAGTTCTTCCAATCCTTCCCAATACACCGTGACCGGTAGTGGCAGCTTTATAAAAGACGGTGAGGAAAATAGTTGGGGGTCAGAAGATAGAGATGCACTCTATCTTTCCTATGAAATAGAAACGGATGAGCTGAACATTACTACTAAGGATACTTTAGTGATGCGTAATCGAGGGGTGGCGATGGAGACCTTTAAACCCGTTTTAGAATAGTATTAAATCCTTAAAACAATCAAAAATGATGATTAGAAAAAGTACTGCAAAGGGATTTTTATGGATTTTGATATCGCTGGGAGTTTTAGGATGTGCAGATATGGATCCCGTGGAATTTGATGTTGAAAAACCTTTGAGCATCAAAAAACAAGAAGAATTAAATAGTTTAGAAGAACTAAAAACTTATACATCCGATGATTCTCGCTTTAAACTGGGAGCAGGAGTTAGTATGAGTGCATATAATGCACAGGGGGCGATGTTTTCCCTAACGAATGAGAATTTTCAAGAAGTTACAGCAGGTTATGGTATGAAGCACGGTGCCATTGTAAACGATGATGGGTCCCTTAACTTAACCTCAGTTAATGAATTTGTTGAAAATACCACAGAGCAAGGCGTTACTATTTATGGGCATACCCTAATGTGGCATGCCAATCAAAATGCTTCTTATTTAAAGAGTGCAATAGCGCCTAAAGAAATACCGCTTCCGGATGGGCCGGGCTGGATGGTTTTATTGGATCAATCTTTTGAGACCGATGATGCTACGGGGTATCAAACGAATGGTCCTAACGCGCCAATAGCATTTACCGCTGAAGGAGAGGGATATAATGGGGTTGGACGCGCTTTAAAAATTGTGAATGCAGAGGTAAGGGCTAATGATTGGGAGTCTCAGTTATTTGTGACTTTTCCTAAAGTTACAGAAGTAGGTCAAAAATATCGTTTGGAGATGGATGTACGTACAGAGATAGCTGCTTCTTTTCCAACCCAGGCACATACTGCACCGGGGGGGTATAAATACTGGAACTTCTTTGGTAGTATAAGCTCCACTCCAGAATGGAAGCACATCAATGTGGAAACTACTATTGATGCGAATACTTCTGGCTGTAATACTATCGCATTTAATCTTGGATCTAACGCCACGACCTATTATTTTGATAATATAGTGGTAAGCTGGTATAACTCGAAAGGAGTGACATATGAAGAACGAACGCCTGAAGAAAAAAAAGATACACTTAGCGCTCATCTAGAGAAATGGATCGAAGGTATAATGACTGCTTCAAAATCGAATACTCATGCCTGGGATGTGGTTAATGAGCCCATGGATGATGCTAATCCTTACGAACTTAAAACGGGGGTAGGCAAAACCGATTTGGCTGAAGATGAATTTTACTGGCAGGATTACTTAGGTAAGGACTATGCAGTTACTGCTTTTAAATTGGCAGAAATGTACAGCAATCCTGATGATTTACTTTTTATAAACGATTACAATCTGGAGTATAACCTGGATAAGTGCAAAGGCATTATCGAATATGTAAACTATATAGAAGAGCAGGGAGCTCGTGTGGATGGAATAGGAACCCAGATGCATATTAATATAGATTCTGATAAAGCAAAGATTACCGAAATGTTTCAGCTGCTTGCTGCTACCGGTAAAATGATTAAAGTTTCTGAACTTGATATTGGCGTAGGTGTGAAAACCACTGAGGCAAATGAAGAACTATATGTAGCTCAAGAAGAAATGTACAAGTTTGTAATGGATCAGTATTTCAGCCTGGTTCCTAAAGCTCAACAGTACGGGATAACCATCTGGAGTCCTACCGATAGTCCGGCTTCATCATCCTGGAGAGCAGGAGAGCCCATAGGTTTATGGACAGAAGGATTTACCCGTAAACCTGCCTATCGCGGAGTGGTAGAAGGATTGGGGGGAATAGATATAAATTAATTGTTTGTGTTAGATCACAAAGAGCCTAGTGGGCACATTACATTGGGCTCTTTTTTATTTGAATTACCTCTTAAACTTGGACCTTTTGTAAAATCAACTCGTGATTCTATCGTCCACATATGCTTTTAATACTGAATTAATGAAAAACCTATTTTACTTTTTTGCTATCCTATTGTTTTTTTGGAACTGCAAGCCAAATCGGACGCAATCTGATACCGCAATGTCTGATACCGCAACATTTGAAACTGAAAAACCTCGAAAGCTTAAAGATGCTTTAAATGGCAAATTTTTAATGGGTACTGCTCTTAATGTACGCCAAATAGAAGGTTTTAATCCAGCCGAAATGGAGATTGTGAAAACGCATTTTAATTCCATTGTTGCAGAAAACTGCATGAAAAGTGGGCGTCTTGTGCCTCAAAAAGATCATTATAATTTTGATACTGCAGATAATTTTGTAAAGTTTGGAGAAGATAATAATATGGTGATTCATGGGCATACCCTGGTATGGCATTCTCAAACCCCACGCTGGTTCTTTAAAGATAAAGCAGGTAATGAAATCGATAAGGAAGAACTTAGCAGGCGTATCAAAGATCATATCAACACGGTGGTAAACCGTTATAAAGGGCGCATAAAAACCTGGGATGTAGTCAACGAAGCAGTCCTGGATGATGGCTCTTTACGTAAAAGCAAGTTCTACAATTTACTGGGCGAAGATTTTATAAAAATAGCCTTTGAAACAGCTCATAAGGCAGATCCGGATGCTGAACTTTATTATAACGATTATTCAACTTCTATTCCTAAAAAACGAGAAGGCATCGTACGGATGATTAAAAAGCTACAGGCACAGGGTGTACCTATTCATGGTGTAGGAATGCAGGGGCATGTAGGCTTGGACTATCCAGAACTGGAAGAATTTGAAAAGACGATTGAAGCTTTTTCGGCTCTTGGATTAAAAGTAGCGGTAACCGAATTTGATATTACGGTGCTGCCTTCACCCTGGGAAAATCAGGGGGCAGAAATTTCAGCAAATTTTGAATATAAGGAACAAATGAATCCCTATCCTGATAAACTTCCCGATTCGGTAAATACTGCTTTTAACGCGAGATGCCTCGATTTTTTTAAACTTTTTTTAAAGCACCAGGATAAATTGGAGAAGATCACGATGTGGGGCGTTAATGATGATAATTCCTGGAGAAACAACTGGCCTGTAGGCGGACGTACCGACTATCCGTTATTATTTGATCGTAAAAACAGGCCTAAACCAATAGTTAATCATCTTGTAGATTTAGCTACACAATAATTTCCTCCAGACAATTCGGATCCTTCGGGTAAATCATTTTTAGTTTATATTATTTACTCATAATGGTCCGGTTGTCTTCTTAATAGTATTTTTTATAATTCTTGGTTTTTGGTAATTTAATAAATGACAGTTTATTTATTTGCTAAATTGTTTATTCTAAATAAAAATATTGAAGTATAATTAAATTTTGTTAACTTGTAGTCGATGAAACTACAACTATAAGTTGTTTTCGGTTTTTAAGGTGATTTTTTAGTTTCAAACTTTTTTAAAATGAGGTTGTATGACAAACCCATTATCCAGTTATTTTCTTTCATAAGAGAATTTTTAATTCTTTTACTTGTTTACTTCACTCATTTTGCCGGGGAGGCACAGGTAGGTAAGCTTTTTACAACAGATTCAGAAATCTCCAGTAGTCTGATTAATCAAATTTACCAGGACAATAAAGGTTATTTGTGGATAGCTACTGAGGATGGATTAAATAGATACGATGGTGCCAAGGTTACTATTTATAAGCAAAATGAGAGAGACTCTACATCAATTTTAAATAACTATGTAAAAAGTATATTTCAGGATAAAGCCGGTAGACTGTATTTCGGTTTTTTTAACGGACTGCAGTATTACGATTACGCTACTGAGGAGTTTCATTATATTCCTATTTATATTGGAGATCATTATTTATATCGATCTCATGTTACCTCATTTGTACAAAGGCAGAATGGTGATATTCTCCTAACTACCTCTGGGCAGGGAATTCTTAAAATTGAAAAGGATGGAGAAGGTCTGGCAGCCATACAACTTCCTAATCTATTGCCAGATCAATATTTCGAAAAGATTTTTGAAGATGCTAATGGTGATCTATGGGTATTAAATCAATCACATGGATTGTATAAGATTAATAGTAATAATCAGATAAAAACATATTTTAAGAATGGTGATCTTGAAACCTCTTTATCCTCTATCGAAGAGGGTGAAAACAATGATCTATATGTAGGAAGTTTAACTCAAGGACTCTTTAAGTATAACCGTAAAAAAGATACATTTATACAGATAGGAGACTCCCAAAAGCTTCCTGTAAAATCCTTGTCTGTAAATGCTAAGGCAGAGGTGATGGTGGGAACTGATGGAAAAGGACTTTGGTTATACGATCCAGCGACAAATAAGATACGGGAAAATGATTTTAGTATTGCCAATTTTGATTTTACAAAAACCAAGATTCACTCTATAATTCAGGATGATGCTAACAATTTTTGGTTAGGTATTTATCAGAAAGGGGCTTTACTGGTTCCTGATAAGGCTAATAATTTTGATTATATTGGTTACCAGTCTGTCAAAAACAATATAATAGGATCTAATAGTATCACTTCGATCATTAGGGATAATGAAGGTGTGTTATGGGTAGGAACAGATGGAGATGGATTGTATGGCATTAATAAAGATAAAGAACAAACACATCATATTGCAACGGAAAGAAAACAAGGTTCGGTTAGTGTGATGAGTTTGTTTGAAGACTCTAACAATCAGGTATGGGTAGGTACATATCTAAAAGGTCTCGCAAAACTAAATCGAAAAACAAACAAACTCGATTTTATAAATGATTTTAAAGATGAGGAAGGCAATAGGATCGCGCGTATTTATGACATCATTGAAGACAAAGAACAAAACATCTGGATAGCTTCTTTAGGCTACGGCCTTTTTAAATACAATCTTGATAAAAAAATATTTGAAGACTATAACGTTTTAGATAATCAACAATCGGAAAGGATTCAAAATAGATGGATTAATTGTCTTTTATATTCTAATACTAAAAAGCTGTATATAGGAACTTATGATGGACTAACTACTTTAGATATCCAAAAAAATACCTTTAAAAATAAAGAAGGAGAAGATCATATTTTACGAAACAAAATCATTTATAATCTTTTTGAGGATGAAAGTGATAATTTGTGGATAGGTACTTCTGAAGGTTTATATTTTAAACCCAAAAATGATACAATTACAAAAGTTTACCATACTACAGATGGTTTGCCCAGCAACGTAATTTGCGCTATAGAACAAGATTTGGATAAAAACTTATGGATAAGTACGAATCACGGAATAGCGAAGCTCGAAAAAAATACGGGAGAATTTAAAAACTATTATTTTAGAGATGGGCTTCAGGGGAATGAGTTTAATAAGAGTGCTTCATTTTTTGACGAGGAAGGGAAACTATACTTCGGCAATACCAATGGGGTTACTTATTTTCAACCTTCAGAAATAAAAGCATCGGGCAGCGAACTCGATTTGAGGATTACCGGATTTTATATTCAGGATCAACCTATAAAAAAGGGAATGAAATCTGGTAAATTCTCGATTATAGATAAACCGATAATTGAAGCAGATACTATTGAGCTGAATTATCGGGATAATGATTTTAGTATTGAATTTTCTTCTTTTACTTTCCGCCACCAGGAATGGATCACCTACGCTTATGCTTTAAATTCGGAAAGATGGATAAAGTTACGGCCCGGCATAAATACCGTTACCTTTAATAATTTAGAGCCGGGTAATTATACTTTTAGAGTAAAGGCAAAAGATATTGACGATTACTCGGGTGAAAAAGAATTAACGATAATTATTCATTCGCCATGGTATCTCTCCAGCTGGGCAAAAATTGGTTATTTTCTATTATTTATGGGGCTTACTTATGTAGTTATTCAAATCATTAAGAATAGACAAAGTACGAAGAAAAAGTTGTTGGAGCACAAGCATTCTGAGCAAATTAATGAAGCAAAACTGCAATTTTTAACCAACATTTCACATGATTTAAAAACGCCAATTACTTTAATTATTAATCCGTTAAACAGGTTGATTAAAACCGATTTAAGTGAAGATCGGCAAAAATTATATAAGGTAATGGAGCGAAATTCAGAAAGAATGCTCCATCTTTTAAATCAGCTTATTAATGCTCGTAAATTTGATCAGGGAAAAATTGTATTGAAATTCAGGAAAACCGAGATTATTAGTTTTATTAAAAATATTGTAGCTCTATTTGAAGATCAGATAGAGAGCAGGCGTATTGATTTTGAAATCCTTCATAGTGAAGAAGAACTATACGCTTATATCGATCCAAGACATTTTGATAAGGTTATTCAAAATCTTGTTTCTAATGCCATAAAGTTTAGTCCACATGGTGGTAGTATACAGGTGAAGATTTGCACGAATGAACAATGGAATCGTTTTGAAATTTCGATTAAAGATAATGGTATTGGTATAAAAGAAAAAGACATCAAAAACATTTTTAATCGATTCTATCGAAGTTCAGGAGATAATCAAAGGCAGTTTGAAGGTACGGGTATAGGCTTGCATCTCACAAAATCTATAGCAGAACTTCATCATGGTACGGTAAGCGCAAAAAATAATTCAGATCAGTCTGGTTGTACTTTTGTAATTACTGCTCCGCTGGGGAAAGATCATTTAAATGAAGACAATATTTTTTCAGAATCAGAAATTAGTATAGAAAATGTTTCTTATAGAGAAAGTGTTTCATATATCGCCCCTGAAGAAAACATAGAAGATGCAACTTCTAAAAAAGAAATCCCTACCATTTTTATTGTCGATGATGATGCAGAGATCAGGAATTATATTGCTTCCGAATTAAAAATCTCATATAATATTAAAACATTCTCCAGTGCGAAAACGGCTTTTCCTGAAGTAGCTAAAAATCCACCAGATTTAATAATTAGTGATGTTGTAATGCCTGAAATGGACGGTATTTCCTTTACTAGAAAAATCAAAAAAAATATTTATATAAATCATGTTCCTGTTATCCTTTTAACCGGTAAAACTGATAGAGAAACCAATATCGAAGGTTTGGAAATTGGTGTAGATGCGTATATCAATAAGCCTTTTAACATCGAGATTCTAAGGAAAACAGTAAGAAATCTAATTAAAAACAGGGTTTTACTAAAAAATACATATACCGGAAATCAATTACAGGAAGATAAGATTAAGAAAATAGAATTGAAATCTGGAGATCAGGTGCTCTTAGAAAAATTTATGGAGGTAGTGAATAAAAACATAAGTAATTCAGAGTTAAATGTCGAAATGCTGGCTGGAGGGCTAGGGATTAGCCGTGTTCATTTATACCGAAAATTAAAACAACTCACCAACCAGTCAGCCGGCGAATTGATTACAAATATCAGACTTAAGCAGGCGGCAAATTTAATCATCTCAAGTACCACAAATATTTCTGAGGTTGCTTACGCTGTAGGTTTTACCAGTACATCAAAGTTCTCGACAAAGTTTAAGGATTTGTATGGAATGACACCAAGTAATTATCGTAAAAAACATTTACAGGTTTAGAGAAGGTATAGCATTATTTTTCGATATTTTTAAGCAGAATTTTTTCAAATTTAAATAGACGATGAATAAACTTTTACAAGGTGTCCTGGTTTTGTTAGTCATTGCAGGTGTGGTAATCTTTATGATCATAAAGAAGAAGAAAAAGAAAATCGATCCATTTCCGGCAAACTGGCATCTGTTACTTGTAGACCATGTAAAGTTTTATGCTGAATTGAATGCGGAGGAACAAAAAAGATTTCAGCAGCGTATCATGCTATTTCTAAGTGAAGTTTACATCGAGAGTGTATCTTTTCAATTAGAAGATCTGGATCGCTTATTGGTCGCTTCAAGTGCTGTTATTCCGGTTTTCGGTTTTAAAAACTGGCGATACTCCAATCTAAGCACGGTAATTTTGTATCCGGATCATTTTGATAAAAATCTTATTTTCGAAAATAGTGGTGAAGATAAAATTGTGATGGGACTTGTAGGTAATGGCAGGTTTGAGCATCAAATGATTCTTTCTCGACGTGCCTTACATGAAGGTTTTGATAGGCAT
The DNA here is from genome assembly GCF_000023465.1 of Zunongwangia profunda SM-A87. Taxonomy (NCBI): domain Bacteria; kingdom Pseudomonadati; phylum Bacteroidota; class Flavobacteriia; order Flavobacteriales; family Flavobacteriaceae; genus Zunongwangia; species Zunongwangia profunda. Next base: position 823,699 of record NC_014041.1, read on the forward strand.
AATGATCTTTTAAATACCGGGATTCATGAATTTGTTCACTTAATAGATAAAGTGGATGGAGTAACGGATGGTGTACCAGAACGATTGCTAAAACAGGCTTATATCATTCCGTGGCTTAAAATGGTACATAAGGAAATGGAAGCCATCAATGCACACAAATCAGATATTCGGAATTATGGTGGTACTAATGAAGCAGAATTTCTGGCGACGGCAAGTGAGTATTTCTTCGAAAATCCTGGTCTTATGCAACGTAAGCATCCCGATTTGTATAAGATGCTACACGATTGCTTTTTTCCCGATGAAAAAATTTAAGAAATCAGTTGCGAAGAGATTAGTGAGAATTGACGACATCTATTAATTAGATGTCTTAACACCTATTTTTTTAAAATCAACTATATTATCGTAATATTGCAATAAAATTAATCGTAATATTGCGATATAAAATTATTATTGATGAAATTGTCTGAAATAAAACACATTCTAAAGGAAAAGGAAACGATAGTTTTTGAGTTGCCTGATGGTCGTTTAGTGCCTTCCCATTTTCACGTCACTGAAATAGGTGGGATAGAAAAGAAATTTATTGATTGCGGGGGGACGCTTAGATACGAGTCTAAGGCAAGCTTTCAATTGTGGGAAGCCAATGATTATGATCACCGTTTACATCCAGAGAAATTACTTTCGATTATAGAGCTTTCAGAAAAAGTTTTGCATTTAGATAAAGACTCAGAAATAGAGGTGGAATATCAGGGAAGTACTGTAGAGAAGTATGATCTTGCATTTGATGGAGATCATTTTTTACTGATTAATAAATTTACCACCTGTCTTGCCCAGGATCAATGCGGGATTCCACAAAATACTTCAGTAAAAACTAAAAAGAGTTTAAAAAGCCTTACCGCTAGCGCAAATAATTCTTGTACGCCTGGATCTGGATGTTGTTAAATTTAATTTACTAAGAGATGTATCGTTCTATTCAACAATTTATTGAAAATTTAGACATCACTAAAATTAGTGAAGATCGTAAAATAAACTTAGAAGATTTTATTGGTTTTATTGCTCAAAAGCTTAAAAGTAAAGAAACGGTTAACCTTAATTTTATCTGTACACATAATTCCAGGAGAAGTCATTTTTCGCAGATATGGGCTCAAACCATAGCCGAATTTTTAGGGATTAAAACTATTAAATCGTATTCTGGCGGAACTGAGGCTACAGCGGTATATCCTTCCGTATTAAAAGCTTTTCAAAGTGTAGGTTTTTCTTTAGGGCGGCTTTCAGAGAATGAAAACCCAGTATCATTTTTAAAGTATGCAGACGATGCTCCGCCGATTGTATGTTTCTCTAAGGTTTACGATCATCCCTTTAATCCAAAGACCAATTTTGCAGCGGTAATGACCTGCTCGCAGGCCAATGAAGCCTGTCCCTTTGTTCCCGGAGCTGAAGCCCGAATCTCTTTTACGTTTGAAGACCCTAAAATAAGTGATGGTACACCACGGGAACTAGAGAAATATCAGGAGAAAAGTAAAGAAATCGCTACAGACCTTCTTTATGTATTCAGCAAAGCAAAAGAACTTTCAAAGTAATAAATGATGAAAAAGAAACTGAGTTTCCTGGACAGTTATCTTACACTATGGATTTTTATTGCCATGGCAGTAGGGGTAGGCTTGGGGTATTATTTTCCTGCTGTGCCCAAATTTATAAATTCCTACAGCTCTGGATCTACTAATATTCCTATTGCTATAGGACTAATTTTAATGATGTACCCTCCATTAGCCAAAGTAGATTATAAAATGCTTCCCACGGTGTTTCATAATGTAAAGGTGCTAAGCATATCTGTGGTTTTAAACTGGATTATTGGTCCCATTTTAATGTTTTTCCTGGCACTTTTATTTTTGGGAGATCATCCTGAATATATGACCGGCCTAATTTTGATAGGTCTTGCACGTTGTATCGCCATGGTTTTAGTGTGGAACGATCTTGCCGGGGGAAGTAAGGAATATGGAGCAGGACTGGTAGCACTAAACAGTATATTTCAGGTTTTTGGCTATTCTTTTTATGCCTGGTTATTTATTACAAAACTTCCGCCGTACTTTGGGTATCAGGGAAGCATAGTCGATATTTCTATAGCAACTATTGCAGAGAGTGTGGCGATTTATTTGGGTATTCCTTTTTTAATGGGAATTGCAAGTAGGTTACTTTTCGTGAAACTAAAAGGGGAAAAATGGTATACAGAAAAATTTATTCCCAAAATATCCAAAATCACATTAATCGCCCTACTTCTTACCATTGTGGTGATGTTTAGTTTAAAAGGAAATTTAATTGTAGAAATACCTAAGGACGTTGTATTTATTGCTATTCCTTTGTTGATTTATTTTGCTTTGATGTTTTTAATCGGATTTATAGCCAGTAAGTGGGCAGGAGCAAAATATGATGAAAATGCTGCAATTTCTTTTACCGCAGCAGGGAATAATTTTGAGCTTGCCATAGCAGTAGCTATAGCAGTATTTGGATTAAACTCTGGGCAGGCTTTTGTGGGGATCGTAGGACCCTTAATAGAGGTACCGGCACTTATCCTTTTAGTAAGAGTCTCTTTTTGGCTTCGTACGAAATTTTACGCTAAGCCATCAAGACATTATTAGTCGATATTAGAGGAATTTTGATTCAATTTTAACCTAATATTAGATTGACGGTATTTTTTCTTTTATACCTTTAAAATAAAGCCAGAAAATTATGAATGAAGATTACCAAAAAGGATTAATCCTGAATATTCCTGTAAAATTACCTTATGCTGTTTTAGAAAAGGTGATCGAAGAGAAATTACAGGAAGATGATGGGGAGGAAAATGGAATGGCAGAATATGCCGAGGTGAAATTTGCCTGGTTAGAAAAAAATCCTGAAGTTGATTACGATATCACGCTGGGTTTACGATTAAAGGCTAAAACATTTTTATTTAAAAATAAAGAATTAGAGCTTAAAATTCACCTTAAGTTTAATTTTGATCCGGTAACCAATCAATTTTCGCTTGAAGATTACGAAGCTGTAGGTGAGAATCAGAATAGAATAATGAATAAGATTGTTCAGGTAATTTTGAATAAATTTCTTCAGAAAAAAGTATTACAGAAATCCCGGCAAAACCTTTCAGAAAAATTAAAGCAGGAACTAGATAAAATCAATACCAAGCTTAGAGAGAATGATCAACCGGCTGAAGGATTACTGGTGGATGCGCAGCTCGATCAGCTTAACATATCTCATTTTGAATTCGCGCCGCAAGAAGTTTATATTTACTTAAGTCTTACTGGTGAGGCCGCCATGGAAGTGACAAAAATACCGGAATAAAGATTTCTTGAGGAACTAACTTTAAACGATCAAACTTTAAACTTTAAAACTCAAAAGTAAACCCTTTTTTAGTTAGTTTTTGATAAACCTCTTCGTCAAAGCTGTAAAGTTTGGCCGCACGGTGCGATACATCTTTTTGCTTTTCACCAATGTCTACCAATAGTTTCATTTTTAAAAATTTTCTGCGAAAGTTTGGTTTATCCATTTTTACATCCAGGATTTCTTCATATAGATGCATTAATTCAAGAAGCGTAAATTTTTCGGGTAGTAAATTAAAACCAATGGGTGCCTGGCGCACGCGGTTTCTAAGTTTTTCCTGTGCCGCTTCAAAAATCATTTTATGGTCATAAATAAGCTCTGGTAATGCTTCAACCAAAAACCATTTAGCTTCAGATGCAGTAAAACCGGCAGCAATTTCGTAATCTTCACTTTTCACCAGTGCGTAATACCCAATAGTAATTACGCGGCTGGCAGGAAAACGATTAGGTTCACCAAAAGCCTGTAATTGTTCCAGAAAAATATTGTCGAGTCCGGTTAGATCCCTTAACACACGTTTGGCAGAATCGTCTATAGATTCCTTTTCGGTAATCCATCCTCCGGGTAATCCCCATTTATCCTTACTAATTCCTTCAGCATGTTTTACCAGGAGTACTTCCATTTTCCCTTCATTAAATCCAAATACCACACAATCTATAGTGACTGCTTCAATAAAGTTTTCTTCCTGAATATATTTTTCGCCTTCTGCGATAAAGCCTTTGGACATCTTGTAAAATTTGATGGTAAAAATAAGAATTTCAATCAAAAAGCCGCCTAAAAATAAGTCAATCCAACTTTTTAGAATTTCCATTAGTCGATAGATAAGAGTATATCCATCGAAATCTTCAGATTTTGCTGCTTTTTGTATCTAATTTTAGAATATCAAAAATGATCAAAATGAACGTTACAATTGAAAATACAAAAGGCAAATTGATTGATGTGACAATTGAAGTTTATAGCAAAGAGCAGTTTGTAAACTGTTGTGATGCTGAAAATATGCAAGAAATTTATGCCAGGGCTAAAGACCCGGAAAAGACCCCGGGGATTATTTACCATCATAAAATCGTTAAAGCTTATATCGATAAAGAAGCGAGAAGAGCGGGAGAGATAACGATGGCAAATGCGCTTTGTTTATGTAGTAAATCGATAGAGAAATTTACCCTGGATAACTATCATAATAAGCAGATTTTCTTTATTGAATTAATGAGCCACACACCCTATGAATTACAGTATCATTATTTGATAGAGAATTAACGAAAACACACTTTTTTGCCCCTTAAAAAGAGAGTTTAATTCCTCACTGAGGTTTTAATTCCCCGAGTCTGGTTTCAAATCGTTTAATCTGTTTTCGTCAGATACCTTTTGAGGCTGTCTCTAGATGATTGATTTACACTAAAAAAAACGGATTGGTGGGGACGAGGTCAAGCCAATCCGTTTTTTTGTTTTTGTTTTGGAGATCTTTTTACAAAGCTCTTCAAAATTATTATTCGCTAATTAAGTGTAAATCGGTGAAATTTTCCTGTAAAATAATGGTGTTACTTTCTTTATCGTAGCCAATGCTTTCCAGGCTTACATTCTCATTATTTACGCTGGCCGATGTAATTTCGAAAGGTAATCCGTGAAATTTAATTTTCATGGTTTTAAGATTCGATTCGTAGGTGCCGGCAACGTGTTGCTGAACAATAATCTCTTTTGTTTTTCCAGTAAGTTTGAAGGTTCTTAAATTAAAAAGTCCCATTTTATAATCATAACCATCATGATCATCTTCGTAGTAAATAGAATTTTGTTTTCCGTTTTTATAATAAACATCTAATCTCAGTTCTTCGATCTCTAATTCGTCTACATACTGCTGCACTGGATATTTAGGAATTATCGCTCCTTCTTTTACGAATATGGGCATACTGTCTAAAGGTGCATCTACCCAAAGTTCTTTGCCACCTTCTATAACAGTGTCGTTCCAGAAGTTGTACCAATTTCCTCGTGGAATGTACATCCTTCTTCCCTGTACATTAGGTTCTTGTATTGGACAAACCAGGAAATGTTCACCAAAGATAAATTCATCTGATCTGTAATGCGTTTGGATATCTGCCTGATCAAAATACACTAAAGGCTTAAGAATAGGGATGTTATCTTTACAGTATTGATAAAATGCAGTATATAAATACGGAAGTAACTGATAGCGTAATTCTACAAATTTACGAGTAATCTCCAGTACTTCTTCTCCAAAATACCAGGGTTCCTGTTCCCCGTGATCGCCTGATGAGTGTACACGACAAAACGGATGAAAAACGCCGAGTTGTATCCACCTTGTAAATAATTCGCCCGTAGGCTGATCTGCAAAACCACCAATATCGGTACCGGCAAAACTAAATCCGCTCATTCCTAATCGCTGAATTTGAATGTTAGCAAGCCATAAATGTTCCCAACTCGCCAGGTTATCTCCCGTCCATGTAGAGCTAAAGCGTTGCCCGCCAGAATAACTTGCCCTGGTAATGGTGAATGGCCGTTTAGGGAAAATATATTTTTTAACCCCTTCATAAGTAGCTCTGGCCATTTGCATTCCGTATACATTATGCGCTTTACGGTGGCTGCATCTATTGCCATCGTAATCGTGCCTTACGTCTAAGGGAAATGTTTTTCCTGGTACTTCCATGACGGCTGGTTCATTCATATCATTCCATATGCCTTTAATACCAATTTCTGCAATTAAAGTTTTATAGTGATCTGCCCACCATTCTCTTGCTTTAGGATTTGTAAAATCGGGAAATACGCAATTTCCCGGCCATACTTTTCCTTGCATATAAGGGCCGTCGGCGCGTTTACAGAAATAATCCTTTTCCAGGCCGTCTTTAAAAATTTCGTATTTATTGTCAATTTTGATCCCTGGATCGATAATGGCAACTGTTTTAAACCCGTCCCGCTCCAGTTCCTCCACCATTCTTTTAGGTTCTGGAAAATAGTCTTTATTCCAGGTGAAACATCGGAATCCATCCATGTAATCAATATCTAAATACAAAGCATCACATGGAAATTTATTATCCCTAAAATTAGCAGCCAGTTCTTTTACTTTGGCTTCAGGATAATAGCTCCACTTACTTTGATGATATCCAAGCGCCCACATTGGTGGTAGCTCTGGTCTTCCGGTAAGGTTGGTATATTTGGTAACGACATCGGCGATTTTTGGTCCATAGATAAAATAATAATTCATTTCACCCCCATCTGCCCAAAAACTGGTTACATGCCTTCGCTCATGGCAAAAGTCAAAATGCGTTTTAAAAGTATTATCAAAGAAAATTCCGTAGGCTTTGGCGCTATGAAGACCAATATAAAAAGGAATGGCTTTGTATAATTCGTCAAGGTCTTTGCTAAAAGCGTACTGATCGGTGTTCCAGTTACTTATTCTTTTCCCTTTAAGATTAAAACTTGTAGGTTTATCGCCAAGGCCGTAAAAGTTTTCACCATCTACGGTAGTTTTACTCATTTTTACATAGTTGCCGCCAAACTCAAAGCTTTCTTCCCAGTGAAAACCAAGTTCGTCCTGTAAGATAAGTTGATCCTCAATGTCAAACAAGGCGGTTCTCATATCTTTTCTGGTAATTCTACATTTTATTTGTTCGGTAATGATCCAAATAAATTCGTCATCTTCTGTAATATCCATCACCGAGTAGCCATGGGGTTGATCTTCGTCGATTGCATAAGAGAAATCTTTTTCAAAAATTCCGTCTGTAGCATATCTAAACCTTAGCATGCTATCCCGTACTACGGTGATTATTAGTTGTACAGCGTTTTCAGAAGTAAAACAAATAGAATCTCCGTTTTGTTCATAAGAAACCAGTTTAGTGGGGAATAGGTTTCCTTTCTTTTCTAATTCTGTATTTGTAATCATATTCTAGGTATTAAGTACATTGTTAAGGGGATTATTCTATTCTATGCTAAAAAAAACAGCGCCTAATGGCGGTAGCCTTAAAGCGACGGAATAATCTCTACCGTGGAATGCCTGATTTTGTATAGTTAATTTGTTGTTTCTAACACCAGAGCCTTCATATTTAGAATGATCGGTGTTTAATATCTCCTTTAATTTTCCTCCACGCGGAACACCAATTCTGTAATCATTTAAAACAGTTGGCGTAAAATTACAGATAATGACAAGGTCATTTTTTGATTCCCTGCCTTTTCTTAGATAACATAGAATAGCATTTTGGGAATCGTCGTAAGAAATCCACTCAAAACCATCCGGGCTAAATTGCTTTTCGTATAAAGCAGGATATTTTTTGTAAATGCTATTAAGATCTTTTACTAGCTTATTAAGTCCGCTATGGACAGGATAATCCAGTAAATTCCAGTCTAAACTACCATTGTAATTCCATTCCTCGTATTGTCCAATGTCAGCGCCCATAAAAAGCAATTTATTGCCGGGATGGGAGTACATGTAGGCATACATTAGTCTAAGGTTAGCAAAGCGCTGCCATTCGTCACCTGGCATTCTTCCTAAAAGTGATTTTTTTCCATAAACCACTTCGTCATGACTTAAGGGTAGCGTAAAATTTTCACTAAATGCATAGGTTAGACTAAAACTAATATCATTTTGGTGATATTGACGGTAAATACTGTCTTTTTTAAAATATTCTAAGGTATCATGCATCCAACCCATCATCCATTTCATACCAAAACCAAGTCCTCCTAGATAAATAGGTTTCGAAACTCCGTGATAAGCCGTAGATTCTTCGGCGATGGTTTGCACCCCTTCAAAACTTTGATAAATTTCCATATTTAGATCTTTCAGGAAAGAGATGGCTTCTAAATTTTCATTTCCACCGAAAATATTTGGTTCCCATTCCCCTTCTTCTCTAGAATAGTCCAGATATAACATCGATGCGACGGCATCTACCCGTAATCCATCGATATGATATTGATCTATCCAAAAAATAGCATTACTTATTAAAAAAGAACGTACTTCGTTACGTCCATAATTAAAAATAAGACTTTTCCAATCTGGATGATAGCCTTTTCGATGATCGGGATGTTCGTATAGATGAGATCCGTCAAAACGACCTAAACCGTGATCATCTTCCGGAAAGTGAGAAGGTACCCAATCCATAATGACCGCAATATTTTTACGATGAAAAGCGTCGACCAAATACTTAAATTCATCTGGGGTGCCAAATCTTGATGTAGGAGCGTAATATCCTGTTACCTGATAGCCCCAGGAGGGATCATAAGGATACTCCATTACTGGCATAAATTCTACATGGGTATATCCCATTTCTTTTACATAATTTACCAGTTCGTCTGCCATCTCTACATATGAAAGATATCTATTTTCTTCGTTTTTTCGTTTCCAACTGGCTAAATGGACTTCGTAAACAGAAATTGGTTGATCCAAGGCATTTTTAGTTTTCCTACTGTTTAGCCATTTTTTGTCTTTCCAGGAATAATCATCTTCCCAAACAATAGAAGCTGTTGCCGGTGGGTGTTCACATTTTCGGGCATAAGGATCAGCTTTTTCAGTCTTAATATTATCAATAGCACTAGTGATTTTATATTTGTATCTGGAGCCTTTACCAACACCAGGAATAAATCCTTCCCAGATACCACTACTATCCCAGCGAACAAACAATTGATGTTCATTATCGGTCCAATAGTTAAAGTCCCCTACTACAGAGACTTCTTTTGCAGAGGGCGCCCAAACAGCAAAATAGGTTCCTTTTTGGCCATTAATTTCAAGGATATGTGATCCTAGTTTTTCATAAATTCTGAAATGTTTACCTGCTTTAAATAGAGAAATGTCGAAATCTGAAAATAAAGAATAAAGCTGTACTTCCTGCTTCATAAGGGTATTAATTGGTTAGTGTTAGTGAAGGCGGTTAACCTCAACTTAGATTAATTATCTTAAAATCTATAAGATGGTTACTTCACAATCTTGGCATTAAATTAGTGTTTTAATTCCAGACCTTGAAGTTTTTAAAGGAATATTAGCTTTTAATTAAAGCTAGAAGAATGCTAAATGAAAAGATAGAAAGAATGAAAGTTTGAAACTTCTTTTGAAAGTAAAATTTGTTTTATAAAATGATTATACAATACTAAGTTTTACGCCTAAATCCTTGATTTTTTTAGCAAGGTTAGGTGAAATTCCACTATCCGTTATAACTTGATCTACTTGTTCTAAGCCACAAATACGACCGAAACTTTTCTTACCGAATTTAGAAGAATCTGCTAGGATTATTGTTCGTTGTGAAGCTTCCATCATTTTTTGATTAAGTAAGGCTTCTTCTAGACTAGTAGTCGTGCAACCGTAATCTAAATCGATTCCGTCTACACCTAGAAATAATAGGCTGCAAGAGATATGTTCTAAAATATGTTGCGCATAATGTCCAGTTACAGAAGAAGAGGAATGTCTTAGATTTCCGCCAAGTTGAATAACCTGTATGTTTTGATGGTTTAATAGTTCTAAAGCCACGTTTAGAGAAGAAGTAATAACATTTAACGAACCTTTGTTGGTAATGGATCTTGCTAATTGCTGAACAGTTGTTCCTGAAGCAATCATTATTGAATCATTATCTTTTATTAATTCTGCTGCCTTTTTAGAAATATCAGATTTCTCTGAAACCGAAATTTTTTCTTTTTCATTTATAGGTCTGTCGTTTATGTAAGGATTTTCTAAAGAAGCTCCTCCATGGATCCTATATAATAAGCCTTTGTCCTCTAGTAGTTTTAGATCTTTTCGAATAGTAACTGCTGAAACTTTAAGTTCCTCACAAAGGTCTGAAACCTCTACATGATGTTCGTGATTTAATTTATCTAAAATTAGCTGATGTCTTTTCATGATCAAGTATAATGGACTTTACAAATGTATAAAATTTGATATTTTCATTTATAATTTAAAAACGAAAGTAAGCGTAATAAAACTCTCTTTAAATATATATTTAGGTTTCGTTAACACTTTCGTTTGATTTCTTTAAGTAAATTTTTTGTTTCGAAATGTTTCGTTTTAATAAAATTTTATTATTTTAGCATAAAATTAGAAGATTCTAAATTATGGCTGCTAAAAATATATACTCAAGAAAATCTCTAGTCGATTCAGTAAAATCTGTTGAAAAATGGGATGTTATTGTAATTGGAGGTGGAGCAACAGGTTTAGGTGTTGCTTTAGATAGTGTTACCAGAGGTTATAAAACATTATTACTGGAGCAGGTAGATTTTGCAAAGGGAACTTCCAGTCGTAGTACAAAACTGGTACATGGAGGGGTAAGATATTTAGCGCAGGGAAATATAGATCTTGTTAAAGAAGCTTTATATGAACGCGGTCTGCTTAGTAAAAATGCACCACACTTAGTCAAAAACCAAAGCTTTGTTATTCCTAATTACAGGTGGTACGAAGGTATTTATTACACTATAGGGCTTAAAGCTTATGATTTTCTTGCTGGTAAACTTAGTTTAGGGAAATCTACCCATATTAATAAAGGAGAAACTTTAAAAAGAGTGAAAACCATTCGCCAGGATAAATTAAGAGGCGGAGTGGTCTATCAGGATGGACAGTTTGATGATTCACGTTTGGCTGTAAATGTTGCTCAAACTTGTGTTGAGCACGGTGCATCTGTTCTAAATTATTTTAAAGTAAACAACCTTATAATCGAAGATAAGGCAATTAAGGGAGTATCTGCCAAGGATATGGAGACTGGTGAGGATTATCAATTTTTTGGTGATGCTATAATTAATGCAACCGGTGTATTCACAGATGATATCCTAAAAATGGAAAATCCCAATGCCCGCAACATGGTTAAACCTAGCCAGGGTGTACACCTTGTTTTCGATAAATCTTTTCTGCCGGGCGAAGATGCTATTATGATTCCAAAAACCGAAGATGGTCGTGTGCTTTTTGCAGTGCCGTGGCATGATAAAGTGATTGTAGGAACGACAGATACGCAGTTAGACGAACATAGTCTGGAACCTTCAGCACTAGAAAAGGAAATAGAATTTATTTTAGAAACCTTCAATAATTATCTAGAGAAAAAAGTAACTAGGGCTGATGTTCGCAGTATATACGCCGGTTTAAGACCGTTAGCAGCACCAAAAGATGGTTCAGAAAAATCAAAAGAGATTTCAAGAAGTCATAAAATACTAGTGTCAGAAACAGGTTTGATTACAATTACAGGTGGAAAATGGACCACTTTTAGAAGAATGGCTCAGGACACCGTAAATAAAGCCATTTCACTTGGTAAACTACCAAAGAAAGAATGTAAAACTGCAGATCTTAAAATACATGGTGCTAAAGAAAACCCCGATCTTTCAAATCACTTGTATATTTACGGAAGTGACCAGCCAGAAATTCAAAATTTAATTAATGAGGATTCTTCCCTCGGAGAAAAACTTCACCCCAGGTTAGATTTTCTAAAAGCGGAAGTCGTATTTGCAGCAAGGCACGAGTTAGCCAGAACAGTAGACGATGTGTTGGCGAGAAGAGTAAGAATGTTGTTTATGGACGCTAAAGCCGCAATAGAATCTGCTCCAGAAGTTGCTGCTTTATTAGCAAAAGAGCTTGAAAAGGATGAAGCATGGAAAGAGAAACAAGTAGCCGATTTTAAAGAGATAGCCAAGCATTACACCATTTAAATAATAGTAACCAATTTATTAACCAAAATAGCTCTCGCTTATGCGGGAGCCAGAGATTTTATTTTTTTATAAATCCTTAAAATACATGTAGTTATGGATCAGTATATGTTAGCTCTGGATCAGGGCACTACGAGCTCCCGCGCAATCCTTTTCGACAAAAAGGGAAGTATTGTTTCGGTGGCCCAAAAAGAATTTACACAGCATTTTCCAAAACCGGGATGGGTAGAGCACGACCCAAGTGAAATTTGGTCTACACAGGCCGGGGTAGCCGCAGAGGCCACCACAAAGCATGGGATGAATGGAAAAAATATTGCAGGAATTGGTATTACAAATCAACGCGAAACCGTTGTAGTTTGGGATAAAAATACTGGGGATCCTGTGTATAATGCTATTGTATGGCAGGATAAAAGAACCTCGGAGTATTGTGATGAATTAAAGGAAAATGGTAAAGCCGAGCTAATTAAGAAAAAAACGGGACTGGTAATCGATTCTTACTTTTCTGGAACCAAAGTAAAATGGATTTTGGACAATGTGGAAGGAGCTCGTGAAAAAGCAGAAGCTGGCGACCTGATTATGGGAACTATTGATACCTGGCTAATCTGGAATTTTACAAAAGGAGAATTACACGTTACCGATGTTACGAATGCTTGCCGTACACTGTTCTTTAATATTAATACAATGGAATGGGACGACGAACTTTTGGAAATTTTTGATGTGCCAAAAAGTATGTTACCAGAAGTTAAAGATTCCAGCGAAGTTTACGGGCATACCAAAACCACCGTTTTTGCCTCAAAAATCCCTATTGCCGGAATAGCTGGTGATCAGATGGCCGCTTTATTTGGTCAGATGTGTACTAAAAAAGGAATGGTTAAAAACACCTATGGCACCGGATGCTTTATGTTAATGAATATAGGGGAAGAACCGATAGTTTCAGAAAATAACCTTTTAACTTCTGTAGCCTGGAGAATTAATGGAAAAACTGAATATTGTTTAGAGGGATCTATTTTTATCGCCGGTGCAGTTGTACAATGGTTGCGCGATGGACTGGGGATTATTAAAAGATCATCAGATGTTGAAAATTTAGCAGCTTCTGTAGATTCTACTGAGGGGGTTTATTTTATTCCGGCATTTTCAGGATTGGGTGCTCCACATTGGAACCAAAAAGCACAAGGAACCATGTTCGGTATCACCAGGGGTACCACAGATGCTCACATCGCAAGAGCTTCTTTAGAGGCAATAGCATACCAGACCATGGATATTTTAAAAGCAATGCAGGCCGATAGTGGTATTGATATAAAACAACTTAGGGTAGATGGCGGAGCATCTGTAAATGATATGCTTATGCAATTTCAAAGTGATGTTTTGAATACAGAGACCGTACGTCCTGAAATTACAGAGACTACCGCACTGGGAGCTGCATATCTTGCTGGTCTGGCCGTAGGATATTGGGATAGTATGGAAGAAATTGAAGAAATCTGGAAAGTAGAAAAAGAATTTCAGCCCACAGAAAATCAAGATGACGTTAAAGATGGTATCAAAGGATGGTACAAGGCGGTAAAGGCTTTAGAACAATGGACAAAACTTTAATCTAAAAAGTAATGACACCATTCATAGCAGAGATTTTAGGAACTGCACTACTCATTCTTTTAGGGGGAGGGGTAGTTGCGAATGTCAACTTGAATAAAACTATTGGTCAGGGTAGTGATTGGATTGTGATCACTACAGCATGGGGATTAGCTGTTTTTGCAGGAGTTGTTGTAGCAGGTCCTTACAGTGGGGCACATTTAAATCCTGCAGTAACAATAGGCCTTGCCATTGGAGGCTTGTTTCCGTGGGCAGATGTACCCATATATATAGCCGGCGAATTTATTGGAGCCATGATAGGATCGTTCTTGGTCTATCAAATGTACAAGAGTCACTTTGATGCTACCGAGGACGGTGGTGCAAAACGGGCGGTTTTTTGTACCGCTCCAGCAATACCCAATACTTTCAGGAATCTTATAAGTGAGATTTTGGGAACATTCGTTTTGATTATCGCTGTGTTCTATTTTGCGGATGCATCTTTTGAAACTCAGTCAGGAGCAACAACTAAAGTAGGTCTGGGGGCTATTGGAGCAATTCCCGTTTCTTTTATTGTATGGGGCATAGGACTTTCTCTTGGAGGAACCACAGGATATGCTATAAACCCGGCTCGTGATCTTGGTCCCAGAATAGTACATGCCCTTTTACCAATAAAGGGGAAAACAGACAATGGTTGGGGGTATGCATGGATCCCCGTGGTAGGCCCAATTATAGGGGCTGCCATTGCTGCGGTATTGTTTTTAATCTTAGGAAAGTAAAAAGTCAATGAAAAATATACATTATCTAGGCCTGCTGGCTATGATGCTGGCAGGCAATATTTCTCAGGCTCAGGTAAGTGAGGAGAATATTATTGAAGAACGTAATGAAGCTGAAGTTGAAGACGATACAAAATTATTTCATTTCAATCTACAGCTTAAAAATATGCACCTTTGGAAAGGTTTGCATGTTACCGATGCGCCAATGACGGCAGCCGATATTAATTATACTTCAAAAAATGGTTTTTTTAAGGCTGGACTTTGGGGTGGTAGAGGATTTAACGGTGATTATACCGAATTTGATTATTATGTGAGTTTTATGCATAAAGGTTGGTCCCTCTCTATTTGGGATATTAATAATTACAGTGATTACCCAGATGCTAAAATCTTTGACTATGATCGAAGTACTACTTCACATTTTATCGACGTTATACTTGCTTATCAATTTCAGAATGTACCCTTAAAATTATCCTGGAGTACAATTGTTCAGGGTAGGGATACTTTTATTAATGATAATGGACAATTAAGAAATGCTTATTCTAATTATGTGGAAGCCAGCTATGTGATATTTAATGAGACTAACTGGTCATTATCTGGATTAGTGGGAGGTTCTTGGTCTTTTGCACCACAAGATGCCCATTTTTATGGAGACGAAGCAGGAGTCACCAATATAGGCGTAATCTATAACAGGCAACTTAATTTATTCGATAAATTTACGCTTCCCGTTTCTGCTACAGCGAGCTGGAATACGGTGCAGGACTATGGAGCGATTCAGGTAGCTTTTAATTTATTTTAGGGAGAGTTATTGTTTTGAATATTAGTTTTTTAGGTTGAATTTTAAAAATGATATTTAATTTGAATTCTTTCACATTTAATCAATTTTTTTTCGGAAATTTGATTGAAGAAAAGCATAATATCCTCATAAATTTATTTTATGAGGATTCTTGTATTTTACTACTGAAATTAAGGAAATTTGATTTCGAAAAAGAAAAATGGGAAAGTTTTTGCTATGAAAATTTATGATTTCGAAGTAAGTACTGCCAATGGAAAAACTCTTGATTTAAAAGAGTTTAAAAATCGACCGGTTTTGGTGGTGAACACCGCTACAAAATGTGGTCTTGCACCACAATTTGAAGGGCTTGAAAAGTTACATCAGCAATATAAGGACGATGGTTTGGTAGTACTTGGCTTCCCATGTAATCAATTTGCAGGGCAGGAGCCAGAATCTAACGATACCATGGCAGAAACCTGTAAGCTTAATCACGGAGTAACCTTTACATTAACCCAAAAGATTAATGTAAACGGTAAGGAAACACATCCTTTATTTAAGTATTTAAAGCAACGATTACCTGGGACACTTGGGAAAAGAATTAAGTGGAATTTTACTAAATTCCTAATCGGTCCTAATGGAGAGCCATACAAAAGGTACGCACCAACAACTTCACCAGAGAAAATAGAAAAGGATATCCAACAACTTTTAAAATAGCATAAAATGACAGCTAAATCTACTCTTACCTTAAACGAGCAACTTTGCTTTCCTGTTTACGGTTCAACTCGAATTATATCAAGACTTTACCAACCTGTATTGGCAAAACTTCAATTAAGTTATCCAGAATACCTTGTAATGTTGACGTTATGGGAAAATAGGGAAGTTAATATTGGGCAAATTCGCCGACAACTTTATTTGAATAAGGAAAGTCTTATGCCTATTTTGAATTCGCTTCAGCAAAAAGATTTTATTAGTATCAAGGAGCAAACCCCAGATGCATTAGAGACTAAGATACACATTACTAAAACAGGAAAAGCGTTAAAAACAAGGGCCAAAAGGATTCCTTTCTCATTATCGAGAGTACTTAATACTCCTGTGGAAGAACTTGGAAGTATGCAGTTACTTATTAAAAACTTTTTAAATCGTTTCGAAAAGAAGAAGTAATATTCGATAATTTCGTTTAGTATCATTATTGAAATTATAAGGTTTGCGACCAAATATTTTAGAATTTCAAGATTAATTGTAAAATGATACCTTGCGACCATGAAAGTGGATAACTTAGAGCAGGGCTTTTTCGGTATTGGAATTCAGAATGGGAAAACTCCGGAAAATTTAGGAGTACTATGGCGTTCTGCCCAAAATATGGGGGCAAGTTTTATTTTTACCATAGGCAATCGTTATGCAAAACAAGCTTGTGATACCCATAAGGCGGTTGGTGCGATGCCGTATTTTCACTATGAAAACTTTAAAGATTTTTATGCACATTTACCTAAAGGTGCCATGTTAGTAGGAGTTGAATTGGATGAGGGAGCGGAGCCTTTAGAAACTTTCAAACACCCACGCCGTTGTGTATATCTTTTAGGAGCTGAAGATCATGGACTCTCTAAACAAGCCATTGAAAAGTCACATTTTTTGGTAAAATTCAAATCTACTTTAAGTTTAAATGTCTCTGTAGCCGGTAGCATTATCATGTACGATCGCAGCGCAAAACAATAATTGAATTCCTAATTTTTATTCCATAGAAAGATGATCATCAAAAAAACAAATTTTGGCATCAATAAGTTAATCGATTTACCTGTTGATTTTAGTTGAGGTTTTAGTAAAATTTTCTTAATAGTTTCTTTAAATTAGCGGCAGTTATATAAAAAATTTAAAAAATGAAATATTTTTCAAAGGCTGTACTGGCCTTAGCTTTCACAGGAGCTTTTAGCTTTTTGTCTCAGGCTCAGGAAGTAGTAGGGAGCAATCAGCAGGATTTTGATGAATTTATGGATCGTAGCGGTAATCGATACCGGTCGGCTTCTGGAGTACCAGGACCAGATTATTGGCAAAATGAAGCCGATTACAAAATTAAAGCAACTTTAGATGATCAGGCACATACTTTAAGTGGAGAAATTACCCTGTCGTATACCAATAATAGTCCAGATGAATTACCTTTTATTTGGTTATATTTAGAACAGAACCGTTTTACAGAAAACTCTCGAGGTAATCTAACCACGCCAATTGGTGGTAACCGATATAACGGAGATGTAGATGGTGGATACGAGATTTCTAATCTAAGTGCTAAAACTGGAAGAAGTACTTCTTCTAAACATATCATTAACGATACCAGAATGCAGATTTGGTTTGAAGAACCAATTAAAGCGAATGGGGGTAGTGCAACTATTTCGATGAATTTTAAATACAAAATTCCGGTAAAAGGAATGGATCGTATGGGAAGATTAGATGTAGAAGACGGTACGATCTACGCAATGGCACAATGGTATCCCCGTCCGGCAGTCTATGATGATATCGAAGGCTGGAATGTGGAGCCATATCTTGGCGCCGGAGAATTCTATTTAGAGTATGGTGATTTTGATTATGAAATTACAGCACCGTGGAATCACATAGTGGTAGGTTCTGGAGAATTAGTAAACGAACGTCAGGTACTTTCCTCTAAAATGAGAGATCGCCTGGATAAAGCCAGAAAAAGTGATGAAACTGTGTTTATCGTTGGAGAAAATGAAATTACAGATGCTTCTTTAAGAGCGAAACAGGAAGGTACGCTTACCTGGCGTTTTAAAATGGAAAATTCGCATGATGTTGCTTTTGCTTCTTCAAAAGCATTTATCTGGGATGCTGCAAAAATCGATTTGCCAAGTGGGAAGGATATCTTAGCACAATCTGTTTATCCTAAAGAAAGTGCGGGTACCGATGCCTGGGGTAGATCTACAGAATATAGCAAACATTCTATCGAAAATTATTCAAACAAGTGGTTTGAATTTCCCTGGCCGGTAGCAACTAACGTAGCTGCTGAAATTGGAGGAATGGAATATCCTGGTCTTAACTTTTGCAGTTGGAAAAGTAAAGGAGCCTCTCTTTGGGGAGTTACAGATCATGAATTTGGACATAACTGGTTTCCAATGATCGTTGGATCTAACGAAAGAAGGTACGCATGGATGGACGAAGGTTTCAATACTTTTATAAACTATTACAGTACGCAAGAGTTTGGGGAGTATCCCACAAGCCTTAATAAAACAAGAAATATGACAGGTTGGTTTAAATCAGAAACCCGTGAGGGGATCGATACGTATCCAGATGTTGCAAATCTTAGAAACCTTGGGATGGTAGCCTACTATAAGCCAGCCGTTGGATTATATATGTTAAGGGAATATATTTTAGGTCACGAAAGGTTTGATAATGCTTTTAAATCATACATTAAAACATGGGCATATAAGCACCCTCAACCCAAAGATTTCTTTAATCATATGGAAAATGTAGGTGGAGAGAACTTATCCTGGTTTTTTGGGAACTGGTTTTACGGCACGGGAAATATCGATCTGGCGATTGATGGCGTGCAGGGTAATAGAGAAGGAAGCGGATTTATTATCAATTTAGCGAATAAAGGAGAAGTGCCAATGCCGGTTAAATTGAAGATCACTTACCAGGATGGATCTACAGAAGAGTTAACACTTCCCGTAGAAATCTGGCAACGTGGTGATAGCTGGAGTCATTTAGTGGAAACTGATAAAGCTCCAAAGAGCATAGAAATCGATCCTGATAAAATTTTACCAGATGTAGATTATTCTAATGATAGCTGGCCGGCAGAGTCATTCTATCAAAACTAGATTTTCAGTACAAACATAAAAAATCCCGGTAATACCGGGATTTTTTATGTTTGTACTATTACTGGCAAATTTAATGTTCAGGCTCTTTTTCAGAAAAGAAATAGATTATTTTTTCCTAAACATCTGGTTTTCTTTAATGAGTTTGGTTACTGTTTCAGGAAGCATTTTTTCCCAACCGCTTTTCCCTTCGTGTATCATTTCATGAATTTTTCTGGAATTGATATTTAAAGATTGTTCTTCAAAATCGGTAATATCGATAATGCGATCGTTTTGTTTAAAGAAATTATATAAACCACGCGTATTATTATTAACCCTTAGGTTTTTGGTAGAAAGGATTTCTCCTGTTTCTTCGTCTTTAGCGGGGTAAAGATAAATATTTACGTTTCTGGCAAATAAAATTCCGAAAGCTTCTAAAATTCCTCCACTTAGTTCTTTATAATATTTATCATCAAAAATATCGATTAATGTAGTAACACCCATAGTAAGCCCTATTGGTTCTGAAGTAAACTGGGCAAAATAATCTACTACTTTGTAATACTGTTGAAAGTTAGAGATCATTACCGTATGACCTAAAGCACAAAGTAAATCTGCTCTATTTAAAAAGTCTTTTTCAGCGATTTCATCTCCCTCAGCTTTCAGGTTGAAAAGGGTCATTTCAAAAATAACTTCAGTAGCAGCTCGCTCCACTTTATGCTCGTCCATAAACATTTGCAATGATTTTTCGTACATGCTAATGTTTACATTGGTTACCGGTCTAAAACTACCGCGAAGGGTAAGGATATTCTTTTTGTATAACACATTTGCTGGTAGCACATTGTTACCAGAGGGCGCAAACATCACCGCATTGGTCATTCCGTTTCTTACCAGTTGTAAACTCATTAAACGGTTATCTACATCTTTAAAAGCAGGCCCGGTAAAATTAATCGTATCGATTTCAATTTTGTCAGGACTTAAATGATCATATAAATGTTTTAGCAAAGTTTTGGGATCGTCGTGATGATAATATGCGGCATAAATAAGGTTTACCCCCATAATCCCAAGACTTATTTGCTGCTGTGCCGCTTTGTTTTCGTGAAGCTGCACATGCATTATAATCTCGTTGTATTCTTCTTTTGGAGTAGTCTGGTAACGAATCCCAATCCATCCATGCCCTTTATATTTTTTAGCCCAATCTATAGTCGCAACCGTATTTGCAAAACTAAAGAAGAGTTTATTGGGATGTTTAAGCCGTGAAATTCGTTTTTCTATTAGCCCGGTCTCGTAGGCCATCATGGCTTTTAGCCGTGGTTCAGTTACGTATCTTTTTGCAGGCTCGGCTCCATAAATAGCATCGCTAAAATCCTTGTCATAAGCACTCATCGTTTTAGCAATAGTTCCGGTAGGATTTGGAGCCCTAAAAAAGTTTCTCACCGTTTCCTGCCCGGCTCCAATTTCAGCAAAAGTGCCGTAGATATTCTCATTAAGGTTAATACGAAGGGCTTTATTCTGAATAGAAGTTACACTGTCAAACTCCTTATCACCCTGAACGTTAATTGGCATAGATTGTACCTTTAGTCATTCATTTGCCTTAAAAATACGATTATTCTTAATAGTGGGGACTAAAGCAATGTTAGATATTTTATAATATTTATTGATAGCTTTACGTTAAGTAATTAAACTCAATCTATAACATCTATTAAAATACTAAAATTCGTGTAACAGTTTGTAGCTAAAAACGTCTTTTAGATAGTCTTAATCTAACCATCATCAAAATGCGAACATTACTTATTAAAGCACTTTTGCTAATCTCGTCCAGTATTTTTGGACAGCAACTCCAAACTTCTGCTGTACTGGTCGATGCTCAAACCAAACAAACTATTCCCTTTGCAACTATTCAATATGGTAAAAACAACGGTGTAGTGACTAACGACGAAGGTGTTTTTGTACTTCCCGAAGGAACTTTGCCAGAAACTAAAATTAAAGTATCTTCATTGGGCTATGAGGAAACCGAATTAACTGTTTCAGAATTAAAAGACACCCTCTTTATTAAACCTTCTTCCATAGCATTATCTGAAGTTTTTCTTTCTGATAAAAACCTTACCGGCGAAGAAATATTAGAACGCGTTCTCGCCAGGATAGACTCTAATTATAATTTTAGTTTTTCTAAGAAGCGCTTTTTTTATCGAAGTTCGTTTTTTAATAATATTAGTCGGCTGGATATGGAAGTTGAAGAAAGTACCATTCCTGAAATCGACCAGAAATTTGTAGACAACGCACTACAACAAATCCCTCGGTACGTAGACAGTTATATGGAATATCTTGGTGACTTTTATGGAAATTATGATGAACAAAAAATTCAACTCATCAAAATCGCTAATCTTTATAATCCTACCAACGAGCAAGGCGTAGAAGAATTGGGGGAGCGAATGGAGCAAATAATCAGGGATAATCTTGGCCAGGACACCTATGTGAAAATTAAATCTGGCATTTTGGGCGTGAAAATGGACAGCGAAGAATTTCTGGAAGATTTGGAAGCACCTAGACCTAAGGAGAAAACAGCTGAGGAAAAAGCTCAGGATAGTATAAAGCGATACGAAAATATCGCTAACGGTCTTAAAAGCCGAATTAATTCGAATTTAAAGGGAATGTTCTGGAAAGAAGACATTACACTGGATATTTTTCAAAAATCCAGAAAATATGAATTCGATGTCGCAGGATATACACAAATAGGAAATGATATTGCTTACGTGATCAATTTTCAGCCAAAACGGCGCGCCGATTTTAAAGGAAAAATGTACGTGAGTACTGAAGATTTTGGACTTTATCGGCTGGATTACGAGAATGTAAAGCCACTAAAGAAGTTTAAGATCTTTGGGGTGAGTAACAAAGAAGATGTGTATAATGGGATTATGATTTTCGAAAAAGATCAAAAAGGAAAGTATAACCCTAAATACATCGAGAAAAGTGCCGGTAATACTTTTGGTGTAGATCGTCCTTTAACCTTACTGGTTAAAAAAGGCAGTTGGTTATGGAATAAACGGCTTAAAGAATTAGACCTGGAAATGGATATTATTGCCAGTAATGTTTCGAAGTTTCAATGGATTGTTTATGATGAAGAAGAATTAACCAAAGATGCCTTTGTTGCAGTAGAAACCAATACTAATTTTGATTATCAGAAATTTAAAAAATATAATCCTGATTTTTGGGATGGCTACAATATCATGGAGCCCAACCAGGCCATTAAATCTTTTAGTTCTTTAGATGATTCAGAAGAAACCGAATAGGAATTTTCCTCAATAATCTAGATTAAATATTTTGAAGCTGCCGCTAAATGAATAATATTTTATAAGAACGTAATGGAGCTGCCATGAGGTTTTTTTCTATAAATAAAAGGCTTAAAACCATCGAAAATCGATAAGTTTTAAGCCTTCTTATTTATTGTAACGAGTAGACTATTTTACCTTATCAGTAACCACGTGGTATGTGGGATCCTCTATAATGTTAACTTCGATAATGGCATCGGCGTTGTTCAGTAAGCGTCGGCAATCCTGACTAAGGTGCCTTAAATGTAATTTCTTACCCTGTTTAGCATAACGATTAGTCAGTTTATTTACGGCTTCAATACCAGACATGTCCGCAATTCGGCTTTCAGAGAAATCTACAATTACTTCTTCGGGATCATTTAAAACATCAAACTTTTCATTAAAAGCAGTGGTAGATCCAAAGAAAAGCGGGCCGTAAATTTCATAATGTTTTATACCATTTTCATCTATTCTTTTACGGGCTCTAATTCTTTTGGCGTTATCCCATGCAAATACCAATGCAGAAATAATAACCCCAATAAGTACGGCAAGAGCTAAATTGTGAAGTAAAATCGTGATCAAAGTAACCACAACCATTACAAAGATATCGTGCTTGGGCATCTTATTAAGCGTTTTAAAACTTGCCCATTCAAAAGTCCCAAAAGCAACCATGATCATTACACCGGTTAGCGCCGCCATGGGTAATAATTCGATGACCGGGGCACCAACAAGGATAATAACAAGGATAGTTATTGCAGCAATAATTCCTGAAAGTCTTGCGCGAGATCCAGAAGATAAATTAACCAAGGTTTGTGCCAGCATAGGGCAACCGCCCATTCCGTAGAAAAATCCGTTGGCAATATTAGCGGTTCCCTGGGCTACACATTCTTTGTTACTACGGCCTCGGGTTCCGGTAATTTCGTCTACAAGGTTTAAGGTAAGTAAACCTTCGGTTAAACCAACCGCTGCCATGATGAGTCCGTATGGAAAAATAATTTTCAGCGTTTCTAAAGTAAAAGGAATCTCTGGGATATGGAACGGGGGTAAACTTCCGCTAACCGAAGCAATATCTTTAACCTGCTTGGTGTCAATACCAAAGAAATAAACAATGGCAAAAACCACAATAATGGCTACTAGAGATGGTGGCACTGCTTTAGTGATTTTAGGGAAAATCAGGATAATAGCGATGGTTAAAGCAACTAATGCCACCATAATTAAAAGTGGGCTACCGGTTAACCATTCAACCTGTCCGTTTACCATTACTTTAAATTGTTCTAGCTGTGCAGAAAAGATGATAACAGCAAGACCATTTACAAAACCAAACATTACAGGTTGCGGTACCAGTCTTATAAATTTACCAAGTCTAAAAACACCAACGCCAATTTGAATAATTCCTGCCATGGCTACCGCCGCAAAAACATATTCTAAGCCATGTGAGTTCATTAAAGCGATCAAAACCACTACAGTTGCACCGGCACCTCCAGAAACCAATCCTGGGCGTCCACCAAAAATAGCGGTGATAAGTCCCATGATAAAAGCCGCATATAATCCTACTAAAGGAGGGAAATCTGCCAGGATGGCAAAAGATAATGACTCGGGGATCATTGTCATTGCCACGGTTAATCCGGCCAAAATCTCGGTTTTATAATTAACTTTTTGTGAGAAATCAAATAGATTGAAAACTTGTTTCATTATGAATTTTTTTGTGTCTTAATCCTGATATTTAAACGCTTAGGATTAAATTTTGGAAGCCGCAAAATTATAGAATTAAATTTAATAAGAAAGGATAGGGCTTCAAAGCATTCAAATTTTAATTATATCGTAATATAAAACACTGGGAATTATGTGATTCGCATCCAAAATTTACAATTTTAGAATATAATTCTTTTGTTTTTTCAATTTATACTTTGGTTTTAGGATGCAGTAATTAAATAAAATACCTTTGTAAAAAAATCAGTATGGCACATAAGGCAGGTTTTGTAAATATTATAGGGAATCCAAACGTAGGGAAATCAACTTTAATGAACGCTTTTGTTGGAGAGCGTTTGTCGATTATCACCTCAAAAGCGCAAACGACCAGACATCGGATTTTAGGGATTGTGAACGGAGAAGATTTTCAGGTGATTTTAAGTGATACGCCTGGAATTATTAAGCCTGCTTACGAGCTGCAGGAATCGATGATGGATTTTGTGAAATCTGCTTTTGAGGACGCCGATATTCTGGTGTATATGGTAGAAATTGGCGAGCGAGAATTAAAAGATGAGGCCTTTTTCCGAAAAATTGTCCATGCTGAAATCCCCGTGTTATTACTGCTGAATAAAATCGATAAATCTAACCAGGAACAACTGGAAGAGCAGGTAGGTTTGTGGAAAGAAAAAGTGCCTAATGCAGAAATTTATCCTATATCTGCACTGGAAGGCTTTAATGTATCTGAAGTTTTTAGCCGAATTTTGGAATTATTACCAGAAAGTCCGGCTTTCTACCCAAAAGATAGTCTTACTGATAAGCCAGAGCGATTTTTTGTAAATGAAATTATTCGTGAAAAAATACTGCTGCATTACAAAAAGGAGATTCCTTATGCTGTAGAAATAGATACTGAAGAGTTCTTTGAGGAAGAAAAAATTATAAGAATGCGCAGTATTATAATGGTAGAGCGTGATACCCAAAAAGGAATCATTATTGGGCATAAGGGGAACGCTCTAAAAAGAGTAGGAGTAGAGGCGCGTGCAGATTTGGAAAAATTCTTCGGTAAACAGGTGCATTTAGAATTGTATGTAAAAGTGAATAAAAACTGGAGAAGCAACGATAGGCAACTAAAGCGTTTTGGATACTCTAAAGACTAGTCCAACCTGCTCGTTTTTAATCTTTCGTTAAAACCCCGCTAAATCAGGGCGTTCCCTAGGATATTCTTTTATATTTAAACTGAACTATACTTCAGCAAAAATATGACCCCCTTTATTATTCTTACGATTATCATTTTTCTGGCCGCATTGTTTGGCTACGTTAATGTTCGTTTTTTAAAATTACCAACCACCATTGGCTTAATGCTAATTACCATTGTTTTTAGCCTGGCCATTTTTGGAATTAGTTTTTATGACGATACCTTATTGGATATAGAGGAATATATCATTACCAAACTAGATTTTAGAACGCTTCTTTTAGATGTGATGTTAAGTTTTTTGCTATTTGCAGGAGCGCTACATACAAATTTTGAGCAATTAAGGGTGCAACGTTGGCCTGTGATCGTTTTTGCCACTTTGGGTGTTTTGGCCTCTACTTTTCTGGTAGGCACCGCCGTTTTTTATATAATTCCATTATTCGGATTGCAGGTAAGCTATATTCATTGTCTATTATTTGGAGCTTTAATCTCTCCAACAGATCCTATTGCGGTACTGGGGATTTTAAAGCAAGCCGGAGCACCAAAAAAGTTAGAAACTAAAATAGTAGGAGAATCTTTATTTAATGATGGCGTTGGGGTGGTTGTATTTTTAACCATATTTAATATTGCAGCATCTGGCGGAAGTGAAGAAAGTACTGGCTTTTTGCATATTATGGAACTTTTTGGAGCCGAAGTTATTGGAGGGATAAGTTTGGGGTTGGCTATAGGATATATAACTTACCTTTTAATGCGCTCTATAGACGATTATGATACAGAGGTAATCATAACACTGGCAACAGTAATGGTAGGTACTGCATTGGCCCAGAAACTCCATTTTTCAGCACCATTAGCAATGGTCACGGCCGGATTGTTGGTAGGGAATGATACCGTTAGGCAATCTACTATGTCTGAAATGACCGAGACCTACGTTGATAAATTCTGGGAGCTTATCGATATTCTTTTAAATACCGTATTATTTGTATTGATAGGAATGGAAATTTTAGTTCTCACTTTTGATCTTGAATATATTTTTGCCGGCTTAACGGCAATACCTATTGTTTTAATTTGCCGTTACCTTTCTTTATTATTGCCTATAGAGTTTTTTAAAAATCGATTACAATTTGTGCCTAAAACCAATCTTATAATGACCTGGGGAGGATTACGTGGCGGGATCTCTATTGCCTTGTGTCTTGGTCTTACCCAGGATATGGAACGTGATTTGTTTTTGGTGATGACTTATGTAATCGTTATTTTTTCCATTTTAGTTCAGGGGTTAACGGTTGGAAATCTTATCAAGAAAACTCAGAATACCCAGACTGTAGAATAAATCAACTTTTAAATTCCTGAAAGTTTATTGTTTAAAGTTCGGTTGTTAAATACTACCTTTGCCAATAATTTTTAGATATGAGTGGTATTGTTGCTATTGTAGGAAGGCCTAATGTTGGGAAATCTACCTTTTTTAATCGTTTAATTCAACGTCGTGAGGCGATTGTAGACTCGGTGAGCGGTGTAACCCGCGATCGACATTATGGAAAATCAGACTGGAATGGTCGTAATTTTTCATTAATCGATACTGGCGGTTATGTTATTGGTAGTGATGATGTATTCGAAGCTGAAATCGATAAGCAGGTTGAATTGGCCATAGGTGAGGCCGATGCAATTATTTTTATGGTGGATGTCGAGTCTGGGATTACACCCATGGATGAAGATGTTGCTATTTTGCTACGCAAGGTAAATAAACCAGTGTTTTTGGCTGTTAATAAGGTAGACAACAATAAACGTCTGGAAAATGCCGTAGAATTTTATGCTTTAGGTTTAGGGGAATATTTTCCCATAGCCAGTACCAATGGTAGTGGAACGGGAGATTTGTTAGATGCTGTTATCGAATCCTTACCAGAAGAAACTTATAAAGAAGAAAGTGAATTACCTCGATTTGCCGTAGTTGGAAGGCCAAATGCAGGAAAATCGTCTTTTATAAATGCATTAATTGGCGAAGATCGTTATATAGTTACTGATATTGCCGGTACAACCCGTGATTCTATAGATACCAAATACAATCGATTTGGATTCGAATTTAACCTGGTAGATACCGCCGGGATTCGTAGAAAATCTAAAGTAAAGGAAGATTTAGAGTTTTATTCGGTAATGCGATCTGTAAGAGCTATTGAAAATGCCGATGTATGTTTATTGGTTTTAGATGCTACCCGGGGCTTTGATGGGCAGGTTCAAAATATTTTTTGGCTTGCACAACGTAACCGTAAGGGCATTGTAATTTTGGTTAATAAATGGGATTTGGTAGAGAAAGAAACCAATACCATGAAATCTTACGAGCAAATGATTCGAAGGGAAATCGAACCTTTTACAGATGTGCCCGTTATCTTTATTTCCGTCTTAAACAAACAACGAATTTTTAAAGCGATAGAAACCGCTGTTAAGGTTTTCGAAAACCGAAGCAAAAAAATTAAGACCAGAGAACTTAATGATGTAATGCTTCCAATAATAGAAAATAATCCACCACCGGCAATTAAAGGGAAGTATGTAAAAGTAAAATTTTGTACGCAATTGCCCACACCACAGCCACAATTTGCATTTTTCTGTAATCTGCCGCAATATGTTAAAGATCCTTATAAACGATTTATAGAGAACAAGTTAAGGGAGGAATTTGATTTTAAGGGCGTACCGATCACCGTTTATTTTCGGAAAAAATAAAAATAATATACTCTTAAATAAGTGAAGGATTTTTAATGTCTTAATAGCATTGAGAATCCTTTTTTAGTTAAATTTTAAAATATTTTGATGTTTTATTAAACGTTTTTCGGTTTATAAAGTCTAAATCTTTACAAACTCACACCACAGTAATTGGACTAAACTTTAACCGAAAATTTAAAAAACATCAATCAATGAAATTTTATCTTTTTATCGCGTTTCTTTTTATTACCGCGATAAGCTCTTCTCAGGAGTTTGAAATGACTGGGAAAGTTTTGGACCCAGAAGGGAATCCGCTTGAATCTGCAACTGTGTATGTAGAGAAGCCCTCGGATAGCACTTTAGTAACTTATACTATTTCAGAATCAAAAGGAAACTTTACACTTTCAGGAAGTTCTAAAGAAAAGCAATTAAACCTGTTGGTATCATATGCCGGTTTTAAACCATTTAAAAAAGTTGTAGAAGTTAAAGAAGGAACTCAAAATGTTGGGGAACTTAAATTAGAACTTCAGGATAATCAATTAGGGGAAGTAACGGTTGTTGCTGCCCGCCCACCTTTAACTTTAAAGAAAGATACCTTAGAGTTTAATGCTGATAGTTTTAAAACCAGGCAAAATGCAAACCTGGAAGAATTACTGGAGAAACTTCCTGGAGTAGAAGTGAATTCAGATGGTGCAATTACAATTAACGGGAAACCGGTATCGAGCATTAAGGTGAATGGCAAAGAATTCTTTGGTGACGATCCGCAGATCGCGACAAAAAATCTTCCCAAAGAGATCATAGAAAAAATTCAGGTGTCGAATCAAAAAACCAGGTCTGAAGAATTTACCGGAAAAGCAGGAGACCCAGACAATAAAACCATAAATATTACCCTTAAAGAGGATAAGAATAAAGGCTATTTTGCCAGAGGGACTGCCGGGGGTGGTACAGATGGTAGATATGAGCTTAGTGGTATCGGGAATATTTTTAAAGATGATATGCGTCTTAGTATTCTTGCAAGTTCTAACAACATCAATAGTTCTGGGTTTAGTTTTGATGAAGTTTACGGAATGATGGGAGGATCTGGAGCGCGTTCTGTTTTTGGTGGAGGCGGAGGTGGTGGTATTACCAAAGCTGAAACTGCCGGAGCAAATTATACGAATGAGTGGAATGATAAATATGAACTTAATGGAGACTATTTTTTCGGAAGAAATGATACCAGGCAAGAAACATCTATCCAAAGGCAAAATATTCTACCAGACCGTACATTCTTCCTTAATTCTGAGAGCTTTAGTGATCTTGTAAACGATAACCATCGTGCAAATGCAAGGTTCGAAATAGAATTCGATACCCTAACGCAACTTTCCATTTCTCCAAGATTTACAGCAAATACAGGATTTTCTGAAAGAGGAAGTTCCTCAGAACGATTAAGCGAAGATGGGGAGTTGGTAAATAATTCATTAACATCAGAATCTGAAGATATTTTTAGTAATAGCTTTAGTAATAATATCGATTTTGTGAAGCGATTTGGAGCCCGTGGAGCTTATCTTCAATTAGAGTTCCGTAACGCTTACGATACTCAGGAAAATGATAATTATTTTTATTCAGAAAGTTTCGATTATCGAGACGGAGAAGAAATTGCCAGAATTCAGGATCAATACATCGATGAAGATGCAAATAGTGAGAATTACTCTTTTGGAGTATCCCAACGTAGTGTATTATCAGAAGATTTATTTTTAGATCTTTCTTACAACTTTTCTTCTAATCATGACGAGAATCAGCGTTTTGTTTACGAGGCTGATGATAACGGAAATTATACGGTGATCAATGATACCTTAAGTAGTGATTTTGAAGTGAAAAGCAGGCAACATAGGCCAAACGCAGGAATTAATTTTGAAGGAGATGTATGGAGAATAGATACTAATATAGGGCTGTTAAATACAACTTTAGAGAACAATAATTTCCTATCTGAAACATCTTTTAATAATACATTTAATAATTTGTACGTGAGAGCACGAGTGCGATATGAAGTAGAACGATCTAAAAGTCTATCCATAGATTACTCTACAGATGCTAATGTGCCTTCATTAAGGCAGTTGCAACCTGTGGTAGATCGTACCAACCCTAACAATATTATTACGGGTAATCCTAACTTAAGGCCTTCTTACAGCCATAATATTAGAGCTGGTTACCGTAATTTCGATTTCTCTAAGCGTAGCGGAATATTTAGTTATTTCAATATGAATTTTACGGAAAAGAGTGTTGTAGCAAGAACAATTACAGATACAACAGACCTTTCCAGAACCACCACTTATACTAACGTGGATGGTGTGATGTCGGCTTCGCTTGGTATTTTTTATAATAAACAGAAGAAAAACGAAAACAAAGAGTTTAGATATCGATTATCATTAAATGCAAATTATAACAAGAATGTAGGATTTTCGAATGGGGTGCAGTTCGATTCAGAAAATATAAGTGTTAGTCCGTCAGTAATGCTTACGTATGCTATAGATGATATTATTGAGCTTAATCCAAGTATTGGTATTGATTATAATAATTCACATTATAGCATAAGTACACTTAACGAGCAAGAATTTGTCAATCAGCGTGCCGGATTGGAAGTAACTACCTACTGGCCTAAGAATATAGTTTTTGGAAATGATATTTCTTATAATAAATTTGGAAATGTTTCTTCTGAATTTGACAATACCTCGATCTTATGGATCACTAGTTTAGGTTACCAGTTTTGGGAGGAGAAAGCCAATATCAAATTGAAGGTTTATGATGTTTTAGACCAGGTGATCAATACAAGAAGACAAATTGGTGACGATTATATCCAGGATACTAATAATTTAGTGCTTACACAGTATGCGATGTTAAGTTTTACCTACAATCTAAAGAATTTTGGTGGACAAAGCTTTGGAGGAAGAGGGGGTAGAAGATCGCCACCACCGCCAGGAAGATAGTCGATAAAATAACAACTAAAAATGCCCAATCTTAGATCTAAGATTGGGCATTTTTAGTTGTTATTTTTTACTAATAGTTTTTTATAAAATTTGGTTGATATGTGTAGTGCTAAATTACCAGCTTCCACCGGCTCCACCACCACCAAATCCACCACCGCCGAAGCCGCCTCCAAATCCGCCGCCTCCGCCGCCTCCGCCGCCAGAGCTGCCTCCAAATCCGCCGCCGCCAAAGCTGCCACGACCAAGAGAACTTAAAATAATGGCATCCATAAGGGTGCTACGACCACGACGACCACCGCCCCTGCCGCCACCGCGACTTTTACCAATAAGTGAAATGATTATGATGATAAAAACGACAATAAAAATAGCAATAGGCTTGGCAGAATTTCCTGAACCGCCACGTGGTTGGGGTACGCCTTTAAAAGTACCGGCCAAAACCTCAAAAACTGCTGTAGTGCCATTATCTAAACCAGTATAGTAATCACCCTTTTTAAATTCAGGTAAAATAATATTATTGATGATTTGATAAGTATTGGCGTCGGTCATGTAAGGCTCTAAACCATAACCAGTTTGTATCTGGATTTTACGTTCCTTTTCGGCAACAAGTATGAAAAGACCATTGTCCTTCCCATCCATTCCTATGCCCCAGTCTTCGGCCCAGTGCGTTGCATAAGTTCCTGCATACTCTCCCTGTAACGATTTTATGGTAGCAATTACAATTTGGGTAGATGTGGTATCAGCGTAATTAATTAGCTTTTGGGTAAGGCGTTGTTCTTCTGAAGAAGTTAAAAGATTCGCTCCGTCGTAAACTGCTGTTTCTTTACTTGGTTTTGGCGGAATATCCCTTTGGGCATATCCCACAAAACTAATAAGTAATAATAATAGACTTAAGCCGCTAATCTTTTTGTTGAATTGTAGCATTTATCCTTTTGAAATTTGATCTGAAAGTTCGTTCTCGTCATCTTCCTGCCAGGGAAAATGTCTTTTTAACTGCTCACCGGCCATTAAAATTCCGTCGACAAGTCCCTGTTTAAAGTTTCCTTTTTTAAAATGATTTAGAATAACATCCTTTGTGCTTTCCCAGAAATCATCTTCTACTTTATCGTTGATGCCTTTATCGCCATAAATGACAAAGTTGCGATCTTCCATAGCCACATAAATTAAGACACCGTTTTCTTCTTTAGTGTTATCCATTTTTAATTGATGGAAAACCTCCATGGCACGTTCAAAAATATCCTGTGATCCTGAAGATTTTTCAAGATGAACGCGAATTTCTCCAGAGGTGCTTTTTTCAGCAGTTCTTATTGCTTCTACGATTTCATTTTCATCCTTAGTCTTTAAAGAAAAGTCTTTACGGCTCATATTGGTTATTTTGAAAGTGGCTTATTTAAAATCGAATTCTACATCAGGAGCCTGTTCTGCACCGGCATCGGCTTGATATCTCTCCATGCGCTCAAAGCCAAACATCCCTGCAAAAATATTGTTTGGAAATTTTCGAATATAAGTGTTAAAATCAGTTACTGCTGCGTTATAACGATCTCTGGCAACATTAATTCTATTTTCGGTTCCTTCAATTTGGGACTGTAATTGTAAGAAATTTTGATTTGCCTTGATATCTGGATAACGCTCAACACTTACCAGTAATTTTGATAAAGCTGAAGATAATCCTGTTTGTGCCTGTTGAAATTGTTGAATTTGAGAGGCACTTAAATTAGAAGCATCAACATTTACGGAAGTCGCTTTGGCACGAGCCTCAATCACATCTGTCAAAGTTCCACGCTCAAAATCGGCTGCACCCTGAACCGTTTGTACCAGGTTGCCAATAAGATCATTTCTTCGTTGATAGGAACTTTCTACATTAGACCATGCTTCTTTTGCATTTTCTTCTAATTCTACTCCAGTATTGTTTACTCCGGCAGTCATGCTATAAACTATTATTCCTAGGACTACGATTACTATAACTGGGATTAACCACTTTTTCATTCTATAATTGATTTTTGATGTTGATTAGGCTTGTTTTTATTTTCTCTAATTTACGAACAATATCAAAATTGCTCAGTGTTTTTTGCTTTTCTTCTTTAAGATGGGTTTTAGCACCCTCCAGGGTAAAACCACGTTCTTTTACCAGATGATAAATAAGCTCTAAATTTTTAATATCTTCTGGGGTGAATTTACGGTTTCCTTTGGCGTTTTTCTTGGGTTTAATAACATCAAATTCTTTCTCCCAAAATCTAATTAAAGAAGTGTTTACCTTGAAGGCTTTGGCGACTTCGCCAATGCTGTAGTATCTTTTTTCGGGCAGTTCAACTTGCATTAATCCAAAGATTGGTTTTCTTGTTGTGCTTTTTTAAGCACCTCGTCAAATTCTTCCGGAGAAAGATTTCCGTAATAAAAATTAATAGGATTTATATGCTCATCGTCTTTAAAGATTTCATAGTGCAAATGGGGGGCTTCAGATCTGCCTGTGCTTCCTACAAAACCAATAATATCACCGCGTTTTACTTTTTGTCCTTTTCTTACGTTGTACTTATATAAATGGGCATAAAGACTTACATAGCCGTAACCATGGTCTATGCGTATATGATTTCCATAACCAGTACTGTGATTATCAGCTCTGGTGACCTGCCCGTCACCGCTGGCATATACCGGGGTACCTCTGGGTGCGGTAAAGTCCATTCCAAAATGGAATTTTCGAACTTTTGTAAAGGGATCGGTTCTCCAACCATAACCCGAGGCAATACGTGTAAGGTCTTCGTTTTTTACAGGCTGAATGGCCGGAATGGCCGCTAAAAGATCTTCTTTTTCTTTAGCTAGTTCGGCAATTTCATCTAAAGATTTGGACTGTACCACCAATTGTTTGGTAAGAATATCCATTCTTTTACTGGTTTCAATAATCAATTTAGAATTATCAAAACCTTCCAGGTCTTTATAGCGGTTTATCCCACCAAATCCGGCTTTGCGTGTTTCTTCCGGGATGGGGTTGGCTTCAAAATATAAGCGGTAAATATTGTTATCGCGATCTTCGATATTTCCCAGTACATTCTGTATCTGGTTCATTTTTTTATTGAGCAGGCCATATTGCAATTGCATATTTTGCAGTTCTCGTTTAAGAGCCTTTTCTTTGGGGGTTTCGATCTGTGGAATGTTAAGATAAACAACCAGTAAAAGGAAACCGGCAAGAAAACTTCCGAAGATGCTAAGCAATACAATACCAAATCTTCGACCTTTTTTTCGTTCGATTTTTTTGTAAGAAAGCGTCTCGCTATCGTAATAATATTTAACCTTCGACATGAGTTAAATTTATGCTATTTTTGTTCCCGTAATTGCACAAAAAGCGTGCAAGTTTATACGGTAACGAACAAAGATAGCAATTGTTTTATAGCCTGCATAATTTAATAATATTTACAAGAAAATATAGTACATGAAATCTCAGGAAATTCGTAAAAGTTTTTTAGAATTTTTTCAAGGAAAATCACACAGCATTGTACCATCGGCGCCAATGGTTCTTAAGGACGATCCAAGCCTGATGTTTACTAATGCAGGAATGGTGCAGTTTAAAGAGTTTTTTCTGGGGAATTCTGTACCCAAAAATACCAGGGTAACCGATTCTCAAAAATGTCTTCGCGTTAGTGGAAAACATAATGATTTAGAAGAAGTGGGGCACGATACCTATCATCATACGATGTTTGAGATGTTAGGAAACTGGAGTTTTGGTGACTATTTTAAAGAAGAGGCTATTAACTGGGCCTGGGAATTATTGACCCACAAGTTTAAAATCGATAAGGATAGTCTTTATGTTTCGGTTTTTGAAGGGAGCGAGGAAGATGGCGTAGGTTTAGATACCGAAGCTTTAGAAATTTGGAAAAAGATTGTTCCTGAAGACCGAATTATCTACGGAAATAAAAAAGATAACTTTTGGGAAATGGGTGATCAGGGACCCTGTGGGCCTTGTTCAGAAATTCATGTAGACATCCGTTCTCCCGAAGAAAAAGCGGAAAAGCCTGGAAAAGAACTGGTCAATGCAGATCATCCTCAGGTAGTAGAGATCTGGAATCTGGTTTTTATGCAATTTAACCGTAAAGCAGATGGCTCCTTAGAAGAATTACCGGCCAAGCATATTGATACCGGGATGGGGTTTGAGCGTTTATGTATGGTAATGCAGGGTAAACAATCCAATTATGATACCGATGTTTTTACACCGCTTATTACTGAAATTGAAAAAATTACCAACTCATCTTATGGTACCTCTGAAGAAACCAATATTGCCATTCGGGTAATTGCAGATCATGTTCGGGCAGTTGCCTTTAGTATTGCAGATGGGCAATTACCAAGTAATACGGGTGCGGGTTACGTAATTCGTAGAATTTTACGTCGCGCTATACGATATGGTTTTACTTTTTTAAATACCAAAGAGCCTTTTATCTATAAATTAGTAGATTGTACGAAGTCTCAAATGGGAGAAGCTTTTCCAGAGTTGGTAAAACAACAGCAGCTTATCGAAAATGTAATTAAAGAAGAAGAGCTTTCGTTTCTTCGAACTTTAGAGCAGGGATTGGTGATGTTAGAAAATATAGTGACCCAATCTAAAGATAAAGAGATTTCTGGCGTAAAAGCATTTGAACTATATGATACTTTTGGTTTTCCTATCGATCTAACTGCGCTTATTTTAAAAGAAAAAGGCTATAGCCTAAATATTGCTGAATTTGAAGCTGAACTTAAAAAGCAAAAAGAACGTTCCAGGGCAGCTACACAGGTAAGCTCTGGTGATTGGGAAGAAATTAATGAGGTTGATGAAGATGCTTTTGTAGGTTACGATCAATTAGAAACCCAGGTTAAAATTGCTAAATACCGTAAGGTAGAAACAAAAAAACAAGGAACACTTTATCAGATCGTTTTTACTAAAACTCCTTTTTATCCGGAAGGTGGCGGACAGGTAGGTGATAAGGGGTATTTAACATCTGGAGAAGAGAAAATTAGTATTATCGATACTAAAAAGGAAAGCAACCAGATTATCCATTTTGCAAAGAAATTACCACAAAATATTTCTGGCAGCTTTACTGCGGTGGTAGACGCTTCAGCACGAACAAAAACAGCGGCTAATCATACGGCTACGCATTTGTTGCATCAGGCATTACGGCATATTTTAGGAACGCATGTAGAGCAAAAGGGTTCTATGGTGCAGCCTAATTATATGCGATTCGATTTTAGTCATTTTAGTAAGCTTTCTTCTGAAGAAATAGAAAAAGTAGAGCAGTTTGTAAATGACAGGATTCAGGAAGGTTTACAATTAGAAGAACAACGAAATATTGCCTATCAGCATGCTTTAGATCAGGGTGCTATTGCACTTTTTGGTGAAAAGTATGGGGATAGCGTGCGTGCCATCCGTTTTGGGGAATCCATGGAACTTTGTGGGGGTACACATGTTAAAAACACTGCCGATATCTGGTATTTTAAAATTACCGGGGAAAGTGCAGTTGCTTCAGGGATTCGCAGAATCGAAGCGATTACCGGTGATGCGGTAAAAGAATATTTTACGAAGCAAACCGAACTTTTAGAAGAAGTGCAAGGTTTGTTGAAAAATGCCAAAGATCCGGTAAAAGCAATTTCAGGATTACAGGACGAAAATGCTGATCTAAAAAAGCAGGTAGAAGCTTTATTAAAAGACAAAACCAAAAACCTGAAATCTGAGATCAAAAATGAAATTCAGGAAATTAACGGAATTCAGTTTTTAGCAAAAAAGGTAGATTTAGACGCTGGCGGAATCAAAGATTTGGCTTTTCAATTAGGAGGCGAAATCGATGATTTATTCCTTCTTTTTGGAACCGAACAAAAAGGAAAAGCTTTACTTTCCTGCTATATCTCTAAAGAACTGGTAGAAACTAAGGATTTAAATGCAGGTACCATAGTTCGTGAGCTGGGTAAATATATCCAGGGAGGTGGCGGTGGCCAGCCATTCTTCGCGACTGCAGGGGGTAAAAATCCGGCAGGAATCCCAGAGGCTTTAAAGGAAGCTAAAAAATATATCGAATAAATATTTATTAGAGAAGGTTATAAATTTAGTATCTTTCTATTATGAAAATGTGGGTGTATGGAAGAAATAGTTCTATGCGCCTTTTTATTTCTTCGCTATGGATTTTAGAACAATCGTCCCGGTTAGCAATCAATCTCCAAAAATCAACTACGATGCTAATATCGCACTTTTTGGGTCGTGCTTTGTGGAAAATATAGGGGATAAACTGCAGTATTTTAAGTTTAATGCGTTGCAAAATCCCTTTGGGATTATCTTTCACCCTGTTGCCCTACGAAATCTCTTTCAGAGAATTGATGAAAATTATATATATTCCGAGCGGGATGTTTTTCAATTAAACGACTTGTATTCGTGTTTTGATGTCCATTCGCAAATGAATCATCCAGATCGAGCATTAATGATTAGTAGGTTAAATAATTCCTTAGAGACAACGCGTTCATTTTTGCAGGAAAGTTCTCATGTAATCATCACATTGGGAACGGCATGGGGATATATTTTAAATCAGGATGAGCGTTTGGTAGCGAATTGCCATAAAGTCGCGCAATCTAATTTTACTAAAAAGATTTTTTCTTCAGAAGAGATTAAGAAAAGTCTTGCTGAAATATGCAATATCATCTGGAAGCTTAATAAGGACGTTAAAATTATTTTCACGGTTTCACCGGTACGACATTTAAAAGACGGTTTTGTAGAAAATCAGTTAAGTAAGGCAAATCTTATCACGGCTTTACACGAATACCGAAAAGAATTAAAGTTGAAATTCGATAAAAAAACAAAATATTTTCCCAGCTATGAAATTGTAATGGACGAGCTTAGAGATTATCGGTTTTATGATAAGGATATGATTCATCTTTCAGAAATTGGCATAGATTATATTTGGGGAAGGTTTAAAGAAAGTTGGATAGCGCCTGAAGTTTTCTCGATAATGAAGGAGGTGAATAGCATCCAGAAAGGATTAGAGCATAGGCCATTTAATGAAGATAGCCCACAACACCGCGAATTTCTTGAGAAGTTAAGTCTTAGAATTGAAAAATTACAAGTGAAAATCCCTTCTATAAAATTTTGAATTTATCATTTAAAAAGGCTTGCTGATTGATTACCATTAAAAAAGTATGATAATTATTTTGAATATTGTAAAATATTTGTAAATTCACAGTGTAAATTAATTCTAATTTATTGATTGAAGTATTCGCCTTATGAATACAATGATTAATTAAACTTTCTTTTCTAAAATTTGTTTGGGGTAGATTTTAGAAATTTTAATCTTATGGACGGGTGGGGCCGTCCATAAGTTTTTTATAACACTTTCCTATTTTTAAATCCTTATCTTTAATACTCAACTTTTAATCCTTATAACATGAAAAGGTTCCTGCTGGGTGCTGCTGTAGTTTTGTTAACTGTTGTTGGAGTGCGATATTGTGAAAATCGACAAAGTGAACGCGAACAATTAGCACAAAATTCTCAGCTTATCCAGGAACAGATCAAAAATGTAGGGAAGTTGGTAGTTACTGAAGGTAATTTTTCTCAGGTTTGGTCGTATAAAGATTCTAAAAAGTTTTATCTGGATGTTTTTTCAGCAAGAAAAAAAGCGCTTATCGTCGTGAATGCAAAAGTGACGGTAAGTTATGATCTTAGTAAGTTAGAGACTGAAATCGACAAGGAAAATAAGCGGGTTATCATTAAAAGTATTCCAAAAGAAGAACTTAATATTTATCCTGACATTCAATATTACGATGTTACACAAGATTACCTTAATCAATTTGAAGCGTCAGATTATAATACCATAAAAAAGAAAGTTACGGCTTCTATAAAGAAAAAAGTAGAAGCATCCAGTATTAAATCGAATGCACAAAACCGCTTAATTAGTGAGCTTTCTAAAATCTATATTCTTACCAATAGCATGGGCTGGACCTTGGAATATAATGACATGCCGGTAAACTCTCAAAATGATTTTAGCGATATTAAGCTTTAATCTTTCTTGAGGATTTTTATTCTCTATACCCTCCCTATCCCATACATCTAAATTGCGAAAAGTTTTCTTTTTAAAAGCTTGTGAGACCGACCTCAGGGTTTTGATGTTTTGGTGATTCTTTTTGTTTCTGCCATTAAAATTCCGTCTTCGATGAGATGAGCAATTTTGGGCCTTTTCTGCTGAAGTTTTTCTAAATATTCCTTATTGATTTTGGCCAATTTAGGATCATGTTCTAAAGCAAGCTCATAAATTTCAGTGGTTAACAGCCAATCTTCCTGATGATCTTTTTTCAGAATATCAAAGACCGCCTGAATACTATATTTGGTATTTTTACCTTCCCTAAAATTGCGAACTGCTTCATATAAATCTTCTAATTCTTTTCTTTTTTTAGTTTTTTGGGTTTTGATGGTTTTCGAACTTGTTTTATGCGTAATCAAATTAAAAGAATGGTGATCTGCCGGCCCGGCAAAAGCCGAAACGATCTCTTTACCTACCGCCATATCGTAACGCCCCCATTCCGGTTGAAATAACACCTGATCGAAATATTTAACGCTACAGTTTTTAAAGCTTATAAGAATAATTTTTCCTTGCGGATTGCGCGTGCCGGTAATAATTTCTCCATTTATAATGATACCGCCTTCAAATTCTAGTTCAGTATATTCACCTTCATAAATGTTATATGCTTTTAAGTCACGCGGACTCATATCTTCGATTGCTAGATTGATGCCTTTTAATTTTCCTATAGGAGATCCAAAACCTGTAGCATGAGATTTTGTTCCGTGGCCTACAAGTTCTTTTTCGCGATAGGCTAGGGCTGTTTTTCCTTTCGTTTGAATATAGATAGGTTTTCCTTCTAATTCGATCACGTTTTCAAAATTCCCGGAAACCTGTAAACCGGTACTAAATTCTATGGTGCCTAATCCTTTGGAATCGATAAGTTTTTTGACTCCGCTTAAGCCGCCTTTTCTAAGCGCCATTTTATTAGCGAATTCCTCTAAAACCAAACTTAAGTATGCAAAATCTGGTGTTACGTAAAGCTGAGGTTGTGGCTTGGTGATATCAAACTCCTGGTGCATGGCCTCAATGGAATACGGTATTTTTTTTACCTTCTCGGTTAAGCAGGATTTACTTTCTCCAATCGAGGATAATAATCCTGCACCATAGATCTTAGGATCTTCAGGAGTGCCTATTAAACCATATTCTACCGTCCACCAGTGTAAATTTCTTATCAAAGACATTTCACTGGGCGTTACTTCTTTTTGCTGAAGTTTGTCTACAAGTTTTTCAACTTTAGCGATTTCTTCAGGCGGAGTATCTTCAGCTTCTTTTAAAATAGAGAGTTTTCGAATTGCTTCATATACCTCATAATCATGAGCGCTCGAGATCGCCTTACAGCCAATTTCTCCAAAGCGTCTTAAATATTCAGCATACTCTGGATTAGCAATTATTGGGGCATGGCCGGCACCTTCGTGAATAATATCGGGAGCAGGAGTGTATTCAATATGTTCCAGTTGCCTGATATCGCTGGCGATGACCAAAACATTGTAGGCTTGAAATTCCATAAAAGCAGCTGGCGGAATAAAACCATCTACCGCAACTGCCGCCCAGCCAATTTCTTTTAAGATTCGGTTCATCCCATACATATTTGGGATATGATCTATAGAAATCCCTGTTAATTGGAGTCCGTCCAGATATGATTTATGAGCAACTCTGCTTAGGTATTCCACATTTATGCGCATTACATAGCGCCACACTGCCTGATTAATGGGAGTGTAGTCTTCATAATTTTGCGGCTTAATGTATTGCTGAAGATGTACAGGTAACCGCTCTAGTATTTCGTTAGACTCGATTGAATTAAGCATAATTATGTGGCTTATTTGAGTAATGAATATACGAAATTTTTAAATATTTAGAGTTATTAAAGAAAATATGTCAATAAAAAAAGCCTTTCGGGTGAAAGGCTAAACATGAATTTATCATGGATTATTAAAAATCCAGTGATTTTATTTTTCAGATCCCGGAGGATATTTTTCTAAAATTTTAGAAACGATCTCATTAATTCTTTCCTGTTTTTTGCTCACTCTTTCAGCAAGGGCGGCCGTTCCCATTCCTTGCCATACCAATTCTTTAGTATTGGCATCTATAAGATCAATATATAAGGTACCATCACTAGTCCTGTTTACCGTATTAAATCCTGAATTCCAATACCAGGGAGACCATCCCCATCCATAACCCCATCCCGGATTATGTTGGTAAATATTAATGTTTTCGTGGGTTTTGGTGAAGATACTTACTAAAAGATCGGGACTTTGAGATTTCTCAAATCCTTTTTCAGACATAGTACCTTCAATAGCACGCATAATTCTTTTTTTATCAAGATCTGAAATTTCAGCTTTATCAATTCCTGGTTTAAAGAATGCAAAAGAGTGGTACGAATTAAAATCAGCTTCACGATCGTAATCCGAAGCTACTCTTACGGTGTTACATGAAGTGACAAACATCACCAGTAACATCAACACAGGAGTAAATTTTAGAACTTTCATAGGTGTTATGTTTTATGATTAATAAAGATATCAAAAAAGGGAATCATCCACCATATTGGGGAGTGTAACTTTTAGCTTTGGTTCTATTTGCATGGCTCGATTAGCAGCGAAAACTGCTCCTTTATTCCTTGCCCATGATCTTCTGGCTATTCCGTTATTTACATCCCAAAAAAGCATCGATTCTAATCGCTTCTCAGACTGTTTGTTACCTTCAAGAATCATGCCGAATCCTCCATTTATAACTTCTCCCCAGCCTACGCCGCCGCCATTATGAATGCTTACCCAGGTAGCACCTCTAAAGCTATCGCCAATAACATTTTGTATCGCCATATCTGCGGTAAAACGAGAGCCGTCATAAATGTTAGAGGTTTCGCGATAAGGAGAATCGGTTCCCGAAACATCATGATGATCACGTCCTAAAATTACCGGGCCAATGTCATTGTTTTCAATTGCTTTATTAAAAGCTTTTGCAATTTCAATACGACCTATAGCATCGGCATAAAGAATCCTGGCTTTAGATCCTACCACCAGTTTATTTTGTTGTGCGCCTTTTATCCAGCGAATATTGTCTTCCAGCTGCTGTTGGATTTCAGCTGGTGACTCCTGTTTTAGTCGTTCTAAAACTTCAGTAGCAATCTTATCGGTTTTAGCCAGGTCTTCCTCTTTACCACTGGCACAAACCCATCTAAAGGGACCAAAACCATAATCAAAGCACATGGGGCCCATAATATCCTGAACATAGCTAGGATATCTAAAATCACCATTTTTGGCTAATATATCAGCCCCGGCACGAGAGGCCTCCAGTAAAAATGCATTGCCATAATCAAAAAAATAAGTGCCTTTTGCAGTATGTTTATTAATGGCAGTAGTTTGTCGTCGTAAACTTTCCTGAACTTCAGTTTTAAACTGTTCGGGATTATTGGCCATCATTTCTTTAGCTTCTTCAAAAGAAAGTGTTACGGGGTAATAGCCGCCGGCCCAGGGATTGTGTAAAGACGTCTGGTCACTGCCCAAATCGATAT
This sequence comes from Zunongwangia profunda SM-A87, assembly GCF_000023465.1. Lineage (NCBI taxonomy): Bacteria > Pseudomonadati > Bacteroidota > Flavobacteriia > Flavobacteriales > Flavobacteriaceae > Zunongwangia > Zunongwangia profunda. Next base: position 865,979 of record NC_014041.1, read on the forward strand.
AAATATCGTTTTCAGCAAAATATTCCCAGATTTCTACAATATTACCGTGGTAAGCAATCGAGACTACTTCTTTATCCTTCTTCGCTTTCGAAACTCTTTCGGCCAGCAGGCGAATATCCGTAATTACTTCATCTACCCAAGCCTGGCTATGCCTGGTTTTAATCGCTTTTTCATTTACTTCTGCGCAAATAGTAACACAACCGGCAATGTTGCCTGCTTTGGGTTGTGCGCCGCTCATACCGCCAAGTCCAGAGGTTACAAAAAGCTTCCCAGAGAGATCTTCGTTCTTTTTAGCAATCTTTCTTCCGGCGTTTAAAACAGTGATTGTGGTGCCGTGAACAATTCCCTGCGGACCAATATACATATAGCTTCCTGCCGTCATTTGTCCGTATTGCGTTACGCCAAGTGCATTGAACTTCTCCCAATCGTCGGGTTGCGAATAATTAGGAATCATCATTCCGTTGGTGACAACCACTCGTGGAGCATTTTCATTACTTGGAAATAAACCCATAGGGTGTCCAGAGTACATCGCCAGCGTTTGATCATCTTCCATAATAGCCAGGTATTGCATGGTTAAAAGATACTGTGCCCAGTTCTGAAAGACCGCACCGTTCCCGCCATATGTGATTAATTCGTCTGAATGCTGTGCGACGTTATGATCCAGGTTGTTTTGGATCATTAGCATGATCGCTTTAGCCTGAGTGCTCTTGCCGGGATATTCATCAATGGCACGGGCATACATTTTATAATCAGGTTTAAAACGATACATATAAATGCGACCAAAATCTTCTAGTTCCTGCCTGAATTCTGGCAGTAAGGTTTTATGATGCTCTGGTTTAAAATAACGAAGTGCATTTTGTAATGCCAGCTTTTTCTCTTCAGGATTTAAAATTGCTTTACGTTTAGGGGCGTGGTTAATTTCAGGATCCAGTGGTGTAGGTTCTGGAAGTTCATTGGGAATTCCCTGTAATAGCTGTTCCTTAAACGTCATTTTTGTGCGGTTTATGATTCTTATAATTTTTTATTGGGTATTCGTTTTTTTATCGTAACCATAGGGACAATGTCGGCAACCACTCTCGCAACAATAGCCGCGCTTAAGATGATATTGCTCGGTGAAACATCGATAACCTTCTGGCGTTAAATAATAATCGCCTTCTTCAAGCGGTATTCTTTTTCGTGGAAAACTCATAAAAACAAAATTACAATTCTTATATTGAAGATTATGGTTTTGGTCAACAAACATATTTTAGGCAAAAACTTTATTGCCGTTACCATCTGGCCGGTAATCTTTGTGAAAAACTCAGCCTATAAGCAAGATGAGTTGCTGCTGAATCATGAAAAAATACACTTGCGGCAACAATTAGAGCTTTTAGTTGTTTTCTTTTATGTTTTGTATGCTGCGGAATTTATTTTTCGATGGATAAAATATAAAAATGCAATGGCGGCTTATCGAAATATAAGTTTTGAAGTTGAAGCCTACAGTAATGAAAAAGATGAAGACTATTTAAAGTCAAGAAAGGCTTTTAGCTTTCTAAAATATTATCGTTAATTTCTTTGTAGCGATTTTAGCCTTTCTCATCTTTGCAGTATGAACGCTGCGGAAAACATCAATTTGATATTCCATAAAAATGAGCCTGTTTTTTCACGAAACGACTTTATCAAAAAGTTTGAAAAACAAAATATTGAAGTCTGGTTGAAGCGAGAAGATTTGCTGCATCCTGAAGTTTCCGGGAATAAATTTAGAAAGCTTAAATATAACGTGCTGGAAGCAAAAAAGCTTCAAAAATCACAAATTCTGACATTTGGAGGGGCGTTTTCTAATCATATTGCGGCTACTGCAGCAGCCGGAAAGTTATATGGTATTCCAACAATTGGTGTTATTAGGGGCGAAGAACTTGGGATAGACCTTCAACAAACACTACAGTCAAATCCTACTTTAAAATTTTCTTCAGATAGCGGAATGAAGTTTCATTTTGTGTCGCGAGAAAATTACCGTAGAAAAAATGATCCTAAATTTATTGAATCTCTGCATGCTGAATTTGGTGATTTTTATCTGGTTCCTGAAGGCGGAACGAACCAGCTTGCCATAGCAGGATGTGAAGAGATTTTAAGTGAAGAAGATAAAGAATTCGATATTATTTGCGTTTCGGCAGGTACTGGAGGAACGGCTTCGGGTTTAATAAATGCTTCAGGACAAAATCAAAGTGTTTTGGTATTTTCAGCTTTAAAAGGAGATTTTTTAAAAGATGAAATTAGTCATTTCAGTAGTAAAAAGAACTGGACACTCGTTAGCGATGATCATTTTGGAGGTTATGCTAAAATAAATGAAGAGTTGATCAGTTTTATAAATGAATTTAAAGCGGAGTGTGGAATTCAGCTAGATCCCATCTACACGGGCAAAATGATGTTTGGAATTTTTGAGATGATCAAAAAAAAACGAATTCCTGAAAAATCCCGTATTTTAGCGGTGCATACAGGCGGTTTGCAAGGAATAGCTGGGATGAACCGCCGATTGGAGAAAAAGAAAATGAGTTTAATAATTGAGTAATATGAGGTTAAAGCCTTATTTAATATTGATCGTTTTTGCACTTTTTATGGCTTCCTGTGGAAGTAAAAAAAAGGTAACCACACGTAAAAACCGAAAAGATAGAAACGAAGCGGTGATCAATAACCGCAATCAGGCAAATAGAAATAGTGAAACTCCGGCTGAAGTGGTAGACGCTGAAACGATGCCAGTTAGAACCTATGATTTTACAGTAGAAAATTATATTGCAGATTATGCACCAGTTGCTCAACACGAAATGAGATTATACAGAGTGCCGGCAAGTATCACTTTAGCACAGGGGATTTTGGAATCGGGTTCTGGAAAAGGAAGGTTAGCACAGCAGGCTAATAATCATTTTGGAATTAAGTGTCACGACTGGCAGGGAGAAAAAATCTATCATGATGACGATCGTAATCAGGAATGTTTTAGAAAATATAAACATCCAAAATATTCTTTTAGGGATCACTCCTTGTTTTTAGCTGAACGTCGGCGTTATGCCGGACTTTTTGATTTGGATCAAGATGATTACAAAGGATGGGCTAAAGGATTACGCCAGGCCGGTTATGCTACAGATCGCCGATATCCACAAAAATTGATAGAGCTTATTGAACGTTACGAACTGTATCGCTACGATGCCGATGTTTTAGAGCGTCCTTCACCAAGTTATACCACTACTTTTGAAGCTAAAGGCGATAGTTACATCGTAAAGAAAGGAGATACGTTGTATTCTATTTCAAAACGCTATAATACATCTGTTGAAGAAATTAAGCGATTAAATAATTTAAACGGGACCAATATTGATATTGGTCAAACCTTATTAGTAAAAGAAAGACGATAAAAATATAAGATATGATTTATCAAAGAAGTAGTGCCTTATTTGCTGAAGCTAAAAAAGTGATTCCCGGAGGTGTAAACTCACCGGTAAGAGCTTTTAAAGCCGTAGGCGGAGATCCTGTTTTTATTGAAAGAGCAGAAGGAGCTTATATTTATGATGAAGATGGAAATAAACTCATCGATTATATTAATTCCTGGGGGCCAATGATTCTTGGTCATGCCCATAAGCCGGTAGTGGATGCGGTAATCGACAGAGCCCAAAAAGGAACCTCTTTTGGAACTCCAACAGAAATTGAAACCAAAATTGCCGAGTTAGCCGTGAAGATGGTGCCAAATATCGATAAGATTAGAATGGTAAACTCAGGAACCGAAGCATGTATGAGTGCGGTACGATTGGCCAGAGGATTTACGGGAAAGGAAAAGATCATCAAGTTTGCGGGTTGTTATCATGGGCATAGCGACTCGTTTTTAATTCAGGCGGGGAGTGGAGCTATGACTTTTGGAACACCAAATAGCCCGGGAGTGACCCAGGGAACTGCCAAGGATACCTTGCTTGCGGCCTATAATGATCTTAATGGGGTAAAACAGATCGTAGATCAAAATAAGGATGAAATAGCCTGTATTATCGTAGAACCTGTGCCAGGAAATATGGGATGTATTCCTCCGGCATCAGGATTTTTGGAAGGCCTGCGACAATTATGTGATGAAACCGGGATATTACTGATTTTTGATGAGGTAATGAGTGGGTTTAGATTGGCCGCTGGAGGCGTACAGGAGCGATTAGGAATCCATGCCGATATTGTATGTTTTGGAAAGGTTATCGGTGGTGGTTTACCGGTGGGGGCTTTTGCTGCCAGAAATGAAATTATGGATTACCTGGCGCCGGTTGGACCGGTATATCAGGCCGGAACCTTAAGCGGAAATCCTTTAGCAATGGCTGCTGGATTAGCAATGTTAATCGAGTTGTCTGAGAATCCTGAAATATTTAATAGTATTGATAAAAAAACCGAATATCTTCATGAAGGAATGGAGAAAGTCTTGAAGGCAAATGGTGTAAAGCATACGATAAACCGAGTTGGTTCAATGATCTCCGTGCATTTTTCTGAAGATCCGGTAACTGATTTTGCTTCTTCTGCGGAAGCTGCCAGAAGTGGAAAGTTCAACACATTTTTTCACAGAATGCTAGAAAACGGAATTTATATCGCACCGAGCGCATTTGAAACCTGGTTTATTAGTGATGCCTTAAGTTACGAAGATCTGGATAAAACTATCGCGGTGGTTGAAAAAATCACCAAAGATTTCGATTGACATCTATTTTATATAAACCCAACCGGTATTTTGATTTTCAGAATGCCGGTTTTTGGGTATTTGTTTTTAAATAGTGGTAATAAGGTTTCTAGATTTCATATTCAAATAGCGATTAAGAATTTTGAAATAACTTTCAACCCTTTCGTCATTTCGACTGAAGGGTAGCGAAATGGAGACATCTCGATACGACCTAAATAGATTTCTCGACTCGTTCCTCGCTCGAAATGACGGAAATTGATTAGCGCAAAGGTTTTAAATAAATCGACTACATCATTCCTAATAATTCCTCGACATAGTCCCGGGAATTGGATAATCTTGGAATTTTGTGCTGGCCACCAAGTTTTCCGTTCTTTTTTAACCAATCATGAAATAATTTCTCTCTGGCAATATGAATTTTAGGAGCGTTAAGTGTCATATTCAAATAACGTTTTGCTTCATAATCGCTGTTTACCTGTTGTAAGGCTAAATCTAGATCGGCGTTAAATTCTTCCATCGATTTTGGCGGATGCTTAAATTCAATAATCCATTCGTGTGCTCCTTTTTCTTTACCTTCCATAAAAACAGGCGCAGCCGTATAATCTACAATTTCGCAATTGTTGGTTAGTGATGCTTTTTTAAGTGCCGCTTCAGCATTTTCAACGATTAATTCTTCCCCAAATACATTGATATGGTGTTTGGTCCTTCCTGAAACTTTAATGCGGTACGGACTGATAGAAGTAAATCTTACGGTATCGCCCACTTTATAACGCCATAAGCCTGCATTGGTGGTAATAACGATGGCGTAATTTTTACCAATTTCAACTTCAGATAAAGGAATTAGTTTCTCGGCTTCACTTCCGTAGCTATCCATCGGGATAAATTCATAAAAAATCCCGTAGTCCAGCATCAAGAGCATTTCCTTATGGTCGTTTAGATCCTGGCAGGCAAAAAAACCTTCCGAAGCATTATAAATTTCATAATATCTAAAATCCTCATTGGGCAGTATTTTTTGATATTGTACCGCATAAGGATCAAAACTTACCCCGCCATGAAAATATACTTCGATATTTCTCCAAATTTCAAAAATACTTTCTTTACCGGTATGTTCTAATACATTATTTAATAAGACCAACATCCAGGAAGGTACTCCGGCAAGGCTGGTGACATTTTCCTGTATGGTTTCTCTAACAATAGCTCCCATCTTGGTTTCCCAATCGTGCATTAAGGATACCTCATTACTGGGAGTACTGCTAAATTCAGCCCAAAAAGGCATATTATCGATTAGGATGGCAGACAGATCGCCAAAGCTGGTGCCATTTTCTTTGTAAATTTCCTTACTTCCTCCAAGGCGAAGACTCTTTCCTGTAAATAATTGTGATCCCGGATTATTGTTTAAGTATATGCAAAGTAAGTCTTTGCCAGCAGCATAATGGCAATCTTCCAGCGAATCTTCACTCACAGGGATAAACTTACTTTTAGCATTGGTGGTTCCACTAGACTTTGCAAACCATTTTATAGGGGTGGGCCAAAAGATATTGGTTTCACCCTGCCGACTTCTTTCGATAGCCTCGTAATAATTCTCATAGCAATGAACGGGTACGCGAGTGGCAAAATCCCGATAATTTTTTATTTCAGAAAAGTTATATTTTCTGCCAATTTCAGTATTTCTGGCTTTATTAATAAGTCCTTTTAATAATTCTTCCTGTACCTCGTTAGGGTATTTTATAAATAATTCCATCTGATGGATACGCTTCTTTAAGAACCAGGAAGCAATGGAATTTACTAATGGAATTGGCATTTATTTATTATATATTTATCAACTCTTGGCAGAGCTTTTTGGTTGGTCGGTTAAAAATAATCGAAACTTTGAAGCCTGCAAAAAGGCATCAGTTAAAAATATACGAAAAAGCTATGAGATACGAAGGAGTGCTTACCAAAATGAAAACCGAACTGCTTGATCAGGTTGAGTATTATCTTGATTTTGAAAACGATTTTTTAAATCTTAATCAGCTTTTAGATAAAACGATCAGTCTTAATTTTTTGCGTTTTCAATGTTTAAATTGTGGACAGCAAAAGAAGATTTTTCGTCAGGGCTATTGTTATGATTGTTTTAGTTCGATTCCGCAGGCAGGTGATTGGATTATGAAACCCGAATTAAGTAAGGCACATTTAGACCAGGAAGATCGTGATCTGGAATTTGAGAAAAGTGTACAATTGCAACCTCACATCGTATATTTAGCGAATTCTAGCAACGTAAAAGTAGGGGTGACGCGCAAAACGCAGGTACCTACCAGATGGATCGATCAGGGTGCGCACGAAGCCATAGAGATTGCTGAACTGCCTAACCGTTATTTAGCAGGAATTACCGAGGTCGCTCTTAAAGATCATGTTTCTGATAAAACTAACTGGCGTAAAATGCTTACCAATGATATATTGGATTTGAATCTTGAAGAAGAGCGTGAAAAATTAAAAGGTTTTATTCCCGAAGAAGCAAAAGCTTACTATTTGGCGGACCGAAAAGAAACGGAAATTAAATTTCCAGTAAAGCAATTTCCTAAAAAAATAAAGACCTTGAATCTTACAAAATCACCGTTTTATCAAGGGAAATTAACAGGGGTAAAAGGGCAGTATTTGTTATTTGAAGATGGTACTGTTTTTAATGTAAGGGCGCATGAAGGTTTTGTAGTCGAAATTCAGGTGAGTTAATACTGAAACTATGAAAACAGAGAAAGAAAAAATGCTTGCTGGAGAGTTGTATTTTGCCGGAGATAAAGAGCTGACGAACGAGCGATTATTAGCGCGGGAATTATTGAAGAACTACAATAATTGCCCAGAAGATCAGCCAGAAAATTTAAAGTCGGTTCTTAAGAAACTGATTCCTGAAGGCGGCAAAGGATTGTTTATCCAGCCCCCGTTTTATTGTGATTACGGTTATAATATTAAAACGGGCAAAGGAGTTTATTTTAATTTTAACTGTGTGATTTTGGACGGAATGGAAGTGAAAATTGGTTCCAGAAGCATGTTTGGTCCCAATGTGCAAATCTACACAGCCTCTCATCCACTGAATGCTAAAGAACGCGCTTCGATGCTTGAGTTTTCTAAAGCTATTGAAATTGGTGATGATGTATGGGTTGGAGGAAATGTTACGATTTGTCCAGGCGTAAAAATTGGCAGTCGTGCGGTAATTGGAGCGGGTAGCGTCGTGACCAAAAATATTCCGGAAAACGTTTTTGCTGCAGGGAATCCCTGTAAGGTTATTAAGAATATCGAGCAGTAACTCTTACTGTTTTTATTGGAAAATATTTTTATGCTGAAATTATTGAATATTGGACTGTTCTTTTTTGCAAGTTCTGTGCTTTTTGGCCAGGAACTAAACCATTTAATAAAAAAGTATTCTGAAGATTCTAAATTGGAGGTTGTAAACCATTTAAGTGAAATAGATAAAGAAGAGCGGGTAGCTTTATATATAGAAGAGGAATTTATAGGGGATCTGTCGATGTATCGTACACTAAATCCTGATGAAATCCGGAGCGTTGATATAAATAAGGAAGCTTTTAAGCTTCATAATGTTAACTTTGATGGTAAAATAATTATAAGTTATAAAGATGATTATCAGCCTGAATATATCCCCTAATAAAAGATTTTATTTTAGAGCAAACAGATACAGAGAATCCCATTGTGGTTCAAATAGATGAAGAGGTATTAGATTTAGATTATGCTATTTGCAAACTTGATAAAGCCGATATTTTGAAATTGATTTTAGAAGAAATCCCTACTTCCAAAAAAGGTCGGAATATTGTTTTGGCAAAGTTTATCACTAAAACACCAGCTAATATCACAAAGGCAAATACAATAAGGATCAAATAAAATGAAGAGTTTTAGAAAATTAAAAACTGCCAAAATTTTTACGGAAAGCTAATAGGTTTTTAAAAATCCAAAGATTTCTGAATTGGATTACAGCACTTTCAACTTTCAACTTCAACTTTATACTTTATACTTTGAACTTAGAAAGATAGAAACTTTTATTCTGGAACTTTACCGATGTGTTGCTCTACGAGTTCGATGTATTTTTCTTCGGCTTCTTGTCTACTTAGGTTTTTAACCTGTATCAGTGCATTCACTTTAAATGCGCTACGAAGATCACCACTTTCAGAAGGAGGAATGTAAAATCCATTTTGTTCAGTTGCTCTTTTATAATAGGAATAAAAATGCAGCAGGATATCTGGAGGGAATTTTTTGTCTGTTTTGCTGGCTATTTCGTAGGCTTTTAAAAAGCGCTCCCTGGTCTTTTCAGGCATAACTAAAAAATAAAATTAAACTTCAGCAATAACGGTTATTCCGCCTTTTACTTTTTCATTTAATGAAACTTTAACCGGAGTGCCAATGGGCAAGAATACGTCTACACGCGATCCAAATTTTATAAATCCGCTATCGCTTCCCTGTACCACTTCTTTACCCTCTTCGGCGTAATTTACAATACGCTTCGCTAAAGCTCCTGCTATTTGACGATAAAGTATAGGTCCTGTTACATCATTTTCTACCACAACAGTGGTTCTTTCATTTTCTTCACTCGATTTTGGATGCCAGGCAACTAAAAATTTTCCTGGATGATATTTGCTATATTTTACAATGCCGCCTATAGGATGTCTGGTTACATGCACATTTAGGGGAGACATAAAAATGCTTATCTGTAATTTTTTTTCCTGAAAATATTCTTTTTCAAAAACTTCTTCTATAGCTACTACCTTACCATCTACAGGGGCAACAACATGATCGTTATTAAGCGTGGTCTGCCTTGAGGGGTTTCTGAAAAATTGAACGATAAGAATAAAAAGGACAATGGAAGCCAAAAGGATGGCAAACTTTACCCAATACTGGTTAATTAACGAGTAAGATCCAATATTTATTACCAACAGTGAAACTGCGGTAATAGCCATGATTTTGTATCCTTCTTTATGAAACATAATTTAAAAGGTATAAGTAAGCATATATAAAAGGGGCAGCAAAAATAATACTATCAAGTCTATCAAACAAGCCTCCGTGTCCAGGCATCAGATTTCCGCTGTCTTTAACTCCTGCCTGTCGTTTAAATTTTGATTGGATAAGATCACCTAAAGTTCCAAAAATGCTAATAAAAAAGGCCAAACCTATCCAGTCTTTATAGCTTAAAAAATCGGTATAAATCGAGATGAAATAACTCACGATAGCAGTGAAAATTATGCCGCCTATAAATCCTTCTATAGTTTTGTTTGGTGAAATTCTTTCAAATAATTTACGCTTACCAAAGTTTTTACCTATAATATAAGCAAAAGTATCGTTAGTCCAAATTAATCCGAAAATTCCTACAACGAGCTTTGGTTTAAATTCGCCCTCAATGGTTGGAATTAGAGTTAGAAAAATTACCGAAGAAATAAGGTAAAATATAATGATAATATATTTTTTCTTTTCAAAAACCGGGATTTTACGAATAACGAGCAGATCTTTTACAAGAAATAAATTTACAAATATGGTTACCGCCAGTAAAAGGAGCGTTGCATTTTGGTCAAATTTAAGAAAACTGAACAGATAAAAAAGTAAGGCCTGTACCACATATAATGCATAACTTTTAAGGTGTAAAAGTTTTTGCATTTCGATTAGGCAGATAAGCCCTAAAATGTAAAAAAGGCCTATGAAAATTAATTCTGAGGAAAGGATAGATGCTACTAGAATAGAAATATAAAGTAGCCCTGATACGGTTCTTATAATCGCTTCCCTCATAAAATATTAAAGATCTTCCAGAAGAAGTAAATATAAATTTTTACTACTGCTACCGTAGCTCATAAAATCACTTTCTTTCTGTGGTTCAAAGTTTTTAATCGTTGTAATGTTTGATGGAATACGCTGTTTATTCTTAAACTTTATACCTCGTAATCCTTCTCCGATGGTATCAATAAGCTGACTTGTAGAAGATAAAATTATAAAGTCTGATGGTAATTCTCTTAATTTTCTTTCTTTAATCTGGTTGCTAGAAATTAAAATAGACCCATCATTAGCTACCAGATATTCACAAGTAGATAGAAAAAATGGGGCCCCTGCTGAAGAATTAAAATCCAGATTGAAACTATCAAATTTACTTTTTAGATTTTCATCAAAGCAACAGCATTGTTTTTCGTACCAGTCATTTTCCAATAAAATATTATCAAATGCTTCCTGTACTTCTTCTTCATCTTCACAATACAAAAATTTTCCCCCATTGTTTTTAAAATTAAGCATAAAACGCTCGTCTGTAGGAAGTTTTACTTCAGGCATATACTTCCCACGATCAGCATTATCAGGTATATTTTCCTGATTTTTGTCTGATTTGGACTTGTTAGGGTTTAAGAATCTCCTAAATAGATTCATATAGTTTTGGGTGTGGTTCGAAATATCATTTTAACCAAAGGTAAAAAATCTTAATTTAACGATTACGTAAATTAAGATTTTTTAGCATTAGTCCAAATATTATTTGTCTAGAGAAGCGTTACCTTTTAAATCTTCGCTTTCTGATCCTTTAGGTGCATTGCTTGGATTGGAAGTTGAAGGAGCTGATTCTTCGCTTTCCCTAACCTCGCTTAGGTGACTTTCTTTTTTAGCAAAAGGACGCTCACCAAAGATGTTTTGTAAATCGTCTTTAAAGATAACTTCTTTATCTAATAAGATTTCAGCCAGTTGTGTAAGCTTATCCTTATTTTCTGTAAGAAGAGCTATTGCTCTTTGATATTGACTTTCGATTAAATTTGAAATTTCTTTATCAATAAGCTCAGAAGTTTTCTCACTGTAAGGCTTAGTGAAGTTATATTCACTCTGTCCAGAAGAATCGTAATAGGTTAAGTTTCCTACCTTATCGTTAAGACCATAAATGGTAACCATAGCTTTTGCCTGTTTGGTTACTTTCTCAAGATCACTTAGCGCTCCTGTAGATATTTTATCGAAAATAACTTTTTCGGCAGCACGTCCTCCAAGAGCAGCACACATTTCATCCAGCATTTGTTCTGGTCTAACGATTAAACGCTCTTCCGGTAAATACCATGCAGCTCCTAAGGATTGTCCACGTGGTACGATTGTTACTTTTACCAACGGTGCGGCATGCTCTAGCATCCAACTTACCGTAGCGTGTCCAGCTTCATGAAAAGCAATGGCTTTTTTCTCATCTGGAGTGATGATTTTATTTTTCTTTTCGAGACCTCCAACAATACGATCTACTGCATCTAAGAAATCCTGTTTGCCAACTGCCTTGTTTCCTTTTCTAGCGGCAATAAGTGCTGCTTCGTTACATACGTTGGCAATATCTGCTCCAGAGAATCCCGGAGTTTGTTTAGCAAGAAATTCAGTATCCAGTTCGTCAGCTACTTTTTTAAGTGGCTTTAAATGAACTTCAAAAATTTCCCGTCTTTCATTAAGGTCAGGTAGATCTACATAAATCTGTCTGTCAAAACGACCAGCACGCATTAGGGCTTTATCCAGCACATCTGCACGGTTGGTTGCAGCAATTACGATTACATTAGTGTTCGTTCCAAAACCATCCATTTCGGTAAGCAACTGGTTTAAGGTATTTTCACGTTCATCGTTAGAGCCAGAGAAATTGCTCTTACCACGGGCACGACCAATAGCATCGATCTCATCGATAAAAATAATCGACGGTGATTTTTCTTTAGCCTGTTTAAACAAGTCTCTTACCCTTGATGCACCAACTCCTACAAACATTTCTACGAAATCTGATCCTGATAATGAAAAGAAAGGAACTTTCGCTTCACCTGCAACAGCTTTAGCTAATAGGGTTTTACCAGTTCCCGGAGGACCTACAAGTAAAGCTCCTTTCGGAATTTTACCACCAAGGCTGGTGTATTTTTCGGGTTGTTTTAAGAAATCTACTATTTCCTGAACTTCTTCTTTTGCTCCTTCAAGACCAGCTACATTTTTAAAAGAAGTTTTTACATCGGTATTCTGATCGAATAATTTGGCTTTAGATTTACCAATATTGAAGATCTGTCCACCAGCGCCACCAGCACCACCAGAACTCATTTTTCTCATGATAAATATCCAGATACCAATGATAAGCACAAAAGGTAGGAGGGTAATTAAAATTTCACCTAAATAATTTTGTTCATTTTCAAAAGTTAGATTGGCCTTTACATTGTTTTCTTTTTCGATGTCTTCAACGTCAGTTTGAAATTTTTCCAAACTACCAATATTAAAACTGTAATCTGGAGAGGTGCCGGTACTCAAAAAGTCACTATCACCAGATTTTTTATGCACGGCTTTTTCTTTCGCTTCACTTGTAAGGTAAACACGGGCCACCCTTTCATTGATGACCTCGGTTTTTTTGACGTCACCTTCAGAAAGATATTTCATATAGTCTGAAGGGGTGATTTTAGCGGGCTCGCCAAATCCACTTCCGCCAAAAAAGTTGATTCCTAAAAAGATTAAAATGATGAGGGCATATATCCAGTATGCACTAAACTTAGGTTTTTTAGGATCTAATTTTTTATTTGATTGCTGTTTCGCCATTATTGGTCTTTCTTTCTTCTAAATAATTAATACTTTGTCTCGATAGAGGTTATTTTAGCATCCCCCCAAAGACTTTCGATGTCGTAAAACTCTCTAATATGCTTCTGGAATACATGAACAACAACGTTCACATAGTCCATTAAAACCCATTCAGCATTCTCACTACCTTCGATATGCCAGGGCTTATCTTTTAAAGATTTACTAACTGATTTTTGAACGGAATTAACGATGGCGTTAACCTGAGTGTTAGAAGTACCGTTGCAGATAACAAAATAATCACAAACTGTATTATCAATCGCTCTTAAATCGAGGATATCTATATCATTTCCTTTTACGTCTTCAATTCCCTTAATGATATGTGCTATAAGTTGATCGCTGTTTGTTTCTTTTTTCGTCATTAAATTTATTTATTTACGCAAAGTTATGTTTTTTTGGCTTTTTATAGACCTACTTAACACAACATTTAGCGACAATCTTTTCATTATTCTAATATGCGTATAATCAAAGTTGATGCCATCCCCTCTACAAACGACTTCGTAAAGCAGTATTACACGGGTAATTCTAGCTTCGAACCGGTTTGTGTTTCTGCCCGTTTTCAAACAAAAGGTAAGGGGCAAAGAGGTGCTGTTTGGAATGTAGCGGAAGGCAAAAATCTAACATTCAGCTTACTTTATCCTAAAGTTGAACTAACAATTAATCATCGTTTTTTATTGAGTGCAGTGGTTTCTTTATCGGTAGTAAATATACTACGTAAGTTTTATATCCCTAAATTAAGTGTAAAATGGCCTAACGACATAATGTCAGGAAACTTTAAAGTTGGCGGTATATTAATTGAAAATATTCTGAAAAAGTCTGACATCGCGGCTAGCATTGTCGGGATCGGCCTAAATGTAAATCAGGATGACTTTGGAGATTTAAAACAGGCTTCTTCCTTAAAATTGCTAACCGGAACTCATTTTAATTTAGATGAAATTTTAAAAGCAATCTTAGACGAACTTTCTGCTCGCTTAAAAGCACTTTCTAAAGAGAAAGAAACTTTTATTTTAGAAGAATATGCGGCATTAATGTTTAAAAAAGACGTTGTTGCTGCGTTTCAATACCCAAATGGAGAATATTTTAACGGGATTATACGTGGAGTGACTACTAACGGGCTTTTAAATATTGAAATTGAAGATGCTGTATTTAAAACTTTCGATTTAAAAGAAGTAAAACTTATGTATTAAAATAAAAGCTGTTTTAAAATATCAAATTTTAAAACAGCTTTTATTATTTATTGGCTTCTTACAATGGAGAATACTCAGATTACAATGATTGTAGAGTACCTCGAAATTGTCAAGAGGTTTTCCGGTTTATACTATGTCGGCTAGCCAAGAGATTAATGATTTTCGAAATTTATAATTTCGAAATATTTTCACTTAAATTGTTGATGAATTTTTGCAACGGACTTTTTACCATCATCGCCATCATCGCATTAAATTCACCATGAAATAAAAACTGAACTTCACTTCCTGTATCAGCCTCATTAATATGAATGCTAAGGGTAAAAGGAAATTTATCAGAACCTGATCCTAAAACCACCAGATTAGGTTCGTCTGTATTTACAATTTTAAGAACGATCTCTGGCATTCCCTTTAGCTGAAAAAGAAATTTTTCTGAAGATAAAACCTCAAACTTCTCTTTGCTATTGGGCATAATTTGCTCGTAGTTCTCAACATTGGTCAGGAATTTATACATTTCCTGCTGACTTTTACTCGCAGTTACTTTTGGGCTTTCTAAATTCATGATTCCGGGATCCATTTTGCCGGATCTTTTCTCCAGCTTTTTAATAGTTCTACTTCAGATTCTTTAATGTAACTTGTGCGTTGTGCGGTATCGATTAAATAATCGTAATTACTTAATGTATGTACATCAAGATCTGCATTTTTAATATTCTCTTTGGCAATATCAAATCCGTAAGAAAATATTGCTAACATACCTTTTACGTTGGCGCCGCTGTCTCGTAATGCTTTAACAGCGTTTAAGCTGCTCCCACCCGTACTTATTAAATCTTCGATGACTACAACGGTTTGTCCAGGTTCAAGATTTCCTTCAATTTGGTTTTTTCTTCCGTGAGATTTTGCCTCAGGTCTTACGTATACAAAAGGAAGACTTAGGTATTCTGCAACCAACATACCAATACCAATAGCGCCGGTAGCTACAGCAGCGATAACATCTGGTTTTCCATAAATCTCTTCCACCTGTTTAGCAAAATTTTCACGTATAAAGTTTCTAATCAAAGGATAAGATAACACGATACGATTGTCACAGTAAATAGGAGACTTCCACCCGCTAGCCCATGTAAAAGGCTCTTGTGGTTCTAATTTAATTGCTTTAATTTGCAATAATACTTCAGCAGTTTTTATTGCTGTTTCTTTATTTAAAATCATACTACAAATGTATAAAGTTTTTGTGAATGATACCCCGATAATTCTTTCTACAAAAAAAGATCTGGGAGGCGAATATAAAACCTATTCCATCAAAACCGTACGATTAAAACGTTTAATTCGAAAGATTATAAAAGGAAAAATTACTCATGTAAATCTTTATCATAGGAAGGAAGAGAAGCTTTTAAAATTGCTGCGAAAGAAAATAAAAGTAGTTGTAGCTGGAGGCGGTAAGGTTTATAATAGCAACGGTGAAATCCTTTTTATTTATCGAAATAAAAAATGGGATTTGCCTAAAGGAAAAATAGAGAAAGACGAAACTATAGAAGAATGTGCAATCCGGGAAGTTGCTGAAGAAACTGCTATTACGGGGCTACAAATTACCGGCTTTTTAAGAATTACCTTCCATGTTTTCAAGCGAAAAGGCAAATATCGCCTTAAGGAAACATATTGGTATAATATGAGCAGTGATTATGAAGGGGAATTGATTCCCCAGGAAAAAGAAGGCATTGAAAAGGTAAAATGGAAAAATCCTGAAAAAGCAGAAAAAGCCCTTAAAAATTCTTATGCCAATATTAAATTATTATTCGAGGAAGACAATATTACTGTTCCAAAAAATACTAGCGTGGAAGCCTAAAAATTGGGTAGCGTAAATGCGCACTTTCGTAATATTTAGAATGTTTATGAATCCAATCTAATTGCGCATACCAGCTTTTGGCAAAATCCGGATCCTTTGTTTTCTTTTCTTCAAAAGAGGCTTTTAACTCTGAGTTTCTTGCCAATAGGTCTTTAGCAATATCTTCAAAAACGTAAGGTGAAAAATGTTCTTTTTGCTGAAGTACAGTGTCAAAATAATTCCAGTTAAAGAAAGAATCTTCGGCAGCTGGCTCTAACATTTCAATCAAATAGCGAACCCCGTCCTGAAAAGTACTTACGTAATAATCTCCTTTTCGAAATCGTATAGAATCCATACTTGCAGAAACTTCAGTTTTACTGTGCATATAATGTCCTTCGTAAGCAGTATTTCCGGTTTCGTAATTTTCTATTTTATATTGCTGTACGTATAAGGTGGTATCTTTTTCAAAAGCTTCCATTTTAATATTGTTTAGCTTCAGCAAATCAATAACATTCCACCAGCCTTGCGGAATTACATAAGCCCTTGGGATATCTATCCGGTCCTCAGCAACAAAATTGTTAAAGTATTCGATGTCTTTTGTGAAAGGTTTATTACGATCGTATTTTAAGCGTTCACCACCGGTAAGATCACTGGGGATCATCTCTCCTTCATATCCTTTAAACTCACGTATGCTTGGATCATCCATATCTGGCTTATAATGTATAGGATACCAGCGTTTAGTAAGATACTTTTTCTTTTCTGCAGCTCTTAATTCTTTTATTTTTTCGGACTGATTGTCGGTAATAGCTACCATAGAGCGCATCAACTCATAGGTTCCCCAAACACGTTTATCATAAGGTTTTAGCATGTGGGTTTCTACCATCATTCCAAGGGTATTCCAAAGCGTGGTGTAGCCTGTAGAATACCGAGGATAATCGGCGAATTGAGAAAATCCGTTTTCGGGAACCTCATTAAAAACATTTACATAAGGTGTAATTTCAAGCTTTTTCGATTTTAGGGAATCTTCCAAAGCTGGCATCATGGTTTCGTCCAGATATTTACCAATATCCCCACCAAGCCTGTTGTGTTGAGTAAATAGATGTGTTAATACGTATTGATAGTCTGCACCATTACTAACATGATTATCAATAAAAACTTCGGGGTCCAGATAATGGTAAATTTTATAAAAAGCTCGTGCATTTTTAGTGTCGGCTTTGGCAAAATCACGATTTAGATCGTAGTTACGGGCGTTACCTCTAAATCCGTAAACTTGTGGTCCGTTTTGATTAGTTCTTGAAAATGAGTTTCGGTTTAAAGCCCCACCAATATTATAAACCGGTATAGTCGCAATAACCACATTCTCTGGGATTTTTACCGAATCCTGAGCCATATCCCGAAACATCATCATTGTGGCATCGATACCATCACTTTCTCCGGGATGAATACCATTGAGAATCAATAAAATGCTTTTGTTCTCTTTGATTTTTGCAATATCGAATTGCGCATCTGGATTGAAAATGGCCAGGTGTAGAGGTTCTCCGCTGTCGGTAGTATCAAATGTTTTTAATTGTACAGAGGGGTAAACTTTTGCAAGATCTCTATAAAACTGTATGACTTTGGGATAAGTATCGGTTTCAGCTCCATTAGAAATTTCAAAACGAGTGGTAAAATCATAATCGTCCTGAAGCTGATATTTTGAAAAATCGCAGGAACCAAAAGCAATAATAATAAAGCCTAAGAAAAGAATTCTTTTCATAAATACGAACTAACAAGAAAAATAGGTTGTAAACATACTTAAAATATGCTAAAGCCACTAACTTGAAGTATTATTAATAGATGGTGTGTAAGAAAATACTTCATTGTGTTAGTAGTTTTATTATCTGTTTTTCATAAAAAATTTTGTCTTTTTATTTTATGCTGTTAAACTATACTTAATCTTGCTAAATGATTTTTCTGAAGTCTTATTTCAGGTTATTTTCGAGAGAAAAGCTAAGATATGAGAAAGAAATTATTTGTAAGTGCCGGCTTATCTGCACTTGTGAGCTTCTGTGGTGTTGCGCAAATGCAAGAAGAATTATCCAAGAAAGCTAAAAAAGAATTGGCTAAGCAGCCACCAGTCACCGTTCAAACAGCGATAGGTACTTTAGAATTACCTTCGCCATTTTCAACAAAATCGGTAGAGAAAAGTAGTGAAATTGTTCCTTGGCCTTCAGGTCAAATGCCAATAGCACCTAAAGGATTTAAGGTTTCGAAGTTCGCAGAAGATCTTGATCACCCAAGAAGATCTTATGTGGCGCCTGGCGGAACAGACATTTTTGTAGTAGAAAGTGATGATGCTAAGAAAAGTGCTAACCGAATAACCCTTTTTAAGGATGCAAATATGGATGGAAAACCAGAGGAACGATTTGTGTTTGCTGAAGGCTTAAACCAGCCTTACGGGATGCTTATTTTAGACGGGTACTTTTATGTTGCCAATGTAGACGCTATTAAAAGATGGTCTTATCGAAAAGGGATGACCACTCTTGAAGGGGAAGGCGAATTAATTAAAGAATTGCCTGCCGGTGGGTATAACCACCACTGGACGCGTAATTTAATAGCCAGTAAAGATGGAAAGAAATTAGTGATTACGGTAGGTTCCTCTAGTAATGCGGGTGAACATGGTATGGACAAAGAAGAGCGAAGAGCCAATATTTTAATGATGGATCCCGATGGTAATAACGAAATTGTTTATGCGGCGGGATTACGTAATCCGGTAGGTATGGATTATAATCCCATTACCGGCGAACTTTGGACAGCCGTTAATGAACGCGATAAACTTGGAGATAATTTAGTGCCGGATTATGTGACCAGTGTTAAACAAGGTGGGTGGTATGGCTGGCCTTATTCGTATTATGGAAATATAAAAGATCCAAGATGGCATAAAGAACCACATAAAGATATGGTAGCAAAAGCGATTATTCCTGATGTGCCGGTTGGTTCACATACCGCTTCTTTAGGTATAACTTTTTACAATAAAGATCAATTTCCTAAACGATATAAAAACGGAGCGTTTGTGGGACAACATGGGTCCTGGAACCGTTCTAATTTCGCTGGTTATAAAGTGTTGTTTATTCCCTTTGATAATAGTGGGAAACCACAGCAACCAGAAGATTTCTTAACTGGTTTTATTGCCAGTGAAGATGGTAGCAAGGTGTATGGTCGCCCGGTTGGTGTTACTACTTTACCAAATGGTGATTTATTAGTGAATGATGATAACGGTGGAGTAGTTTGGAGAGTTTCTGCGGAATAATAAGTAATTTGGTTTCTTAAAAAAGAGCATTTGAAAAAAATAATTATTGCGCTGATGTTAATAGTTGGTGCGCAAAATTCATTTAGCCAGAATCTTACAGGACAAATTTTAAGTGAAGCAACTTCTGAAGCCATTGCAAATGTAAATATCATTGCAGCTTCAGAAGTTGTTGCTGTTTCAGGTATTGATGGATTTTTTACTGTTGAAAATGTTAAATTCCCCTTAGTTTTAAAATTTAGCATTATAGGTTTTGAAGCGCAATCAAAAAGTTTTGATAAAAATCAATCAGATGTTAAAATTTATCTGAAGCAGTCTAACGAATCTCTTTCCGAAGTACGATTGAGGAGTACACTTATTCCTACCGAATTACGAAATATGCCTGCAGCGGTGAGTTTGCTATCTAAAAGCGATCTTGAAAGAACCGATGCGGCTAATTTTGTAGACAATCTTAATTATGTTCCCGGTGTCTATGTAAATCAGGGTGCTTTAAATACGAATAAAATCAATATTCGAGGTATTGGTGGGAGGGCACAATATTCAACCAATCGCATTCAGGCTTATTTCGATGGCATTCCATTGGCAACAGCAGAAGGAGAACTCACTTTAGATGATATTGATCAGGAATCTTTAGAAAGAGTTGAAGTTATAAAAGGGCCTACAAGCAGTATTTACGGAGCCGGACTTGGTGGAGCCATAAATCTATACTCCGCCGATCCTGGAAAAAGACAAAGTCATATTGGCGTAAAAATGCAGGGCGGAAGTTACAATACCTGGAAAAAATCGGATGTAATTTCTATAAATGGCGAAAACTCTTCATTCTTTGCCAATTATAACCATATAAAAAGTGATGGATGGAGGGATAATGGTTCATATGATCGTAAATCAGGACTTTTGAATGCTAAAGTGCTTACTTCGGGAAATAACAGTTTGTCGTTTTTAGCCAATTTCGTTAGATTAAAAGCCTATATCCCAAGTTCGATAAGCGAAGATGATTTTTTTAACGATCCAGAAAGCGCTGCCTACACCTGGGGAGCTTCTAGAGGTTACGAGAGTTACGATCGAGGGTTGCTAGGTATAAGTTATAACCACCATCTTTCTGAAAATTTCACCAATCAAACCAGTATATTTTTAAACTTTAGAAATGCTTACGAGCCCAGGCCATTCGATATTTTAAAAGAAGAACGATTATCTGCCGGAGCGCGAACCAATTTTAGTCTTGCTACTTCTATTTTTGAAAAGCCTGCTGACATTAGTTTTGGGGCACAATATTATAATGAGTGGTATGAAACGGGAACTTTTGAGAATCTGTATGAAGATTTCGATGATCTTGGTAGTGTTAGAGGAGAGCGCTTAAGCAATAACGAACAGGATCGCTATTATGCCAATTTCTTTGCGCAACTAAACCTGAATTTAACTGAAAACCTGTTGGTAGAAGCCGGTTTAAACTTTAATACGACTGGTTATAGTTTAGATGATTTTTATACTGAAGATAATATCGATCAAACCGGAAGTTATACATTTGATGCCGTTTTTTCACCAAGAGTAGGTTTATCTTATGAAGTGGCAGAAAGGAAAAATTTATATGCTTCGGTAAGTCATGGGTTTTCTACACCAACCGTAGCCGAGACTTTAACTCCCGAAGGGCAAATAAATACAGATCTAAAAGCCGAAACAGGATTTAATTATGAAATAGGTTTTAAAGGCAATTGGTTAAATAATCGATTATATACTGAAGTTTCGTTGTATAGCATCCAGGTTCGAAATTTACTGGTAGCACAGCGGGTAGCGGAAGATCAATACGTAGGTATCAACGCAGGTAAAACCGATCATAATGGAATTGAATTCTTCGGGAAATATACTTTAGATATCGCAGAAAACTGGCACATAAGTCCATTTGTAAATGCGGCTTTCAATTTTTTTAAATTTGATCGTTTTGTAAATGAAGAAGTAGATTATTCGGGTAATGAGTTACCCGGGGTTCCAAAACATACTATAAATGCCGGTATTGATTTAAATACCAATTTTGGTTTTAGTTTTAATATATGGTATAGAAATATAGGTGAAATTCCATTGAACGATGGGAATTTGTTATATACCAATTCGTATCAATTGGTTAATCTAAAAGCCGGGTATGCATTCGATATTATGAAGGATTTTCAACTGAATATTTACGGCGGAATAAATAATGTTTTTGATGAGCATTACGCGGCTAGTGTGTTGCCTAATGCTGTTGGTTTTGGCGGTGCAGCACCCCGATTTTATTATCCCGGTTATCCCAGAAATTATTTTACAGGAATAGCGGTTAATTATTTTTTCTAAATTGGTATTTATGCTAAGAAGTGATTGAAATGAAGAATTGAATGAGATTGAGTTTGAAGCGAATGTTTCTGCTGAATTAGATTATAAAATCTCCAATCTAGTTAGAGTATTTAAAATTACTGTATTTGGGATAGAACTTTAGTACAAAAGTATTGGAACGGATATGAAATAATCAGAATAAAACTTAAAAATGAGTATGGTCAAGCAGGTAGTATACTTATAAAATATTGGAAGAGTTGCTTTGGAGCGTAAAGAAGGACAAGGTTTTGTTATTCATTTTAATTAATACAAAAAAGACAACCGAATGGAGAATTTAAAGGCTACCAAGCGAGAAAAGGAAATTCACTATTTATCCTGAAATTAAGAATATCTTTCGAAAGCCACCGATTCACGAAAATTGACTAAGACGAAAGTGAAATTTATCAAAATAAAAATCTTTGATGCTAACCGAAGAACGCGATTAAAAATGATCGCAAAGCAATTCAGTTATTGCACAAATGCAGTCACATAGAATAAAAAACCGGTGAGAACTGGGGGCATGTTACGGAATATTAATTATAAACTCCTAAGGTTTAAAAATTATAGCGTCCAGGAAAACGAAATGGTAAATTTTCATACCAACTTTTTATAAGCTTTCAAATTAAAATTTAAAGCTTTAACCAGGAACCTGAAAGTTACTCACTACATTCGGAACCATAAACTCATATTTTCCACCATGTTGCATCACGTCTCTAACAACGGTAGAAGAGATGTGCTCCAGACCAGCAGAAGCGATAAGAAAAACAGTTTCAATGTTTTCCATTTTAAAATTGGTTTGTCCTATAGACTTTTCAAACTCTAGGTCAATACCATTTCTTAATCCGCGTAGTAAAAATTTAGCATCAATTTCTTTACAGAAATCAACCGTAAGTCCTTTATAAGTAGTAACTTTTATTTTAGTTTCGTCCTTGAAAGTCTTTTCAAGAAACGCTAAACGCTTTTCTAAAGAGAACATATACTTTTTACTGCTATTTGTACCAATAGCCAGAATAATTTCATCAAAAAGCGGAAGACCGCGTTCAATAATATCTACATGCCCTAAGGTAATAGGATCGAATGATCCTGGAAATACTGCTCTCCTCATATTTAATCAATTAATAATACTAAGGTCTTATAAAAAAAGAAGTAAACAAAATCCGATTTTGTGTTATAGCTATAAGCGTTATTTTTTATATTCGCCACATTTAATAATATACCGATCAAAAAATGAACAGATTCATCATCATTTTACTTTTTTTATTTTTATGGAGTTCAGGTTTAAAAGCACAAAATTATTCAGTGGAAGAATCTTTATACGGAATTCAAACCGGTGTTTTAGGCGTTTGGGCATATAATGAATTACGATTGGCTGACGAGTTTTCATTCAGAACAGAAATTGGCTTTGATGGCGGTCTATGGGCAAATTCTTTTTATTCTAATGGAGATATGCACTATGTTTTTGCTCCAGTAATAACTTTAGAGCCCAGATGGTACTATAATCTAAATAAACGAGCTGATAGAGGTAGGAAAACCTGGAATAATGCGGCTAATTTCTTGAGTTTAGACATTACTGTACATCCTGATTTATTTGTTATTTCAGATGAAAATAATGTAAGTGTGCCTAACCAAATTTCATTTATCCCAAAATGGGGAATTAAAAGAAATATAGGTAGACACTTTGGTTATGAATTAGGAATAGGTATTGGTTATGCTACTTATTTTAATGAAAAAAATTATTACGACAGTGATGGAGGAGTAATAAGTCTAGATTTAAAAATAGGTTACAATTTCTAACAATTATACCAAAGAAGCTTCAATCGCACTGCCGTATAAATCCTGTAAACTAATACCTGCTTTTGCTGCTTGCTGAGGTAAAATACTAGCCTGGCTCAATCCTGGTGTAGTATTCATTTCAATAAAATGTGGCTCACCGTTGTGGAAAATAAATTCCGATCGGGTAAATCCTTTCATTTTTAATTTCTTATAGATCAGCTTGGCTATTTCCTGAACCTTTTTTGTGTCTTTTTCTGAAATTCTGGCTGGAGTAATTTCCTGGGATTTTCCTAAATACTTGGCTTCGTAATCAAAGAATTCATTTTCTGAAACAATTTCGGTTACCGGAAGAGCTATGATCTCCCTGTTATAAGTAATCACACCTACTGAAACTTCAGTACCATCAAGAAAAGATTCAATTATAGCTTCATCATCTTCCTGAAATGCATTTTGTGCAGCTCGGTATAATTCATTTTTTTGTTTTACCTTGGTGATTCCGAAGCTGCTTCCGGCACGATTTGCTTTTACAAAACAGGGTAATCCTACTTTCTTGATAATTTCATCTGGATTAATCGCATCTTCTTTATTGAGAAAATAATTTTTTGCGCTTTTGATTCCGTAAGGTTTCAATACACTTATTAAATCTCTTTTATTAAAAGTTAATGCCGACTGGTAATGATTGGCTGCTGTTTGCGGAATATTTAGCAATTCTAAATAGGCCTGTAACAATCCGTTTTCACCTGGCGTACCGTGAATAGTATTAAAAACACAATCAAATTTTATAATTTCAGTACCCATTTTTACCGTGAAATCATTTTTATTAATAGGGTAGGGCGTATCGTCGTGAGCAACTACAAACCATTCATTTTGTAAAATATGCACGCGATAGGGTTCGTATTTATTACGATCCAGGTTTTCGTAAACCATGTTTCCACTATTAATAGAAATGCGGTATTCACTTGAAAAACCGCCCATTGCGATGGCAATTTTTTTCTTCATATTCAATATCTAAGATGATGTTGCGTTTAAAACAAAAATATCAAGAAAAAAGGGTGTCACCAAAACCAAGGTGTTTTTATATCTTTGCTTTTTATTTTGTAAATATATGGGATTGTTCAAATTCATTTTCAGTAAAACATTTTTAATTCAGCTAGTGCTGGCAATTATTTTTGTGGTCGTTTTAGGATATGCTGCCATGCAGTGGTTAGATTATACTACAAACCAGGGAGAACGAATAGAAGTTCCAAATCTTGCCGAGTTGTCGCTAAGCGAAGTAGAAACCATGCTGAAGGAAAAAGACCTTAGATATGAGATTTTGGATTCTGCTAATTTTAATCCGGATTATCCACGATTTTCGGTTATCGAGCAAGTCCCTAAAGCAGGGAAATTTGTAAAGGAAAACAGAAAAATATATCTTACTTTAAACCCTTCGGGTTATCGTAAAGTGTTAATCCCAGATCTTATTCGTCGTACCCGAAGACAAGCAGAACCTACGTTAAAATCATTAGGTTTTGAAATAGGGGAGATTACTTATAAACCAGATATCGCTGAAGATGCCGTGTTGGAACTTCGTCATAATGGGGAACTAATAGAGCCGGGAGACGAATTAATGAAAACTTCTAAAATCGATTTGGTTTTAGGAGATGGTTCTGGAAGCTATAGTCGTCCTGTGGAAGATAGTGTTGAGACGGAACAAACGAACGAAGACCAATTTGATTTTTAATGAGCGAGCATCCCGAAGAAAATAACGAGCTGGAAGACCAGAACGACGAAACGTTATACGAGCATCATAAATTTATTGCTGAAAAAGGCCAAAATCCGCTTCGTGTTGACAAATATTTGATGAATTATATCGAGAAAGCGACTCGTAATAAAATTCAGAAAGCGGCAAAAGATGGGAACATTTACGTGAACGATGTCCCTGTAAAGCAAAACTATAAGGTAAAAGCCGGTGATGTGGTGCAGGTGATGTTCGAGCATCCGCCGTATGAATTTTTGCTAACGCCAGAGAATATTCCTTTAGATATTGTTTATGAAGATGATACACTACTCGTTGTAAATAAACCGGCAGGAATGGTAGTGCATCCCGGTCATGGTAATTATAGCGGGACCTTAATTAATGCCCTGGTATATCATTTCGAAAATCTTCCGAATAATAGTAGTGATCGCCCCGGTCTGGTGCATCGAATCGATAAAGATACCAGCGGACTGTTAGTGATCGCTAAAACAGAACATGCCATGGCTCATTTATCAAAACAATTTTTTGATAAAACCAGTGAGCGCGAATACATAGCTATAGTTTGGGGGAATGTAGAGGAAGACGAAGGCACCGTGGAAGGTAATATTGGCAGGCATCCAAAAAACCGACTTCAGAATACCGTTTATGAAGGTGAAGATGCTGAAAAAGGAAAACCTGCTGTAACTCATTTGAAGGTGTTAGAACGATTTGGCTATGTGACCCTGGTGGCTTGTAAACTGGAAACAGGAAGAACACATCAAATCAGGGTACATATGAAGCATATAGGTCATACCCTTTTTAATGATGAACGCTATGGCGGGGAGAAAATCTTAAAAGGGACAACCTTTACCAAATACAAGCAGTTTGTAGAAAATTGTTTTAAGATTTTACCAAGACAAGCACTTCATGCGAAGACTTTAGGCTTTACCCATCCAAAAACAGGAGAGTGGATGAGTTTTAATTCAGACTTGCCAGAAGATATGCTTGGCGCTATTGAGAAATGGCGCAACTACGCTAAAAATCAAAAAGAAATGCTGGAGTAGTTTAGCGAAATTCGATATAATATAAGACCTTTTTATTGCTGTATAAATAAGTGATTAAAGGTCTTTTTTATTTTCGGAAAGCGAAGTCTTATCTTCGTAATTGTTTAAATTTATGAAGTCTTGCTGTTCCGATAAATATCGGAATTTATTGAGCATCTCATAATTTTTTATGAGACCCTGAAACCAGCCCGCCTCACCGGCCGGTTTAGGGAGACTAAGAAAAAAAGAAAAGAAAAATGAAAATAGTTGTTTCACCGGCAAAAAGCCTGGATTACGAATCAAAATTACCTACTACGCGAGGAACGCAGCCTGCTTTCCTGGAAACTACTGCGAAACTGAATCGAAAATTGGCCAGAATGACCAAAAAAGAGATTTCAGAATTAATGAGTATTAGCGATAAGCTGTCCGATTTAAATTATACACGTTATCAGGAATTCGAAGAAGATCATACTAAAAAGAATTCACGTCCCGCAATGTATGCCTTTAATGGTGATGTTTATAATGGGCTGGATGCCTATACGCTTCCTGAAGAAAAATTAGATGTTATCCAGAATACCCTGCGAATTCTATCGGGTTTATACGGAATTTTAAGACCACTCGATCTCATTCAGCCCTACCGTTTAGAAATGGGTACTAAAATAGGAATTGAGAGCACAGATACACTTTATGAAGTGTGGAAAGAAAAAGTGACCAATTATTTAAATTCTGAATTAAAAGATGATGAGCTTTTTGTGAATCTTGCCAGCAACGAATATTTTAAAGCAGTGGATACTAAAGCTTTAAAAAAACCGGTGATTTCTCCTGTTTTTAAGGATTACAAAAACGGAAAATTAAAGATCATTAGTTTTTATGCAAAAAAAGCTCGTGGTGCTATGGTACGTTATATTATCGATTCTTCGGCAAAGAATTTAGATGATATTAAAGGCTTCGATTATGATGATTATAAATTTAGCGAAGAGCATACCGAAAAAGAAAACGAACCGGTGTTTATTAGATAGTTTCTTAACGAAAGTTTGATTTTCATGTGGGTTGCCTCGAAATTCATGATGAGTTTTCTATGTATTTCCCGAGCTCTCCTTAATAAAAGAACTTACAGTAACTTAATATTAGTAATAAAAAGCTTTATTTCTGCGGAAGTATTTTCGTAGAAAATTCCAAAAACAACAACAATGGCTGAAATAAAAACAGCAATTTTCGATTTCGACGGTACATTAGTAGATTCAGAACATTATCATTACAACTCGTGGGTAGAAGTTTTAAACGATTATGGTGCCGAACTGGATTACGATTTTTATATAAAAACTTACGCCGGTACGCCTTCTCCCATCAATGCAAAAGCCATAATAGAACAATTTGATTTGCCAATTTCAAGGGAAGACTTAACCTATAAGCGTGAGCGTATGGCCGAGAAACTGGTAAAAGAATCTGAAGTTGAATTTATGCCTTATGCCATAGAAACTTTAGATCTCTTTAAAGAAAAAGGCATTCCTATTTATCTGGTTACCGGTAGTCCGCGTAATAATGTTGAGTTTCTTTTGGAGAAAACAGGTATCGCAAAATATTTTAAGTTCACGATTACCAGAACCGATGTAAAAAATAGCAAACCAGATCCTGAAAGTTATCTAACTGCTATTGAAAAAATCAACTTGCCAAAAGAAAACATGGTCGTTTTTGAAGATACGAGGACTGGAGTAGCTTCGGCAAAGGCTGCAGGATTGGAATGTTTGGCTATTCAGGGGAATCCTAATTTAAAAGATAATGTAAAGGCTGCCGATAAGATTTTTGATAGCTTGCGGGAAGCCACGCAATATTTAGAAAAAGAGGGTCGAATTTAAATAATACTGATATTTTTCATCACAAACATCCATTTCCGCCTTTTATTCCTGAAGAAGCTACCAAGCTCATCGTGGGAACCTTACCACCACCAAGATTTACACAACGTAGCCTAAAAGAACGCGATGTAGATTTTTGTTATGGAAGTCAGGATGGCCTACTTTGGCCAATTTTAGACCGAATTTTTGATCTGGAATTAATTTATGATAATTCCCACGAAGCTATTGTACAACGCAAGGATTTTCTCCGGAAGCGAGGCATTGGGATTTGTGATGTGGTGGAAAGTAGTTTCAGAGAGAAAATTGATGCTTCAGATTTAGGGATGCAGAATGTAGAGCTTAGAAATATGCTTCAGATTTTACGAAATCATCCAAAGATCGAAACCCTTTTATTTACTGGAGGGAATAGTAAGAATGGACCCGAGTATTTCTTCCGAAGACATTTAAAAAATTCTGAAGAAGATATAAAACTGAAAATAGTAGATAACGCCCCCCCCAGGATTCATCAATTTATTTTAGATGGTCGTTTAATTAAAACGGTTTCTTTAATTGCACCTTCGGGCTCAGCAAATATGGCGATAGGGAGTAATCAGCTTTATAAACAATTAAAAGCTCAAAATCCCGCTTTTAACACATTGGATTTTAGAGTGCTTCAGTATAAAGAGTTTTTTTGAGTTCATTAAAATTCAATGAAAAGCAAAAAACCTCACAGGTTTTTAAAACCTGTGAGGTTTAAATAAAATATTCTATACTAAACTTTTACTGTAAGTCTTTTTTATCTTGCTCGGCAAGGGTAGTTGGCTTTACTTTAAACTTTTTACGCTTAGGGCGTAGCTTTCCATTAGTACCGATAGCTATTTTCCCTCGTTTTGTTTTTTTATCGCCTCTTCCCATAAAAGTTATTTTTTGTTTTGTTGATCTTTAATCGTTTTTTCATCGATATCTACTTTGTTAGTAGACTCATTTCTATTTCCCGATGGTTGTGTTGGATTTTTTTGATCTGTTTTTCGTGTTCGGCGGTTATCTTCAATTGGCCCTCCCATAATTCATGTTTTTTAAGTTCATCTTAAAGATACAAATACATACTCTTAAAAGCTCCCAATACATTGTTAGACTTAGGTTAAACCGGGCGAACCGATTTTACAAAATCCTGAATATTCCCTATGCCATTTTTATTTAAATGCTTGATAAAAGCACTACCAATAATAGCACCTTTAGCATATTTGGTAGCATCATTAAACGTAGCCTCATCACTAATTCCAAATCCAACCACTTGCGGATTTCTAAGTTTCATTTCTGAAATTCGTTTAAAATATGCTTTGGTTTCGTCGCCAAAACCTTTAGTGCTTCCGGTAACGCTAGCGGTACTTACCATATAAATAAATCCGTCGGAAACTTTATCTATAAAACGAATACGTTCTTCTGAAGTTTGTGGCGTGATTAGGAATATATTCTTTAATCGATGTTTTTCGAATATCACTTTATATTCATCCTTATAAACGTCTACAGGAAGATCCGGAATAATGAGCCCGTCGATACCAACTTCTTCACATTTTGCGCAAAATTTTTCTACGCCAAATTGAAGAATGGGATTAAAATAGCCCATAATAATTAGTGGAATCGAAACTTCCGAACGAATATCTTTTAATTGTTCAAAGAGCTTGTTGGTGGTCATTCCGTTTTTTAATGCAATTGTAGAACTTTCCTGAATGGTAGGACCATCAGCTAAAGGGTCACTAAACGGAAGCCCGATTTCAATAAAATCGACCCCACTTTTTTCAAGGTTTTTAATAATATGTACCGTGTCTTCAATTTCAGGATATCCTGAAGTAAAATATATAGAAAGAAGTTTTTTGTCTTCTTTCATTCTTTGATTTATTCTATTCATTTTTTATCGCTTTTGGTTTTTAGCTTCTTTTAGTCATTCTTTCCCCGATAGCTATCGGAAGAAACGGAATCTCATCTATTATCTCAGTAATTGTATGGATGATATCCCGTATCAATCCTATCTGAAGCATGGATAGTTTTAAGGTAACAGTTGTTTTAAAATGTTTTCTTTTGCGATTTAAATATTAAACATTTACTGTTTATTATAACTCAAAATAATCGATATATGTATTTAGATCTTTATCGCCACGGCCAGAAAGATTTACTACCACCACATCATCTTCTTTAAATTTTCGATCTTCAAAAATTGCCAGAGCATGAGAGGATTCTATCGCCGGGATAATTCCTTCTAATTTCGCTAATTCCAGCCCTGCTTTCATGGCGGCGTCATCGGTGATAGAAATAAACTCACCACGGCCGCTTCTAAATAAATGCGCATGCATAGGCCCCACTCCTGGATAATCCAGCCCAGCTGAAATTGAATAAGGTTCTGTTATTTGCCCGTCATCAGTTTGCATTAGTAAGGTTTTACTGCCGTGAATAATACCTTCTTTTCCTAAAGCAGAGGTTGCAGCACTTTCACCGGTATAAATTCCTTTTCCGGCAGCTTCTACAGCAATAATTCCAACTTCAGGATTGTCTAAATAATGAAAGTAGGCACCGGCAGCATTACTACCTCCACCAACACAGGCCACAATATAATCTGGATTTTCACGATTTTCTTTTTCCTTTAGCTGTGTTTTGATTTCTTCTGAAATTATCGCCTGAAATCGTGCAACCATATCTGGATATGGATGCGGGCCGACAACCGAACCGATAATATAATGCGTATCTACGGGATTATTAATCCAATCACGAATCGCTTCGTTGGTTGCATCTTTAAGGGTTTTACTACCCGATTTTGCAGGAACTACTTTGGCGCCAAGCATTTTCATACGGGCTACATTTGGTGCCTGGCGTTCAATATCGATTTCCCCCATGTACACAATACATTCTATTCCCATAAGCGCACAAACGGTAGCAGTGGCAACACCGTGCTGTCCGGCACCGGTTTCAGCGATAATTCGGTTTTTTCCCAGTCGTTTTGCCATTAAAATTTGCCCAACCGTATTATTTACTTTGTGAGCGCCGGTATGGCAAAGATCTTCACGTTTTAAATAGACTTTAGTGTTGTATTTTTTACTAAAACGTTCGGCGTAATAAAGTGGGGTAGGGCGGCCTACATAATCTTTAAGAAGCGCTTTAAATTCTTTCTGAAAAGAATCTTCTTTCATAATGTCTAAGTACTGCCTGCGTAATTCTTCAACATTAGGATATAGCATTTCAGGAATAAAGGCGCCACCAAATTCGCCGTAATATCCTTTTTCGTTTGCCTGGTATGTCATTTTATTTAGCTTTTTAGCCTACAGTTTTTAGCTTTCGGCTTAATTTTTCTTATTTATATAAAAGTTTACAGTTAACAGTGAACAGGTTTTGTAAGGGATTTCTCCGTTTCGCTACGCTTCAGTCGAAATGACAATATTTATAATTCAAAATTCAGCATTCCAAATCCATAATAATTCATCCTGTTTCCTGGTTCTTGTCTCTTGCTTCTCAATTTAAATTTACAAATCATCACATCAACAAATTTTCTATTCTCTATGTTCTGTCAGCGGATGGGTGTATATTCTTCCTAAGGGATTTCTCCGTTTCGTTACACTTCAGTCGAAATGACAATATTTATAATTCAAAATCCATAATAATTCATCCTGTTTCCTGGTTTTTGTCTCTTGCTTCTCAATTTAAATTTACAAATCACCACATTATCACATCATCACATCAACAAATTGTCTTAATTTTTCAATATCCTTTAGACCGGGTTCACTTTCAAAAGCACTATTTACATCTACTGCATAAAGTAAATCTTGTTTGCCAATTTTGTTGAAATACATATAGAATTTCTTTAGATCTTCAAATTGTTCCAAACCAATACCACCACTTAGAAAAAATGGTTTTTCAGATGGGTATTCTTTTAATAAGGTCCAATCGAAAGTTTCGCCGTTCCCTCCTTTATGTTTGCCTTTGGTATCAAAAAGAAAATAATCAACATGATCTTCAAAATCTGCTAACTGGTTAAAATCGAATTCCGATTTAACAGAAAACACTTTTATAATTTCAATAGATGTTTCTTTTAAAACTAATTTTAGCTCAGCACAAAACTCGGCTGATTCGCCACCATGAAGCTGAATAGCATTAAGATCATATTTATTGATCTTATCCAGAATTTCTGCAATCTTGGATTTCACAAAAACACCGGTCTTTTTTATTGAATTCTGGATCTTAGGAATTTCAGTATTAAAAAATCGAGGTGTTTTTTCATAGAAAATAAAACCCATATAATCTGGATTGAGAGCTGCGATATCCTGAATGTTTTCAGGGTATTTCATGCCGCATATTTTGAGTTTTAGGGTCATGGTTTTAGTTTTTAGCCCAGCCTTTAGCTGTCAGCTAATATTATTTATAAGATTAAAAATTCTAATTCTATTTTACTTCTCGATTTTATTTTTTTATTCTATTTAAAAATCACTCGAAGTGGCATTTAGCTGAAAGCTAAAAGCTGACAGTTTTTTTTTGAATCACCTCGTCTATTCTCTATTTTCTAAGTGAAACGTCTATATTCTTATTAAGAGATTTCTCCGTTTCGCTACGCTTCGGTCGAAATGACAATATTTATAATTCAAAATCTATAATAATTCATCCTGATTCTTGAATCTTAAATCTTGTCTCTAGATAAACTTTTTCAAATTACTACATCTTCAAATCGTAGAATTTTCTCACTACTCAAATCTAACTACTAAGTTCCTCAATAAACTTCTTAGCATTTTCACCGGGATTATTGGTTTTCATAAAGTTTTCTCCAATTAAAAAACCTTCGTAGCCATATTGTTTTAGTTCTTTAATAGCTTCTACCGAACTGATTCCGCTTTCGCTAACTTTTACAAAATCGTCCGGGATTTTTTCAGAAAGATCTTTGCTTATCTGAGTGCTAACTTCAAAGGTTTTAAGGTTTCGGTTATTTACGCCCAACATATCTAAACTAGGCATGATCGATTTCTTCAATTCCTCTTCGTTATGTACTTCAAGCAATACATCTAAACCAAGGTTTTTAGCAAATTCAGATAATTGTTTGATTTGCTCGCGTTCAAGAACGGCAGCGATCAATAGGATCACATCGGCGCCATGAGCTTTGGCTTCTAATAATTGGTATTCGTCAATTATAAACTCTTTTCTTAGGATTGGCATTTTTACTGCAGCACGTGCATACAGCAAATCGTCTAAAGAACCTCCAAAATATTTTCCGTCAGTTAAAACCGATATTCCGCTTACTCCAGCATGTTCGTAACCCCTGGCTACATCTTCTATATTTAAGCTTTGGTTGATTATCGATTTAGAAGGAGAGCGGCGTTTATGTTCGGCTATAATTCCGCTTTTGCTTTCTCGAAGTGCATTGGCTAAAGAAATCGTTTCTCTTTTAAACAAAGCCGAATTTTCTAATTGTGATACCGGAACCACTAGTTTTTTAAGAAGTAGTTCTTTATGTTTATCTGCGATTATTTTATCAAGAATATTCATAGCTATTATTCGCTTAAATGCTGTAATTTTTTTAATGCCTCTAAGGCTTTTCCAGATTTAATCGATTCTTTTGCTGCAGAAAAGCCTTCTTTTATCTTAATATTTTTAGCGGTCGCAATTGCCATACCCGCATTAGCACACACCACATTTTCCTGGGCTTCGGTACCTTCGCCCCTAAGAATTTTTACTAAGATCATAGCCGAATTCTCGATGGTTCCGCCACCGTAAATTTCTTTTTGTTCTAGTTTACGAACTCCAAAATCAGCCGGTTTCAACATACTTTCTGTATGATTTGAAATTACTTTAGTGTCGCTGGTTAACGAAATTTCATCGTATCCATCTAAAGCGTGAAGAATACTAAAATTCTTATCGGTATTTTGATACAGATAGCCATACATTCTAGCCAACTCTAAGTTAAAAACTCCTACTAACTGATTTTTTGGAAATGCTGGATTTACCATTGGTCCTAACATATTAAAAAATGTTTTTACCGCTAAGCTTTTACGGATAGGAGCTACATTTTTCATGGCCGGGTGGAATAGGGGAGCATGCAATACGCAAATGCCTGCTTTATCAATGCATTTTTCCAGAAAAGAAGCATCACTGCTAAAACGTATGCCCAGGTGCTCCATAGCATTAGAACTACCACTAACAGATGATACTCCGTAATTACCATGTTTAGCTACTTTTACACCAGCACCGGCAGTTACAAATGATGAGGTTGTAGAAATATTAAAGGTATTTTTACCATCGCCCCCGGTTCCGCAAAGATCAATAGGATTATAGGCGCTAAGATCTACCGCTACGCAAAGTTCTAAAAGTGCGTCTCTAAAACCTTCAAGCTCTGCAATCGTAACACTTCGCATCATATAGACCGTAAGAAAAGCGGCAATCTGACTTTCATTATACTCTCCATTAGAAATATTGAATAAAGCTTGTTTTGCTTCTGCTTTACTTATCGTCTCGTGATTAATAAGCCTGTTTAGTAATTCTTTCATTTTATAACGACAACTCGGTTAAACCGAATCTAAATTTATAGTTTTTAAAATTCTATGCCCGGTATTCTACCGGTGGGTCTGAAGTTGTTTTATGAGCCTAGGCTTTCACCCAGTTAGCAATCATTTTTTTCCCTTCAGGAGTTAAAACCGATTCTGGATGAAATTGTACGCCTCTCACATCAAATTCTCGATGGCGTAAAGACATGACTTGCCCCTTATCATCAAATGAAGTGGCTTCTAAAACGTCTGGTAAATCTTTTAATACTACCCAGGAATGGTAACGTCCTACTTTTATTTTTTTATCTAGCCCTGCAAATAAAGGTTCATCGTCTACCACAATATCAATATCTGTTGCCACGCCGTGATAAACCGATTCTAAATTACCTAAAGTGCCGCCATAAACTTCGCCGATAGCCTGTTGGCCAAGGCAAACGCCGAAAATACTTTTGGTAGCACCATACTTTTCTATAATAGGTTTTAATAGCCCGGCTTCAGAAGGAATTCCCGGGCCCGGAGACAGTAAAATCTTATCGAAATTTTGTACAAAATCGATATCCAGTTGATCGTTTCTCTTTACGGTTACCTGGCATTCTAAATCCTCCAGATAGTGTACAAGATTGTATACAAACGAATCATAATTATCTATCACTAATACTTTTTTCATTTTAAAGAGTTCTTTTCGCGTTAGGGATTGAGGTTTTGTTGGAGCTCTTTTTAAGCGAATTAGCGTTTAAAAAAGCGACTACCGAAAGCCCGACTGCCCTTTAGGTCAGTAACGCCATTATTCTATATTTTCAGCGATTTCTAATGCTTTGGTT
Source organism: Zunongwangia profunda SM-A87 (assembly GCF_000023465.1). Taxonomy (NCBI): domain Bacteria; kingdom Pseudomonadati; phylum Bacteroidota; class Flavobacteriia; order Flavobacteriales; family Flavobacteriaceae; genus Zunongwangia; species Zunongwangia profunda. Next base: position 901,537 of record NC_014041.1, read on the forward strand.
AATGCTCCAAGTTTATTGTATACTTCCTGAAGCTCGTTTTCATCTTTAGATTCTGAGACCACCCCGGCACCGGCCTGATAATGTAATTGATGGTTTTTACTAACAAAGGATCTGATAATGATGGCATGGTTAAAGTTGCCGTGAAAATCCATAAATCCAATCGCACCACCGTAGGCATCACGGTTTACATTTTCACATTCTTCAATAAGCTTCATGGCGCTATGTTTTGGTGCGCCGCTTAATGTACCTGCCGGAAATGTATCGGCTACCACCTGCATGGTTGGCGTATTAGGATTTTTGGTTCCGGTTACTTTGCTCACTAAATGAATAACATGAGAGAAAAATTGGATTTCTCGATAAGTTTCGACTTTTACATTGCTTCCGTTTCGACTTAGGTCATTACGAGCAAGATCAACCAGCATGACATGTTCAGCATTTTCTTTCTCATCGGCACTAAGTTGTTTGGCAATTTCGGCATCTTTTTCGTCGTTTCCGGTACGTTTAAATGTACCGGCGATAGGATGAATTTCGGCCTTGCCTTCATCGATGATCAATTGAGCTTCTGGCGAACTTCCAAAAATCTTAAAGTTGCCATAGTCAAAATAGAAAAGGTAAGGAGAAGGGTTGATACTGCGTAAAGCACGGTACACATTAAATTCGTCTCCTTTAAATTTTTGAGAGAAACGTCTGGAAAGTACAATCTGAAAGACATCACCACGATGACAATGTTTTTTACCGAATTTCACCTGTTCTATAAATTCTTTGTCGGTAAGGTTACTTTGGGTCTCGCCTTCGCGATGAAAATCGTAAGTGGCAAAATTCTTAACGCTTATCAGCTGTTCGATTTCTTCAATTTTATTATCATCACTATAGGAGTGATTAAAAATAAATGCCTGATTATTAAAATGGTTAATGGCGATGATGTTTTGGTATACCGCATAGTACATATCTGGTAATTCCAGGTCGCCTTTTTTCTTGGTGATGTTTATGTCTTCAAAATAGCGTACACCATCGTAAGAAATATAGCCAAAGAGCCCGTTATTGATAAATTTAAAGTCAGATTCCTCGGTATCGAACAATTTTCCAAAATCCTGAATTTTTTCGGGAAGGTTAATCTCTGAACTGATTTTGGTTGTTTTTGAAGTTCCGTCTGGATATTCCTCTAAAATTTCCTCATTCTGTACTCTTATAGAGGCAACTGGATTGCAACAAATGTAGGAGAAGCTATTTTTATTGGCGTGGTAGTCGCTACTTTCTAATAGTAGGCTATTTGGATACTTGTCCCTTACCTTTAAGTAAACGCTTACAGGAGTAATGGTATCTGCAAGGAGTTTTTTGTAATTGGTCTTTAATGTGTACATAATTTAAAGTATCTTGAAATAAAAAAAGGCTTGTCGTGAGACAAGCCTTTTTCTTATATTTTTATATAATGGCAATTTAGCTCACGAAGTTTGTACGTAAGTTAGACCACCACCAAGTATTTGCAATTCTGTTTTTCATTGCCTCAAATATAGCCATCAATTTTTAAATCACAAACAAATAATCAAAAAATAAATCCCGTAATCTTCAGGGAAGATTACGGGATTGAAATACAATGGTTGGAATTTTAGAATTTTAAATCCACAGCGATTTTAAATTCGTCATAAATAGTTTTATCTCCCAGATTATCAAAGAAACTTCCAGAGCCGTAACGTACATTGTATTTCGTACGATCGATAATAAGATTTGCATTGGCAGATTTCCCATTATAAACCATATCAAAAGTTACGGGATTGGTTATTCCTTTAATTGTAAGATCACCTACGATACCATAAGTATTACCAGATTTTTTGGATGCTGTGGTAATGATAAGTTTAGCTTCAGGATGATTGGCAACACCAAAAAAATCGTCTGATTTTAAGTGACCTTCCAATTTTCCTTTGCTTTCGCCCTCAAGATCGGTAGATTGAAGAGAAGTCATATCGATCACAAATTCTCCTCCTAAGATTTTCTCATCTTCTACATCTAAGTATCCGGATTTCAAATCGATGGTCCCTTCGTGACTGCCAGTTACCTTTTCGCCTTTCCAGGTAATCTTACTTTCTTTTACATCAATTTTTTTAGCCATACTGGTAAAAGCAAGTGAAGCAATTACAACAACTGAAGCTAAAGCTCCTTTAATGATATTCTTTTTCATAGCAATTTTATTATTTGATTTTATATAAAGTGGAATAAATCCTGTGTTGATTTTCGTACTTTCGTCGCATGTTGATAGTCATCTTCTTCACTGCGATAACCAATACAAGCAATCACTGCAGTATGAAGCCCTTTTTCTTCTAAGCCAAGAATTTTATCGAAATTCTCTGCTGAAAATCCTTCCATTGGGCAAACATCTATTTTAAGATGTGCAGCTGTGTTTAGTAAAAAGCCCAATGCCAGGTAACTTTGTTTTTGAGCCCATTCGTTTTGCTGATCGGCTTCCATTTTTAAGGTTGTGTTTTTAATCATATCTGCCATACCTTGCAGATCTTCAACACTCATATTCCTGGTTTCTGCGATGTTTTTGATGTAGTCATCTACATAAGCTTCATCCAGTTTTTTATGATTAGCAAATACGATAACCTGTGATGCGTCAGTAAGTTGTGTTTGATCCCACGCTGCAGATTTTAATTTTTCCCTAATCTCTGGGTTTTCTATAACAAAAATCTGATAGGGTTGTAAACCATAAGAAGAAGCAGATAATTGCACTCCTTCCAAAAGTGCTTCTAGATCTTCTTGATCGATTTTTTTAGAGGCATCAAACTTTTTAGTGGCGTACCTCCATTTTAGATTTTTAATAACTGAACTCATAATTTTTTTCGGTTTTATTGGTATTGTATTATTACACGCTTTAGCTTGTCGTGAAATTGTAAAAAGTTTTTCCAGTCCTATCTGGGAATCTTTTCCCGCAGCTCTTTATTTAATTTCTAACTTTTTCAAGTAGCTGGTTTAATGTTAATAATTCTTCTTTCGTAATAGAGTTAGAGAAGTTATCTTCCAGATGGTCTATTATTGGGTCTAGGATCTCTAGTAGTTTTAAGCCTTCTTTAGTGATAATGATTTCAATTTTTCGGCGGTTTTCTTTACAAACAAATCGTTCAACAAGATTCTTATGGATAAGTTTATCTACCAGTCTGGTGGTGTTACTCATTTTATTTACCATTCGCTCCTGTATAGTACTAAGATTTGCGGGAGTTCCTTTTTGTCCCCGTAAAATGCGTAAAACATTAAATTGTTGTATAGAGATTTCATGGGGTTTAAGTGACTCGTTCATCATTGTGGTTGCTTTGTCGGCACAAAGCATGATATTAATAACCAGTTTCTTGGTGTCTTTAAGATGGTCTGTTTTTAAAATCTCTTCAGTCTTCATTGTTTCTACAACATTTGTATATACAAATATATATAACTTTTTAGTGTGATATATTAAAGAAAGGTTAAAAAAATACAGTTGTTTGATGGGCACAGGAATGCAGTTAATTTAGATAATGTATATTTACATTGCTTAATATAAAATGTACATATAATGAAAGAACTTGAACAGGAAGAATGGAGAGAACAGCTTGGTAAAGATGCTAACGCGGCTATTCTTGATGTTAGAACTGAAGAAGAAGTTGAAGAGGGATACATCCCAAATTCTAAGAATATTGATATTTATAAGGGGCAGGGGTTTATTGATGAGGTAGAGCAACTTGATAAAGATAAGAACTATTATATTTATTGCAGATCTGGTAAAAGAAGTGCACAAGCCTGTTCGATCCTTGACCAGCTAGGCTTTTCCAATACTTACAATTTAAAAGGAGGCTTTATGGAATGGGAAGGCGAAACGGCAGAAGACTAATGAGAAAATACCTTTTATTATTTACAATTTTGCTCTTATGTTCACAAGGCTGTAAGGAAGTTGAAGCCAGTGAAATTGAAATGATTTCTCCTGAAGAAATGCTGGATCGTATGAAGAAAGATGAAATTCAGGTTTTAGATGTGCGTTCAGCTCAACAATTTGATGATGCCCATATATTTAAAGCTAAGAATATCATTTTGAGTGAAAGCAATGATAATTCTCTTTTTTTTGATACGCTGGCTAAAGATAAGCCGGTGGTGATTTATGGTAAAAATAAGGGAAATACGAAAAAGGCGATTGAAATTCTTAAAGATGATGGCTTTGAGGAGGTATACGAACTGGAAGGAGGAATTGAAAATTGGATATTAGTAGGAGGTAAAGTTTACTAATTCTCAATATAGATAATAAAAAAAGAACTGTCTAAAGTGTAATCTTAGACAGTTCTTTTTTTATTATTTTCTTTTTGAAATTCCTAAAAGCAATTTTAGCTTTCTAACTTTTTTAGACCGTTTTCTGCACTACTTCAAATACACGTTGACCGTCACATTTTAGGGTTTTAGAAGGATATTTTAGTAACAATGCATAATCATGAGTAGCCATTAAGATAGTATTCCCGTTACGGCTAATTTCCTGTAATACTTCCATCACTTCTACCGAGGTTTGCGGATCCAGGTTTCCGGTAGGCTCATCGGCAAGGATTAATTCAGGATCATTTAAAAGTGCGCGGGCAATCGCTACACGTTGTTGCTCTCCTCCTGAAAGTTGGTATGGAAATTTAAAACCTTTGGTTTTCATCCCTACTTTTTCTAAAACAAGATCAATTTTTTGATCCATATTGTTTTTGTCTTTCCAGCCTGTTGCTTTTAATACGAAAAGTAGGTTGTCTTTAATATTACGATCAGTCAACAACTTAAAATCCTGAAATACGATGCCCAGTTTTCTACGTAAATAAGGAATATCTTTTTCCTTTAATTTTCTAAGATTAAAATCGACTATGGAGCCTTCACCTTCGGTTAAAGGAAGATCGCCATAAAGTGTTTTCATAAAACTACTTTTGCCAGTACCGGTTTTTCCTATAAGGTAAACAAAGTCACCTTTATTCACCGTAACATCAACTTCAGAAAGTATAAGGTTTTCCCGCTGGTAAATTGCAGCATTTTTAAGTTCAAGAACAACATTGGCCATAAATCAGAATTCTTTTCAGTATAAAAACTTTTAAAGGTTATTGCCCAAGACCTTTGCTTGGATATTTCTTTTAAGCACCCTAAAAACTGAAGCCAAAATTATACAATTTAAGTTTCAATTTTTAGAAGAATCAGATAACACTTCAAGCTATAAAACTAAGGCTAAATATACATTTTTAGTACACTGCAAAAGCACTTTTTTCTACATTAACATAATTATAGTGTTTAAATCGCGTTTAGAATTAAAGCATTAAATTATCTTTGATTACCAAACCTAAAAAACTATAAATGACAACCGGCAAACCTTACCTAATTGTTGTTTTTTTATTGGTGGCAAGTATTGGATTTTCCCAGCAGTCTGCCATTTATACCAATGATCTTGTAAAATTTAATAAAGCCTTAGAATTGTATAATAATGAGCAATATCTGGCTGCACAAAAACTTTTTGCAGATGTTAAAGAACAAGCAACAGACGAGAAAATTAAAGGCGATTGTGCTTACTATGTAGCCAATGCCGCAGTGAGATTAAACCAACCAGGGGCAGATGAGCTTATGGAGCGTTTTGTTTCCCGATATCCAACCAGCACTAAAACAAACTCTGCTTACCACGATGTAGCCACTTACTATTTTAATACCGGTAAATATCCACAGGCACGTAAATGGTATGATATGGTCGATGAAAAAAGTATGAGCCGTGCCGATCTAGAGAAATATTACTTTAATAAAGGATATGTTTATTTTCAGACTAATGATTTAGAACAGGCGAAAAATTATTTTAACCGGGTTGTAGATTCTGAGCAGTATGGGGCCCAGGCGAAATATTATATTGGTTATATGGCTTACGAATCAGACGATTATGACCAGGCAAACCAGTACTTTGATGAAGTAAAAGGGGACGAGCGTTACGGCAAAGAACTTTCGTACTATCAGGCCGATATGAATTTTAAGCTTGGGAATTTTGAAAAAGCCATTCAGCTTGGTAAAGAGCAGTTGCCAAAATCGAACGTGGTAGAAAAATCACAGCTGAATAAGATTATAGGAGAAAGCTATTTTAATTTAAAGCAATACGATCAGGCTATTCCTTACTTAAAAGAATACCAGGGTGTAAGAAGAAAATGGAATAATACCGATTATTACCAGTTAGGCTACGCTTATTATAAGCAAGGGGATTATGCAAATGCGATTTCAGAATTCAATAAAATTATTGATGGTAAAAACGCGATTGCTCAAAACGCCTACTATCATTTGGCACAATCGTATCTGGAATCGGGACAAAAGCAGCAGGCATTAAACGCATTTAAAAATGCCAGTGAAATGGATTTTGATGCGAAGATCAAAGAAGATGCAATGCTGAATTACGCAAAGCTTGGTTACGAAATTGGGAATAGTTATGAGAGCCCTTCTAAAGTATTGATTACATTCCTGGAAACCTATCCAAATTCGCCAAATAAGGCTGAAGCTGAGGAATTATTAATCAACTCTTTTATCACTTCAGGAAATTTTGAAGAAGCGATGAACCTTTTAGAAAGCAATAGAAATTTTGCTGATAAAGTGGCTTATCAAAAAGTAGCGTATTATTACGGACTTCAGCTTTACGAAGAAGGCGATTATTATGAAGCGATCAAGAATTTTGAGAAAGCCTTAAAAGAACCTCGTGATCCAAAAATTACCGCAAAAGCGACCTATTGGAAAGCTGAAAGTGAATTTAATGTGAACAGAATTGACGATGCGATTATAGGCTATAAAGAATTTGGAGGAATGACAGCTGCTGCCGGAACCGATGAAAAAACAGATTTAGATTATAATATTGGATACGCGTATTTTAAGAAAAACGAGTATGATCGCGCTATCGAATATTTTAAAAGATATGCTGAAAATAGCCAGCATGACGCAGCTAAAAGAAACGATGCTTATTTGAGGCTAGGCGATAGTTACTTTGTAAATAGCCAGTATTGGCCGGCAATGGAATCATATAATGCAGCTATCGCAAACGGAGTTGGTAATGCCGATTACGCGGCTTTCCAAAAAGCTATTAGTTATGGTTTTGTAGATCGAAACGAACGTAAGATCGAGGATCTTTCAGGATTCAATAGTAAATATCCCCGATCAGCTTTTCGTGACGATGCATTATATGAATTAGGAAATACCTATGTGGCGACCAATAACACCTCGCAGGCGATTTCAACCTACGATCGTTTAATTAGAGAAGTGCCAGGAAGTGCTTTGGTTCCTAAAGCAATGTTGAGACAGGGATTAATTTATTATAATTCCAATCAGGGAGAAAAAGCGCTTAGTAAGTTTAAAAAAGTAGTAAACGATTATCCAAATACCCCTGAAGCGATGGAAGCGGTTTCTACAGCTCGTAATGTGTATGTAGACTTAGGTAGGACAGATGAATATGCGGGTTGGGTTAAGAATATTGATTTTGTTGAGGTTAGTGATGCCGATTTAGATAACACTACTTACGAAGCTGCCGAAAATCAATATTTGGCAAATAATACCTCACAGGCAAAATCGAATTTCGAGAAATATTTAAAAAGTTTTCCTAACGGAATTCATGCTATTAATGCAAATTTCTATCTAGCGCAATTACAATATCGCGATGGTGATAAAGAAGGATCTGTTCCACATTATAAGTATGTTATCGCTAAACCAAATAATGAGTTTACCGAACAGGCCTTAGCAAGACTTTCTCAAATTTATCTTGAAAAATCACAATATCAGGAAGCATTACCATTGTTGCAGCGTTTAGAGCAGGTAGCCGGTGATACTCAAAATAAGATTTATGCACAGTCTAACCTGATGAAATCTTACGATGAGATGAATCAGCCGGGACAGGCAGCAGCTTATGCCGATAAAGTTTTGGCGAATCCGGAAGCCGATAAACAGGCAAGAACCGATGCGCAATTAATAGTGGCAAGATCGGCTATAAAATCGGGTAACGAAGCAAAAGCAAAAACAGCTTATGCGGAAGTTCAAAAAACGGCGACTGGCGAATTAGCTGCTGAAGCACTGTATTATGATGCTTATTTTAAAAATAAAAGTAATAATTATGAAGCTTCGAATGCTGCGGTACAGGTATTAGCCAAAGATTTTTCAGGATATAAAAAATGGGGGGCTAAGGGATTGGTGCTTATGGCTAAAAACTTCTATAAACTAGGGGATGCTTACCAGGCCACTTATGTTTTGGATAATGTGATTAAGAATTTTAGTAAATATCCAGATGTGGTTCAGGAAGCTCAACAGGAGCTTTCCAGAATAAAAGCCGAAGAAGCAAAAACCAATTCTTCCGTACAAACCGGAAATAATTAAATCCTAAAAGGATCAGATCAACCTAACAACAATTTAAGAAATTATATATGAAATTTGTTTCAGTAAAAAGGAGCTTGTTTTTATGTCTGTTTTTAGTAAGTGGTTTTGCTTTTGCACAAGACCCAATAGATAGTGAAACAGTTACGGTGGTAAAACCTTATTCGCCATCGGTACGAGAGGCTTCTAAAATAAAAGCGGTACCAGGGAAAGCAGATTCGGTAAGTACTACAAAAAAGTCGGTCAAATATAATATTTTCTCGGTTCCGGTAGCTTCAACCTTTACTCCTGTAAAAGGAAGGGCCACCAGGGTAGAACGTGTTCGTCCTCCTAAAGCTTACGATAATTATGCAACTTTAGGATTAGGAAATTATACCAATGTCTTAGCCGAATTTTATAGTAATATCGAAGTAAACCGCGATCAGAACTTTGGAGTTTATTTGCTGCATAATTCTTCTCAGGGAGGGATAGATGGTGTTTTATTGGATAATAAATTCTACGACACATCGCTTAATCTTAATTATGGAAGTAAAGACCGTGATTATTCCTGGAATACTGAGCTTGGTGTGCAACATCAGTTATTTAATTGGTACGGTATTTCTGAAAACGTTCCAATGACTGATGCTGAAATTCTTACCACGGTAGATCCGCAGCAAAATTATTATTCGGTTTTTGGAGGTGGAAATATCGAGCTGTATGATTCTTTCTTTAAAACTGCCGATCTTGAAATTAGACAAACAGGTGATGCTTTTGGAACTTCAGAGCAAAAAGTAGATTTAAACAGTACGTTAGAATTTAATATTGCAGACGAATTAATTACAACAGATGTTCAGGCCAATTTTGTAAATGGCTCGATGGATAGAATTTATGCCGAAAATGTTGAAAATAAATACACATTTTTAAATGTGGGAGTGACTCCAAGTTTATTAATTCTAAGAAATAATTTAACCCTTAATATAGGGGCTGCATTTTTCTATGGTTTAGATACAGAAAATAGCGATAGTAACTTCTACTTATATCCAAAAGTTACCGCCAGTTATAAGTTAGCCGGTGATTATTTTACGCCTTATGCTGGTTTGGAAGGGGGGCTTAAGCAAAATTCCTACTACGATTTTGTGCAGCAGAACCCTTATATTTCACCAACTATTATGGTAGCACCCACAGATAATTTATATAATTTTTATTTAGGTGCAAAAGGAAAATTGACCAACACTGTTTCTTATAATTTTAGAGGAGGCTACAATGCGGAGGATGTAAAACCCCTTTTTGTAAGAAATGTTTATAACCCGGATATTAGGGAAGGCTACGCTTACGGAAACTCTTTTGGGGTAGTTTACGACAATGTAAAAACACTCTCGTTTTTCGCGAATATTAGTGTAGATGTAAACGATAATTTTAGGTTAGGAATTACCGGAGAATTTTTTGATTATGATACTGATCGTGAACAGGAAGCATGGAATTTACCAAATTATACTGCCGAGCTCACCGCAGATTATCAAATTACAGAAAAATGGTACGCTGGTGCTAACCTGTTTTTAGTAGGAGAGCGGGAAGCGATGGCAATTGTGGATAGTCGTCCTGTAGATGGCGGTATAGAGAGAGCATTTATTACTTTAGATAGTTATTTTGATGCGAATGCTCATGTAGGTTATCGCTTTAACGATCAACTTTCAGCGTTTGTGAAAGGTAGCAACCTTTTAAATAACGATTATCAGCGCTGGAGCGATTTCCAGGTACAGGGAATCCAGGTTTTAGGGGGCGTAACCTATAAATTCGATTATAATTAAGAACTCTTAAATATATAACTACGAAAGGCGACCAGATCATCTGGTCGCCTTTTTGTTTTATTAAACTGTAAATATCTGTTTTAATTCTTACAAGCAATTTAAAAACTTCTTAGTTTTGTCTCACAAAATTGATAACAATAAGAAAACATAGGATCAAGAAAATTAATAATCTTTGTATGTTAATTTGCATCCAAATTTGTCAATAATCTAAGCGTAATTAATGGCTAAAAAATTTAAACGTATTAACCGGGATCGTCCTTATTTAAATATCCTGGATTTTCTTGTAAAAGAAAGAACCTTCCTGGGCATCATCATGGTTGGTATTATCGTTGCCGGTATCTCTACCGGGTATGGTAGGGCCGCAATGTGGGTGGGATTCTTTTTTGCTGCTTATGCTACTGTAGCTAATGATAGTATCCAGTCTTTAGGAACTTTTATTGAAAGTAATAAAGCTAGAAAATGGTGGATATTATGGCTTTTTGTAGGATCGATTTTCCTGGTCACAGTTACGTGGAGTTTCCTTCATTACGATGGAGATGTGACCTATCAACGACTTTTAAACCCCGATGGAACGTCAGATTATCCACATCCCGAGAAGTTTAGTTTCTTCCAGATCATAGCTCCTTTAGTGTTGTTAATTCTTACCAGAATGAGAATGCCGGTATCGACGACATTTCTTATTTTAAGTGTTTTTAGTGCGGATACCTCTGGAATCACTTCAGTAGTTGGTAAGAGTTTGTCGGGTTATGTAATGGCTTTTGTATTATCCTTTGCAGTATGGTATTTATCATATAATGCCATAAGAAAGTTTTTTAAAAGTCGTAAAGCGCATACCGGTTGGATGGCGGTACAATGGATTGTGAGTGGTTCACTTTGGGCGGTTTGGGTAATGCAGGATGGGGCAAACATCGCTGTTTTCTTACCCAGACATCAAAGTCTGTTTCAGTTTATCATATTTGCGGTAACCATCTTTTTAGGGCTAGGATTGCTATTCTATTTGCGAGGCGATCGTATTCAGGAAGTGGTAAGTGAAAAATCACGAATTTCAGATATACGTGCAGCAACGCTGGTGGATTTAACTTACGTTTTATTATTAATCTACAAGCTGTTTATTAGTACTGTACCTATGAGTACCACCTGGGTTTTCCTTGGAGTTATCGGGGGGCGTGAGATTGCTATAAGTTTGGCCCGTAAGAAAAAAGGTAAAAAACATCGAAAGAAAGCCTTTAAATTAATTGCCAGAGACTTTATTTACGCTTTTTTAGGACTCATTATTTCTGTTGCCCTTGCGGCGGCGGCAAATAAAAGTATTCGTGATGCAATTTTTGCAAGTATTAGCGTATAATTCTGGGAGCATTTCTTCAGAACCATATAATTTCATTCAAATGCACCTTAGATAAGGTGCATTTTTTATTTTTACAACTTATCTTAAAAAGTGAACTATGCGTAATATTTTTACAATTTTATTTGTATCGGTTATTTTGTGTTCTTGCGATTCTAAGCAGAAAGTAGATCTCATTGTAACCAATGCGAAGATTTATACGGTAGATGAAGATTTTTCTATGGCCGAAGCTTTTGCGGTAAAAGACGGAAAATTTGAAGCAATTGGGACAGCTTCAGAAATTACGTCGATTTATGAAGCAAATAAAACCATAGATGCCCACGGTAAAGCAGTCTATCCAGGTTTTATTGATGCTCATGCGCATTTTTATCGTTTAGGCCTTCAGCAGCAAATGGTAAATCTAGTCGGCACAAAAAGCTATGAAGAAGTAGTAGCAAGAATCGTTGAATTTCAACAAAAAAATAATAAGTCCTTTATCACAGGGGGTGGTTGGGATCAAAATGATTGGGAAAATAAAGAGTTTCCAGCCAAAGACACCTTAGATCGTTTATTTCCGGATACGCCAATTGCTTTAAGCCGAATTGATGGTCATGCCTTACTGGTAAATCAAGCTGCGTTGGATAAGGCAGGGGTTACTACAGAAACTACTTTTGAAGGTGGTGATATCGAGCAGAAAAATGGGGAGTTAACCGGTATCCTGGTCGATAATCCTATGCAATTAATTTTTGATGCGCAACCAAAACCAACCGAAGACGAAATGGCTGAAGCCTTGATGACTGCTCAAAAAATGTGTTTTGAGTATGGTTTGACTACCGTGGTAGATGCCGGTATCGATCGTAAAGTGATCGAACTTATGGACAGTTTACAACAGCATCGGGATTTTAAAATGAGAATCTATGCAATGATTAGCAATACCGAAGAAAACCTTAATTATTATCTTGATAAGGAACCTTATAAAACTGAGCACTTAAATGTACGATCGGTAAAATTTTACGGTGATGGCGCTTTAGGTTCTCGAGGAGCCGCTTTAAAAGAGGAATATAGTGACCGTCACGGTCATTTTGGGGCCTTGCTTTCTCCTATAGAGACTTTTAAAGAGGTAGCGGCTAGAGTTGCAAAATCAAAATATCAGTTAAATACGCATGCTATTGGGGATTCAGCTAATTATGTGGTGCTAACAACTTATGATTCTTTGCTGAAAAATGATCCTGACCGCAGATGGCGGGTAGAACATGCTCAGATTATTGATGAAGAGGATTTTAAATACTTCAGTAAAAATATAATTCCTTCTGTCCAACCTACACATGCTACAAGTGATATGTACTGGGCAGAGGATCGTTTGGGTGAAGAACGGTTACAAGAAGGCGCTTATGCATATAAAAAATTATTGGACCAGGCAGGATTGGTTGCTTTAGGTACTGATTTTCCGGTAGAGCAAGTAAGTACGTTCTTAACCTTTTATGCGGCAGTAGCAAGAAAGGACACTGAAAACTATCCTGAAGGCGGCTTTATGAAAGAGGAAGCTTTAACTCGTGAAGAAACCTTAAAAGGAATGACCATTTGGGCGGCTTATGCGAACTTTGAGGAAGAGGAAAAGGGAAGTATCGAAAAAGGTAAATTTGCCGACTTTATCCTATTGGAAAAGGATATTATGGAGGTAGACGAAAGCGAAATTCCTAATCTAAAAGTAGTGGAAACTTACCTTGGGGGAGAAAAAGTGTTTTAAAAAACAGAAAAGAGTATCTTTGCTAAAATTAAAAACTAAAAAATGGATAACGGAATATATGCTAAGTTTCACACCACGAAAGGTGAAATTTTAGTAGCATTAGAATATGAAAAGGCTCCGGGAACAGTAGGAAATTTTGTTGGGCTTGCTGAAGGAAATTTAGAAAACGAAGCAAAATCACAGGGAACGCCTTATTACGACGGATTAAAATTTCATCGGGTAATTCCAGATTTTATGGTTCAGGGTGGTGATCCTCAGGGAACTGGGTCTGGTGGTCCAGGTTATAAATTTGATGACGAAATTCATCCAGATCTTAAGCACGATGCTCCAGGTAAATTATCGATGGCCAATGCAGGTCCTGGTACTAACGGTAGTCAGTTTTTTATTACTCACGTAGAGACACCATGGTTAGACGGGAAGCATACGGTATTTGGAAGTGTGGTTGAAGGTCAGGATGTTGTAGATAGCATCGCTCAGGGTGATAAAATCGAAAAGTTAGAAATTATCCGTGAAGGGGAAGAAGCTAAAAATTGGAATGCAGTAGAAACGTTCCGTCAGTTTAATGGTGCTAAAGCAGAGCGTGAAGCTGCTGCCCTAAAGCAACAGGAAGAACTTCTTGGTAAATTAGCACAGGGTTTTGAAAAAACCGATAGTGGTTTACGCTATAAAATTGAGAAAGAAGGAGACGGTAAACAAGCCGAAAAAGGAAAAACGGTTTCTGTACACTACAAAGGTCGCTTGGCCGATGGTACTGTTTTTGATTCTTCCTATAAAAGAAATCAGCCTATAGAGTTTCCTATTGGTGTAGGACATGTAATTGCTGGTTGGGACGAAGGTATTTTAAAACTAAAAGTTGGTGATCAGGCAAGATTTGTGATCCCTTCTCATCTTGGATATGGTGAGCGTGGTGCTGGTGGTGTAATCCCACCAAACGCAACCTTGATTTTTGATGTAGAGTTAATGGATGTAAAATAATACAGAATAATTATAAAAAAAGCTGCTCGACCGAGCAGCTTTTTTTATTGGTACCGCCAAAGGGCGTAATAGCCGTCCCGATAGCAATCGGGATGCTTTGGAATTGAGATTTTGTCTCTATCGAATGCCTTGTGGGCTTGCCCAAAGGTAATTTACGATTGTTTTTTAAGAAATTAGTCCAAATTGGGTTGTGGGGTCATTCTCAAATATGGTTTCACTTCTTTATATCCTTTAGGGAATAGACCTTTAGCATCTTCGTTAGAAACCGCAGGACTAATAACTACTTCTTCACCATGTTTCCAGTTTGCCGGAGTCGCTACTTTATGATACGCGGTTAATTGTAAAGAATCGATAACACGAAGAATTTCTTCAAAATTCCTACCGGTACTTGGTGGATAGGTTAATGTTAACTTTACTTTCTTATCAGGACTAATAATAAATACCGATCTTACCGTCGCTTTATTATCTTCATTTGGATGGATCATGTCGTAAAGATTCGAAACATTTTTATCCTCATCAGCGATAATGGGATAGTTAAGTTTTACTTCCTGAGTTTCCTCAATGTCTTTTACCCAACCTTTGTGAGATTCCATATCGTCGATACTTAAAGCGATTACTTTAGTGTTACGCTTATCAAATTCTGGTTTGTAATTGGCTACAGTTCCTAATTCCGTAGTACAAACCGGCGTATAATCTGATGGGTGAGAGAATAATATTCCCCAACTATCGCCAAGATAATCGTAAAAATTTATTTTTCCTTCTGTAGTTTCAGCATCAAAATTTGGTGCAGTATCTCCTAATCTTATAGTACTCATAGTCTGATCTTTTTAAATTGTATTCAAAATTAAAGAAAATCAAATCAAATAACCTATTAAATCTATAGGATAATTGTGTTTTGTGAAAAGTTTAACCCGATATTTCTTTTTCTGGAGAAATAAGAGGTTATTTCATATAATTTAAGCAGTTGGCACTAAGACTGTTTCCATTTAATATTGCAGCCAATACTCGGTTTTTGATCATCCGCAACTTTTTCTCCGGCAAGAATAGCATCCATGGCATTTCTAAGATCTTTTCCGGTAACCGGTTTTTCGTTTCCGGGACGAGAATCGTCTAGCTGACCACGATAAGCGAGTTCTAAATTTTCATCAAAAAGAAAAAAGTCTGGCGTGCAGGCAGCATCATAAGCTTTTGCAACACTTTGGTCTTCATCGTATAAATAAGGGAAAGTATATCCTTCTTTTTGAGCAGCTTTTTTCATTAATTCCGGGCTGTCGTCAGGATAATTTTCAACGTCATTGCTGGAAACTGCCACTATTCCAAATCCTTTAGCCTGATATTCTTCGCCTAGTTTGGCGATTTCTGAATTTACATGCTTTACGAATGGACAATGGTTGCAAATAAACATGATTAATATTCCTTTTGGTCCTTTTAGTGCTTCAAGATCAAAGGTTTTATCGGTTACTGTATCGTATAATTCAAACTCTGGAGCTTTAGTGCCCAAAGCCAACATATTTGATGGAGTACGTGCCATAATTTTTTACTATAAATTTACAATTTTGTACTCTAGAATATCTAAATTTCCGTAGAAATACAAATGCTATGGAAATAAGTTGGAAAGACTTTGAAAAAGTTGAAATGCGGGTAGGAACAATCATCGAGGCCAAGCAGTTCCCAGAAGCCAGGAAGCCCGCTTACAAATTAAAAATTGATTTTGGAAAACATATAGGTTTTAGAAAGACCTCTGCACAAATTACCAGAAACTACGAGCCACAGGATCTGGTAGGGAAACAGGTCATTGCGGTAATTAATTTCCCAGATAAGCAAATCGCTAATTTTATGAGTGAATGCCTGGTTTTGGGAGCAGTAGGAGATCATAACGATATTGTCCTTATTGAGCCTGGTTTAGAGGTTGAAAATGGCATAAGAATTGGGTAGGGTACACTAATAATGATTGCAATAATGCTTCAATTTTGAAGTGATTTTTTCAATTCAAAATTATCGATCTCTTTTCTGCTGATCTTCTAATAATTTTCTGATATCTTTTTTGTTTCCGTAGATCACCATGATATCGCCTTTGTATAGTTTGGTGCCTGCGGAAGCAACGCCTTTAATATTGGTTATTTTTTTTGCGCACCCAAGATCGTTTTTACCTTCAGTGACTTTCATTGTAGTCAAAATAATAAGGTCATAATCTTCTCTAAAGCGTATTTCCTGTAAGGTTTTATCGTGGTATTGATCCGGTACCTGCACTTCAACAATACTATAATCCTCATTAAGTTCAAAGCTATCTACCACTCCGCGCATATTCAGTTTTTTGGCCCAGCGCTCGGCGGTTTCTTCTTCAGGGTGAATAATCTCATCTACGCCCATAGCTTCTAATACCATTTCCTGCAATCCCTGTTGTGCACGGCTAATAAGTCGCTTTACATTTAACTTTTTCATCAAAGCTGTGGTCATCACATTGGCGCCCTGATTTTCTCCAATGGCTACCACTACAACATCGGTATCCCTAAGAGGCAGGTTAGATACAGCAGCCGATTCTGTTGCATCAAGATTAATCGCATGTGTGATTTTATCTTTTATGGATTCGATACGATCCATACGAATATCTACACCAATAACTTCATTGTTAAGTGCAGTAAGCTTTTGGGCTAATGAAGAACCAAAGTTTCCTAATCCAATAATGATATATTTCATAATGCTATTAGTTAATTAAAACTTCCTCTGTAGGGTATTTATAATTTAAATGTTTTACATCAGCCAAAAATGCGGCCATAATAGTAAGCATGCTTACTCTACCGGCAAACATGGTCATGATAATTACAATTTTTGAGGCACCGGAAAAATTTGCAGTAATCCCTAAGCTTAATCCTACGGTACTGTAAGCAGAAATAGATTCGAAAGCCACATCAAGTAAGTGCATATCGGGGTCAAAATAAGAGATCATTAAAATCGATAATCCTACAAAAAGTATAGATAAGGTCATGATCGCAAAAGCTCTTCGTAAAGAGTTATTTGCAATTTCCCGGTTATAAACTTCTACACGGTCTTTACCTTTTGCCAGACTTAAAAAATTAAGCGTAGCAATAGCTATCGTGCTTGTTTTAATACCACCACCTGTAGATCCAGGGGAAGCACCAATCCACATTAAAAACATAATCACCATGATGGTAGAGAAATGCAATGCCCCCATATCGACCGAGTTAAACCCGGCAGTTCTAGGAGTCGAGGAACCAAAGAAAGAAGCAGCCAGTTTTCCAAGGAAATTATAATCTTTTAGGGTATTGTTGTATTCAAAGAACATAAAGAAAACCGTACCGCCCACGAGTAATATCGCTGTGGTGACCAGTACAATTCTGGAATTCAAATTCAAAATCCATGGCATATGAACCGGCTGGTCTGGTCTTTTAAACCGTAAAAAATTCTTTTTGATAAAATACTTTCCATACTTATATATGTTAAGTACAATAGGAAATCCTAAACCTCCCAGAATAAACAGTACTGATAAAATGATATGCAATGGAAAATTAAATCGATATTCCGGTTGGTATAGACTATATTCTAAAGTAGAAAAACCGGCATTACAAAACCCTGAAATGGTGTGAAAAACCGAAAAGAAAATACGATCACCAACAGTTTCGAATAATTGAGGATCTAAGCTCATATAAATTAATAAACCTCCTATAAATTCGAATACAAAAGTGATAAATAAAATCTTTTTTAATGCCGAAAAAACTTCGCCCAGTGTCTCTGAATCTGTGACGTTTTTCATCATTAACTGATTCTCATACGAGGTGCTACCCCGGAAAAAATAACTAAAGTAACTGGCAAAAGTCATGATTCCCAATCCCCCAAGCTGAATTAAAACCAAAATGATACTTTGTCCAAAAGTTGTAAAATAGCTACCTGTATCGACCACAATAAGTCCGGTGACACAAACTGCGCTGGTAGAGGTGAATAAAGCATCTAAAAACGAAATGCCGTTGTGAGTAGCTTTAGGAAGCATAAGGCACAGTGTCCCTATTATTATGAGTATTAAAAAACTAATAATAAACAGTTGTGCCGGATTGATAATTTCTCGATCGATCTTTAATTCGAACCTGGATAATTCCCGGATAAAATAAATAACGATAGCCAGGTAGATCCAGCCCATTTTATTGAAAAATTCGAAAAATACAAGATTCTCTCTAATAGCATCAACCTGTGCAAGAGCGAGGAGGCCAAATAGCGAGAAAATGATAGTATCGAAAAATCTAACCTTGTTAGGGAAACGATCATTGGCGATAAAATAACGTAAAGCAATAGAAGGAATTCCAACGAGAAGGGTAATAAAATAAAAGGTTCTTATTTCGATTTCAACAAATTTCTCATGAGAAAAGCCTAAATCAAAAATTATTGCTATTACCGCAAAGAAACTTAGCCAAAAAGAAAACCTTCTTAGGTACTCTAAAATTTTATATTTACTCATACACTACTGAAATTGTAGTAAAATTCAGTTTAGTTGGGTGCAAATCGAAGTACGCACGCGCTAAAATATAGCGCAAGATAAATAGAAAAGGATAGACTTTAAGAAAGATTGTTTTAAATAAAACCCAAAATTTACTCGATAAGCGAAAGCTTAAGCAGCCGCTGTTGAGTTCAAAGTTTAAAAGTTCAAGGTTTAAAGTTGTTTTTTTCTATCTTCATTTTCAAATCAATAAATTTTCTTGTTTTCAAAATCAAGACTCCATCATCTATTTTCTCTTCTCTCTTTTCTAGCTTCTTTCACGCTTTGGCTTCGATACAATCGCTCCTTTGTCGCAATCACTCAGCCGCCGTTGAGTCCAAGTACAAAAGTTCAAGGTTTAAAGTGTTGTTTTCCTATCTTCATTTTCACATCAACAAATTTTCTTTTTTCCAGAATCAAGACTCCGTCATCTATTTTCTCTTCTCTCTTTTCTAGCTTCTTTCACGCTTTGGCTTCGATACAATCGCTCCTTTGTCGTAATCACTCAGTCGCTGTTGAGTTCAAAGTTTAAAAGTTCAAGGTTTAAAGTGTTGTTTTCCTATCTTCATTTTTACATCAACAAATTTTCTTGTTTCCAGAATCAAGACTCCGTCATCTATTTTCTCTTCTCTCTTTTCTAGCTTCTTTCACGCTTTGGCTTCGATACAATCGCTCCTTTGTCGCAATCACTCAGCCGCCGTTGAGTCCAAGTTTAAAAGCTCAAGGTTTAAAGTGTTGTTTTCCTATCTTCATTTTCACATCAACAAATTTTCTTGTTTCCAGAATCCAGGTCTGTTTTCAGGATCCATTTTGTAGCCATTCAACATTCAGCATTTAAAATTCAAAATCCCTCCTGATTCTTGGTTCCTGTTTCCTAAATTTCTTTTTTCTAGTCTATTTTCTAATGTCTAACAGCGTAGCGATCTAACTTCTAACTTCCTATCACATGTGATCGCCGAAGAATATAGCATTCATCAATAATTTATTGGTGCCATACCAGAATGCTCTAAAGTTGGTGTTGTCTGTAAAGTAAATTACCTGTCCTTTGCCAAAACCATTTGTTTTGAATGGGACCGTATTTTTTATCTCTTCGTTTTTTTCTTCACTTATATAACCACTTAACAAAGGATCGTTGGTGTATTGAATGGGATTGTTAAAGCTCTGTTCGTCAGCTTCAACAAAAATAGTGGTATTTCTAAAAAGCGCTAAATGGTCATTTTTATATCCAAAGTTAATAGGATGAGAGCGGTCTAATTTTGTTTCAAAAATTGCCCCGCCAATACCTTGAGATCCGTAAAAATCACTGCGCTGCTCAAAACTAATATTTTTAGCTTTTATTGGATTGTTTTTGGTTTTAATGTCTAGTAAATTATTGGTACTTAGGTAACGTGAAGCATTTCTATATGCAATTAAAGTGCCTCCGTTTCTAATCCATGTTTTAAGTTTTTCAGTATCATTTTTATCCAGAGCAGTTCCCCAGTTGTTTACTAAAATAATATCGGTGTATCGGCTAAGATCGGCACGTCCAAAGTTACGGGTATTTAGTTTGGTTACTTTAATATCATAGCGTTGATCAAACAAGTGCCAAATTTCACCGGCATCATATGGGGTAATACCTTCGCCAACTAAAAGAGCGATTTCCTGATTCTCTATCGGAAGGAAAAAGCGACTCCCCAGATTGATCCCTGAAGTTAAGCCGGTATCTACCGCATCGATCGTAATATTAGCCGTTTCAGCAACATTTTGTAGAAAATCGAAAAGTTCTTCTTTGTTTAGTTTTTGATTCTGAACGGGAATCATGATACTGCCGTAGTCATATTGTTTTGTTTTAGTACCAAATCTTTGCATAGCAACTCGCGCCCTTAATCCTTTATTAAGGATCATGTTTAAGGCTTTTGGTGCATTATAATCATGCCACTCCATTACATAGGCATAAGAGCTTTTTTCCATGGCAGGAACTTGTGGTTGCTCCAGTACCTCAATCATTTCTCCGGCATGATCTAAAGAAGCATTCTCCGTATAATCTAAATTAAAAGCCAGAGGAAATGTCCAGGCAGAGATATCATAAAATAAACTATCTTCAAAACTTGTTCTTTTTTCAAACATAGCTTCTACCAGTTGGTGTTGTCTCTGGTTTTTTGGGATGATATATGCTGAACCTGGTTTGTATGTTTTTCCGTCTTTACTAAATTCTTTTGTTACAGGGTGAATTTTAATTTGGTGTCTTTTCATAATCTCAGCCAAATGATAAGCTGTGGTGGCATCTTTGGTATTTCCAAAAGCCCAGGCGCCTTTACCGGCAGAACTCCTGGCGTTATTATAGAAATCGCGTTGGTAATTCAACAACTTCACTCGCATGTTTTTTGCAGCTTCTAAAGTAGAGAGAGCGGCGGTAAATTGATTTCTTATAGTGAATGGAAAAGTTAATAAGCCATTATCGGTTTCTTGTGCATGCCCGCGAGAACTTGCCTGTTCAAATAAAATCCCGATGCTTCCATTGATATCGGGGAAGGTAGATCCTTTTCCGTAATAAAAGTCATCATAGCTTTCTTCTGTAAAATAAAAGCTTCCCAATTTATCAAAAGCGGCTGCATGATATTTCCCGATCTCTTGTGTTAATTCTTGATTTAGGTTTGGTGTTAGAGGATGGGTTCTGGAAGGAATGCCAGGTTGAAAGAAAAAAGAAGAATTAGAACCCATTTCATGGTGATCTGTAAGAATGTTAGGATACCATTTATGGAAGGTTTTAATTCTAGCCTGTGATTCCGGTAATTGTGCCGGCAGCCAGTCACGGTTAAGATCAAACCAATAGTGGTTGGTACGACCGCCCGGCCAAACTTCGTCATACTCCCGATCTTGCGGATCTGCATTAATATTGGCACTACGATTGGTATTTGCCCAATAGGCAAAACGTTGTAATCCATCTGGGTTGAAAGAGGGATCAAAAAGAATAATGGTATGGTTTAGTAAATCTTCAATTTCATCACCTTCGGCAGCGGCTAAATAATAGGCGGCAATAAGTGCAGCATTAGAACCACTGGGTTCGTTACCATGTATGGAAAACCCCTGGTTTACTACGATGGGCATCTCTTTGGTGTTAAGATTGGCAGCGCCATCTTCAACTAAAGCTTTATGATCCTGCCGGATCTTGTCGATATTTTGAATGTTTTTTTCTGAAGAGATCGTTAGTAATAAAAGTGGTCGTCCTTCGTAGGAGGTGCCGCGATTTTCTATACTAATACGTGGGGAAACTTCAGCAAGTTTGGTCATATAGTTCACCAATCGATCATGGCTTACATGCCATTGTCCCGGCACAAAGCCAATAATGTCCTGTGGTTTTGGAATGTCAGCATTATAGCTAATGGTTTTTGGTAAATAGTAATCGAGGCTTAAAGTATCGAAATCCTGTGCCTGAAAACCCAATGATGAAATTAGAAAAAAGAGGGTGAGAAATTTCTTCATAATTTAAAGTTGAGGTATAAAACAAAAAACGCCCCGGATTAGGGGGCGGTTAACAATTTAAGTGTAATTTTTTAGATATCGTCAAAGCTAACATCAGTAAAATTTTCTGGAGCAGTTTTGGCTTCAACTGCACCGGTACCTTCATAGGAAGGTTTAAAATCTTTTTGGTGACGTTCACTTATTACCTCTTCTCCTTTTTCATCAAGAATAAAATCGGTCATTTCCTGAAGAATCTCTGTAAAACCGGCAAAATCTTCCTTATAAAGGTAGATTTTGTGTTTTTTGTAATAGAAAGATCCATCGTCATTGGTGAATTTCTTGCTTTCTGTGATGGTAAGGTAGTAGTCGTTGGCACGCGTCGCTCTCACATCAAAGAAATAAGTTCTTCTTCCTGCTCTTAGTACTTTAGAGAATATTTCTTCTTTCTCCATCAATCCCTTGTCGCTCATAAAATATAATTCTTTAAATGGTTTAGTAAAGTTGCTTTCAAAAATCTAAAAAAAATTAACATCTTACAAGAAATTTTCACATTTCTTTTTCATTTAACTGTTTTGCGTACAGTTCTTTATAATATCCGTCTATTTTAATTAATTTTTCGTGAGTGCCCTGTTGTACGATATTTCCGTCTTCGAGAATAATTATCTTATCTGCATTTTTTGCAGAAGAAATTCGATGACTTACAATAATAGTTGTCTTATCCCTTGATATTTTGAAAAGATTGCTAAGAATAGCTTCTTCTGTTTCGGTATCTACTGCGGAAAGGCAATCGTCGAAAAGCAGAATTTGTGGATTTTGGATAATCGCTCTTGCGATAGAAACCCTTTGCTTCTGTCCTCCAGATAAAGTAATCCCTCGTTCCCCTAATACCGTATCGTAACCTTTGCTAAAGTTTTTGATGTTTTGATGTACAGAGGCTGTTTTCGCAGCTTCGATTACATCTTCATCGGTAGCATTGTCTTTCCCAAATTTAATATTGTTTCTAATAGAATCACTAAATAAAAATGCATCCTGGGGCACGTATCCAATATTACGTTTTAAATTATCAAGATTTAGGTTTTTTACGTTTATACCATCAACTTCAATCGATCCTTCTTCGACATCATATAATCGCCCAATGAGATCCAGAACAGTAGATTTTCCGGATCCTGTTTTACCAATAATCGCCAGAGTTTCTCCCTGATTTACTTCAAAAGATATATTTTTTAGAGCCGTAATATTGGTGTCTTCATAAGTAAAAGTCACATTTTTAAAATTGACTTTACCTTTAATAATATCAGTGGTTTCTTTATGATTTTTAATTTCTGGTTCGCTATCCAGAAACTCATTAATTCGTTCCTGGGAAGCTTCGGCCTGCTTAACCAAAGAAGTTACCCACCCAATTGAAGCTACCGGCCAGGTAAGCATATTTACATACAATAAAAATTCTACAATGATACCAAGGTTATCAATTTGTCCGGTGATATATTGTCGACCGCCTACATAAATCACAAGAACGTTGCTTATCCCAATAAGGAGAACCATAAGAGGAAAGAAAAAAGCCTGTACTTTTACCAGATCGATATTTTTATCTCTGCTGGTATTAGAAAGATCGGTAAAATTATTATCGGTTTGCTGTTCTAAACTGTAGGATTTTATCACAGCGATTCCGCTAAAACTTTCCTGAGTGAAGGTGTTGAGTTTTGATAAATATTGCTGAACTACGGTACTGCGTTTTTGAATGGCGACACTTAATTTATAAATCGCAAATGATAGAATGGGCAGCGGAATTACGGTGTATAGCGTAAGGACAGGGGCGGCCTGGATCATAAAGATCAATACTACTATTGTTGAAGTAAGCGTGGTTACCGTATACATAATGGCAGGCCCCAAGTACATTCTTACCTTACTAACATCTTCACTAATACGGTTCATTAAATCCCCCGTGCGATTTTTTTTATAAAAGTTAAGGGATAATTCCTGATAGTGTTTGTAAACTACATTTTTTAAATCGTATTCAATATGACGAGAAACTACAATAAAAGTTTGTCGCATAAGAAAGGTGAAAAATGCAGAAATCAGAGTGGTACCTACCAGTAATAAAATGTTTTTTAATAATTCTGCTTTTAGGGAATCGTAGCCGGTAATTTCTCCATTTATATATTGCTCTATAGCATCGGTAGAGTTCCCCACCAATGGAATAAAATATAGACCAAAAATCCTGGAAATAATCGTTACGACCAGCCCTAGAATAAGTTTCCATTTATATTTTAAAAAGAATTTATTGAGTGTTCTTAAATGTTTCATCCTTAAAATTGATCTCTTATTTTAAGAATATGTTATTTTTACCACAATTCCATGGTGTAAAATTAAAATATTCTTATTTTTGCGCCGTCATTTTTAGGATATTTAAAAATGACATTAATTTAAAAACCCGCAAATTATGCAAGTTGATGTTTTAAATGCTAAAGAACTTAAAAAAGCTGCACCGGTATTTGGACAGCTTTCGTTCGATAATCATGAACAGGTTGTTTTTTGTAACGACAAAGATACAGGATTAAAAGCAATAATAGGTATTCACAACACAGTTTTGGGACCGGCTTTAGGTGGTACCAGAATGTGGAATTATACCAGTGAATGGGAAGCATTAAATGATGTATTACGTTTATCTCGTGGGATGACGTTTAAAAGTGCGATTACCGGTTTAAACCTTGGTGGTGGTAAGGCTGTTATTATAGGTGACGCCAAAACCCAAAAAACTCCAGAGCTAATGATGAAGTTTGGAGAGTATGTAGATTCTTTGGGTGGAAAATACATTACCGCAGAAGATGTAGGGATGGAAACTGCAGATATGGATCTGGTAAGAGATGTAACGCCATATGTAACCGGGATATCTGAAGAAAGAGGAGGATCAGGAAATCCTTCACCTGTTACTGCCTACGGTGTGTTTATGGGAATAAAGGCAGCTGCGAAATATCAATTTGGTACAGATGAGTTAGAAGGACGCTCTGTATTGGTACAGGGTATTGGTCATGTAGGAGAGACCTTAGTGGAATACTTAATAAGTGATGGAGCTAAAGTTTATATAAGTGATATTAGCGAAGAGCGTTTACAGGAAGTGAGCAAGAAATATGGTGCGATTATTTTTGATGAAGCCGATGTTTATAGTGCACATGTAGATATTTATGCTCCCTGTGCTTTAGGAGCTACAATTAATGATGAAACCGTAAACCGTCTTAATTGTAAAGTTATTGCCGGTGCCGCAAATAATCAATTGTCAGACGAGGTAAGACACGGACAAATTTTACGTGAACGTGGAATTGTTTATGCTCCCGATTTCTTAATTAACGCCGGAGGAATTATAAATGTATATGCTGAATTAGAGAAATACAGCAGACAAGAGATTATGTCTAAGACTCAGAATATTTATAATACCACACTGCAAATCCTTGAAACTGCGGCTAAAGAAGACATGACAACACATTTTGCAGCACTTAAAATTGCAAGGCAAAGAATAGAAGATAGAAAAAAATCAAGTTTGAAGTAGCCAGAATCAAAATATTGGTATTTTTGCAGGGCGAAAGAATAATCTTTCGCCCTTTTTAAATTCTAAAAAAGTTCTTTTACAATTATGTTGACAAGAAGACATATTCGAGTTAAGGTGATGCAATCCTTATATGCATTCAACCAAAGTGAAAATGACAATCTTGCAAGCGAGGAGAAATTCTTGCTAAAAAGCATGGAAGAGATGTATGATCTTTTTGTGCTTCAGCTAAGTTTGTTAACCGAAATTAAAGCGCATGCCGAAACTTTTTTAGAACGTTCCCAACAAAAACATCTCGCCACACAGGAAGATAAAGATCCAAATAGGAAATTTGTTCAAAATGCGGTTTTTGAAATTTTAGAACAAAATACTCAATTAGAGCAAATTATCGACGATCGTAAACTTAATCACTGGAAGTTTGATGATGAGTACGTGGCGATCTTATGGAACGAGATTAAAGAAAGTAATGCGTTTGCCGATTATATGGAAACGAGAGATAACTCGTTTAAAGAAGATAAAGATTTTGTTCTTGCTATATTTAAAAAAGTAATTGCTCCAAACGATAAGATTTACGATTACTTTGAAGATAAAAAATTAACATGGTTGGATGATCTTCCTTTAGTGAATACCGCGGTAGTAAAAATGCTGCAGAAATTAAAGCAAACTGCAACCCCGGAAGATAAACTTCCAAAGCTGTTTAAATCTATAGATGATAAGGAATTTGCGGTCAACCTTTTTAGAAAAACCTATCTGAAAGATGGTAAACTTTCTAACGAAATGCAGGGAAAAACACCAAACTGGGATAAAGACAGAATTGCAGAGATTGATACGGTGCTTTTAAAAATGGCGATTTGTGAGTTTTTAGAATTCCCTTCTATTCCGGTGAAAGTAACTATAAATGAATATCTTGAGATTAGTAAAGAATATAGTACCCCAAAAAGTAGTATTTTTATAAATGGAATTCTGGATAAGCTTTCTAAAGAGTACAAAACCGACGGGAAATTAAATAAAATAGGGCGTGGCCTTATGTAGTCTAGATTTTTTCTTAATTTTAAACCTCAAATTTATACACATTATGAAAAAAGGAATTTTATTAATAGCAGCAGTGGGAACGATGTTCTTCACTTCTTGTAAAGACGCTGGTAACAGTGCCTCAGAAAAGGTGAAAGCTGAAAACGTAGACGCGGCAGCAGCACGTGACTCTAAAGCAACGGTATATCCAGAGCTAAGTTTCGATGAAACCGAATTCGATTTTGGGAATATCCCACAAGGTGAACCGGTAGAGCATGTATTTACTTTTACAAATACGGGTAGAGCGCCATTAGTAATAACCAATGCCAAGAGTACTTGTGGATGTACGGTGCCAGAATATCATAAAAACGAATCTATCCAACCCGGTGAAACAGGGGAGATGCTTGTAAAATACAATGGTTCTGGTAGAGGACAGGTTCAAAAAACAGTAACAATTTCTGCAAATACTGAAAACGGGCAAGAGCAAATTAAAATTAAAGCTTTTGTAGAGGCAGATAAAGCAAGCTAAAAGCTAGAATTAAATTTATATATGGATCAAATACAACAGTTTCTTCCCTTAATCTTAATGTTCGCGGTTGTGTATTTTTTTATGATACGCCCGCAAATGAAAAAGGCTAAGCAGGAGAAAAACTTTATTTCTGAATTAAAAAAAGGAGATCGAATTGTTACCAAAAGTGGTATGCATGGTAAAATTATCGATTTTAGTGAGAAAAACAACGCGGTAGTTATTGAAACCGGTGCTGGGAAAATCACTTTCGATAAATCTTCAATTTCTCTTGAAATGAGTCAAAAGCTTAACGAACCGGCAAAACCGGTTAAGGAAGAGAAAAAATTAAAAGAAGAGAAAAAATAATTTACTCTTTTAAATAATAAAAAATCCCTTCAGTATTCTATTCCTGGAGGGATTTTTTCTGTATTCGGGATAAATTTTTCGGTTACTTGTTGTTGAAATATTTTATCACCGGGGTAATTTTTCGGCAGAGTTAGCCGTCCCTTTTGAGGAGTAGAAAAATCACATAATCTCTTGTTTCATTATTTTGAAACAGAAACTCCTTCTATTGGTTTGATAACAAATCGTATGGAATCTTTGTACAGATTCGACAGTGTTATGTAGAGAGAGATTTATAAAATCATTAGCAATTTTTATACTTATCATGTAATCCAACTCCTTTTTTTATCATGGGGATTATTTTTTCAAGTCGGTTTATACGCGTTGCCTCACGTTTAGCATCATTAATATAATCGGCATATTCTCTTTGTTTGCCAGAAGTTAATTGGCAGTAAGATTCATCTAAGTCAGCATCCTTTTTAAGTGCAGCTCTTAGTTCAGACGGAATGATCAATTCTTGTTTTCTGGAGGCTTTTATCGTTTTCCCCAGTTTTTGATTTTCGATCGCTTCTAAAACATACCGAAGTAAAACTTCGGTATTAATTTCATCACCTTTTTCAAAACGTATTTGCCGTAGCGATTTTGTCTTTCCTTCCTGAGCATTCAAAAGTAGATCCGTATTTTGCTTAAGTAAGTCGCCGTTAAAGAACCATAATGCAATATGATTTTTAAATGCAGCCAGTCCGGCAACATTTTTATCTTTTAAAGTATAGGTTGGCGCTCCCCATTTTATGGTTTCTTCTAGTTTAGTATCCTGAAGCATTTGCCTAATTTGCTTCAATTCAGTTTGCCAGTATTTGTGAATCTCAATGTATTCGTCTACATCTTTTACCGCCATAGCTTTATAGTTTCTTTAGAAAACAAGATTACAAAATGCCCATTCTTGTTTTCTAAATAATTATTACCTGGCATTAAGTTCGGCAATTTTTATGATAACTTCAGTAGCTTTAACCATACTTTCTAAAGGTACATATTCGTATTTTCCATGAAAATTATGTCCACCGGCAAAAATATTAGGGCAGGGGAGTCCCATAAAGCTAAGCTGAGAGCCATCAGTTCCTCCCCGAATAGGTTTAATGATAGGCTTAACTTTTACCGCTTCCATCGCTTCTTTAGCCAGTTCAACAATATGCATCATGGGTTCTATTTTTTCGCGCATGTTGCGATATTGATCTTTTATTTCAACCGTTACGCATTCGCTTTCGTATTGCTTACAAATCTCTACTCCAAGATCCTGAATCATTTTTTTACGAGCTTCAAAATGCTTTTTATCATGATCCCGAATAATGTATTGTAGTATGGTTTCTTCCACATCACCGTTGATATTACTTAAGTGGAAAAAACCCTGTCGACCTTCAGTATGTTCCGGAGTTTCTAATCGAGGCAATGAGTTGATAAAATCCTGAGCGATGTACATGCTGTTTACCATTTTATCTTTAGCATAACCTGGGTGCACACTTTTGCCGCTTACCTTAACTTTTGCGCTGGCAGCATTAAAGTTTTCATATTCTAACTCACCAATTTGGCTGCCATCCATAGTATAGGCCCAATGAGCACCAAATTTCGAAACATCAAACTTATGCGCTCCGCGACCAATTTCCTCATCGGGAGTAAAGCAAACTTTTAAAGTCCCATGTTTAATTTCGGGATGTTCTAAAAGATATTTCATGGCCGTCATGATTTCAGTGATTCCGGCTTTGTCGTCGGCGCCTAAAAGGCTGTTGCCATCGGTGGTAATAATAGTCTGACCCTTATACTGTTTTAGATCATCGAAATATTCCGAAGAAAGTATAATATTTTTTTCTGCGTTGAGTACGATATCACCCCCATCGTAATTTTCGATAATCTGTGGCTTGATATTAGTACCATTAAAATCCGGTGAAGTATCAAAATGAGAAACAAATCCAATAACGGGTGTGTCTTTATTGATGTTTGATGGTAGGGTTGCCATGACATAAGCATTTTCGTCGATGCTCACCTCCTGCATTCCCATTCCTTCTAATTCTTTGGTCAATTTATTGGCAAGAATCCACTGCTTTTCGGTACTGGGCGTAGTTTCACTTTCAGGGTTACTTTGGGTATCGATACTTATATAGCTTATAAATCGATCTAAAACTTCTTGTTTATTGATCATGTTAATTGGTGTTAGTTTTCTAGATTTGGTTGATTTTTAAGGAGTGGTTTTTCTGAAATTTGTAAGAATAAGCTCCTTTTTTAAAGGATCAAAATTAGGGAATTGGCAATCGTACACAAAACCTTTTAAGATTTAGTATGTTCATTTTTCCAAATCATTTATTTTTGCACAAACCAGCCGAATATGTACAAGTCTTTAATTCGCCCGATACTTTTTAAATACGATCCGGAGACCATTCATCATTTTACCTTTAGTAGCCTAAAGAAATTAAATAAAATACCAGGGGTACCAGCAATTTTGAGATCAAAATTCAGTAATAATGATCCTCGATTGGAGCGTGAGGTTTTTGGACTCAAGTTTAAAAATCCTGTAGGCCTTGCAGCGGGATTTGATAAAGATGCCAAATTATACAAAGAATTATCGAATCTTGGTTTTGGTTTTATTGAGGTTGGTACGGTGACCCCAAAACCACAATCTGGCAATGATAAAAAACGATTGTTTAGACTAAAAGCCGATCAGGCGATTATTAACCGAATGGGATTTAATAATAACGGGGTTGAGCAAATGGTTTCACAGCTTAAGAAAAATACCAATGTATTAATTGGTGGGAATATTGGTAAAAATAAAGTAACTCCAAATGAAGAGGCGGTCGAGGATTATAAAATTTGTTTTGAATCTTTGTTTGATTATGTAGATTATTTTGTGGTTAATGTAAGTTCACCAAACACACCAAACTTAAGGGCGCTTCAGGATAAGGAACCTTTAACACATTTGCTGAAAACTTTAATGGAGCTGAATAATGCCAAACCAAAGCAAAAGCCCATATTGTTAAAAATTGCACCAGATCTCACAGATACTCAGCTTTTGGATATCATCAATATTGTTAAGGAAACAAAAATAGATGGTGTAATCGCAACAAATACTACCATTTCCCGAGAAGGTTTACAATCTGATAATAAAAAGGAAACCGGTGGCTTAAGTGGGAAGCCACTTACCAAAAGAGCTACCCAGGTGATTAAATTCCTTTCAGAAAAAAGTAATAGATCATTTCCTATTATTGGTGTAGGTGGAATTCATACGGCAGATGATGCTATAGAAAAGTTGGAAGCCGGTGCCAGCTTGGTGCAATTATATACTGGATTTATTTATGAAGGTCCTGCGCTTATTAAGGCCATCAATAAGAAGATCCTCAGCAACTATCCAAAATCGTAATATTTAAGGCAATTGTTAGAGCAGCTCATTCCATTCTTAACCGCTACGATGTTACTTACGCTCGCTCCGGGACCAGATATTATTTATGTTTTAGTACAGGGGATGGTTAATGGTAAAAAACACGCTATAGTTACCGCTTTAGGCCTGGTTAGTGGAGTTGTAGTCCATACTACTTTGGTAGCTTTTGGTGTTTCGGCAGTGATAAAACAATCTGAAACTATTTATTTGATTATTAAATGTCTTGGTGCTGCTTATCTCTTTTATTTAGCGTATAAGGTTTTTCAAAGCAATCCTGATATTGCTTTTTCGGCAGAAGGGATTAAACAAAAAAGTCTTTTCGCATTATATCGGCAAGGATTTATAATGAATGTTCTAAATCCTAAAGTAACCATTTTCTTTCTAGCCCTGTTTCCTGGTTTTTTATGGGATCCTGAAGGGAGTACAGTGCTTCAGTTCTATATTCTGGGCGGTGTTTTTATGTGTCAGGCATTGCTGATATTTACCCTGGTGGCGATCCTCGCCGGAAACATTTCAAAATACTTACAAAAACATCGAAAATCAGGTGTGATTTTAAAATGGACGCAAATCTTTGCATTTATTGCGATTGGCGTTTTTATTTTGATGTAGCTCTTGGTCTGTATTCTATAAAAAAGAATTAATTTTTATGGGATTGCAGTTGGATCTATTTAGTTTGATTCTTTCGAAGATATTGTTTATTTCTGAATAAATTTTAGATTTTATTATCAAAATCTAAAAAACTATCTTTGGCTATATGGGAGAGATTAAGCTTATCGAATGTCCACGTGATGCCATGCAGGGGATTAAGGATTTTATTCCTACCAAGACTAAAGCAAGGTATATTCAGTCTTTATTACAATGTGGTTTTGATACGATCGATTTCGGTAGTTTTGTATCTCCCAGAGCGATACCTCAAATGCGCGATACTGCTGAGGTCCTTTCCATGCTAGATCTTAGCCGTACAAAAAGTAAGTTATTAGCCATCGTGCCCAATACACGTGGGGCTGAAGATGCTTCACAATTTCCTGAAATTGATTATCTAGGGTATCCATTTTCTATTTCAGAAAACTTCCAGATGCGAAATACTCACAAAACCATTGCAGAATCTGTCGAGATATTGAAATCGATTCTGGATATTGCAAACAATGCGGATAAAGAGGTCGTAGCTTATTTAAGCATGGGGTTTGGAAATCCTTACGGTGATCCTTGGAGCGTGGAGATCGTAGGGGAGTGGACCGAGAAACTGGCAGCTATGGGCGTTGGTGTTTTGTCTCTCTCTGATACCGTAGGAACTTCGACGCCCGATATTATTGATTATCTTTTTTCTAACCTTATTCCCAAATATCCAAAAGTGGAATTTGGAGCACATCTTCATACCACTCCTACCAAATGGTATGAAAAGATTGATGCAGCTTATAAAGCAGGTTGCCAAAGGTTTGATGGTGCCATCCAGGGATTTGGCGGTTGCCCAATGGCTAAAGATGAGCTTACCGGAAACATGCCCACCGAAAAAATGTATTCCTATTTCAATACTAAAAAACAAAATACAAATATCAGAATGGGAAGTTTTGAAGCAGCCTTTAATAGCGCCAGTAAAATCTTCACAGAATTTCATTAGGAAAAATTTCACATTTCTTCTTATTATTGTGTAAATAATAGTTATTAAGTTTTGCGTATCAGGTTTTTAGGAATTTTCTTTCTTTTTCTTACAAAATTAGCTTTAGCTCAATCAAAATTCCCACAAGAGTCTACAGCTGATTCTGTGCGTTATTATTTAGAAGAAGCTGATCAATCGATTTTTAATGATTTTCAGGTAGCCAAAGAAAAGCTTATAAAGGCCAGAAATTTTGTAGAAAAAACAGCAGATGTTAATTTAAAGGCTGAGGTAGTCCGCAAACTTGCTATAGCCTATTATGTAAAAGGAGAATATTATCATTCATTATCTTACTTTCTGGACGCAGAAGACTTATTTAGAAAAGCAGAAAACTGGGAAGGTGTGGGGAAATCCTTAAATGGCTTAGGCTTAATCCAACAGGGAATAGAACGTCACAGTGAAGCTATCGAATATTTTGAACAAGCGAGAGATTATTATAATCTCTCTAAAGATGAATATGCAGCTACTCCTGCCATTATTAATTTAGGGATTTCTGAATTACAGTCGGGTGATTTAGAAAATGCAAAAACTACGTTAGATAACGCGCTAAGTATGGCGGTAGCTTCAGGTAGAAAAGATATAGAGCATTTAACCTTAAATCATTTAGGAAATTTAGCTTACGAAAAAGATCAGTTGCCTCAGGCTTTGGCATATTTTGAAAGAGTACTACAAGATAGTGTAGAACCCAATAATTGGGAAAAAGCTTTTTCATTTTACGGTTTGGCAAAAGTTAATCTCGCCTTTCATAATTTAGATGAAGCAGAGGAATATGGTTTAAAAGCACTGGATTTTGCCAATACTAATGATTCATTTTTTGAGAAGGAAAGAATAACCGGCGTATTATTTAATATCTACGAAGCTAAGGGGGAACTGGAGAATGCCGTTGTTATTTCCAAGCAAAATAGAATTTATAGAGATTCCCTTTATTATCAAAATAGAGTTAGAGCTATTGATCTTTTAAATTTAGAAAAAAAGGAAGCTGATAATCGTCGTTTACGTAACGAGAAGATGGAGAAAGAAAAAGAGCTTTCTAAAAATAAGTTGATTATTGCCGTACTTCTCGCTTTAGGATTTATACTGATATTAATTTTATTCTTTTGGATAAAAAATTACCATCAAAAAGAACGCTTTAGAAAAGCCCTGGAAGAAAAGAATAAGCTGATTATTCATAAAAACGGTGTGATTACAGAACGGAATAAAGAACTGGCGAAAATCAACAAGAGTAAGGATCGTTTGTTTTCCATTTTATCGCACGACTTAAAATCACCTATTGGTTCTATACAAAAACTCTTAGAGCTCATAAAATTAGGAGAGTTTACCCAATTAGAGCAGGCTGAACTTTTAGATGAGATGCTAAAGCAAGTGTCGGCAACTTCTTCGATGCTACAAAATTTGTTGCAATGGGCTAATTCCCAGTTAGAAGGTTCTATGGTGCATATTGAAGAAGTGGTTGTATCGCGGCGCGTAAAAGAAATTATGGACGCACATTATCTGGTAGCAAAAGCTAAGAGAATCCAGATCATTCATGAAATTCCTTCCCATATGAGTCCGGTTTTTGTAGATAGTGGTCACCTTTCCATTATTCTTCATAACTTAATTAGTAATGCGATTAAGTTCACTCATCCAGGTAAAGAAATAAAAATTCATTATTCAGAAAATGAAGAATGGGTTTTATTTAAAATAAAAGATGGAGGGGATGGTATTTCTAAAGAGCGTATTGATCAAATTCAGAATTTTAATACTCAGGTAATGTCTGAGATTGGTACTGATATGGAAACAGGAACAGGTATAGGTTTGCTTCTTGTGAAACAGTTTTTGGTGATGAATAACGCAAGCCTTCAAATAAAAAGCTATCCAGGTGAAGGTTCAGAATTTATTGTTTGTTTCAGAAAAAAGAAGGATTAAGCATTTATTCCCGTAAACCTAACGTATTCTATTGAAAACTGTGTATATTTGCATGCAATTAAATTCTTAATTGCCATGATTGCACACGAATCCAAAATTCTGGGAGAAGGGCTTACTTATGATGATGTTCTTTTAGTCCCTGCCTTCTCTGAGGTTTTACCACGCGAAGTAAATATCCAGACAAAATTTACCAAAAACATTACGATTAACGTTCCTATTGTTTCAGCAGCGATGGATACCGTAACAGAATCCCGAATGGCAATCGCCATGGCTAGAGAGGGAGGTATAGGTGTTCTTCATAAGAATATGACTATGGAGCAGCAGGCTTTAAAAGTACGTAAAGTAAAACGTGCGGAAAGCGGAATGATTATCGATCCGGTGACCCTGCCAATTTCGTCTACTGTAAAGGATGCTAAGGATCTAATGAAAGAGCATAGCATTGGTGGAATTCCCATTGTAGATGAAGAAGGTAAGTTGATAGGAATTGTAACCAATCGAGATCTAAGGTTCGAGAAAAATAACCAGCGTCCTATTGCCGAGGTAATGACTTCAGAAAATCTGGTAACTGTGGCAGAGGGAACTTCTTTAGAGCAGGCAGAAGATATACTTCAGGAAAATAAAATTGAAAAACTTCCGGTGGTAAATAAAGAAGATAAGCTTGTTGGTTTAATCACTTTTAGGGATATAACTAAACTAACCCAAAAACCAAATGCGAATAAAGATAGCTACGGAAGGTTAAGAGTTGCTGCTGCTATTGGAGTTACTGCAGATGCGGTACAAAGAGCTGAAGCATTGTATAATGCCGGGGTAGACGCTATTATTATCGATACGGCTCATGGCCATACCAAAGGAGTAGTTTTTGTTTTAAAAGAAGTAAAAGCAAAATTCCCTGATCTTGAAGTGGTCGTAGGTAATATAGCGACAGGGGAAGCTGCTAAATATTTAGTAGAAGCAGGAGCCGATGCGGTAAAAGTAGGTATTGGGCCGGGATCTATTTGTACCACAAGAGTGGTAGCCGGTGTAGGTTTTCCTCAATTTTCAGCAGTGCTGGAAGTAGCCGCAGCTATAAAAGGAAGTGGAGTACCTGTTATTGCTGATGGTGGTATACGATATACAGGTGATATTCCAAAAGCACTTGCAGCAGGAGCCGATTGTGTGATGTTGGGTTCTCTTTTAGCAGGAACCAAAGAATCTCCGGGAGAAACTATCATTTACGAAGGAAGAAAGTTTAAATCTTACCGCGGAATGGGATCTGTAGAGGCGATGAAGAAAGGTTCTAAAGATCGCTATTTTCAGGATGTAGAAGATGATATCAAGAAACTTGTTCCTGAAGGAATTGTGGGCCGGGTACCTTATAAAGGAGAGTTAGAAGAAAGTATTCACCAGTTTGTTGGTGGTTTAAGAGCGGGTATGGGCTATTGTGGAGCTAAAGATATCTCGGATTTAAAAGAGCATGCAAAATTTGTGAAAATTACATCTTCCGGGATTCATGAAAGTCATCCTCACGATGTAACGATAACTAAAGAGTCTCCAAATTATAGCCGATAATTAGAAAATATATCAATAAAAAATCCAGCGATCGCTGGATTTTTTATTGATAAGTTGCCTTATTGATTTTAATTAGAACCAGATTTGTTGCTGTCGGCCGAAGGTTGGGTCGTATTCACCTCCTCAATCGAAATTCCTAATTTTTCCATTACTTTTTCGGTAATATCACTTCCTGGTTTAGAATAGGCCAAAGCGCCACCACCTGCATGAAAAATCTGGGTGTAGCCTTCTTCCTTGATAACTTCCTGCATGGCCGCATCAATCTTTTGGTATAATGGCTGAGTTAGCTCGTTTCGCTTCATTTGAATCATCACCTGGGAACGCTGGCGAAATTGTTTAATTTCGTTCTCCAATCCAAGAATCTGGTTTTCCCGTTGCTTTTTTATGTCTTCAGTAAAAATGGCTGTGCTGTCCTGGTAGTTTTTAATGAGGCCTTCGTAGGCTTTTATGGCCTGCTCTACATCTGTCTGTAAAGACTCATTATAAGCCTTTACGCCGTCATTTACATTACTAATTTCAGGCATTTTCGTAATAATGTACTCCGCATCTATTGTTCCTATCTTACTTTGTGCGTTTCCCACAATTGCGAAAAATAAAAATGTAATTAATACGCTGATTTTTTTCATTTTTTATCTCTTGTTTTGCGCAAATATAACAGGGAGCATTAATTAAACATAGAATTTTTTAAGAAAATGATACTTTTTGATTTTATAAAATGGAATTTTAGCTCTTTTTAGATGAAATACAAACAGTGCTTGATAATCAGTAAGGTTATAGCTTGCAGAACCTTTTGGAATTCTTATTTTTGCTTCACTTAATAAGAAATTTCAGAAAATAGCGTTTGTACTGAAGTTGAAAGAATTGTTAAACCGGTTTGAAAAAAGTTTTTAAGACAATTTTAATAGTCTTGGTAGCGATTTTGGTTATTTCTTGTGATCTTTTTAAATCTCAGGATAATCGAAAAGTAATAGTGCGGGTAAATAATTCTTACCTATACGAGGAAGACATTAATAGTCTTGTAGGTGAAGGTATATCGGCAGAGGATAGTGCCATTATTGTAAATAGTTATATCAATAGGTGGGCAACGCAGCAATTATTGATCGACCGTGCAAAACTGAACCTTCCGGAAGCCAGACAAAAAGAGTTTAATGAACTGGTGGAAAATTATAAAAACGAATTATATACCAATGCTTATACCGAGGCTATAGTTTCAAAAGAAATGGACTCTGTTTTTGCAGATACGCTTATTTCAAATTATTACGAAGAGCATAAAGAGAACTTTAAGCTGGGCCAGGATCTGGTAAAACTTCGATATATAAATTTAGAAGCAAACAATACCAATTTTGATAAAATTAAAGATTGGTTTATTCGTTTTAATGACAAGGATAAAGTAAAATTGCAGGAAAATGCATTGCAATTTAAAAATTATTCTTTTAACGATTCCGTTTGGATCAAAACAACTACGGTTTACGAGAAAGTAACACCGTTAAGTGTAGGAGACAGAGCGAAACTATTACAAAAAGATAAATACATAGAATTAAAAGATTCTTTAGAAACTTATTTAATTTATGTAAACGATGCGCTTAAGAAAAATGACCAGGCGCCATTGGAGTATGCAAAACCAACGGTGGAACAGATTTTGCTTAATAAGCAAAAATTAGAGTTGGTAAAGCAGTTAGAAAAGGATATTACAAAAGATGCAATTAAAAACAATCAATTTGAGATTTACAATTAAAAGAAGTTTGATGCTGGGTGCTATACTGCTTGGATTACATGCAGGAGCACAGGAGATTATTGTTACAGATAGCACTTCGATCCCATTAGAGGACGAACTGGCGCAAAACGAAAACCTTACTGCCAAAGAAGGTGCACGCCGAAAAGTGGATGGCATTGCCGCAGTAATTGGGGATTATATTATTTTGGATAGTGATATCGATTTAACCAGAAAAGATATTCAGTCTCAGGGAAACAGTACGGCAAATGTGACCGACTGCCAGTTAGCTGGTTCTTTAATGGAAAATAAACTATATGCACACCAGGCTATTCAGGATAGTATTATCGTACCCGATGCTCAAATTAACAATTACATTGATCAGCAAATTGCAGGCATGGTAAGACAGTTGGGAAGTATAGAGGATGTATTGGAGTTTTATAAAAGGGATTCTGAAGCAGAATTTAGAAACGAATTGTTCGACTTAAATAAACAAAGTCAGCTTGCACAAAAGATGCGACAAAAAATTATAGAGAATATCGAGGTGACCCCAGAAGAGGTAAGAGCTTACTTTAATGAGATTCCTAAAGACTCCCTACCTGTTTTTGGGGACGAAGTAGAAATCTCGGAAATCGTGGTAAAGCCTGAAGTACCTGAAGAAGAAAAGCAAAAAACAATAGACCGTTTAAATCAGTTTAGGGAAGATGTCCTGGAGAACGGTTCAAAATTCGCGACTAAGGCCATTCTTTATTCAGATGATACGCAAACGGGTGGTAATATTTTAAGCTTAGGTAGAAAAGATGCTTTTGTAAAAGAATTTAAAGACGTAGCCTTCTCTTTACGTGAAGGGGAAATAAGTGAACCTTTCGAAACTACGTACGGATATCATATCATACAACTGGTTAAGGTTAGAGGGCAGGAAATCGATGTACGCCATATCCTGTTAATTCCAGATGTGAATAATGCTGCGGTAGAAAAAGCTAAAAAAGAGATCGACCAGGTAAGGGAAAAAATTGTTAATGGTGAAATCGAATTTGCTCAGGCAGCCAGAGAAGTTTCAGACAGAGAAGAAACAAAAGCAGATGGTGGGAAGATGAGAAACCCAACTACCGGGGATACTGGTTTCGATCAAAAGAATTTACCTCCCAGACTTTATAGCCAGATTTCAGAATTAAAAGACGGGGAAATTTCTTATCGACTTACCGAGCAGGATGAGATGGGGCGACCTATATTTAAAATTGTTAAAATCGATAAAAGAATTCCGCAACATATCGCAGATTACGGTACAGACTACATGAAGATTAAGGATCTTGCCCTTCAGGATAAAAGAATTAAAGCGATACAGGAATGGCAAAAAGAGAAAATTCAGGATACTTACGTTAAAGTTAGTGGAAAATACCGGGATTGTGAGTATACTAGCAACTGGTTAAAAAAATAAAAGTAATTACTAAATGTCTGAGATTAGCTTACTAGAGAATTTTGTAGAAAAGCATAAAAGCTTAAAAAAAGAAATAAGTAAAGTAATTGTAGGACAGGAAAAGGTAATTGATCAGATACTGCTCTCCGTATTTTCCGGGGGGCATTCTTTATTAATTGGGGTTCCCGGTTTGGCGAAGACTTTAATGGTAAATACCATTTCCAAAGCTTTAGGTCTGGATTTTAAACGGATTCAGTTTACACCGGATTTGATGCCGAGTGACATACTGGGATCAGAAATTCTTAATGAGAAACGCGAATTTCAGTTTATAAAAGGTCCAGTTTTTACTAATATTTTACTGGCGGACGAGATCAATCGTACCCCGCCAAAAACACAGGCTGCGCTTTTAGAAGCCATGCAGGAGCGATCTGTAACGGTAGCAGGACATCGATATCAATTAGATTCACCCTATTTTGTACTGGCCACACAAAATCCTATAGAGCAAGAGGGAACCTATCCTTTACCAGAGGCACAGTTAGACCGTTTTATGTTTGCGATTAACCTGGAATATCCAAGCTTTGAGGAAGAGGTAAATGTGGTGAAAAATACCACCACAGATAAACAATATGAGATTAATTCATTGTTCACTGCAGGCGGGATTAGCCAAATTCAGCAAGTGATCAGGAAAATGCCTGTGGCAGATAATGTGATCGAATATGCTGTAAAACTGGTTGGTAAAACCCGTCCAAATTCAGCAGTTGCTCCAGACTTTGTGAAAAATTATTTAGATTGGGGGGCGGGGCCAAGAGCTTCACAGAACCTTATTCTTGCGGCAAAAACTCATGCTGCCGTAAACGGAAAGTTTTCTCCAGATAAAGAAAATGTTCAGGCGGTTGCTGTAGGTATATTACGTCACCGAATTATCAAAAATTATAAAGCCGAAGCCGAAGGCCTTACAGTTGAAAATTTAATCAAAGAGCTTTTTTAATACTCTATTTAAGGCGTATAGGTATACAAAATTCCTTCCGATTTGTATCTTCGGAATGGTCTGGGGGACTGCTGTGCTACTGACCATCGATTCTACTGATACTATAAATTTGTTGAGAAAACATAGTCATTTTTCGGGCTATCAATAATTAAGAATGGCTATAAATAAAACCAATCATTAAGATGAATGGATTTTATCTATGGAATTCTTATAAATACCGGGTTAATTTTGAGAAGTCTGCTTTTTGAGATGGTTAGTATTGTGTTTTATTGAATATTTCTTGTTTGTTGATTTCCTTGTAATCCCTTTTACGCAAACCTTTTAGAAGGTCTTTTCATTTTCGAAATCCGCTTAATTTTCTTATTTTTGCTGGACTTTTTTAGAACAAAAACTCTTAAAACGATGGCATACGATATTGATATGATCAAAAAGGTGTACGACCAGATGGCAGATCGTGTTACAAAAGCACGTGACGTTGTTGGTAGACCTTTAACTCTTGCAGAAAAAATTCTTTACTCTCACTTGTGGGATGGTGAAGCAACTACCGCTTACGAAAGAGCAAAAGATTATGTAGAATTTTCTCCAGATAGAATAGCCTGTCAGGATGCAACCGCGCAAATGGCTTTATTGCAATTTATGCAGGCTGGTAAAAAGAAAGTAGCTGTTCCAACAACAGTACATTGTGACCACCTTATTCAGGCGAAAATGGGAGCTGCAATAGATCTACAAAGTGCCAATAAATCTAGTAGTGAGGTTTTCGATTTCTTAGAATCTGTTTCTAATAAATACGGAATTGGTTTTTGGAAGCCGGGAGCTGGGATTATTCACCAGGTAGTATTAGAAAATTACGCATTCCCGGGTGGAATGATGATTGGTACCGATTCCCACACTGTTAATGCAGGTGGTTTAGGTATGGTGGCTATTGGTGTTGGTGGAGCTGATGCTGTAGATGTTATGGCAGGTATGCCATGGGAGCTTAAATTTCCAAAGCTTATCGGTGTAAAATTAACTGGTAAACTTTCTGGTTGGACCGCTCCTAAAGATGTAATTCTTAAAGTTGCAGGTATCTTAACTGTAAAAGGTGGTACCGGAGCAATTATTGAATACTTTGGCGAAGGTGCTCGTTCTATGTCTTGTACCGGTAAAGGTACAATTTGTAACATGGGAGCTGAGGTTGGTGCAACCACTTCTACTTTTGGTTACGACGAATCTATGGAACGTTATCTGAAAGCAACAAATCGTGAAGATGTTGCTGAAGCTGCTAATGCTGTAAAAGAGCATTTAACTGGTGATGATGAAGTATACGCAAATCCTGATAAGTATTTCGACGAATTAATTGAGATCGATCTTTCAGAATTAAAGCCTCACTTAAACGGTCCATTTACACCAGATCTAGCGACTCCGATTTCTGAAATGGGAGAAAAAGCTAAAGAAAATGACTGGCCTATTAATGTTGACTGGGGATTAATTGGTTCTTGTACCAACTCTTCCTACGAGGATTTGACCCGGGCAGCTTCAATTGCAAAACAAGCGGTTGACAAAAAAATTAAATCAAAATCAGATTTTGGTATTAACCCGGGGTCTGAACAAATTAGATATACGGCAGAGCGTGACGGACTTTTAAAGATCTTTGAAGACTTAGATGCTACTGTATTTACAAATGCCTGCGGGCCTTGTATAGGACAGTGGGATCGTAGCGACCGTAAAGGTGAAGAGAAAAATACTATTGTTCATTCTTTTAACCGTAACTTCTCTAAGCGTGCCGATGGTAACCCAAATACGCATGCTTTTGTAGGTTCTCCTGAGATGGTTGCTGCCATTGCAATTTCCGGTCGTTTAGATTTCGATCCAACTCGTGATAAATTAATGAACGAAGATGGAGAAGAAGTAATGCTGGATGAGCCACAAGGAATAGAACTTCCAACAAAAGGTTTTGCCGTAGAGGATGCTGGATACATTGCACCTAAAGAAGATGGTAGTAGTGTAGAAGTAAAAGTAGCTGAAGATAGCGAACGTTTACAGTTACTTACTCCCTTTGAGCCTTGGGATGGTAAAAACCTAACAGGGGCAAAATTGTTAATCAAAGCCTGGGGTAAATGTACTACCGATCATATTTCTATGGCTGGTCCCTGGTTACGTTACCGTGGTCACTTAGATAATATTTCTAATAACTGCCTTATTGGAGCTGTGAATGCTTATAATAAGAAAACCAATTTTGTAAAAAATCAGCTTACAGGAGAATATGATGGTGTACCTGCTGTACAACGAGAATATAAAAAGGAAGGGGTACCAACAGTAGTAGTGGGAGATCACAACTACGGGGAAGGTTCTTCTCGTGAGCATGCTGCTATGGAGCCTCGTCACTTAGGTGTTAAAGTGGTATTGGTAAAATCTTTTGCCCGTATCCATGAAACTAACCTTAAGAAGCAGGGAATGTTAGCGCTTACTTTTGTAAACGAAAATGATTATGATTTAATTCAGGAAGATGATACGTTCAACTTTGTGGATCTTGAGGAGTTTGCTCCAGACAAGAAAATCACTATAGAGGTCGTACATGCTGATGGATCTAAAGATACAATCAAAGCAGAACATACATACAACGAGCCACAAATTGAGTGGTATAAGCATGGTTCTGCATTAAACTTAATCAAAAAGCAAAATGGTGCTGCTTAAGTAAGTTTAAAATTTAAGACTAAAAGCCCTCGTGAAAACGAGGGTTTTTTGATTTTAAGTCGTTTTTTACTTTAGCTTTATTTCTAATAGCCGTGGTTTTTTAGAATTATTGAAAACCAGTATATTGTTGTTTTTTAAATGGCTTATTGTTGCTGGAACAGGGAAATCTTCTTCGCGAAGTTTATATAATTCTTCGCTCTTATTTAATTTATCTACTTTTAGCAGTTCATGATGTCTGGTGTCCAGGATATGAACTGTTTCTTTAGAATTTTTGCTTATTGCATTTGGTGAAAACCGCTGCGCTGCCTTCAGGTTTTTTCTTTCAGCAAATAAACTGCTATTAAGCTCAATTTCGTAATCAGGGTTAAAATTGATCCTATTCGTTGCGAGGCTGTATCCATAAATTCCTTTTGTTCCTTTACGCTCAAATTTATCATCCTTCACAGCGATTAATAATCGGTTACTAGACGCGTCATAACTTAAGCCACTGGCATTTCTGGAGGCGTCATTGAATATTTGATATTCGGTGATTAAGGGATCTTTTTTGTAATGTTCAAGCTTAATAAGCATACCTTCTTTTTTAAGGATAAAAGCGGTAGTGCCTACAATTTCTATATCGGTGTAATTTTGACTATTCCCAAAGTTGATTTGCTTTTCAATATTTTGGGTTTTCAGATTATAAATATAAATACTGCCTTTATCCCTTGTAATACAGGCAATCTTTTGCTGATTTATCATGCCGATTCCAGAGGTGTTTTTTAATTGGTCGGGTAAGTCCCATGTGCTGGTGATCTGATATCTAAAGATATCTGGCTCTGGATTCTTTTTTCTAAAACTTACCACCAGGCTTGTAATAATTGCTAATAAACTGGCGGCTAAAATCATGCTTTTCTTCTTCATCATTTTCAATTTTTATATATCCAAATATGAAAACTGAAACTGGAAAGAATTTGGAGTTTTGGCCGTCTAAGTATTAAAGATTACTTAAACAGATCGTTTTATAATGCAATGAGATTCCTTAAAATCCTCTTATTTAAGTTATTTTTGCTAAAAATTACGGGTTATGAAAAAGCTTTTTAAAAATGAATGGCTAAATATCATTTTGATTGTGATTATTATAGCCATGATTTTGCCACAAACCAGAACCCCAATTGCTATAGTTTTTAATAAGCTTATAGCTTCAAATCCAAGTGTGACCGATGTGGAAGAGCGCCCACAAATCGAATCCTACAATTGGATTCTGGAAGACCGATTTAAGAATGAAGTTGACTTTAGCCAATTTAAAGGAAAGGTTATTCTAATCAATTATTGGGCTACCTGGTGTCCTCCTTGTATTGCTGAAATGCCTAGTCTGGAAGAAGTCTATCAGGATTATAAGGATAGGGTAGTTTTTCTTTTTATTAGCGGAGAGGATTTAGAAACCAGCCAGGGCTTTATGAATGCCAAAGGCTATGATATGCCCGTCTATCGCATGAAAACGAATTATCCAGATCCTTTAGAGGGGTATAAACTGCCAACCTCTTATCTTATCGATAAAAATGGTAGGATAGTGATTAAAAAAGAAGGTGCCGCAGATTGGAATAGCAAAGGTTTTAGGAATACGCTAGAGGAGCTATTGGAGGATTAAAGACGAAATTTTCTAAAAAAAGAAATGATAAACTCAGGGTCAAAAAGACTAAACATAATCTTTAGATCTTCATTGAAAGGGGTTTCTTCATCTAAATATGCGAATATTTCTTCAACCGAATTTTTCTGGTAAAATTTGCTGAAAATTTGTTCTCCTTTGTCATTTCTGCGGGCAAGGACATCTAAAAAAATAGCATCGTAAAATTTATATTTTCTTAGGAAAAGATCT
This sequence comes from Zunongwangia profunda SM-A87, assembly GCF_000023465.1. NCBI lineage: Bacteria > Pseudomonadati > Bacteroidota > Flavobacteriia > Flavobacteriales > Flavobacteriaceae > Zunongwangia > Zunongwangia profunda. The sequence goes on from NC_014041.1 coordinate 946,220, forward strand.
TTTGATGGTTTGTGACCAGATTTGATGTTTTTGATGATTTTTGAAATCTTTTTTTCGGTATGCTTAAATGAGTAACCTGTAGAAGCTTTAACCCATCCGCCACCAGTACCGATTTTAGTGATTTTAGCGCTATTATCTTTTTCAAAAGGAAAATCGGTCATGGGGATAATTCCCTTTTCTTTATTTAAAATTTCGTAGGTATCTAATTTTAGGTATTCTGAAATATATTTTTTCAGCTGCTCGTCATAGATGGTTTCTTCTGTAAGATACGGAGTGAAAAAGGTGTATTCTATCAGCGCTTCATTTTCAGAAAAAGGTAAGATGTAAGTGAAACTTGTACTGTTTTTATAGCTCAATCTAAAATCCATCATAGTAAATTGATTGGGCGTAAAAACTGGGGATTCAGATTTTATATGATAACCTTTAAAATGTTGGTAGATTCTGGTGTAATCCTGAGTTTCGTAATACTCTGAAGGAATACGGCTATCGAAAAAATGAGTGGCGTTATAGGTGTTGTTTTTTCCTATCGCTTTCATGGTTACCGGATCGATTTCTGAAATTTCATCTTCAATTAAAATAAAGTCTTCCGAAGTAGTAATTTCAGCGAGAGCGTATTCAAAAAAGCGTTCTGAAGCTAGCATTTTATAGGAATATGGCGTCAGATCCAAATGTTCATCAGCAATATTAGAAATGAATTTTCCTTTTTGCCATTGTGTAGTAATCAAAGCATCCCATCGGCCATGTCCTTTTTCCCAAAAACACCATGTTTTGTCTCTAGTAATTTTAAATGAGGGATCTATAATGGCGATTTTCTTTCCTTTAAAGAAAACATCCTCTTTTAAGCGTAAGGCCAGTTGAAGTCCCGCCAGACCACCCCCAACAATCGCATAAAAATATACAGGGCCTAGCATAGCTTAGGTTTACTTAGATTTTTTGAAGTATTTAAAAGGAACAAACAGCATCCCGAAGTTTTCACCGTCTTCTTTACCAATATGTTTATGATGCATTTTATGTGCTCTTCTAATTCCTTTCGCGTATGTACTGTTGGCGTTTCTAAAGATTTTAAAGCGTTGATGAATAAAAATATCATGAACACTAAAATAAGCGATACCATAAGCTAAGATTCCCAGACCAATGGGCAAGGTGAACCAAACATTTTCATAGCGCCATAAAAGGAAGCAGCCAATACTTACGGCAGCGTAGAATACAAAAAAAAGATCGTTGCGCTCCCACCAGCTGCTGTGATCTTTTTGATGATGGTCTTTATGCAAACTCCATAAAAAGCCATGCATAATATATTTGTGGGTAAACCAGGCCATGCCTTCCATGCCAATAAAAGTGGCTAAAAATATGAGGATCCAAAGTAGTGTAATCATAGTCTAAATTTACAAATTATATAAGATTTAGTCGGCATGAGATATAAGATTTTGCAAGTAATCCTGCTTTTTGATAATCTGATACCCTAATTCGCTTTTTCTTAATTTCTAAAGATGGGGTTTGTTTTAATTTGTAAAGTAATTTTTTGTAATAAATATAGGCAGTATAAACGCCAAATTTGGCTTCAACAGGCAAGTGGATTATTCCGTTTAAACCTTTTCTAAAATCTTCTTCAATTTCAGCAATGATTCTTTTTTTACTTTCTTCATCTAATTGATCAAGATTGGTGTTAGGAAAATAACTTCGGTTAAGATCCTCAAAATCGGCTTTTAGATCTCTTAAGAAATTCACTTTTTGAAATGCCGATCCAAGGCTCATGGCCGACTCTTTAAGTTGGTCGTACTTTTTTTGATCTCCCTTTACAAATACTTTTAGGCACATAAGGCCAACAACATCTGCGCTTCCGTAAATATATTCTTTATATTCTTCGATGCTTAGGTAATCTGATTTATGAAGGTCCAGTCGCATACTTTTCATAAAAGCGACATACAATTCTTTATCGATATTGTATTTATGCACGGTTTCCTGGAAAGCATTAAGAATAGGGTTTAGACTAATTTTATCAGCTAAAGCTTTGTATAGGTCGGTTTCAAAATCATTGAATAATTTCTCTTTATCATAATCGTGAAAGCTGTCTACAATTTCATCTGCAAAGCGTACGAAACCATAAATGTTGTAAATGTCCTGTCTTATGCTGGGAGCTAACATTTTTGTAGCAGAAGAAAAAGAAGTACTGTAAGCATTGGTAACTTCTTTACTGCACGTTCTCGAGACAACGTCAAAAATAGATTTCATAGCATTAATTTTTATTTTTTGTGATTAGCCCGGCGGTTAATTTTCCAGAGATCAATGATGGCGGAACTCCCGGCCCCGGTACCGTTAGTTGTCCTGCAAAAAACAGGTTGTTTACTTTTTTACTTTTAAGCTTTGGTCTTAGAAAAGCTGTTTGCAGCAGGGTATTCGCGAGCCCATAGGCGTTTCCTTTATACGAATTATAAGCTTCTTTAAAATCGTTTACACAAAAAGACTCTTTAAATATAACATTATTCTTAACACTTTGATTGGTGAGGGTTTCAAATCTAGTGATGATTTTCTCGAAATATTTAGCTCTTAATTCCGCCGTATCTTCAATATCCGGGGCTAGTGGAATTAAAAAAATTCCGGCTTCCTTTCCTTCCGGGGCTACATTATCATCGGTTACCGAAGGAAAGCTGGCATAGAAAAGCGGGTTTTCCGGCCATTTAGGATTATCGTATATATTTTGTGCATGTACATCAAAATCGGTATCAAAAAACAAACTATGATGTACCGTATCTTTTAATTTTTTATCAAACCCCACATAAAAAAGTAGGGAGGAAGGAGCAAATGTACGGCTCTCCCAGTATTTTTCAGAATATTGGCGGTGCTCTTCAGGAAGTAATTGTTCGCTGTGATGATAATCTGCACCACTCAGCACGATATCGGTGGCTATAAATTCATCATTAACATATAAACCCTTAGCAGTATTATTTTCAACTTTAATATTAGAAACAGTGTTATTAGTTTTAATCTTTACGCCTAAACTTTCGGCTAGAGATTGAATGCCACGAATTACTTCGTACATTCCTCCTTTTGGATGCCATGTACCCAACCCAAAGTCGGCATAATTCATAAAACTGTAAAAAGAAGGGGTGTTTGTAGGTTTAGCGCCTAAAAACAAGACCGGAAATTCAAGAATCTTGATGAGGTTTTGATTATTAAATTCTTTCCTGACCTTTTTGGAGATGGTACTAAAAAACTGCCCGATCCTGGCTGTGGTTTGGGGGGTAACCAGTTCCAGTGGCGAAACGCCGGGGCGGTATACCACATCTTTTATAGCAATGTCATAATTTTCCCGGGCTTCTTTAATAAATTTCTTTAAAGCTTTAGAACTACCAGGCTCTTCTTTTTCGAAAGCAGCATAAATTTTTTCAAGACTATCTTCAATACTTATATAATGACCTTTTTCAAAATATACCCTGTAGGCAGGATTGAGTTTGATCAACTGGTAATAATCCTCCGGTTTTTTACCAAAATCAGCAAAAAAGCGTTCAAAAACATCAGGCATCCAGTACCAGGTAGGGCCAATATCAAAAGTGAATCCCTCTTTTTTTAACTGTCTTGCTCTACCGCCAACCTCGCTGTTTTTTTCATAGATCGTGATATCATAACCTTCTTTAGCCAGGTAACACGAGGCCGCGAGTGAAGCAAACCCAGAGCCGATAATACTTATTTTTTGCTTCATTTTTAGATGGTCTTTATAAAATTATTTAAATCGCGGTATATTTTAATATTTTCGGGTAATGGGGAATCTTTGAGCATATTTGCTTTATGACCAAATAAATTGAGTTCATACTGGCGGCCATCACAAATAATTTCCTGAAATTCATTAATAAAATCCTGCATATTCACAGGTGCAATGGTGCAGTAACTTAAAAAACGCACATTAGGATAACGTTCTAATAAAAATTTCATGTTGGAAAGGGGTAAACTTGGCCCCAGAAAGATGGTTTGATATCCGGAATGCAACAGCAGGTATTGTATATATAAGATCCCGATATCATGAATTTCGTTTTCTGGCAGAAAAAGAATAAACAGATCATCTTTAATGGGTTTTTTACTGCTTTTTATCTCTACAATATTTATATAAAGTTTTTGCTTTATTAAATCTACGATATAATGCTCGTGAATAGGTTTTATGGTATCAGTTTGCCAAAGCATTCCCACCTCATTTAAAAGCGGAAGAAAGATATTGTTAAAGATGGTTTTAAACGTCTTTTTTTCGAGTAAAGCTTTATAGGTTTTGTCGAAAAGACTTTCGTCAAAATTCATCATGGCCATCTTAAACTGATTGATCGCCCTGTTTTCGTCACTAATACTGGAAGTGATACGATGAACCATTGCGGTAATTTCTTCTTCGCTTAGTTTTGAAATCCGTGAAATCTTATATCCATTCTCGTTAAGAAAAGCGATGTTCAATATTTTTTGCAGACTGGAACTGTCGTACATTCTAATATTGGTGTCGGTACGTTCCGGTGTTAAAATATTATAGCGCTTTTCCCACATTCTTATCGTGTGAGCCTTAATACCGCTAAGATTTTCGAGATCTTTAATGCTAAAGTTTTGCTTAATTAATTCCATATAACCTATGATACTTAACAAATCTAAAGAAATAGAACCTGTAATTTATATATAGAAAAGTTAAAATGTTTAATCTAGAGATTAATTGGTTAAACAAAATAAAAAAAATGATATAATTGTCGATTTTTAATCACTATGGAACAGCGTTTTTTAAATACTTATCCCAAATCCCATTTGAAGTTTCGAGGTATATTCTTTAGTATTTAATGGTGTTTCATTATCAAAATAATAGTCATAAACCGCAAAGAATTTAAGCCATTTGTTTAAGGGAAAGTCGAATCTAAATTGTTCGAGTAGTCGATAATCATCAAGATTTCTATACAACGGCTGATAGTAAAAAGTATTGGTGAGCATAAAATTGCGGGATGAAGAGGTGTAGGAAAAACTAATATAGGTACTATTTCTATGATTATAGCTTTTACTTCTTAGTGTATCATTATATTCCACTTCGTACATATAGCTATTGCCTAAATGTCCAGTAAAGTTTTTACGGTCAATCCAATTAAAGCGTACACCAGCACCAATAAGATTTCTTTGTCGCACCACCAGTAGTTGGTTGTATTGTCCCTGTAGGAAAGCTTCCAATTTTATAAGTTTATCAATACTATAGTTAAACCTTCCATGTAGAAACCAGGAGTTTTGTAAGTTTCCTTCATCGGCATCAACGAGATTATAATTCCCTAGCAGGAGGTAGGTTTTCTTAAGGTCTTTGGACCGAATTTGGGTAGTGATAGTTGCCTGAATCTGATTCACTGTAACACCATCATTATTAGAGTGATCAAAACCAAAATCGGCATTAAGCACAAATTGAGTGGAATCAGACTGGATACGTTGAGTTTCTATATTAACCAGTTGGGCACTTAATAGCCAGGGTAGAAATAAGCAAATTAATAATAAGGTTTTAGGCATATCAAATGTTCAGAGCGCAAATATAATAGCTTTCGTGAATTAGCAACGGTAATCACTGCTGATTACAATACCCTATAAATTTTGAGAGTGTAATTTATTTAAGTAAAATAGTTAGTAGTAAAAAACTATTTTAGGTGTTCTGTAAAATGAATGAAGGGATTGCGGGGGAGCCTCCCATGCTTTAAGTTCTCTAATTCTCCTGAAATTATGATTTTATAAAAATTATAGCGGTTTTTTTAGAAAGTGAGATTTTGTCGCTATCGAATGCCTAGTTACCTGAGTTCGATATAAAAGTTTTTGCAGGCATTTTGGATCATTGATTGAATTTTCAAGGAAAATTTGTATCGAAATGCTACCAAAATGGAAACTTCGATACAAAATCTTTTGCCAAGATTTCACTCAGTCTCCGAAATTTTCTTAGATCAAACTAAGGGTTAGTAAATAAATTGCTTTGTCTTATTTGAAGATTCTTATATTTGGCTACACAACTTTTCTTACCAACAAAAAAATTCATGTCTGAAGACCAAAAAAAAGCACTCGAAAAACAATTATGGGCTATAGCCAATTTGTTACGTGGTAAAATGGATGCCGACGATTACCGTAATTATATCTTAGGATTCATCTTTTTTAAATACTTATCTGAAAAACTTCATATTTATGCCGATCGTATCTTAGAACCTGACGGACTTAAATATACCGAGATCGACGAAAATTCAGAAGAGGGGAAAGTGTATATCGAAGCCATTAAAAAAGCCTGTATCAAGAATATTGGCTATTTTCTAAAACCTTCAGAATTGTTTACCAGTATTGCCAATAAAGGGGCAAATCTTACCGGTATAGCAACCAACGAAAATCAAGAAGCTACCCAGTTTTTTATCTTAGAAGATCTAGAGCATATTCTAAATAATATCGAGCAGAGTACCATGGGTACCGATAGCGAAGACGATTTTGTGCGTCTGTTTGAAGATCTTGATCTTACCTCTTCTAAATTAGGGCGAACCGTAAAAGCAAAAAACGAACTCATCGCTAAAATCTTAGCGCATTTAAATCAAATCGATTTTCAGTTAGAAAATGCAGAAAGTGATGTGTTGGGAGATGCGTACGAATATTTAATCGGTCAATTTGCCGAGAATGCGGGTAAAAAAGCAGGCGAATTCTATACGCCTCAACAAGTATCAACCATTTTAGCTAAGATCGTTACCTCACGTAAAAAACGTATCAAATCGGTGTATGATCCTACTTGTGGTTCGGGTTCGTTGTTATTACGGGTAGCCAAAGAAGTAGAAGATGTAGGTTATTTTTATGGACAGGAACTTAATAGAACGACCTATAACTTAGCCCGAATGAATATGATCTTGCACGATGTGCATTTCTCTAAATTCGATATTAAACAGGAAGATACTTTAGAAGAACCGCAGCATTTAGACGTACAGGCTGAAGCTATTGTTGCCAATCCTCCATTTTCAGCAAAGTGGAGTGCCAAGGGCGTATTCTCTAGTGACGATCGTTTTAGCCAATACGGGAAGTTAGCCCCAAAAAGTAAAGCCGATTTTGCCTTTGTACAGCATATGATTCATCATTTGGACGAAAGCGGTATTATGGCCACCGTCTTACCGCACGGGGTGTTGTTTAGAGGAGCAGCCGAAGGGCATATACGTAAATATCTTATTGAAGACCGTAATTATATCGATGCGGTGATTGGCTTACCGGCAAATATCTTTTTTGGTACGGGCATCCCTACCTGTATTTTGGTGATTAAAAAATGTAGAGAGATCGATGATGATGTTTTGTTTATTGATGCCAGTAAAGGCTTTGAAAAGCAAGGGAAAGACAATGTGTTGTTACCGGAACATATTGAAAAAATTGTGGATACCTATACCGAACGAAAGGAACTTGATAAATTTAGTTACTGCGCTTCTTTAGCAGAAATAAAAGAAAACGATTATAACTTAAATATCCCACGTTATGTAGATACGTTTGAAGAAGAAGAACCGGTAGATATCGAAGCCGTTGCAAAAGAACTAAAAGCTTTGGAAACCGAAATACAACAAACCGATAGCACGATTGCTGAATTCTGTAAAGAGTTAAAGATTAAAACGCCTTTTTAATGATGGAAACTAAAGAAAAGAAAGGTTCTGTTGAGCGAAGTCGAAGTATGCCGAAGTTAAGGTTTCCGGAGTTTAAAGATGAATGGGATAAGCAAAAGTTAAAGAACTTAGCTCATTTTCAAGCAGGATATGCATTCAAAAGTGGAGACATGTCTTCTGAACTTGAGGATTATCAGATAGTGAAAATGTCCAATGTTTATAAAAATGAACTTCTGTTAGATAGAAATCCATCTTTTGTAAATTCTATTAATGAAAAGAGCAAAAAATTCCTACTTAAACAAAACGATGTAGTATTAACTTTAACAGGAACTGTCGGTAAAAGAGACTACGGCTATTCTGTAAATATACCAGAGAGCAATAAATTTCTTTTAAACCAACGATTGGTTCTATTAAGAGGAAAAAAAGAGAATTCTTTATTTATATCATATCTTTTAAAGACTGATAAATTCTACTATAGTTTTTTTAATGAGTCAAAAGGAGGTACTGGTAATCAAGCAAACGTTAGTTCGGATGATGTGAAAAATATTAAGCTCTATTCACCCGCAGTTGCAGAACAACAAAAAATAGCTTCCTTTTTATCGGCAGTAGATGAAAAAATCAATCAGCTAAAGCGAAAAAAAGAATTATTGCAAGCCTATAAAAAAGGGATGATGCAACAACTCTTTTCGCAACAACTTCGTTTTAAAGATCAAAATGGGAATGATTTTCCGGAATGGGAAGAGAAGAAGTTGGGGGATGTTTTTGAGTTCTTTTCTACCAATTCATTTTCCCGAGATAAAATGAATGAAGAAAAAGGAGAAGTAAAAAATATACACTATGGAGACATTCATACGAAGTACAAAGCTTTGGTAGATGTTGAGTGTGATGAAGTTCCTTACGTTAATCAGGATGTAGATTTAAGTAAAATAAAAATTGAGAATTATTGTAAAGATGGTGATTTGATTTTAGCAGATGCTTCAGAGGACTACAATGATATAGGGAAATCAATTGAGGTTAAGAATATTGGTGACTTGAAAGTTTTAGCTGGGTTACATACTATTTTAGCTCGACCAAAAATTCAATTTTCAGAAGGATTTTTAGGGCAATATGTTCAGAGCTGGTTTCATCGTAAACAAGTTATGTTTGAGGCTCAGGGAACTAAAGTTCTTGGTATCTCTGTTGGTCGCTTGAAACGTATTAAAATACAAATACCGAGCAAAGAAGAACAAACCAAGATAGCTATGTTTTTATTGGCATTCGATGCTAAAATAGATACGGTAAGCACCGCCATTACCAAAACTCAAGACTTTAAAAAAGGCTTGTTGCAGCAAATGTTTGTGTAGAAAATCAAACCATGTCTGGCTATGAATTAGAGAATTTTAAAGAAATAGAGCGATGTAATATACCTAACAGTGGGTATTTTTTTTATAGGATTTTGAGTTAACTTTAAAGTAACTAACTTAAAATCAAAATCATGAAGTCTTTCGTTTTTATTGTTTTAATCTTTTCTACAATTTCCTTTTATGGTCAAACCTACACTACTCTGAATAGTGTTGAAATTCCCTCAGGATATAAGTTAAAGGTTACAAAAAATATAAAAGATTGTACAGTAAACGTATTAGAAAACGACTCAATAAATATTGTTACAGAATACAAAAACTCTTCAGGCGGTAAACAGCAATCAATTAAAATAATAAGCGGAAGAAAAGCAGGTAAAAATGATTCAATTAAGGTAGATAAAAAACTAACTTTAAATATAGAATCGTTGGAAGGAAAAGCAAATTTCTATATTGATGAGGAGGACAAAACGAAAATACATGTAAACTATTGGCTCAATGATAATGTGGTAGTTCCCGCAGGAAAAAAAATTAAAATTATTGAAAGAACATTAGAATGTGACACAAGTTATTCTGAAAGTATTAAAAGCCAAATTCTAAATGAATCTACTTTTTATAATCTTTGGAGATGTGAAGTTTGGGAAATAAAAGAACAACCAGATTTTTACAAAAATTCAAATAAAGTTATTGAAGTATTTAAATACGACGGAAAAACCATTGATTATTATTTGGTTAATAAATACGACAGAAATGCAGACTATGTTTTGGAACTCAAAAACAGAGAATTTATCGAATTTAAAGAAACCGGTTGGGAATTTGGGGCTGTTACAATTCCACTGAAGATGCGTCCTGGTTATACCAAAAATAATATTTCAGTTGACCAAGAGATTGAGGGAGACTTAAATCTTGGTATTTTTAGTAGCTATAAAATAGGAAAGTATAGAGCACGCTATGAGAGACATCAAGGCTTTGTGAAATTAGCGAATGTTTCATTAAATGTTGGGCCATTTTTCAGTTTAGGGACTGTTGATTTAGATAAAAATAATACAACAGTAAGTTCTGATCCTATTATGGATGATAGTACAAAATCTATCGGATATTTTAGTACAGGTGGAGGGTTGATGGTATCTATATATAATTTTCGAGTGGGAGCCTATCTAGGATGGGATTTTGGATTTGGAACTAAAAACAATAGCTGGAATTATGATAATAGACCTTGGTTTGGATTAGGGGTATCCTACAGTATCAAAAACCCCTGGAAGGAATCAGAATAAATATTTACTTTAATTTTTATAAATTTACATTCATTAGTCCTTATAATTGACTGAGTCTAATGTTAATTTATGACCACCCAACCAGAGCAAGTTTTAGAAAACGATTTATTGTCGCAATTAGATAGTTTAGGGCATCAACCTATTCTTATTCGTACAGAAAAGGATTTACTCGATAATCTAAAATCTCAGCTTGAAAAACATAATAAAACCAGTTTTTCTAAAGAGGAGTTTAACAAAATTCTTATTCACCTTAGTAAAGGGAATATCTTCGATAAGGCGAAAACGCTTCGGGATAAATTTGTGTTACAGCGCGATAATGGCGAGAAATCCTATATCCAGTTTATTAATCAGGATTTTTGGTGTCAAAATGAATTTCAGGTAACGCATCAAATCACTGTCAATGGAAAGCGTGAAAATCGTTACGATGTAACCTTGTTAATCAACGGCTTGCCAATGGTTCAGATCGAACTCAAAAGAAGAGGGATCGAACTCAAAAAAGCCTTTAGCCAGATTCAGCGATATCAGAAAGATTCTTTTGCTTCAAATAGCGCACTCTTTCAGTATATTCAAGTTTTTGTGATCTCCAATGGCGTAAATACAAAATACTACGCAAATAATCCTAAGAATAGCTTTAAACAAACTTTCTTTTGGAGTAAAGAGAGCAACACCAATATTACTCAGCTTACGCATTTTGCCAATGTATTTTTAGAGCCCTGCCATATTGCTAAAATGATTACCAAATATATCGTTTTACATGAAAGCGATAGGCTTTTAATGATTTTGCGCCCTTATCAGTTTTATGCGGTAGAAGCTATCATAAAAAGGGTTAAGGATACAAGCAAAAATGGGTATATCTGGCATACTACGGGTTCTGGGAAAACGCTTACCTCTTTTAAAGCCAGCCAGATTCTAACGCAGAATCCAAAAATAAAAAAGGTGGTTTTTGTGGTAGATCGTCAGGATTTAGACGATCAAACTGTAAAAGAGTTTAGAGCTTTTGATAAAGACAGTATAGACGGTACAGAAAATACCAAAATGTTGGTGAATCAATTTTTAGATGATAGCCGGCCTTTAATGATTACGACCATTCAGAAATTGAACACGGCAATTTCTAAAGCAAGGTTTAAATCTAAAATTGAACGATTAAAAGACGAAAAAATCGTTTTTATTTTCGATGAATGTCATCGCAGTCAGTTTGGAGAAACGCATAAAAGAATAACCAATTTCTTTACTAATCATCAGCTTTTTGGGTTTACCGGGACACCTATTTTTGTGAAAAATGCGCATCGGGACAATAGTTTAAAGTACACTACGCAAATGCTTTTTGATGAATGCCTGCATAAATATGTAATTACCGATGCGATTAGAGATGAAAATGTACTTAAGTTTTCGATTGAATATTATAATGTTTTTAAACAAAAGGAGGAGATAGAAGATTTAAAGGTTGAGGGAATCGATAAAAAGGAGGTTTATGAAAGCGATGAATATATAGAAACGGTTACCAATTACATCCTGGCTAATCACAACAGAAAAACACATAACAAAACATTTACCGCGATGTTTTGTGTGAGTAGTGTAGATGTTTTGGTGAAATACTATGATCTATTTCAAAAGAAAAGGGAAGAAGGTCAACATAATTTGAGAGTTGCTACCATATTTTCGTTTGCCCCAAATGAAGAAGATAAAAATGCTGATGGCATGATCCCTAATGAGGATTATAGCATGGCAGCTGAACCAGAAGCAACTTATAAGCTCCCACATCGCGACAAGTTAGATCAATATATTGATAATTATAATAAATTATTCGGAGCTAAACATTCTGCGAAAGATGGGCAAGCCTTTTTAAATTATAAAAAGGATATTTCTAAGAGAGTGCGTAATCGACAAATTGATATTCTATTGGTGGTCAATATGTTTTTGACGGGTTTTGATAGCAAAACCTTAAATACGCTCTATGTAGATAAAAACTTAAAATATCACGGTTTAATACAGGCGTTTTCTCGAACGAATAGGATATTAAATGAGAAGAAGTCGCAAGGAAATATTTTAGCCTTCAGAAACCTTAAAAAAGCTACAGATGAAGCCATAGGTTTGTTTTCTGATAAAAATGCAAAGGAGACCATTTTAGTAGCACCTTATGAGGATTATGTTCGGGAATTTAACGAAGCTTATAAAAAGCTAATGCAAATTGCACCAACCGTTGATAGTGTAAACGATTTGAATGATGAAGAAGAAGAGCTGCTATTTGCAAAGGCTTTTCGGGAAATAATGCGTATAAAAAATATCCTGGGTTCATTTACAGACTTTAGCTTTGACGATATTTATATGAAGGAGCAGGAGTTTGCAGACTACTCCAGTAAATATCTAGATCTTTATGACAAAATAAAATCTGATACCCAAAAAGAAAATGTATCGATATTAGATGAAATTGATTTCGAATTAGAACTTATTCATCGGGATGAAGTTAATGTGACCTACATTTTAAAATTGCTTGCTGAACTTAAAGATGCTCCAGAGAAAGATCAAAAACGTAAAGAAAAGGAAATAATTGATATGGTTTCTAGCGAAGCCGAGCTTAGGAGTAAAAAAGAACTTATTCAAAAGTTTATTTATAATAATCTACCGGCAATCGAAAATGATGATAATGTAGAGGATGAATTTAGTCGTTTTTGGCAAAAAGAAACTAAATCTGCAATGAGAGATTTAACTTCAAATGAAAATCTGGATCAGGAGAAAGTAGAAAGAATAATTAGTGACTTTCTTTTTACCGGAAGAATGGCAACAGAGGATGAAATCTTAGAAGCATTAGAGAAACAACCGAGTGTATTGCAAAGAGAAAGTATAAGCACCCGAATAACAAATAAAATACAAGACTTCATTGCTACTTTTTTGAATGGGGTGTAAATCACAATAATGAAAGAATTTTTCAACTTTTCTTATAGAAAAAAAAAGATATTTATCATAGTAATAATAAGTATTTTATTTCTTCTTGTTCTCGGATTATTTATGCCCTTTATCGTAAATAGACCTGCTCTGATACCAGAGTATAATTTTGTAAAATACAAGGAAATTGCCCAATCATTTGGAGCTTATTTAAGTCCATTTATAGCATTAATTGCGGCATTTTTGACTTTTTTAGCGTTTTACGTGCAGTATCAATCTAATGAATCTATTCGAAATCAGTTTGATAATCAGTCTGTTACGGATCATTTTTATAAGATGTTAGATATTCATATAGGAAATATTAAGGATTTAAGTATTAACACATATAGGAACAATACAGTAGTGAAATATGATGTAGATAATGGTAAAGTAAATGATGAAAATTTTTCTTTTGCATTAAATTTTTTAGTCTCTGGAATTTTGACCAATTATGAATGGAAGAAAACAAATAGCTATAAAGAAGTTTTGGAAAACTTAGAAGAGATTTCTTTCAAAGCAAGTAATGAAGGTGAGGTTAAGGAGTGCGAAGCTAGAGGTAGAAAAGTTTTTCTATTAATTGAAAAAGACTTTCATTATACACATTATTTCGTAGCGTTATTGAATAAAAAATTATTAGATAAAAAACTTAAAAATTATCAAGTAAATGAACTAGCTTACAAAATTTTTTTCTGGGGTACTAATTCTAGAAATATATATGGTTCTAATATAGAAAAATCGGATGTAGAAATTATTTCTAGATTTTTAAATGAAATACGTAAAAGAATTAGAAGACACAAAGGACAAAAAGTACTCTATTGTTATAAAACACATCAGAAAAAAAGAGATGTTTCTTTTAGGTTTATTCCATTTTCAGGGCACGCTTCGCGATTAGCACATTATTATCGTCATTTATATCAAACTGTGAAATTTTTGGATACTAGCTATAAAAATAAGCTGATATCCAAAGAGCAATTAGATAATATGCTTAATACTTTAAGAGCACAGTTGTCTAACGAGGAAGTTTTATTGCTTTACTATAATTATAGAATTGGATTTGGTTCAAATTGGGATTATATAGGAAAAAATGAATACGAATTTTTAACTGAATATCGAATGCTACATAACATTCCATTGACCAATATCATCCCAAAGTCAATTGAGAATCCTGAAGCACACTTTATACTTTATATAGCAAATAAAGTTATCATCAAAAAAAAATATATACATTTTGAGTGGGGGCATAAGATGTCACACAAAATGATCTTAGACAAAATTGTTGAACATTTTAAAGAATGTAAGAATGAAAAATTTCTTAAACGAGAAAAAGAGTCTCTGAAAAATGTTATTCTTAGAGTTGTTAGAAAAATGATTGAGAATGAGAAAGATTTAAATACGAAAATTCAGGTTTCATTTTGCGATGATGCAAATGTGGATTTCAGTCAAATGTTAAAGAAAGTTTATCTTATAGATCTTGGGAATTGTTATAGAATTAAAGCTATCTATGCTATAGATATGGTCAAATTGAAAAATGATAGCGAATTTAAAAAGGAAAGAAACTTAAGGCATTTCATAAACAGAAGATTAAAAACTGATCTAGAGATTTACAAACTCAAAGATTTTCAATAGGATTAAAAGATTATAGCTTTAAAAAGGTTTTTGTCAAATTATAGCTGTTGTAACGGCAGCCGTTGCAGTACCGTTGTATAGACGTATTAAGTATGATTTGGCGTTGATATGAAAGACTACTATATCTTTTTACCGTTGCAACGGTAAATATTCAACAAATCATTTTAAATGATAAAGATAGTTCCAGAAACACTTTTGATTACACTGCTTAGAAAATAATTTGATTGATAATATATAAATAAACTGATTATTACTCTTGAATCTCAACTTTCGCTTTATCGGAGCTAAAAAAATGTAAAATTTATTCCGTTGACTAAATGTTGACTAATGATTTTTTAAAAACTTGATTTTGAGTAGGTTGTGAAGTGTAAAGTGCCCAGGATGGGAGTCGAACCCATACGCCCTAATGGACACATGGCCCTCAACCATGCCTGTCTACCAATTCCAGCACCTGGGCAAATGCGCCATTAAAAATTTAACGGGCTTTAATATCTTCAAAAAAGTGGAGAACTTCAAAATAAAAAGGTGATTTGGCTGGGGCTTCTTTCGGCTTCGCTCAAGATAAACTTCTCACCCATCCATATCTAGTGATCTGGCTGGGGCTCGAACCCAGGACCCTCTCCTTAAAAGGGAGATGCTCTACCAACTGAGCTACCAGATCAAAAATATATTAAATAAAAAATAAGAACAAAAAGTGATCTGGCTGGGGCTCGAACCCAGGACCCTCTCCTTAAAAGGGAGATGCTCTACCAACTGAGCTACCAGATCATTAAATTATACATCCGTCGTTTTGCGAATGCGGGTGCAAATATATAATCAATTTTTTATTTTTCAAGCTTATTTTAAATTAAATTTGCTTTCAGTAAAAATTAACTTGAAAAAAACGGCTAGACTATGAAAATTTTCCTGAATGGTTATATGGGATCTGGAAAATCCCTTATCGGTAAAATGCTTTCTGATTCAATGGGTTACCCCTATGTTGATATGGACGATCAGATTGAAATTATGGAAGGCACCAGTATTCATGAAATTTTTCAAAAAAAAGGAGAATTATATTTTAGGAAACTGGAAAATGACGTTTTAAAGGATATTTTGGCTTCAAATTCAGATATGATTATTTCACTTGGAGGTGGAACGCCATGCTACGGAAATAACTTTGAATTGATAAAAGCAGATCCTGAAAATATAACTGTGTATTTAAAAGCCTCGGTAGAACAATTAACGCAACGATTGTTTTTAGAAAAAGTACACCGCCCAGTAATTAGTCACCTTGATACAAAAGAGCAGTTGGAAGAGTTTATAAGAAAACATCTTTTTGAAAGAGCATATTATTATAATCAATCTAAAATCATTGTGGATGTAGATCATGCCACACCCACAATGATTTTGGAAAAAATAAAAGCGAAGCTCGATTAAACAAGCTCGGCCCTGTCATTCCCTTCTTCAAAAGTGATCTTCACCATTTCGTTTAAAGAAGTAGATAGAGAGATACCTTTAAAATCGGCTTTTACAGGATATTTTTTGTGATTACGGTCAACCAGTACGGCTGTTTTAAATTGTCTTAGCGGTACGTCTAAAAAGTGGCGTACGCCATAGATTAAGGTGGTGCCCGAGTTTAAAACATCGTCTACCAGAACAATCGATTTATTGCTATACTTTTCTGGTGGAATAGAGGTGGTTATAGTATTCAACGGATGTTTTTTATCTACTTTTACCTCACAAAGAATAATTTGAAGCGGGGAAATTTTTTCTAATTCGGCCTGGATTCTTTTTGCCAGTTTAAAACCTTTACGGGCAATACCGGCAAGAACAATCTCTTTTTCATTAATATTATTTTCGTAGATCTGAAATGCGATACGCTTGGTTTTTTGAGCGATTTCAGCATGATTTAAAATCTGAACCTTTTCTTTCATGTAAACGCGATTAAGTATTTTGATCTTTATTTTCAGTATCACCGGCATTATCAAACAAGTCTTCGATGTCCCGGCGGTCTTTTTTTGTAGGCCTTCCGGTTCCTTTTTTTCGGTAATACTCTTTAGAATATTTTAGGAGTAGGAGGTCTAATTTTTCAAAAGCTTCTTTTGGCGTGTGGTCTTGTATATAAATAGTGACCAGTTTTGCGCCTACCCGGCTGGGTGGAAGGTCTAATACCTCTAACTGATAGTCTATCTGATTTTTTCGTACTAGCAATCTATCACCGGGAAAAACCTCTTTAGAGGGTTTCATGTTACTAGCGTTCATTTTAACCTTGCCTTGTTTGCAGGCATTGGTGGCAATGCTTCGGGTTTTAAAGTACCGTACACTCCATAAAAATTTATCAACTCTCATAATAAATGGTCCTTAAAACTGTTCTATAATCATAAACAAAAATACAAGATTATTGTATCTTGCGCCCTTAAAAAACGAGACAATGCGATTAAACAAATATTTTTTAGCCGGAATTGCTTTGGCCGGCCTTATTTTCACTAGCTGTAATGACGATGATGATGGCGGAGTTGAGCCGGTAGAACTGAGGGATGAGCGGGAACAGGCCGTAATAGATGATGATAGTATTGTAGAATATTTAACAACGCATTTTTATAATTACGAGGAATTTGAAAATCCCACTCCAGATTTTGATTATAATATTGTGTTTGATACCATTGCTGGAGAAAACAGTGATAAAAAATCTATTTTGGAATCACCGCTTTTGGAGACGAAAAAAGTGACTTATAAGGTGAATGAAACTGAAATAGATTATAATCTTTATGTGCTAAAGGTTAGAGAAGGTGTAGGGGAAAAACCACATTTTACAGATTCTACCTACGTAAGGTATAAAGGAGAATTGCTGAATGCTGAGGTTTTTGATAATAATATTAATTCACCAGTTTGGTTTGATCTCATTGGTTATCTTTACGCAAACTTTAATAGTGTAGGGCAACGACAACTTTATAGAGAAGGGGGAGTAATCCCAGCTTTTAGAGAATCTTTAACTGAATTTAAAAGCGCTTCAAATTATAGTGTAAATCCCGATAATACGATAGAATGGTCTAACGATTATGGAATAGGTGCTTTATTTACTCCTTCTGGATTGGGGTATTTTAATACTCCAAAAGGGGGAAAGGCTTATAGTCCATTAATTTTTACATTTCATTTATTGAATGTTAATGAAGCTGATCATGATGGGGATGGTGTTCCAAGCTGGATGGAAGACGTTGATGGAGATGGAGATGTATATGATGATGATACTGATGAAAATGGGTTGCCAAATCACTCCGATCCAGATGATGACGGAGATGGTTTAGCAACAAGGCGTGAAATCATTATCAATGCCGATGGTACTATAACTTTTCCAGATACTAATAATAATGGTACACCTAATTATCTGGATGCTGATTATTTTCAGCCGGTAGAAGAAGAATAATATATGTTTCACCAATAAAAAAGCTCCTTTTAGTTTTTTAAAAGGAGCTTTTTTATTGATACTTGCACAGGCTTATAATGCTCTGGCATGAGGATTATCACAATGCCTTTTATTTATAAAAAAACGTTTCCAGTTCATACTTCATTGTCACTCTACGATTCTTGATTTTCTGCTATTACATTGCTTTGTGACTATTTTAAAGTGCTAAGGATAAACTAAGGATCCATTGCGAAGGCCTGGAGTCTATACCGAAGTTATTGCTGGCCTCTTCTCTAAAAGCAGTATTGTCTGTAAATGCACCTTCATATCTTACATCGATCCCTAAATTGCCTAAATTTAAACCGGCTCCCAATTGATAGCCAACGGTAAGATCGTTTTCTACATCGCTAATTTTAAAAGAGCCATTTTCGATCTCGTTATTGGTGATATACTGAAATGAAGGGCCGGCTTTAATATTTAACGGGCCAAGAATATCGACACCTAATAATAAGGGTAAATCTATTTTGTCCAGGTTATAGTCGAAAGCCCCATAATCTGTAGTTAGTTTGGTATAAACAAGTTCTGGTTGGATGAAAAATGAAGAAATTCCAAAATTTGCGAATATTCCAAAATGGTAACCTGCTTTTCTTTCTCCATTGGTAATATCTGGGAAGTCCTCCCTTGCGTCTGAAAAGTTATCGATATCTCCGGTAGATCCATAATTTAAACCTCCTTTAATACCAAATTCGGTTGATTGTGCCCATATTCCAGTAGTGGCAAGGCACAACATAATGATTAAAACTTTTTTCATGATATAAATTATTAGTTAGTTATAAAACGCAATTTAAGCGGTAAAATTTTGGTATAAAAAAACAAAGCCTTTTAAAATCATTTTAAAAGGCTTTGTTTTATATTTATTTAACGTTTTTTAGCTTTTATTTACGTTTTATGACTTTTTCAGAAGCAGCTACAATAGCTTCGGCATTTAGACCATATTTTTCCATTAACTGTTCAGGAGTACCGCTTTCACCAAAAGTATCTTTTGTAGCGATAAATTCCTGTGGAGCAGGTTGATGCTCAGCTAAAGTTCTGGCTACACTTTCCCCTAAACCACCAAGGAAGTTGTGTTCTTCAGCAGAAACTACACATCCCGTTTTCTTAACTGATTTAATGATCGCTTCTTCATCGAGTGGTTTTATAGTGTGAATATTGATAATTTCAGCACTAATACCTTTTTCTTCTAAAGCTTCACCGGCTTTGATCGCTTCCCAAACCAAGTGTCCAGTAGCAATGATAGTAACATCAGTACCTTCATT
Source organism: Zunongwangia profunda SM-A87 (assembly GCF_000023465.1). Taxonomy (NCBI): domain Bacteria; kingdom Pseudomonadati; phylum Bacteroidota; class Flavobacteriia; order Flavobacteriales; family Flavobacteriaceae; genus Zunongwangia; species Zunongwangia profunda. Next base: position 965,669 of record NC_014041.1, read on the forward strand.
AAGCATAATAGCTTTACCAATTTCAAATTTTTGATCGACTGGAGTAAATATTGGTACTTTTGGACGACCAAAACGCAGATATACCGGTCCTTCATATTCAGCAATAGCAATTGTTGCTGCTTTAGTCTGGTTATAATCACAAGGATTGATCACCGTCATCCCCGGTAACATTTTCATAAGTCCGATATCTTCAAGAATCTGGTGGGTTGCCCCATCTTCACCTAAGGTTAACCCAGCGTGAGATGCGCAAATTTTTACGTTCTTTCCTGAATATGCGATAGACTGTCTAATTTGGTCATAAACACGACCGGTAGAGAAGTTGGCAAAAGTTCCGGTAAAAGGAATATAGCCACCAATAGTCAATCCTGCCGCCATGCCCATCATGTTCGCTTCTGCGATTCCTGTTTGGAAAAAACGCTCTGGATTAGCTTCGATAAAGTCGGCCATTTTTAAGGAGGGGGTAAGGTCGGCACAAAGTGCAACTACTTTCTCGTTGGTTTTACCAAGCTCTGCAAGCCCTGCTCCAAAACCACTTCTTGTATCTTGTTTTTCTGTATAAGTGTATTTCTTCATTGTATTCTTTTTTGGAAATGAGGATTTAGTAATCGCCTAAAGTTTCCGGATTCTGTGCAAGCGCACTTTCTAATTGTTCATCGTTTGGAGCTTTACCATGCCACTCGTGTGTGCCCATCATAAAGTCTACTCCGTTACCCATCACAGTAGTAAGTAAAACACAAACAGGTTTTCCTTTGCCGGTGTGTTCTTTAGCTTCTTTAAGTCCTTCGATTACTTTTTCGATATTATTTCCTTCAGCAATTTCTAAGACATCCCATCCAAAAGCCAAGAATTTTGCTTTTAGATCTCCCATGTTCAGTACGGTATCTGTACTACCATCAATTTGCTGGCCGTTCACATCTACCGTAGAGATGATATTATCCACACCTTTTGCTCCGGCATACATGATAGCTTCCCAGTTTTGTCCTTCCTGTAGTTCACCATCTCCATGAAGGGAGTAAACGAGCTTACTGTCCTTATTTAATTTTTTTGCCTGTGCAGCACCCAAAGCTACAGACATACCCTGGCCTAAAGATCCAGAGGCAACTCTTATTCCTGGAAGACCCTCGTGGGTTGTTGGATGTCCTTGCAGGCGAGAATCGATCATTCTGAAAGTTCCTAACTCTTCAATAGGGAAATATCCGCTACGTGCAAGTACACTGTAGAAAACGGGAGAAATATGTCCGTTAGAAAGGAAGAAAATATCTTCGCCAATTCCGTCCATATTAAAACTAGGATCGTGATCCATTATTTCCTGATAAAGTGCTACAAAAAATTCGGTGCACCCAAGAGAACCTCCTGGATGCCCAGAATTTACTTTATGAACCTGTCTTACAATATCCCTGCGTACTTGGGTAGCAAAACTTTTTAATTCTTCAATGTTTGCCATTATATAGTTATTGTTGTGAATATTTCTTGCTAAAATAAGCTAATATTATGCTTTCTCAAAACTAAAGGGAAGGAGTATTTAATATAAGTGTTAAATTTACATTTTATTTTTGGAATATCTTAATACTTTAATTTGCAGAAATGTTAAGTATCTTTGCTGCCATTAAAAAAATTTATGGAATTTGAACTTTTAAAGACCGATCCTGCCAGTAAAGCCAGAGCCGGTAAGATAACTACAGATCATGGAGTTATAGAAACCCCAATTTTTATGCCTGTAGGAACTGTAGCCTCTGTTAAAGGAGTACATCAAACCGAATTGAAGCAAGAAATTAATCCAGATATAATTTTAGGAAATACGTATCATCTTTATTTACGTCCTAAAACCGGCATTCTTAAAAAAGCAGGCGGGCTTCATAAGTTTATGAATTGGGATCGTAATATCCTTACCGACAGTGGTGGTTATCAGGTATATTCGCTTTCAGGAAGAAGAAAGATTAAAGAAGAAGGTGTTAAGTTTAAATCTCATATCGATGGTTCTTACCATGTTTTTACGCCAGAAAATGTAATGGAAATTCAACGTGAGATCGGAGCCGATATTATTATGGCTTTTGATGAGTGTACACCTTATCCATGTGACTATAATTATGCCAAAAGATCGATGCATATGACGCATCGCTGGCTGGACAGGTGTATTAAACATTTTGGGGAAACACCGCCACTTTACGGATACGATCAAACTTTATTCCCAATTGTTCAGGGAAGTACGTATAAAGATTTAAGAAGACAGTCTGCGGAATATATCGCCTCCAGAAATGCTGAAGGAAATGCGATAGGAGGTCTATCTGTTGGGGAACCTGCGGAAGAAATGTATGCTATGACCGAGGTGGTGACCGAGATTCTTCCTGAAGATAAACCACGATATTTAATGGGAGTAGGTACGCCTATCAATATTTTAGAAAATATTGCCCTTGGTATCGATATGTTTGATTGTGTAATGCCCACCCGAAATGCAAGAAACGGGATGCTTTTCACAGCACACGGCAGCATTAATATCAAAAATAAAAAATGGGAAGACGATTTTTCGCCCATAGACGATATGGGGATTACTTTTGTAGATACCCAATATTCGAAAGCATACGTTCGGCATTTATTTACCGTTAATGAAATGCTTGGCAAGCAAATTGCAACCATTCATAACCTTGGTTTTTATCTTTGGCTGGTACGCGAGGCCAGAAAGCATATCTTAGCAGGAGATTTTAGAGCCTGGAAAGACATGATGGTAAAACAAATGGATAAAAGACTATAAAAACATCGTAGTTTGAAAATTTTAGACTGGTATATTTTAAAGCGCTACTTAGGAACCTTCAGTATGATGCTGTTATTATTTATCCCTATCGGGATAACGGTTAATCTTGCTGAAAAAATAGATAAGATTCTTGAAAATGAAGTTCCTTTTGTTGAGGTAGCCGAATACTATCTAAATTTCACGATCTATTTTGCCAATCTTCTATTTCCGCTCTTTTTATTTTTATCCATTATCTGGTTTACCTCAAAATTGGCCAATAATACTGAAGTTATAGCTTTTTTAAGTAGTGGAGTTTCTTTTTATCGATTTTTAAGACCCTATATTATTGGAGCTACTATCGTGTGTATTGCGGCCTTAGGACTAAGTATGTTTTTGGCTCCAAAAGCAAGTAAGGGCTTTAATGAATTTAAATACGAGTATTTAAAAAGAGGGCACGAAACCCAGGAAACTAAAGATGTATATCGGCAGGTGAATGATAATGAAGTGATTTATGCCAGCCATTTTCGTCCCAAAACACATACCGCCAATAACTTTGTGATAGAGCATTTTGAAGGTAATCAGTTAAAATTTAAAATAAGTGCCTCCAGGTTGAAATTCAATACCGAAGATTCTACGTATACCTTAACCAATGTTGATAAAAGAATTATTGGTGAAAACGGAGATATCATGAGTAATCAAGCTAAATTAGATACGATTCTGCCTTTTGAATTTGATGAATTAACGCCAGAAACCTATATCGCTGAGACTTTAAGTTTCTCTGAACTCAATGAATTTATAAAAAAAGAAAGTCGGCGTGGATCGGGTAACATGAATATGTATCTGGTAGCTGCCTATAAGCGAGTTAGTATTCCAGTTTCGGCATTTATACTTACTATCATCGCTGTAGCAGTATCATCGATGAAGCGTCGTGGCGGAATGGGCGTAAATCTTGCCGTAGGGATTTCCCTGGCTTTTATTTTTATCTTTTTTGATAAAGTTTTTGGTACAATAGCCGAGCAGTCAACCTTTTCACCCCTACTGGCGGTTTGGATTCCTAATATCTCATTTGGTATACTGGCAGTGTTTTTATTGTTAAAAGCGAAACGTTAATAAAAATAATTAAGCTCAGGCTTTAATTCTTCGATTTAAAGTTTGTTATATTTGTAGGCTCAAATTAAAACAACCATAGCTACTTATGGAATATTTAGACTTTGAATTACCGATTAAAGAGCTTGAAGAGCAGTACGAGCGCGCCTGTAATATAGGCGAGGAAAGCGAGGTGGATGTAACTGCTACCTGCAAGCAAATCGAGAAAAAACTTCAGGAAAAAAAGAAACAGATCTATAAAAATTTAACTGCATGGCAAAGAGTGCAGTTGTCCAGACATCCTAACCGTCCTTATACCTTAGATTACATTAATGCTATTTGTGGTGATACATTTTTAGAATTACATGGCGATCGAAGTGTAAAAGACGATAAAGCCATGATTGGCGGTCTGGGGAAAATTGGTGATCAAAGTTTTATGTTTGTTGGCCAGCAAAAAGGCTATAACACCAAAACAAGGCAGTATCGTAATTTTGGGATGGCTAATCCAGAAGGTTACCGCAAGGCTTTACGCTTAATGAAATCTGCAGAGAAATTTAATCTTCCTGTAGTATGTTTTGTGGATACTCCCGGAGCTTATCCTGGACTGGAGGCCGAGGAGCGAGGGCAGGGCGAAGCTATTGCTCGTAATATCCTCGAAATGACACGTCTTAGTGTACCGGTTATTGTTGTGATTATTGGTGAAGGAGCCAGTGGTGGTGCGCTAGGAATAGGTGTGGGGAATAGAGTTTTGATGTTAGAGAATACCTGGTATTCTGTAATTTCTCCTGAATCTTGTTCCTCTATCTTATGGAGAAGCTGGGAATATAAAGAAACTGCAGCTGAAGCTTTAAAACTTACAGCTGAAGATATGAAAAAGCAAAAGCTTATTGACGAGATCGTAAAAGAGCCACTTGGTGGTGCACATAGTGATCGCGACGGCGCTTTTAAAGCTGTGGAAAAATCTATTTTGAAAGCTTTTGAAGAGCTTAAAAGTTTATCAAAAGAAGATTTGATAAGTTCCAGAATGGATAAATATTTGGAAATGGGTGTCTATCAAGACTAACCCGTTAAAAATCATAATAGATGAGGGAATCCGAAACAAACGTTTCGGATTTTTTTGGCCTTATTAACAAAAAAATAAAGTTTTCAACAACCAGATTGTTTACTAGTAGTGAACTAGAAATCGCTATTTTCTTAAGAACTACTTAGCAAATTGGTTACATTCGTGCTATGGAAAAAATCGCAACATCACCAGCATATAATAAACAGAATTCTAATGTAATTAGTCTCGAGAAGGGGAAGATACCTCCTCAGGCTGTTGATTTAGAGGAAGTTGTGCTTGGGGCGATGATGATCGATAAAAAAGGGGTAGATGAGATTATCGATATCCTACACCCTGATGCTTTTTATAAGAACTCGCACAAGCTTATTTACGAAGCTATTTTCAAGCTTTTTGAAAATACCGAGGCGATTGACTTATTAACGGTTTCCAACCAGCTCAAGAAGGATGGGAATTTTGAAAAGGCAGGTGGTGATTATTACCTCATTCAGCTTACCCAAAGAGTATCATCTTCAGCCCATATCGAGTTTCACGCGAGGATCATTTTACAGAAATATATCCAACGTAGTCTGATCAAAATTTCTGCGGAAATTATTGAAGAAGCTTATGATGAAAGTGTAGATGTATTTGACCTTTTAGATTCTGCTGAAGCCAAATTGTATGAGGTGACTCAGGGAAATATTAAAAAGTCTACCGAATCTGCACAAAGTCTGGTGATTCAGGCAAAAGCAAGGATTCAGGATATATCAAACAGAGAAGGATTAAGTGGTGTGCCATCAGGATTCGATAAGTTAGATGAGCTTACTTCGGGATGGCAGCCTTCAGATTTAATTATTGTAGCGGCTCGTCCCGGTATGGGGAAAACAGCACTAACCTTATCGATGGCAAGGAATATCGCAGTAGGACAGGGCATCCCGGTAGCCTTCTTCTCGCTGGAGATGTCCTCGGTACAGTTAATTACTCGATTGATTTCTTCGGAAACCGGACTTTCTTCGGAAAAACTAAGAACGGGTAATCTTGAAAAACATGAGTGGGAGCAGCTTAACGTAAAGGTAAAAGACCTTGAAAAAGCACCGCTTTTTATTGATGATACCCCCTCGTTGTCTATTTTCGATCTTAGAGCGAAAGCACGCCGACTGGCCTCTCAATTTGGTATCAAGTTAATCGTCATCGATTATTTGCAGTTGATGACTGCCGGGGGAACGCAAAAAGGAGGAAACCGTGAACAGGAGATTTCCACGATTTCCCGAAACCTAAAGGCACTGGCAAAAGAATTAAATGTTCCGGTAATTGCACTTTCTCAGTTATCCCGTGCGGTAGAAACCCGTGGGGGTAGTAAAAGACCTTTACTATCAGATCTTAGGGAATCTGGAGCGATCGAGCAGGATGCAGATATCGTATCCTTTATTTACCGTCCTGAATATTATAAAATTGAGGAGTGGGATGATGAAGAGCGATCTCCAACAGAAGGACAGGGAGAATTTATTGTCGCAAAACACCGTAACGGTGGTTTGGAAAATATCCGTCTTAAATTTATTGGTCATCTTGGTAAATTTGATAACTTAGAAGACTTTGATTCGCCTTTCGAATTTCATTCAAAAATGAATGATGGAGACGGTGATAACGAGTTTGGAAGCGGTAATCTTCCAAGTCCAAGTGCAGATGAAGCTTTTGGAAGTTCGATGAATGATTTTAATCAGGATGATGATAGTGACGTTCCGTTCTAAATTTAGAAAAGTAAAAAATAACCAAAGACAGTTTAAGGCATTAATGCTTTTTACTGTCTTTTTCTTTTTGGGTCTGACCGGTTTTGCCAATAAGATTTTGGTGCCAATGGATCCGGATACGCAGCAAAATCATCTTAAAGCCTACGGGATTACCTATTTTGCTTTGGAACATCAGATTAAAGCGCAGTGGTTATTAAATTATCGCGGTGGTTCTTTTCTTTTTGATGCTGAAGATCTTTTAGAAAAAGAATGCAAAATTAGAGGTGTTTCTTTTGAAATATTAACCGATAATGATGCATTGGCCATATTGGATGAAATTTCCAGTCCTTCTAAAAATATGGAAAGTGTGATTTTAGAAAAGGCTCCAAAAATTGCGGTGTATTCACCCAAAGGAAATAAACCCTGGGACGATGCGGTAACCATGGCGCTTACCTATGCTGAAATTCCTTACGAAACTATTTATGACACCGAAGTTTTAAATGATGCACTTGTTCTGTATGACTGGTTACACTTGCACCACGAAGATTTTACTGGGCAATACGGGAAGTTTTACAGAGCTTATCGAACTGCCCCCTGGTACATTGAAGATAAAAAGAATGCAGAGGCTCTGGCCGAAAATTTAGGTTACCGCAAAGTATCTGAAGAAAAGCTGGCTGTAGCTTTAAAGATTAGGGATTATGTAGTTGGGGGCGGATTTATGTTTGCGATGTGTAGCGCAACTGATAGTTTTGATATTGCGCTTGCCGCTGAAAATACCGATATAGCTGAACCTATGTTTGACGGGGATCCTAGTGATCCCGGCTATCAATCGAAGTTAGATTTTACAAACTCTTTCGCTTTTACTGATTTTATTCTGGAAAGAAACCCTATGGTCTATGAGTTTTCGTCTATAGATATGACTGCCAAAAGAGCGGTACCTATGGAGAAAGATTATTTCACCCTTATGGACTATTCCGCAAAGTGGGACGTAATTCCTACGATGTTAACCCAAAATCATACAAGACTGGTTAAGGGATTTATGGGGCAAACCACTGCGTATAACCCGGATAATATAAAAGCTAATGTGTTGGTGATGGGAGAGAATAAGGTAAATGGAGAGGCAAGGTATATCCATGGTGTAAAAGGAAAAGGATTTTTTACTTTTTATGGAGGTCACGATCCAGAGGATTATCAGCATCGAGTAGGAGATCCTAAAACCGAGCTGGAGTTACATCCAAATTCTCCCGGCTATCGATTGATATTGAATAACGTATTATTTCCGGCTGCGAAAAAGAAAAAGAAGAAAACATAAGGATCTTGGTTAAAAAAAATTGCTTTTTTAGCTAAGATTTATCTGTATTTATATTTTAAATAGAAGAATGATAAAATGAAGATATTTCAGAAACAAATAGCATTAAAACCTAAATCCAGGGGATTTCATTTGGTAACCAGTGAAATTGTAAATCAGTTTCCCGAGATTGGTGAAATTCAGCAGGGTATTTTACAAGTGTTTATAAAACATACTTCTGCTGGATTAACGATAAATGAAAATGCCGATCCTACCGTAAGGGATGATTTTGAAAGTCATATCAATAAAATGGTTCCGGAAGATCAGCCTTATTATCGTCATACTTTTGAGGGATCAGACGATATGCCGGCGCATATTAAAGCCTCGCTTATGGGGACATCAGTTCAAATTCCAGTCACTAACGGTAAATTAAATTTAGGGACCTGGCAAGGTATTTATTTATGCGAACACAGGAATCACGGAGGTTCCAGAAAACTCGTGCTTAGCCTTATGGGAGCTTAAACCAGATAGATGGTTTCCCCTTTCCCTTATTAGCCAATAGGTAATGATATTTTGATGAAATCTCTACAACTATCTTATCAGCATTTTTTGAAACGGTAAAAGGTTTTGCAATTTATAATTTATGGGCATGCCCAAGATTGTTGATTAGGGCTTCCATTTCATTTTAAAATTAGAACCTTTATTTTTTAATCCTAAAAATAAAGTTTATGAAAAATAGAATAATTTCTGTTTTCTTGGTTGTTTTTGGTCTTTTAAACGGTCTTGCTCAGGAACTCTATGATATTCCTGATGGAAAGGCAACAAGATGGGCAAGCTTCGAAAATGCTAAGGCCGAAAAGGGCGGCGGTGGTAAAGAAAACAAAGGTGCCAAAGGCCATCCATTTGAACGTATTCCGGCGGGGAAAAGCCTTGATCTTTTGGATATCGATGGCAGCGGTACGATAAAAAGGATCTGGCTAACCATTAGTGATCGTTCGCCCGAAATGCTTCGGGCATTAACTATTAAAATGTTTTGGGAAGGTAGTGATAAACCTGCCGTAGCTGTACCTTTGGGAGATTTTTTTGGGTTAGGTTTAGGACAAAAAACAGCTTTCGAAAACAAACTATTTAGCGATCCGGAAGGCCGTTCTTTTAATTGTTTCGTTCCCATGCCGTTTCAAAAATCGGCTCGCATTACGATAACAAATGAATCCGATAAAGATTTAGATGCCATATTTTATGATATAAACTTATTGAAGGAAAATCATGAGGGTGAATTATTTTATTTTCATGCCTATTGGAATCGTGAGAAAAATACCACTTTAGGAGAAGCGTTTAAGATCTTGCCGAAAATTAATGGTAAGGGACGTTTTATAGGAACTAATATGGGGATTGTTACCAATAAATTATATAACGATACCTGGTGGGGTGAAGGCGAGGTAAAAATGTATATCGATGGCGACTCCAATTTTCCAAGTCTGGTAGGTTCAGGAACAGAGGATTATGTAGGTACGGCCTATGGACAGGGAACTTATAATCATATGTTTCAGGGATCGCTTCTTGCCGATAAGGAAGAGGGCGCATTTGCATTCTATCGGTATCATATTCCAGACCCTGTATATTTTTATGGGGATATTAAAGTGACTATTCAGCAAATGGGTGGTGCTCCCAGAGATGTGGTTCGAAAATTGGTAGAAAACGGAGCAGATCTAATTCCGGTTACCATTGATCATGCCCCTAATTTTACAAAATTATTCGAGCTAGAAAATGCTCCTAAGCTTGAGGATAAGGATTTTCCAGATGGATGGACTAATTTTTATCGTAGCGATGATGTATCGGCAACGGCCTATTTTTATTTAAATAAGCCATATAGTGACTTACCACCACTTCAAACTGTAGAGTTGAGAACAGCGAATCTAATAAAGGCCGCGGTTGTAAAGAATGATTTGTAGATATCAAGTGCAGCTAAAAAGTACTTTGAAATTTTGACTTAATCAGCACTTCCAAAAAGTAATAATACTGCGATCCCGATGATTATCAGGGTGCGGCGATCTGGTTTAGACCTCTTGGGTGTGCATTGAGGTAATGATTTAGTAACTTTCTTCTTTTTATTTTTCAATGATATTCAAAATCAACTTTCAAAGGAGAAGCTATAATTTTAGTCTGTTTTTTTATGATTTCTATCCAGTCTTCTTTACTACTTACATCTCCGCTTTTTTCCCAGGCAAATCCTGCATAATAAGTAAACGGACTTTTAGGAGTAGTAGTAACTAAAAGATTGCTTTGATCTGGAAACTTACTTGTATAAGCAAATGCCGAGTCGATTACAGCCGGTTTCATCACAATACCTTCTCCAACCTGTGCATCATCGATACGCTCCCAATGCATAATCCAGCCTTCTTCTTTATCAATCTCGTATTCTCCTTGATTGTTGTGCAATGTAATTCCGGTGGCGTAATTAGGGATTCCATCTTCAGCTTCTATGCTAATTTCAAATTTTGAAAAATGAGATCCTAAAGCTAGGCTAATTCTTTTAGTTTCTTTTACATTATAAGGATCCCATGGGGCATAGCTTAACTCAAATATGGTTTTTAATGGGCCGCTGGCAATGGTTTTATATTCCACAAAATTTTGAGAAACATACAGACTGTCATTTTCAAAAACACCAAGGCCTCCTAACCCGCGACTATTACCTACATGGTAAGGATCATAACCTTCGCCATGATCTGTATGGTAATATCCTGGATTTTTAACATGTTCAGCATACCACTTGTTGATAATGGATTTGTTGGTGCGTTTTAACCAGATATCGATCCCGCTGGAAAGAGTGCTTCCCTCCACACCTTCTAAAGCCTCTTTCTGCCCTGTTGGACCATAGGTTCTAAAAGCCACTTTATCATTTTCCCAGGCGTAATCATCTGTTCTTTCAGGAACAAACCTGGAATATGCCACGGCTTCTTTTTCGGGCATTGCAAATGAGCTGTCGCTTATTATTTTATAATGCGAAGTTTTATGGGCAGCAACTTTCGCCATAAATAAAAATTCTTCTGGAGTACCATCTTTATCGTAATCGAGCCATTGATGTCTTATGGTCTTTCCAGTAGAATCTGTTATAAGAATGTAATCAATAGCAGCTTTTTCGAATTTGTCTAATAAGTTTTTAGCATCAAAACTTACAATTTCATTTCTATCAAAATCAAGGTCGTTACTAACTGAAATTGAAAAACCTGACTCTTCGGTTTTTTTGGGTTTACATCCGTTCGCGAGCAGCAGTCCTAGTATAGCAGTAGTAATTATTCTTTTCATTTTTGTTGAGGTTCCGTTTAAAATTTTAGTTTTTAGGTGAGGTCTTTATTCAAAGAAAAATCAGAAGGTAATCGCCCAAATTTCTCTTTAAAGATTTTTCTAAAGTATTTCATGTTATTAAAACCAACTTCGAAAGCGGCCATCGATATATTTAATCCTTCTTTTTCTATTAAATATAAGGATTTGTCTAGTTTTATATCACGAATATATTCGTTAATACTGCTTCCGGTAAGTGCTTTTATCTTACGATACAGCGATGCCCGACTCATACCCATTTCTTCTGCAATTATCTCTACAAGCTTTCCTTGTACCTGAATATTTTTATGTACGGTATTTTCGAATTTTTTGAGGAATTGCTTTTCTATTTTAACCTGTTTACTTTCCGTAGCAGTTTCTGTACTTTTATTTTCTTCTTTTTGAAGGAGCTCTTTTTGTAAACTGAATTTACGATCCAGTAGATTTCTAATTCTTGCTTGAAGAATGGCGGTACTAAAAGGTTTGGTGATATAATCATCTGCTCCTTCATTATAACCAGTTATAATAGATTCTTGTGCATCTTTAGCCGACAGTAAAATTATGGGAATATGTGTTGTTTCTTTTTTAGATTTTAAAGTGTTGGTAAGGTCTATACCGCTTTTTTCTGGCATCATAATATCAGAAACGATAAGATCTGGAACATGTTTTATGGCCATGTTAATCCCTTCCTGCCCGTTTAAAGCATGCAAAAGATCATATTTCTCTTTTAAAATTGACGATAAGTAATGATGAATATCTGGATTGTCGTCAATAAGTAAAATTAATTCCCTCTCGGTATCCGGATTAAGCAATGCACGATGTTCCAATTCCTTATTTTCGTTAAGGATATCAGCGGTTATTTTTACAAAATCGGTGACTTCAGAAGTATTGTCAGATTCCAAAAGATCTGGTTTTCCTTTTGGTAAGAAAACTTTAAAGACGGTAAATTGATTTTCGATGCTTTTTGCCGTAATTGCTCCGTCATGTAATTCAATAAAACGTTTAGAAAGGGCAAGTCCAATACCGCTTCCGTCTTTCTTCACTTTTTCGTCTGAATGATAGTACCAATCAAAAATATAAGGTAAAATTTTGGCAGAAATACCCGTACCATTATCTTTTATTGAAAATTGATAACCATTGCCTTTTGCCTTTAATTTGATCTTTATCTGATCTCCTTTCGAAGTATATTTTAAAGCATTAGACATTAAATTATTAAAAACGATATGTATTTTTTCCAGATCGCAGTAAACTGGTGATGATGCTAAATCGATATGCTTAATTATTTTAACCCCTTTTTTGTGAGCTATAGGCTCGTACATTTCTATCCATTTTGATAACAGCCTGGTAAGTTGATGCTTCGTGATTTTTAGTTTATTTAAACCATCTTCACTTTGCCTAAAATCGAGTAATTTGTTTATTCTGCTTAATAAAGTTTTAGCATTTTTTTCAACGATCCTTAAACTATTAATGTGTTCCTTTTTTCGAATTTCACTTAGTAAGCTTTCTACCGGAGCCAAAATCATCGTAAGCGGAGTTTTAAGCTCATGTGAAAATCCTGTATAAAACCGAAGCCTTTCTTCATTAAGATCATGCTCTAACTGTCGCTGATTTTTTTCGAAAATCAATGATTGTTTTAATTTAATTTTATCTGTATAATATTTTAAGCCAAACCATAGCAACAATACAGCAGTAATAAAATAAAGAAGATATGCTGGCAGGGTTCTCCATATAGGAGGGATTACCTGAATAAATAACTGATTTGAAGATTCCAGATAATCGTTATTATTGGTTTTTAATTTGAGCCTATAATCGCCTGGAGGCAACTGGCTAAAGTTAATCCGATTTGCATTTTTGATGTTGATCCAGTGATCATTATAACCTTCCAAAATATAAGAGTATTCAATATTATCTGATCTTGGATATTTCAGAGAAGCAAAATCCAGGGAAAATAGCGCCTGATTGTGATTAATACTAATGGTATCGGTTAGTGAAATGGATTTTTCCAGGATCGTCTGAGTACTGTCATTTAGACTTATAGATTTTCCATAGACTTCAAGATTTTTAAAAACAGTAGGGAAATTTGTTTTAACAGGATGAGATAGATCTTTAGTGTCAAAAATATTTAAACCTTTGTTACCCCCTATCAATAAAATACCATCCTGAGTTAGGAGGCTGGCACCAATATTAAATTCACTTTCCTGTATGTTATTAAAGTTGTTAAGGTTTTTAATGCTATTTGATTTTAAGTTATAAAAACTTATGCCAGAATTAGTCCCCAACCAAAAATTTCCAGATAAGTCCCGGGTAATGGAATTGATGGTATTGTCGCTTAAACCGTCATTGGTTGTGAACCGTTGTACCGTAGCGTTCGCAATGTTCATTTTTAGTAAACCTTCGTTCATGGTACCTACCAAAAGGTTGTTATTATCTATAAAATGAATGCTAAAAACAACGTTTGTTGGGAAATCGATATTTCCTGTATGAAAACCTGAATATTGTCCTGTTTTATGATTGTATTTTATTAGTCCGTTGCCGTAGGTAGCAAGCCAAATTTCATTAGTATCTTTTTGGGTAATATCGCGAATATCAAGCTTGCCAAGTTCATCTATATATATAAAACTATCTTTTTTAGAGTTATATTGATATAATCCGCCACGATTGGTTCCTACCCAGATATTACCCGATGCATCCTGGAATATAGATCGTACATCACTGCCCTCAGATACTTTACTATCTAAATAAGTAGTTAATTTCTTTGATTTAAGATTATATCTGCTTATTCCTTGTCGATAGGTGCCAATCCAAAGATTTTCTTTTGAATCTTCTAATAAAGAAAGTACCAGATTTGTAGGAAGAGGAAGGTCTAATTTTCCGAATCGTTTAGATATTCGGGAATAGGTGTTAATTCCTCCACCATCGGTTCCAATCCAAATATTATCTTCTTTTCCCTTTGCAATAGCTTTAACACGATCGTGGGAAATTTTGATATCTTTATTTGTTGAATGATCGATAAGCTGTATGGATTCTCCTTTTGGGTCTACAAAATCAAAACCAGCCTCAGTACCGATCCATATGTTCCCATTGGAATCTTTATAAAGGTTTAAAATATTTCTGTTAAAAACACTACTGCCATCGTTTTTGGGCGAAAAAGATTGAATCCTAATTTCTTCCTTATTAAATAAGGAGGTGGGGTCAAGAATATTTAGTCCACCATTTCGAGTTCCTATCCATAACAAACCTTGATCATCTTCAACCAGGCTCCGAATAGCATCATCTGTAAGTTTACTATTCTCTTTATTAATATGTATAATTTCGTTTCCGTCAGCAATAAGCTTTAAACCTTCATCGGTTCCTACCCAGTGTCGGTTTTTTGAGTCGGTATATATAGTATTAATCCTACCCTGAAATAACTTTTCTATATTTGTTATTATAGTATCATTTATAGAAATACTGTAAATACCATTATTATAAGTACCCGCAAGAATAGTATGGTCATCCCTTAAATCTAATGTGCTTATACGGTATTCTTTTAATAAAACGTTTTCTGAGATATTATTTCGTTGAACTGCTATGTGTCTGTTCCCTTTTATAAAATGAACACCAGAAGAATAATCTCCTACTACCAGCATATCTTTCGATAATTCTATGATACTTGTGATACCATCAGAGAGATTGGAATTTTCTATTGATTTTTTATGAAATAAATTTTTCTGAATGTCATAAGTGTGAATCCCGCTATTAGTGGCCAGGTACAAATTTCCATTTGTAGAAGGTACGATTTGTTGAATATAATTGTTGAGCAGTCCTGAATTTTCTTTATCAAATTTTTCGAATTCATTACCATCAAACCTGTTTAAGCCAGAATTTGTGCCTATCCATATAAAACCTATTTTATCTTCTGTAATTGAACTAACCATATTATTGGATAATCCATTTGAAGTGTCATAATGATAAAACTTGAGCCCATTAGGAAAAAGAGAGCTATGCTCACTATCCTGAGCGGAGATTTTCAAACTTAAAAGAGAAACAATAAGTAAAAATTGGAGTTGGATTTTTGTTTTTATGATTCTCATAATCCGTATTTTGGAATGTGATTCTGCCTACCCGCAATTAGAACGAAAAGGATTTGTGATTTTATGAAAATATGTTGCGAATATTAATAAATATATAAAATAAAACAAGAATAAAATAGGTTTTTGTTAGTGTGTTTTAGTTAATATTGTGATTTTATTTAAAATTTGTGCTCTTTTTTATTCTTCATCTAATAGAGCCAAATGATGTTATACTATATGTACCTCGAAATTCATCAAAAATGAATGAAGTAAACTACGAAAAGTAAAGCCTAGCAGAAAATGGAATTATACCTAAATTGAGAATCCTTGAATATAGTCACTAGGATTAATAAAATATAAAGTTCTGATTAACTTTACTTTATTAACATCGGTTTTCAATTCTTCGCTTATAGTCATTTCAAATGACAATAAATCTTATCCTAAATTGAAAAACAAATATGAAGGGAGCTCTAAATTAAACCTGGTGGTGGGCATATTAAATGTGATGATACCTTATTATACTCCCTTTAGGATAAGCTTTAATTCACTTTGAGTTATAAAAAGAGAGTAAATGAGATTTATAGAAATATTATTTAATATAATCCTGAAAGTTTTGATAGTTTTTTACGAAAAAACAATCAATTAAATATTTGATTTCTAAGTAGTTAGTTATATGTGGTCATTTTACTCCCCTAAAAGTATTATTTGCTACCTCATTACATTAATAAAATTTAAGGAGTATTGCTAAAGTTTTAATAAAGTGAACTAAATCGTTTTCGTTTATTCACATAATTTAATAGCAAATGAAATTATACAATTATTAGTTTGTGTTATCTGCTTTTTTAATGCTGCTTTCGTCCTTGAGCGTATTTGCCCAGGAGAAAAGTATAACAGGAAAAGTTATTGATGAAGAGGGAATACCAATACCCAGCGTTACTGTAAGTATAAAGGGAACTTCTACTGGTACTGTAACCGATTTTGATGGAATGTATTCTATTCTGGCAAAAGCGCAGGATACTATTTTATTTTCCTTTATTGGGTTTGAATCCCAAGAAGTACTTGTAGGGGATCGCAACATAATTAATATAACCCTTGCCGAAAATACTGCAGAATTAGAAGAGGTAGTGGTTGTAGGATATGGAACTCAAAAACGTTCTGATGTAACAGGTTCTGTAGCATCTGTACCGGAGGAACGATTAGAAAATTTGCCCGTAACAGATGTTACACAGGCCATACAAGGCACAACAGCAGGCTTGAATATTACCCAGGGCTCTTCTGTACCAGGATCAAGTGGTTCGATACAAGTTCGTGGGGTAAACTCCATTAATGGCTCCATCAGTCCATTTATTGTCTTGGACGGTATTCCATTTACAGGTACTATTAATGATATTAATGTAAGAGACATTAAATCGATTCAAGTACTTAAAGATGCCTCAGAAGTGGCAATCTACGGAACACGAGGGTCTAATGGGGTAATTCTAATACAAACAAAAAGAGGAGTGGATGGTGCGCCTCAGATCAACTATAGAACTTATACAGCCTTTGAAGAATTCGCAAATATCTTAACTCCACAGGGGCCAGAATCCTATGCTCAGAAATACGAGGATTACTTTAGTCAGGCGTTTCCAGACCGGGAACAGGATCGTATTCTTGAAAATCAAAGTGAGATTGATAACTACAATCTGGGTAGGACAACAAAATGGTTTGAGGAGGCCACACAAACAGGAATAATACAGGAGCACAACCTGAGTATCCGAGGGGGTAATGATAAGGTAAAATATTTTGTTTCTGGTCTTTATCTAGATCAGGAGGGAGTTATTAAAGGATATAACTATAAGAAATTTACGATGCGTTCTAATCTGGATGTTCAAATAACAGACTGGTTAAAAATGGGACTGAATGCTTTTTTTGCTAATAATAATTTTGACGGCGGGCGGGCTAACCTGCTTAATGCGACTGTCATGAGCCCTTATTCGGTTCCCCTTCAGGACAATGGAGAATATCTTATATTTCCAATGGCACCGGAGCTTTTATACGCAAACCCGTTACTTGGCTTAACCACGGATCGCTACGAGCGGGAGCGTACACTTTCTGGTAATGCTTTCTTTGAGATTAAGCCTCAGTTTTTAGAAGGGCTTTCTTATAGAATGAACACCTCATATACCTTAAATCCTTATGAATACCGTAATTATGAGGGAAGGGCCGCAAACAACAACAGGGGGATTCGCAAACATAGGAGGTGATGAAAAAAAAGTATGGATTATTGAAAATATTTTAAAATATACTAAAAGTTTTGGAAAACATAATTTAGACTTTACTGGTCTGTACAGTGCTCAGGCTAATGAATTTTTCAAGAGAAATTTAAACGGAACCGGTTTTATAAATGATCAATTGTCATATAATAATATTGGATCAGCAGAAAATATCGCTGGTGGTACGGAAAGTTCACGTTCTACTTTATTATCGCAAATGGCAAGGATCAATTATTCTTATGATAGCAGGTACCTACTTACGCTTACTGCAAGACGAGATGGGTATTCGGCCTTTGGCGCAAATACTAATAAGTATGGTACTTTTCCTTCTCTGGCCGTTGGTTGGAATATTCATAATGAAGATTTTATGAAAAATGCCGATGAGGTAAATAATTTAAAATTAAGATTTTCATATGGTCAAACCGGTAACCGTGGTGTAAACAAATCCCTGGCTGGTACAATACTTTATGCTTTTGGAGGTACCGCCTATACAGGAACCTTTCTGGCTGGGCTTGGTAACCCCAACCTTGTATGGGAAACGACAACAACTGTCAACTTGGGGATTGATTTTGGCTTCTTAAACAATAGAATCAATGGTACAGTAGAGATTTATCACTCTAATACTGATGACCTTCTGCTCCGCAGAAGTATTCCTGCCCTTACAGTAACAAACAATATTATAGATAATATAGGTGAGGTAAGGAATAAAGGTCTGGAATTTACGGTCAATACCATTAATGTAAGAAATGATAATTTCTCTTGGGAAACCAACGTGAATTTTTCAACTTATCGAAATGAGATTGTAGACCTTTATGGAGATGGGGAAAGTGATATACCTAATAGATGGTTTATCGGGGAATCTCTAGGGGCCATTTTTGACTATAATATGATAGGAATATGGCAGGAAGGTGAGGATACTGGTACTTTTAATGCGCAACCCGGAGATATTAAATTTGCAGACCTCAATAATGATGGTGTAATTGATCCAGAGAATGATAGAAGTTATTTGGGGAATTCTTTACCAAGTTGGACTGGCGGAATTACTAACCATATTTCTTATAAGAATTTTGACTTATCTTTCTTTATTCAAACGGTACAAGGTGTTTTAAAAGGCAATTCGGATATCAGTTATGGAGATGAGGTAGCGAGAAGAAATACACCCGAAGCAGTGGGCTATTGGACGCCTGAAAATCAAAGTAATGAATTTCCTTCCCTTGTTTTCAGAAACACAAGAGGCTATGGTTATCCGAGGGATGCAAGTTATGTAAGGCTTAAAGATGCCCGTTTTAGCTATAGGTTTCCTTCGGCAAGCATAGAAAAATTTGCCCTTACCGAACTTATGGTTTATGTGGCTGGTAGAAACCTGTATACCTTGACAGATTGGATAGGCTGGGATCCTGAAAGCCGACAATATAATCGTGGATCTAGTGATAGTAATGGAAGTTGGAATAATAATTACCCTGTGGTAAGGTCATTTTCATTAGGTGTTAATATATCATTATAAAAGATTTTATTAAAGTGAATTTTATGAAAAATAGAACCGGGATGCTTGTGGAACGTGCTACACGATTAAACCTTCAAAGCCCCAGCGTCCCTCTTCCTGATCTTATGCGTATTGAGGGATTACAGGAATTTCATGAACTTTTTCCCATACCTTTAACAGAGATACAGTTAAATAAGGATGCTGTTTTAGAGCAGAATCCCGGATATTAATAAGCGGGATACAATAATCAAAAAAGGATAAAGAATTAATAAAACTTTTATCCTTTTTGATTATTTATAGCAAAAAAAAGATTTATATAAGTGTTTGATATATAGTTTCTTAATTTTTGGTGAACAGTTTGTACCTCTAAATGTATCATTTGCTACCTCATAGTATTATCAGAATTTAACGAACATTGCTTTTCGATTTAGATTAGAACTAAATCGTTTTCACTAATTCTTATAAATCAATAAATACAGCAAATGAAATTTTACAATTACAGGTTTTTGTTATCTGCTTTTTTTATGCTGTTTTTGTCTATGAGCATATTTGCTCAGGAGGTTTCTATTTCGGGAACTGTGCTGGACGAAGATGGAATTCCTTTACCTGGGGTTACTGTAAGCATTAAAAGTGATCCTTCTAAGGGAACGGTCACAGATTTTGATGGATTGTATACAATCCAGGCAGAAAAGGGCAAGATCCTAGTGTTTTCTTTTCTTGGTTTCGCTACGCAGGAAATTACGATTGGAGATCAATCCACAATTAATGTAACCTTAAAAGAAGATACAGCTGAACTTCAGGAAGTAGTGGTAGTGGGGTTTGGTAAAAAGAAAAAAGTAAATTTAACGGGAGCTGTTGCTTCGGTCGATTCTGAAACATTCGAATCCAGACCGGTACAAAATGCAACACAAATGTTACAGGGCGTTGTAGGAGGTCTTAATATTAGCCAGAGTAGTGGAGGTAGTTTAGAGAATAGACCCTCTATCAATATTCGTGGAATTACCACTATAGGTGAGGGATCTTCGGGAGGTCCGTTAATTCTTATAGACGGAATGCAGGGGGATATCAATACCATCAATCCGCAGGATATCGAAAGTGTATCTGTACTTAAAGATGCGGCTGCAGCTTCAATATACGGTTCCAGAGCGGCATTTGGGGTGATATTGATTACCACCAAAAATGGAAAGAAAGGAGCTCCGTCAGTTTCTTACAGTACTAATTTTAGGCTGAGTTCACCAGTTAATATTCCAGATATGATGGACTCTTATACCTTTGCTTTATTTTTTAATGATGCAAATATAAATGGTGGTAGTGGCGCAATTTTTAGTGATGAACGATTACAAAGAATACGAGATTACCAAAATGGAGTAATTTCAGCTCCAATTATAGTGAATCCTAATAATCCTGCACGTTGGGCCGATGGTTATGCTGAGGGTAATGCAAATGTAGACTGGTATGATGCAATCTATCGTGATAAAGCTGGTTCTCAGGAACATAATTTAAGTGTTCAGGGAGGAGGAGAAACGGTAAGTTATTATTTTTCTGCTAATTATCTGGATCAAAATGGGTTAATGGAATTTAACCAGGATAAATTTAAAAGATATACAACCACAGCTAAAATTAGAGCAAATATTACTGATTGGTTGGATTTTAATTATACTAGCCGTTTTATAAGAGAAGATTATGGAAGACCATCAAATTTATCTGATGGTCTATTCACAGATTTGGCAAGGCAAGGATGGCCTATTTTACCACTTTATGATCCTAACGGATTTTTATATTCATCCCCTTCTCCCGCTTTAGGATTGCGAGATGGAGGTAGAGATGAAAAACAAGACGATTCTCATTATCAACAAGCACAAATTGTAGTACAGCCCATGGATGGTTGGGAAATTTTTGGAGAATTTAATTACCGTATAAAAAATAATTTTAGACACTGGGACATCCAGCAAACCTACAATCATGATATAAATGGAGAGCCCTACCTATACAATCGCGGTTCCCATGTTTATGAGTATGCTTTTCGGGAAAATTATTTCAATACAAATATTTACAGCACCTATAATTTTGATATAAACGAAAAACATAATTTCGGAGTAACTGTTGGTTTTCAATCAGAGTTAAATAAATATAGAGATTTAAGTGGTAGAAGAGATGGGATATTAGTTCCGGGATCTCCTTATCTGGATTTAACTTCGGGAACAGATGCTAATGGAGAAGTAGTAGCACCCAGTATTTCTGGACAATTTCAAAATTGGGCAACTGCTGGTTATTTCGCGCGACTCAATTATAATTATAAAGAAAAGTATTTACTTGAAGCCAATATTAGATATGACGGGACTTCAAGATTTCAGTCAGATAAGCGATGGCAATGGTTCCCTTCTGTATCTGCAGGTTGGAATATTGCAAAAGAAGATTTTTGGGAAGATTTTTCCAGTGATATAAGCACCTTTAAATTTAGGGGCTCCTGGGGGGAATTAGGTAATCAAAATACCAACGATTGGTATCCAACTTATGTAACGCTACCTTTTAATCCCGCAAATGGAAGTTGGCTGGTTAACGGCTTAAGACCCAATACAAGCTCAGTTCCAGGACTTGTAAGTACATTTTTAACATGGGAGCGTGTACAAAGTTGGGATGTAGGATTAGACGTTGCTATGTTTAATAACCGGTTTACTGGTTCTTTCGATTACTTTACTCGCTATACTTATGATATGGTTGGCCCAGGTATGGAATTACCTGCCACCTTAGGAACCGGTTCTCCCGCTACGAATAATACAGACCTTAAAACTTATGGTTTTGAAGTAAGTCTATCCTGGAAAGATCGATTGGATAATGGACTAGGTTATGGAATTGATATTATGCTTTCTGATTCCCAATCGGAAATATTGAAATACCCAAATCAAATTAATGATCTATCCAGGTATAGAGAAGGTCAAAAAGTAGGAGAAATTTGGGGATATGAAACTTTGGGAATAGCAAAAACTAATGAAGAAATGCAGAATCATTTGGCCTCTCTTCCCAATGGTGGTCAGGATGCACTTGGTAATCAATGGGCAGCAGGAGACATTATGTATGCAGATATTAATGGAGACGGCAGAATTGATTCGGGTTCATGGACAGAGGAGGATCCAGGGGACAGAAAGTTAATCGGAAATAGCAGTGCAAGATTTCCTTTTTCGTTCACCCTTAGTGCAGATTGGAAGGGATTTGACTTTAGAACATTTTTTCAGGGAATAATGAAGCGTGATTATTTCCAGGGAAGCTATTATTTCTGGGGAGCATCAAGTTCAGGACAATGGTGGTCAACGGGCTTGGTAGAGCACGAGGATTATTTTAGGGCAGATGCCAATCATCCGTTGGGTCAGAATTTAGACTCTTACTATCCAAGACCTGTATTTAGTGGAAAAAATCAGCAAACTCAAACTAAATATTTACAAAATGCAGCTTACATAAGATTGAAAAATATTCAATTAGGTTATACCATACCTTCAGAAATAATGGAGGGTCTAGGGATAAACAGATTTAGAGTGTATGTTTCTGGGGAGAATTTATGGACAGGCACTAACCTGTCTGGAGTATTCGATCCTGAAACTATTGATGGAGGTCCAGACGATAATGGGAACGTTTACCCGCTTTCAAAAACCTTTGCATTAGGGTTAAATATCAATTTCTAAAAAAATAATGATGAAGAAGTATATAATTTCAATAACAGTTTTTTCTCTATTGCTAAGCTTTATAGGATGTAGTGATGATTTTTTAGAAAGACCTCCTGAATCTGAACTTACACCAGAACAATATTTATTTGAAGAATCGCAACTAGCTTCTTATACTATTAATTTATATGGAATATTACCTAGTCATGGGAATTGGAGCTTTGGTACATTTGGTATAGATTCAGATACCGATAACATGGCGAATATGGATTATGATAATAAATATGTTCCTGGCCAATGGCGTGTTGGTCAAAGTGGAGGAAGTTGGGATTTTGGCAATATTCGAAATGTAAACTATTTTTTATCTACTGTGGTGCCTCGTTATAACAATGATGAAATAACAGGAAGTGAAAGTGGGGTAAAGCACTATATTGGAGAAGCTTATTTCCTTCGAGCTTTCGAATATTTTAATAAAGTACAGTCTTTAGGAGATTTTCCTATTCTTAAAAAAGATTTACCAGATGATCTAACAGTGTTAAGTGAAGCCAGTGAGAGAAGACCGCACCCAGAGGTGGTTAGGTTTATTATTTCAGATTTGGATTCTGCGGCCACTATGATGATGCCTTCTTCGCCAGATGGAAATAAAAACAGGTTATCAAGTTATGCGGCACTTTTAATGAAGTCTAGAGTTGCGCTATATGAAGCAAGCTGGTTAAAAAACTTTAGAGGAACAGCTTTTGTTCCTAATGGTCCTGGTTGGCCTGGAGCAAACAAAGATTACAATCAGGGGTGGCAATATGAAGCAGGAAGTATAGATGCCGAAATTGAGTGGTTACTAAATCAAGCAATAATGGCAGCTGAGGAAGTAGCAGGGGCATTTCCATTAACTCCAAATAACGGTGTACTACAACAAGCGGTTTCCGATGCGCAAAATCCATATTTCGATTTGTTTAGTGCAGAAGATATGTCAGATTTTAGTGAAGTTATTTTATGGAGAGATTATGATCAGGGATTGGGTATCGTCCATAACGTACCTGTAAATGCAATGCTTGGCAATTATGGTGTAGGTTTGACAAAAGGACTGGTAGATTCTTTTCTTATGGAGAACGGATTACCTATTTACGCTAATGGTTCAGGATATGCAGGAGATGATTATATAGAGGATGTAAGGGATAACCGAGATGGCAGGTTATGGCTATTTTTAAAGCAGCCAGGACAGGTTAATGTTTTATATAACGAACAGGCAGGTAATTCGGTAACGCCAATAGAGCCTATACCAGACATCACCAATAATATATGGGAAAAAGGGTATTCTACAGGTTACACCATTAGAAAAGGTTTGAATTATGATGGTACGCAGGCAAATAATGGCCAGGGATATACAGGAAGCTTAGTATTTAGAGCAACAGAAGCTTATTTAAATTATATTGAAGCTTCTTATTTGAGTACAGGAAGTATAAATGCCACAGCATCCGGATATTGGAGAGCTATAAGAGAAAGAGCAGGAGTTGATGCTGATTTTCAAAAAACAATTGTAGCTACAAATATGCAATTAGAATCCAATGGAGACTGGGGGGCTTTTTCTGCTGGACAGCTTATTGATCCCACATTATACAACATTCGTAGAGAACGTAGAAATGAACTTTTTGCAGAAGGTCTTCGATGGATGGATCTTAAAAGATGGAGGGCTTTAGATCAGTTAATTGATAATAATTATCATATTGAAGGTTTTAAACTTTGGGGCCCTATGCAGGAATGGTATGATGAAGGGAACTTAAAGTTTGATGTTGCAGATGCAACTGTTTCATCACCCAATCGAAGTGAATATCTAAGACCTTATGAGCAAACAGGAGCTGAATTGGTTTACGATGGTTACAGTTGGGCTATGGCACACTATTTAGATCCCATTGCAATTCAACATTTCTTAATCACTTCTGAGAATAAAAATTTGAGTACTTCTCCAATTTATCAAAATCCGGGATGGCCATTAAGTGCAAATGAAGGGGCACAACCTATAAATGAATAATATTATGCTCAAAACTTCTCCTACTATCTGCCTTTCGCTATTGTTCTTTATAGCTTCATGTTCTCCAATAAGAACTAAGGATATAAAGGTAGGAGAAGGATGGGCCAATAATTCGGTTAATACCACAATTTTTAGAAAGAATGCAATAACATCAGCGGGAGAGTATCAATTTCTGGGATATTACGATAATAACGAGCACATGATTATTGCAAAAAGGAAACTCAATTCATCAAATTTCGATTTAAGTAGTAGTGATTTTACCGGCAATGCGAAAGATGCACATAATTCGATAAGCCTTGCGGTAGACGGCAATAAACAGTTACATGTAAGCTGGGATCACCACGATAATCCTCTAAATTATGCAGTTGGCGACTCGATTTTAAGTCCACAACTTGGTGATAAAACAAGGATGACAGGTAAGGATGAAAATAAAGTTTCTTACCCACAATTTTATAATCTTAAAAATGGAAATCTTCTCTTCCTATTTAGATCTGGACAATCCGGGGAAGGTAAACTGGTTTCAAAACTTTATAATATTGAGACCCAAAATTGGACAGATTTGCATGAGAATCTTATAGATGGTGAAGGAGAGCGAAACGCCTACTGGCAAGCTAGTGTAGATACAAAGGGAACGATTCATTTATCATGGGTGTGGCGTGAAAGCTGGGACGTTTCTACCAATCATGATATGGCCTATGCCAGATCTAAAGATGGTGGAAAAACCTGGGAGAAATCGACCGGTGAAAAATATTCTCTGCCTGTAACAGCTGAAACCGCTGAATACGCCTGGAGGATTCCGCAGAAAAGCGGATTAATTAATCAAACCGCTATGACGACCGATACAAACGGAAACCCTTTTATCGCCACTTATTGGACAGAAAATAATAAAACCGATTACCAAATAATCTATCTGGAAGATGGAAAATGGAAGCACGAAAATACTAATTTTAGGAACACATCATTTCAATTAGGCGGTGGGGGAACTAAAAAAATTCCGATTTCAAGACCGGATATTTTACTTAAGGAAACCAAAAATGATCCCACGATTTATCTTTTGTTTAGAGATCAGGAAAGAGAAAACAAAGTTTCTTTAGCCTATCACCAGTTGCATACCAATAAACCTTGGGGAGTAATTGATCTTACAAAAGAATCTGTAGGCGAGTGGGAACCGAATTATGATTTGCAACTTTGGGGTAAAGAAGGAAAATTACATGTTTTTGTTCAGAAAGTCACTCAGTTGGATGGAGAGGGGCTTGCAACGGCACCACCTACAGAGGTTCGGATACTGGAAGTTTCAAATTTGCCGAGGTAATAAATAATTATAGATAAGCCTAATGAAATTAAATACAATTAAAATACTTAGCATTGTTGTTTTTTTGATCACGCTGATTTCCTGTAAAGAGAATAAAAATATTGAAGAAAAAGAATCTTCGGAAGCTGAATTAACTAAAAGCATTTCCGAAGAAAAAATAGATTCAGTAAACCAGTTAGCGGCTAATCAGTATTTAGCAATGTCCGAAAGCTTAGAGGAAAGTAGGTACCCAAAGACCTTTTATCCTAAAAAGAACAAATTTGAATCCAGTAATTCAGGTTGGTGGACAAGCGGGTTTTATCCGGGAACGCTCTTGTATCTTTACGAAGAAACCGGTGAGGATAGTTTAAAAATTGAAGCTGAAAGGATATTAGAAGATCTTAAGAGAGAAGAATCTAACACCTCTACGCACGATCTTGGATTTATGATGTTTTGCAGTTTTGGTAATGCCAACCGTATTGATCCAAAACCAGAGTATCAGGAGATTTTAATGAATAGCGCTAAATCACTGGCGACACGTTATAATGATACGGTAAAAGCCATTAGATCCTGGGATAGCGCTTCCTGGAATAAAGCAGGGGAAGATGATTTGGTAGTGATTATAGATAACATGATGAATCTGGAGCTTTTGTTTTGGGCTACGGAATATAGTGGTGACAGTGCCTACTATGATATTGCAGTAAATCATGCGAATACTACGATGCAAAATCATTTTAGGGATGATTATAGTTCCTATCACGAAGTAATCTATGATGAAAATACCGGAACTGTAAAAAAGCAAATTACAAATCAGGGATATGCAGATGAGTCTTCATGGGCAAGAGGACAGGCCTGGGGTTTATATGGATATGTCGTGATGTACCGGGCAACCAAAGATGAAAAGTATTTAGAAATGGCAAAAAATATCGCCAATTTTATATTAAATCATACTAATCTTCCAGAAGATAAGGTGCCTTTTTGGGATTTTGATACTGATAAAATTCCAAATGATTTAAGAGATAGTTCTGCAGCTTCGGTGATGGCTTCGGCTTTATTAGAATTATATGAGTTTACAGATCAAACGCAATATTTTAAAGCTGCTGAACAAATGTTGAAAACCTTATGCAGTCCTGAATATTTAGCAAATCAGGACGAGTTAGGTGGATTTTTGCTTAAACATGGTGTAGGAAACATGCCTAATAAAACTGAAGTAGACGTACCATTAACTTATGGCGATTATTATTTTGTTGAGGCTTTAAAACGATATAAAGAAATTTAAAAAACCGAAAATCGAATTATACTAAAACTATGAAAAAGACCTTTTTAAGCCTACTAGGGTTGTTATTGTTTACGGTGGGCTATACGCAGCAAAACGAGTGGGAAGATCCCACTAAAGTAGACCGCCATAAGCTTGATGGCCGAAGTGATTTTGTACTCTACACTTCCGCAAAAAAAGCTTTACAAAACGATCCCCAATCCTCAGCCCTGTACCAAAGCTTAAATGGTACCTGGAAGTTTAATGTGGTACCACACCCTGGTGAGCGCCCAAAAGCGTTTTACGCCCCCTCTCTAAATGATAGTGACTGGGAGAATATTAAAGTGCCTTCCAATTGGGAACTGGAAGGTTTCGATCTTCCTATCTATACCAATGTCACCTATCCTCACCCTAAAAACCCACCCTATATCGGGTTTCCTTCAGATCAGAAAACAGCAGATGGAGAGGTGATCAATAAAAATTCCAAAGATGGGGATGAAGAAATTTATAACCCGGTAGGGACATACCGCAGAACATTTACCATCCCTACATCCTGGGATGATCATGAGATTATCCTTCGTTTTGGTTCCATTTCAGGTTATGCAAGGATTTTTGTAAACGGGAAAGAAGCTGGGATGACCAAGGCCTCTAAAACCCCGGCAGAATTCGATATTACCAACTTACTAAAAGAAGGTGACAATCTTTTGGCGGTACAGGTCTTTAGATGGCATGATGGTAGCTATCTGGAAGATCAGGATTTTTGGCGCTTAAGTGGTTTAGAACGAAATGTGTACCTACAGGCAGTTCCTAAAACGACGCTCTGGGATTATTTTGTAACCAGCGGACTGAGCAATGATTACAATGATGGCGAGCTAAACGTTACCGTAAAACTTAAAGAATTTGATAAAGGAAGTATCAAGAAGCCAAAAGTAAAATTCACCTTACTGGATCCTTCAGGAAAACAAGTCTTTACCCAAACAAAGGAATTAGGGAAAAAAGCTACCCAAGTAAGCTTTTCAAAAACATTGGCCCATGTTGAAAAATGGAGTAATGAATTTCCAAACCTTTATCAGTACACGATCAGTTTATTAGACAAAAAAGGGAACGAGATGGCCGCACTGGCCGGGAAAACCGGTTTCCGTGAAGTTGAAATTAAGAATGCCCAACTCATGGTCAATGGCGAGCCCATTACGGTAAATGGTGTGAATTTGCACGAACATCATCCCGATAAAGCCCATACACCTGACCGCGAGATGATGCGTAAAGACATCGAGGTGATGCAAAAAAACAATATCAATGCGATACGGATGAGCCATTATCCCCACGATTCGTATATCTACGAACTGGCCGATGAGTACGGAATGTACGTGGTCGATGAAGCCAATATCGAAACCCATGGAATGGGCGCCGAGTGGCAGGGCAACTTCGATAAATCAAAGCACCCGGCCTATCTGGAAGCATGGGCACCAGCACATATGGACCGCATTGAACGAATGGTAGAATTTCATAAAAACCATCCTTCTATAATTGTTTGGTCTTTAGGAAACGAAAGTGGAAATGGTCCTGTATTTTATGATGCTTATGATTGGATCAAAAAGCGCGATACCACCCGTAAAGTGCAGTTTGAGCAGGCCGGGGAGAATAGAAATACCGATATCGTTTGCCCGATGTACCCAGGGATTAACCATATGAAGGCCTATGCCGAAGATGATAGCAAAGAGCGTCCTTATATTATGTGTGAGTATTCTCATGCGATGGGGAACAGCAACGGGAACTTCCAGGAATACTGGGATATTATCGATAGCAGTGATCATATGCAAGGAGGTTTTATCTGGGATTGGGTCGACCAGGGATTACGTGCGGAAACTGAAGACGGAAGGGAATTCTGGGCCTACGGTGGTGATCTTGGCGCAGGGAAATTGCAAAACGATCAAAACTTTAATGCCAACGGTCTGGTAAGTGCCGATCGTACCCCGCACCCGGCTTTAGAGGAAGTTAAAAAAGTATACCAAAACATCAAATTTGAGCTGGATGGGAATTCACTACAAGTAACCAACAAATTCGATTTCACCAATCT
Organism: Zunongwangia profunda SM-A87; assembly: GCF_000023465.1. Lineage (NCBI taxonomy): Bacteria > Pseudomonadati > Bacteroidota > Flavobacteriia > Flavobacteriales > Flavobacteriaceae > Zunongwangia > Zunongwangia profunda. The sequence continues at coordinate 994,950 of NC_014041.1, forward strand.
GGATGCTTTTGATTTTAAATGGCAATTACTTGCCGATGGGCAGGTCGTAAAAACCGGGGAATTCAATTTGAATGTTGCGCCGAATAAAACCAAAGCTGTGACGATAGCCTTACCAGAATTAGGAGATAAAGAGTATTTCTTAAGTGTTTATGGCTATACCAAAAAGGCCAAAGCCATGGTGCCTGCCGGTCATGAGATGGCCAGAGAACAGTTCAAAGTAGGGGGAAACACCTATTTTGATGCTGCTGATATCGCAACTGCTGGACAGCTAAATGTAAGCAAGAAAGGTGATCAGCTTCAGTTTTCAACAGAAAAAATCGAAGGTGTTTTCAATACCAAAACCGGAAGCTTTGAATCCTATCATTTAAAAGATCATCAGCAATCACCAATCTCGGTATTCCCGGAGCCTTATTTTTGGAGGGCACCTACCGATAATGATTTTGGGAATGGGATGCCACAAAAATTAAAAGCCTGGAAAGAGGCGACTCATAATGCTACAGTGACCCATGTTGAAGTCGCTAAAAAAGCTAAAGAAGGGCAGCAAATTACGGTGACCTATCAGCTTGGTGGCGTAGCCGTGCCATATACCGTAGCATATTTTATCGAAAACAATGGTGACATTAAAGTTACGGCTACTTTAGACAGTGATAAAGACTTACCCGAACTTCCCCGTTTTGGAATGCGAATGGTACTGCCGGGAGATTACGACAACCTGGAATATTACGGTCGCGGTCCATGGGAGAATTACTCCGATCGAAATACCTCTGCTTTTATGGGAGTTTATAAAGATCAGGTAGAAAACCAGTTTACCTGGGAGTATATTCGTCCGCAGGAAGCAGGGTATAAAACTGATGCGAGATGGATTCGACTTGAAAATAAAAAGGGAGCCGGGTTACAGATTACCGGGGAACAACCCCTGGGCTTTAGCGCATTGAATATACCGACAGAGGATCTGGATCCGGGGGAAGGGAAAGCCCAACGTCACCCTACCGATATTACGGTTCAGGATAAGGTGTTTTTACATATCGACCTGAAACAGCGTGGCCTTGGTGGTGATGATTCCTGGGGACGGTATCCGCATCAACAGTACCGATTGGAAGATAATAGTTATCAATATTCCTATATTATTTCTTTAATAGACTAGTAGTTAAAATTGGTATAGCAATAAGAAACTTTATGGAATCTTAAATTTAAGAGTTAGACTCTAAAATAGATTCTAATGATATTACAGTGTGAGTTGGGAACTATACCCTAACATGGATTAATTTCCTTTGGGGATAGTTTACTTAATAATCGAGATCAAATACATCAATGGAAAGATCCCGAGGGGAGAAATAAATTTAATAACTGACTCATGGATTTGCCTGAGGTAGTTTACTTGATAATGAATAATTGGTTGAAGCTAAAATAAACAGTCTTTGCGATTCCTTTCGTATTGTCATTTTTGATTCAGAATAATAGAATATGCTACAAAAAGTATCGATTTTACTGATTTTAATACTATTTTCTAGAATTTGTGCTGCTCAGCATCATAGTGCTATTCCCAATGGATATAAATTGCTTTGGGCTGATGAGTTTGAAGAGGGAAATAAACCAAATCCTGAATTTTGGAGCTATGAAAATGGTTTTGTGCGGAATGAAGAATTACAATGGTATCAATCCGAAAATGCTATTATTCAAAACGGCAACCTGAGGATTTTAGGAAAAAAAGAATCAGTAAAAAATGATCGCTTTAACCCTGAAAGTAACAATTGGAAAGAAAGCAGGGAATTTGCAGAATACACTTCAGCAAGCATAAATACTAGGGGTAAATTCGATTTTCAATTTGGTATTTTAGAAGTAAAAGCCAAGATCGATACGTCAATGGGAATGTGGCCGGCGATCTGGACTCTTGGTATAGAAAAGGGATGGCCTTCTAATGGAGAGATTGACGTTATGGAATATTATTTGGTCGACCAGAAACCTGCAATTTTGGCCAATGCCGCATGGAAAGGAGCAACCTCTTATGTGTCTTGGGATAGTGAGAAAATTCCTTTTTCAAAATTTCTGAAAAAAGATCCAAAATGGGCGGAGAAGTTTCATGTGTGGAAAATGGAGTGGACTACAGATTTTATTAAAATCTATCTGGATGACGAATTGCTAAACACGATATCGCTTTCTGAAACTAAGAATCCAGACGGGTTTAATCCCTTTCATCAACCGCATTATATTTTACTGAATCTTGCTATAGGAGGTAATGGCGGTGATCCTTCGGTTACTACTTTTCCAAGGAAATATGAGGTTGATTATGTAAGAGTCTACCAGAAAAAATAATTTATGTTGAAAATATCCAATCTTAGTTTTTTAATTAGTTTACTTTTTATCAGCCTGAACCTATGTGCTCAGGAAGTTGAAGAGTCTTCTCCTAAAGAAGTACGAGAATTCTATGTGAATTCCTTAGTAAAAATAGCAGATCCTGTTTTAAGTAATCTGGCTAAAGGAAAATTAAAAGAAAGTATGCCTATAGAACGTTCACCTGGTGCCTGGGACGATCGTACTCATGTAACTTATCTAGAGGCTTTTGGAAGAACCTTATCGGGGATTGCTCCCTGGTTGGAGCTTGGACCAGATGATACTAAAGAAGGAAAATTTAGAGAAAAATATATCGAATTAGCGCAACTGGCTATTGATAAAGCGACCGATCCCGAATCGGCAGATTTTATGAATTTTAATAAAGATCGCCAGCCTTTGGTAGATGCTGCTTTTTTTGCTCAGGGTTTACTTAGAGCGCCAAAACAGTTGTGGGAGCCACTTTCAGAAACCACAAAAAAGAATGTCATAAAAGCGCTAAAATCGTCTAGAGATATCGAACCTTACTACAGTAATTGGTTACTTTTTACAGGAATGATCGAAGCCGCTTTATTAAAATTTGATGGCAAGGCAGATATGGTTCGACTTACTTACCCCATAAATAAACATATGGAATGGTATCTGGGCGATGGGATGTATGGTGATGGCCCAGATTTTCACTGGGATTACTATAATAGTTTTGTGATTCAGCCAATGCTATTGGACATTCTAAAAGTGATGGATGAAGCCGGAGTTGGTCGAAAACAAGATTTTAAAAAAGTGCAGCAAAGAGCGCAAAGGTATGCCAGCATCCAGGAGCGATTAATTTCCCCTACCGGAACATATCCGCCAATTGGTAGATCTTTAGCCTATCGTTTTGGTGCTTTTCAATCACTTTCTCAGGTTGCTTTATGGAAAAATTTAAGTAAAGAGATAGCACCTTCTCAGGTTAGATCAGCTTTATATACCATGATAAAAAGACAAATTAAAGCAAAAGGAACCTTCGATAAAGAAGGTTGGCTTCAGGTGGGACTTGTAGGGCATCAAAATAATATTGGAGAAGGCTATATCTCAACTGGAAGTCTTTATTTATGTACAGAAGCTTTTCTTGTATTAGGGCTTTCTCCTGATGATGAATTCTGGACATCACCCTCACAACCATGGACCCAAAAGAAAATATGGGGAGGGGAAAACATTCCTATAGATCACGCTCATTAATCCTTCAAAAAATAAAAACTATGAATTTGAAATACTTCCTTATTATAACTGCGTTTTTGTTCAGTATCAACGGAAAAGCACAATCCAAGGCTCCTAACTATACGGCATTTTATCCTGGTGAAATCTGGAAGGATACTGATGGTAATCACATTAATGCACACGGAGGTGGCATCATGTTTAAAGACGGTACTTATTACTGGTATGGAGAGCACAAAGGAAAATCCAGTTTGGCCAGAGTAGGGATTACTGTATACTCATCAGATGATTTATATAACTGGAAAAATGAAGGAGTTGCTCTTTCAGTGGCTAAAGATCCGGATTCTGAAATTACTTCAGGTAGTGTGATGGAACGTCCAAAAGTTGTTTTCAATGAAAAAACGGGGCAATATGTAATGTGGTTTCATCTGGAATTAAAAGGACAAGGCTACGCCGCAGCCCGAACCGGGGTAGCTACCAGTGATTCTCCCACCGGACCATTTACATATTTGAAATCGTATCGTCCAAATGCTGGTGAATGGCCAAAAAATTTTAAGGAAGTATGGAAAGAAACACCAAAAGATGGCGACCCAAAAGAATGGTGGACACCAAAATGGAAAAAAGCTTTAGATGAGGGGATGTTTGTTCGCCGTGATTTTGAAAAAGGACAAATGTCTCGTGACATGACCATTTATATTGATAAAGATGGTACAGCCTATCATATTACCTCTTCAGAGGAAAATCAAACGCTACATATTTCAAAATTAACAGATGATTATCTTGATTTTACCGGGGAATGGGTACGTATGCAACCAGGGGGGCAAAATGAAGCGCCTGCAGTTTTTGAAAAAGACGGGTATTATTATATGATCACCTCAGGCTTAACCGGTTGGGATCCCAATGCAGCAAGATCTTTTCGCGCTAAATCTATCATGGGGCCGTGGGAGAAATTAGGAAATCCGGCAAAAGGAGAGGATGGCGATAAAACTTTCTTTTCCCAGAGTACTTTTATATTACCGGTAGCGGGAAAGGAGGATACCTTTATTTTTATGGCCGATCGTTGGAGGCCAAAAAATCATATTGATGGCCGTTATATCTGGTTACCGATTGAGTGGGAAAACAACAAACCAGTAATTCGTTGGAAAGAGAGCTGGTCGTTATAAATATAAAGTTTGAGGAATAACTATTCTAATTTCAATAAAAAGTGTATATTTAACACTTAATTAGTAAAATCTGAAAATCCACCACGATGAATATCAAATTCTTATTTAATTCAAGGTTTTTTGTCTTATTGTTATGTTCTGTCATACTTTTTTCATGTGCAGGCGGAGAGCAAGAAAAAGAATATACTGCGTATTTATTTACCTATTTTACTGGGAATGGCGATGGAGAAGAGGCGATTCGTTATGCCGTAAGTGATGATGGCTATAACTTCTACGCATTAAATAATAACAAACCTGTTATAGCTTCAGATTCAATAAGCCGGAGTGGTGGTGTTCGTGATCCTCATATTTTAAGAAAAGAAGATGGTAGTGGTTTTTATATGGTCGTAACAGATCTTTTATCCCAAAAAGGTTGGACAAACACAGCGATGACGTTATTGAAATCTGATGATTTGATAAGCTGGTCCAGTTCTATAATTGATATTCCACAAACCTATCCAGAATTTTCAGAGGTAATGCGTGTTTGGGCGCCACAAACCATTTACGATCCCGCAACTAAAAAATACATGGTTTATTTCTCGATGCTAGAGCCGGGAAGTTATGATAAAATATATTACGCTTATGTAAACAAAGATTTTACAGGACTGGAAAGTGCGCCGAAACAGTTGTTTTTTAACCCTAATGAAAAGGCTTCTATAGATGGCGATATTATTAAAAAAGACAACAAGTTTTATTTGTTCTATAAAACCGAAGGAGATAAAGATAAAGGGATAAAGGTTGCTATTTCAGATTCCTTAACTTCAGGGTATAAGGCTGAACCGGGGAATGTAGATCAAACCGATAAAGCTGTAGAAGGATCTGGTGTGTTTAAGCTAAACAACAGTGAAGATTATATTCTAATGTATGATATGTACACCAGTGGTACTTATCAATTTACAAAAAGTAAAGACCTTAAAAATTTCAAAGTGATTGATGAAGATATTTCTATGAATTTTCATCCAAGACATGGTACCGTTATGCCCATTACAACTGAAGAATTACAGCATTTATTAAAAGCTTTTCCTTCGAATGACCTGGTGGGGATAACAGGTACTTCAAATCCTGCTGTAAAAACCAATAATATTGTTATTAAAAGCGATGAAAATACGATTTATCTTCCTGTAAAATATGGGACAGATTTAAGCAGTTTTAATCCTGATTTTAAAGTACTTCCCGGCGTTGCAGTTTCTCCTGAAGGAGCACAGGATTTTTCTAACGGCGCCGTTGTTTATGAAGTTTCCAATGGCGATAAGACTACAAGTTTTAAGGTAACGGTAGCTGTAGCCAATAACCCTGTTGTTGAAGGCTATTATGCTGATCCTGAAATTATTTATTCTGAAAAAGATAAAAAATACTATTTATATCCAACCAGCGATGGCTTTGACGGTTGGTCTGGAACTTATTTTAAAACCTTTTCTTCTGAAGATTTAGTAAACTGGACAGATGAAGGAGTAATTTTGGATTTAGAGAAAGATGTTGAATGGACCAGTAGAAATGCGTGGGCACCAACAATGATCGAGAAGAAAATCGATGGGGAGTATAAGTACTTTTATTATTTTACAGCGGGACAGCAAGTAGGGGTAGCAGTCTCAGATAGCCCTAAAGGACCATTTAAAGATTCAGGAGCGCCATTAATTTCCGAGAAGCCAAGAGGAATAAATGGAGGACAAAATATAGATCCGGATATTTTTGAAGATCCGCAAACAGGTAAAAATTACCTGTATTGGGGAAATGGGTTTTTAGCCGTCGTAGAGCTTAATGATGATATGACAACAATTAAAAGTAAAGAGCCTATAGTTTTAACGCCAGATAATACGTTTAGAGAGGGTGCTGAAATCTTTTTTAGAAACGGTAAATATTATTTTATGTGGGCTGAAGATGATACAAGAAGTCCAAATTATAAAGTACGTTACGCAACTGCCGATAGTCCGCTTGGGCCGCTCAGTATTCCTGAAAATAATATTGTGATTCAAAAAGATGTAGAAAAAGAAATTTTAGCTACAGGTCATAATTCGGTTATTCAGGTACCAGGAAAAGATGAGTGGTATTTGGTATATCATCGATTTACACGCCCTAAAGGAGAAGCTATGGGAGGAGCCGCCGGATTTCATCGAGAAGTTTCTATCGATAGCTTAACTTTTAATGAAGATGGTTCTATAATTGAAGTTAAACCAACTTTAGAAGGAATAGCACCTTTACAATAAATGATGCGATTTTTTCCAGTTTTTGTTGCTTTGCCAATGCTCTTTTCCGGAATAGTTTCTTGTAAACAATCAACTTCCGGGGAAAATTCTGTAGAGAGGAACAGGGAAGAAGCGGTAGTAGCTAAAGAAGAACTTAATGATAGAATGGCTGCTTACCTTATGGTTTATTTTAAAGATGATGATCATAGCCTGCATTTTGCTTTAAGTAAAGACGGTAGAAGTTTTACGGATATCAATAAAGGAAAAGTGGTAATTGCCGGAGATACTATTGCTGAACAAAAGGGGATAAGAGATCCTCATATTTACCGTGGTCAAGAAGGCAATTTTTATCTGGCAATGACCGATCTTCATATTTTTGCAAAACGTGATGGCATTCGAGAAACCGAATGGCAGCGTGATGGTGAGAAATATGGATGGGGAAACAATCGCGGATTTGTACTAATGAAATCCAGTGACTTAATAAATTGGAGTAATGCGAAGGTTCGTTTAGATCAGTTTTTTCCTGATTTAAAGGAAGTTGGTGCTGCCTGGGCGCCAGAGACTATATACGATCAAAAAGAAGGAAAATTGATGCTGTACTATACCATGCGAATGGGGAATGAGCGTAATCAGATGTACTATTCATACATTAACGATGATTTTGATAGTTTGATGAGTCCACCAAAATTGATCTTTGAGTATCCAAAAGAGGTTTCTTATATCGATGCCGATATTAGCCAAATTGGTGATCAATTTCATATGTTTTATACACCACATGATGGTACGCCGGGAATAAAGCAGGCGATTTCCTCTAAAATTAATAAGGGGTACAACTACCAGGAAAAATGGATCGATGAAGAGCCAGAGGCTAGTGAAGCTCCAAACCTTTGGAAAATTATTGGTGAAGATAAATGGATCTTGATGTATGATATATACGGAATTCAACCACATAATTTTGGTTTTTTGGAGACTACCGATTTTAATGATTTCAAAAACCTGGGACATTTTAATGAAGGTAAAATGAAAGCCACTAATTTTTCTTCTCCTAAACATGGCGCTGTAATTCATCTTACTCAAAAAGAAGCTGAAAATTTAGCCAGTCATTGGGATTTTGAATTTTAAAACACACACCTTCATGAAGCTAAACTTTGGTTTTTTAGTCCTGTTATTCCTTTCGCAATTATCAATTGCTCAGGATAAAATGGATGCTTATCTTTTTGCCTACTTTGAAGGAACAGGAAAGGGAGAACTGCAGGAACAATTAAGGTTTGCGGTGAGCGCAGATGCCCAAAACTGGAAAGCTTTAAACAGTAACCAACCCATTATAGGCTCAGACACTATTTCTAATTCTGGAGGGATTCGGGATCCTCATATTCTAAGAAATGATGGTCAGTTTTTTATAGTAGCAACAGATATGTTTACCATAAAACATGGCTGGGGAAGTAATCCTGGAATCGTTTTAATGCACTCCAAAAACTTAACAGACTGGGAAGCTAATGCCATAGATTTTCAAAAAGAATATCCTGATACCTTTAAAAATGTACAATGGGTGTGGGCACCGCAAACATTTTATGATAAGGATAACGATAAATATCTGGTGTATTTTACCATAAGGTTTTCAGGACAGGATAATCTAGATTTCTATAGTGCATATGCAAATAAAGATTTTACCGGTTTTGAAAGTGAGCCTAGATTAATGTTCCGGGCAAAATATGGTGCAATTGACGGCGATATTATTTATAAAGATGGTATTTATCATCTTTTTTATAAAGGAAATACTAAAAACGAAAAGGGAGAAGAAATAAAAAATGGTATACAACAGGCGGTTAGTACCTCTTTAGAAGGACCTTGGAGGGAAGACTTTAAATATCTGGATTCCTATGCCAATTCAGATATAGTTGTAGAGGGTTCTTCGGTTTTTAAACTAAATGATAGTGAGCAGTATATCCTGATGTATGATCTATATTCCAGTGGCCGTTACGAGTTTCAGAGAAGCAAGGATCTTTTTAATTTTTCAGAAAAAACAGAAAACTTTACAAAAGATTTTTTTCCACGTCACGGTAGTGTGATCGGGATTACCAAAGAAGAAGTACAAAAACTCCAAAAAAAATGGGGTGGTGTACCCAAAGAACTTTTAAATGAAGGAGAATGAAAATAGTAAACACTTTTTTTATCGTATTTGTATGTATACTCTATGGAGGTAACTTACATGCACAACAAAAATCAGATTCTGCATTTATTTTTGAACCTACACAAAATCCGCTTTTTACCCACAAATATACAGCAGATCCGGCTGCTTTGGTAGAAGGTGATATGTTATGGTTGTTTAGCGGGCATGATTACGAAGGAGGGCAACAAGGTTATAAAATGAAAGATTGGCTCGTGTTTTCTACTAAGGATATGAAAACCTGGGAAGAACATCCAGTACCATTAAAAATTACCGATTTTGAATGGGCAACCAGTGGAGATGCCTATGCCGGTCACGTTGCTAAAAGATATGGAAAGTATTACTGGTATATTAGTACCAATTGGAATGGAATTGGTGTTGCCGTAGCCGATAAACCAGAAGGCCCATATAAAGATGCGTTGGGAGAGCCATTATTAACTAATGAAGATTGCTTCGCCTCTACACATTCCTGGACGTGTATAGATCCTGCAATTTTTATCGATGAAGATGATCAGCCTTGGATTTTTTGGGGAAATGGAGTTTGTTATTACGCCAGGCTTAAAGACAATATGATCGAAATCGAAGGAGATATTAAGAAAATTGATTTTGATGGTTTTGAATTTACCGAGGCGCCCTGGGTGCATAAGGCTAATGGCAAATATTACCTGACGTATGCTACTGGGTTTCCAGAAAAAATAGCTTATGCTATGGCAGAAGATATCGAGGGGCCTTATGAATATAAAGGGATTTTAAATGAAATTGCAGGGAATAGCAATACCAACCATCAGTCAATCGTAGCATTTAATAATGATTGGTATTTTATTTATCATAATGGAGGCATTCAGACCGATGGTTCCAGTTATAGCAGATCTGTCTGTATTGAAAAAATGGAATACAATGATGATGGAACTATCAAGCCAATTGTAATGACAACCAAAGGAATTTATAATGAAGAATAAATTATTCTTCTGCTGCAGATAATCCCAGGCCTAAGTCTTCCAGAGATTTGCCTTTGGTTTCTGGCATCATAAATTTCACATACAACAATTGCAAAACCATCATAAATGCAAAGCAGGCAAAAACCCATCCCGGACCAATACTACCAAATAAAACGGGAACCAGTGAAGGGATGATGGCGGCCAGTACCCAATGAGTAGACGATCCAAAAGCCTGTCCACTCGCACGTAGGTGATTAGGGAAAATTTCAGAAATAAAAACCCAAATAACCGAGCCCTGTCCAATAGCATGAGCGGCGATAAAAATAAAGATAAAGATAGGTACACTCATGCCGCCCCAATCTAAAAAGAAAGCGGCAGATACCATGGATAAAGAAATAATGTAGCCTATAGAACCTATAAACATTAAAGTACGTCGCCCTAAGCGATCGATTAAAAATAAGGCCATGAAGGTGAAAATAATATTGGTTACACCAACACCAATACTGCTAAGCAGAGAAGCACTTTCTTCTAAACCAGCTTCTTCAAAAATCCTTGGGGCGTAATAGAGAAGAGCGTTAATTCCCGAGAACTGGTTGAAAAAGGCAATAAGAAAAGCTAATATCAAAGGTTTACGATACTTTTTCATAAAAATGGTTTCATGACTGGATTTTCCATGATCGGCTTGCCGCTTAATTTCAGCAATCTTATCGTCTAAGTTTTTAGAAGTATCAATTTTCGATAAAATACTTCGAGCTTTTTCAATTTTACCCTGTGCGATTAACCAACGGGGGCTTTGCGGGATAACCAGTACTAAAAAAGTATAAATTAATGCTGGCAAAGCTTCCATACCTACCATCCAACGCCAGGGTTCGCTACCGCTATCTCGTAAAAGATAATTCGACGCATAAGCCGCAAGCATTCCTAATACAATATTGAACTGATAGAAAGCAACCAGGCGACCCCGGTCTTTTTCAGGAGCGATTTCAGAAATATAAGCTGGTGCCGCGATGGTGGAAGCTCCAACTCCCAATCCGCCAATAAATCTGAAAATCCCGAAAGTAATAGGGTCATCTACCAAAGCAGATCCTAATGCAGAAATTACATATAATATCCCAATAAAAAATAAACTCTTTTTTCTTCCCAGGGCATTGGTAGGAATACCTCCAAAAACCGCTCCGGCTACCGTGCCCCACAATGCCATACCAATTACATAGGTGCCATGAAACGCATCAGAGCTATGCCAGATTTGTTGCAATTGCTTTTCAGCTCCCGAAATTACTACGGTATCAAAACCAAATAGAAATCCTGCAAATGCGGCACAAAGTGACCAGAGTACTATTTTATTCATTCTGTTAAAATAAAAATTAAAATTTTTGAGAATATAGCCATTTTTATCGAAATGATAATTTAATCTTGAAAATATCAGGAATTTGTATTTCAGAAGTTTATAAAAAATACGCAATTATTTTATTCTGATTTTAGACAGGGTAAAATTGAGATACCTCCGAAAACGATATTGTGAAGATTTTATATCTTCGAGTTAAACCTTACATAAATGCTTTTTTAAGTCTATGGATTGAACATATTTTCGCTGAGTATTAACAACAAAAAAAATAAAATTATGGCATCTTATTTAAGAACGGAGGAGATAAAAACATCATTGCGGGTATTGGTAAATCAGTATATTGAGGAGTGCAGGGATTGTGATAAAATACCGCAGGATTTTATTGATTTGTTACGCCATAACTTTTTAGCAAAGTTCGTTTTTTATAATAAGAATGATAAAACTATAGAAATAGGTATTAATAAAGGATCATCACCAGAGGGGTATCCTAATATTAAAGTCTTTAGTTTTCCTGTAAATAAAGCTGTGGAATGGCTGGACGAATCATTTAAAAGTGAAACAAACGATTTAGAGTTCTATGGAAAATTACTGAATAGAAATGAAATAATTAGTTCATCAGAATTAGTATTGATTTAAAGAATATTTCAAATGTTGTAATACGGGAGGTTGTCTCTTAGGTTTGTTGCGAACAAGTCTAGAAGACAGTCTCCTTATTTTATTGTTTACTTATAAGCGCTTGCTTGCTCAACAAGTTTTTTAACCTGTAAATCGCCAAAGCCATAAATACTTTCGCGTTTACAAAATTCCCTAAAAATAAGGGTGAAATCATCTGTTTGTAGCTCATTCATAATACTTAAGATAGAAGCTACCGGACGTTCTGGATAATTCTCCTGCGGAATTCGGGCGATATGGGCTTCAACGGCGGGAAGAATGAATGGGAATTCTTCTTGTAGATTTATAGCCATTTGCTTTAGTCTTCCTAGCTCGTTATTTTGATAGTACTGCCAAAGCTTTGCAAAATCCAGAATATTATGTACCAATTTTCGATGCTTATAAGCTAAGGTTAATTCTGTTTCACTTAATCGGCTAAATCCATATTGGCTATGCTCTTTTGGCATTATCAGGAAAATAGTTTTTAAAGATGGATTTTCAATGATTAAAGAAGTAACAAACCATAAATTAGCCTGGCAGAAAAGGTCATGTTCAAACCAAAGATTGATCTCGCAGTTTTTGGTAATATCCAAAATTTTTTGAAACTCGGATTTTACGTTTTTGAGATAATTTTCTTCAGTTTCACCATAGTTTTTACAAATAAAATTTGCCCTGTTTGCAAAAAAGCTATCAAAATCATCTCCTTTTGTAGTTCCTTCTATGAAACATTCCCTTGCTATAATTAATTTACCTTTAAGGGCTTTAGGAAATTGATATTTTAGGGCATCGCCGTTTAGAATATGATATTGGGGTAGCATAGGGAAAAAATGAATACCTAAAGATAGTTCATTTTAATGTAAAATAAAATATCCCAAATTCAGCAAAAATCAATAATTAAATTGCCTAATTTGGGATTCCCTGTTATAATTATCCAATGATATCGGCGACTATAAGTTTGGCGTGAATTCTGGAATTTTCTATAAACCATTTATGGGTTTCCATCCCTCCGCATATTACTCCGGCAAGGTAAATTCCGGGAATATTGGTTTCCATGGTATTTTCATCATACATCGGGATTTTTTTATCTTCGTCTTTTAAAGAAATTCCGATATTATCCAGAAACTCGAAGTTAGGGCGATATCCCGTCAATAATAGCACAAAATCATTTTCTAGAGTCGTCTCGCCATCGGGCGTTTGTACAATTACTTCTTTTTCTTTAATCTCTTTAATAGAAGAATTAAAATAGGCTTTAATGCTGCCTTCTTCTATTCTGTTAACAATATCTGGTCGCACCCAATATTTTACACGAGGCCCAATATCCTCGGCCCGTACAATCATTGTCACTTCACCGCCCTTTCTATAAATTTCTAAAGCAGCATCTACTGCCGAATTACTAGCGCCAACAACAATGGTTTTTTGAGTAGCGTAATAATGAGGATCGTTGTAATAATGCGCTACTTTAGGGAGTTCTTCTCCCTGCACACCAATATAATTTGGAATGTCATAAAATCCGGTGGCTATCACCACATTTTTTGCTTTATAAAAACCTTTTGTAGTGATAACTTCTTTTATAGTAGAATTTGATTTTACTTCCGTAACCTTTTCGAACAAATGAATGTTCACCTGGTTAGACGTTGCGATCCTGCGATAATATTCTAAAGCTTCAGCTTTTCTTGGTTTAGGGTTGTTGCTTATAAAGGGGATGCCATCTAACTCTAATTTTTCTGATGTTGAAAAGAAAGTCATATTAGTAGGATAGTGGTAAAGGCTGTTCACCAAACATCCTTTCTCCAGGATCAGATAGGTGAGGCCGTGTTTTTCAGCTTCCAGACCACATGCAATCCCAATTGGACCGCCGCCTATAATTACAATGTCGTAAGTATCGTTATGAATTTGCAAGATGCTTTAACTCTTTAATAGTTTCTAATTGATTTTCGGCTTTAAACACATAACTGCCGGCCACCAGAATATCTGCGCCGGCGTTTATTAGCTCTAAAGCATTTTTATTGGTTACCCCACCATCGATCTCGATTAAGGTTTCTGCATTCTGATTTAAAATCATTTCTTTTAAACGTTGTACTTTATGGTAGGTATGCTCAATAAAGCTTTGACCACCAAACCCTGGGTTAACACTCATTACAAGTACTATGTCGATATCCTTGATCACATCTTTCAATAAATCTACATTAGTGTGAGGATTTATCGCTACACCGGCTTTCATACCTTCTGCTTTTATGGCTTGTAATGTTCTATGTAAGTGGGGGCAGGCTTCATAATGTACGGTAAGATGGTTGGCGCCAAGATCAGCGAATTCTTTTATATATCGATCTGGATCTACAATCATAAGATGCACATCCAGTGGCTTTTTGGCATGTTTGTTAATTGCCTGTAGCACCGGCATTCCAAAGGAAATATTGGGTACAAAAACACCATCCATAATATCAACGTGAAACCACTGGGCCTGGCTTTTATTAACGGTTTCTATGTCGCGTTGCAGATTTGCAAAATCAGCGGCGAGTAGGGAAGGGGCAATTATCTTTTCTTTCATTGTAACAGCATGTTTCTCTAACAAAAATACTAAGAATATGTTTGAAGCGTAAAGAATTAGAGGAAAAGCTTTCACGGTTTCCCTATCGACCTATAATTGAATATCTTTGAAAAAAACTAAAGGAAAATACCATGATTTTTATCGAAAATGAAGGAAATAACGACCCGTTTTTAAACCTGGCACTAGAAGAGTATATACTAAGAAACTTTGATGAAGGGCAGGATTACCTGTTGTTTTACATTAATGAACCCTCGATTATTATCGGTAGAAATCAAAACACGCTTGAAGAGATTAATCATTCTTATGTTGAAGAAAAAAATATTAAAGTAGTACGAAGAATTTCTGGAGGTGGAGCGGTATACCATGATTTCGGAAATTTGAATTTTAGTTTTATTACCGATTATGATGTTAAAAGTTTAAATAACTTTAGAAAGTTTACGGAGCCGGTAATTAAAGTACTGAATAAAATAGGAGTGCCGGCTGAGTTAAAAGGCAGGAACGATATTGTAGTTAATGATCGTAAAATATCTGGAAATGCTCAGTTTAGCAGTGTAAAAAGAATGTTTAGTCATGGTACTTTATTGCTAGATTCAGATTTGGATGAGGTCACTCGGGCGTTGCAGGTAAAAATGAGCAAGATTCAGTCTAAAGGGCATAAATCGGTTCGCAGTCGTGTGGCTAATATTAGTGAATTTCTAGAGGAGTCATTAGATATCGAAAGCTTCCGAACTATTATTTTAAAGGGGTTGTACGAAGAACGCGAAGAATTCGAAACTTATCATTTAACGGCAGAGGAGTGGGAAGAAGTACGCCAATTAAAGACTGAGAAGTACGAAGCCTGGGATTGGAATTACGGGCGATCGCCTAAATTTAATATTCAGCGTACCAGTCGTTTCCCAGTGGGAGAGATTGATTTACGTATTTTTGTAAATAAAGGCTACATTGAAGAATTTAAGATCTTTGGGGATTTCTTTGGGAAAGAACCTGTATCAGATATCGAAAATAAACTAATTGGTGCCCGCTATGAAAAACTAGAAATAGAGTCGCTTTTAGCCAATATCGATACAAGATTTTATTTTGGAGATCTGCCTAAAAAAGATTTTATAAATCTTGTGTATGGAGAAGATGAGGAATAATTCCTCAAAAATTGGGTGCCATCAGGATTTAATCTACAAATGCTTTTAAAATGTTTTTCACAGTATTCTGGGAAGCACTATCTAAACATTTAATATAATCAAGATAGCTAATATCCTGTGATAAATTGCTGGTTCTTTTCGATAGAAAGGTAGCTTCATAACCATTAAATTCAGTGTTTTTAATTTCTTTATTAAAAATTTTTATCAGATTTCGATGTCTGCTATCTTTAGCAATATTATCGAAAAGTTCTTTAATGATAGATCTTTCTCCTTCTATCACCTGAAAAAAATTGCCTTCTGAAGATAATAAAATCCCAGTGATGCTATGATCTATATTCCAGTTTTCGGTATAGGAGAGAACACTATCAATGTCTTTTTCTTCAATATAAGGAGAAGCTGTACTTACGTAGCAGATTGCCCATCTTTCCATAGTTTAAATAAAAATCGTTTAAAGACTACAATTAAAGAATTAATTGTAAGGATTTTATTAAATCTTTGTTAGAATTTATTATAAATGAAGCGACCCCGGGTCATCACTCCGGGGTCATTCATCAATCAAAAAACGAACAGTTATTTTCATGGTTAGGGTCATCACTCCCCACCACTAAACTGTTGTCATCTTAAATATCTTTTATTCTCTATTTCAATAGTAGTCAAAAGTAATGCCATTATAAAAAATAAATGCAGCTATGCTGCACCATAAATCAGTCAGCTAATTTAGTAAGTTTCAATTAGAATCAATAAATTTTAATTTAAGTTTAATAATTGATGCTAAAATAGGAGTGAAGTTATATTATAAAATGAAGCGACCCCGGGTCATCACTCCGGGGTCATTCATCAATCAAAAAACGAACAGTTATTTTCATGGTTGGGTCATCACTCCCACCACTAAACTGTTGTCATCTTAAATATGTTTAACCTAAATAGGTTTTTAAAATCTTACTGCGAGATGTATGTTTTAATCTTCTAATCGCTTTTTCTTTAATTTGTCTTACGCGCTCACGAGTAAGATCAAAAGTTTCGCCAATTTCTTCAAGAGTCATAGGATGTTGATCTCCTAATCCAAAATACAAGCGAATAACATCAGCCTCACGTGGTGTAAGTGTTTCTAAAGCACGTTCGATCTCTGTTCTTAGTGATTCATGAAGAAGATCTTTATCCGGGTTTGGGGACTCACCAGATCGTAATACATCATATAGGTTAGAATCTTCACCTTCTACTAAAGGAGCATCCATAGATACGTGACGACCAGAGTTTTTCATAGACTCTTTCACGTCATTAATGGTCATATCCAGCTCTTTTGCAATTTCTTCAGCACTTGGTGGGCGCTCGTGAGATTGCTCTAAGAAAGCAAAGGTTTTATTGATCTTATTGATAGATCCAATTTTGTTAAGCGGTAAACGTACAATACGAGATTGCTCCGCCAAAGCCTGTAAGATAGATTGTC
Source organism: Zunongwangia profunda SM-A87 (assembly GCF_000023465.1). Classification (NCBI taxonomy): domain Bacteria; kingdom Pseudomonadati; phylum Bacteroidota; class Flavobacteriia; order Flavobacteriales; family Flavobacteriaceae; genus Zunongwangia; species Zunongwangia profunda. The sequence continues at coordinate 1,012,089 of NC_014041.1, forward strand.
TAATCCACCAAACAGCATACGATATAAATTTAAAGCCACGAGTTTCATCAAAACGTTTCGCAGCTTTAATAAGTCCTAAATTTCCTTCGTTAATAAGATCGGGAAGAGTTAATCCCTGGTTCTGATATTGTTTTGCTACAGAAACAACAAAACGTAAATTCGCTTTTGTTAATTTCTCTAAGGCACGGTTATCACCCGCTTTAATTCGTTGTGCTAATTCTACCTCTTCGTCTGCGGTAATTAAATCTACTTTACCTATTTCCTGCAAATACTTATCCAGCGAAGCAGTTTCACGGTTAGTTACCTGCTTCGTAATTTTAAGTTGTCTCATCTATCTTCTCCTTGGGTTTTAATTGTGAATAGCTCTTGTATATAGTTATACGTAAGAAGACCGAAAAATGTTACAAAATGTTTACGCAATTTTTTATGGGTGTTATTTAAAATGGCTGTCTTAGACCAATATTTTAGCTATAAACAGAAGTATTTTGTAGTAAATACGGGCTTTTGGAACAAATCCATAAATCCATTGCGTAAAAATGATTCGCAACAAAAAAATAAAATAAAAATAAAAAAGGCTTCGAATTTTCGAAGCCTTTTTCATACTATATGATCATTAATAGAATTATTTTCTATCGTTTCTTGGTTTGCGATCTTCACGTTTACCGTGTTCACGATCACCACCTTCTTTACGTTCTGGACGCTCTGGTCTTGGAAGTAAAGCTTTTCTAGAAACTTTTTCTTTTCTTGTTTTTGGATCTACACCAAAATATTTTACATCAATAACATCACCAAGGTTTACAACATCGGTCACATTATTTGTACGTTCCCAGGCAAGTTCAGAAATATGAAGTAAAACTTCGTTTCCTGGAGCTTCTATATACTCTACCACTGCACCAAAATCCAGAAGTTTGATTACTTTAACTTCGTAAACACTTCCTTTCTCTGGTTTAAAAGTGATGGAATCGATTTTAGCAAGAACTTTATCGATACCTTCCTGACTGGTACCAAGAATTTCTACAATACCTTCTTCTGTAACAGGATCTTCGTTAATAACGATTTCTGTTTTTGTTTCTTTTTGTAGTTCCTGAATTACTTTACCACCTGGCCCAATTAAAGCACCTATATAATCTCCAGGAATTCTTCTGGTAATAATTTTTGGAGAATGTGCTTTTACATTTGCATTTGGTTCAGCAATCGTATCGGTTAATTTTTCAAGAATATGTAATCTTCCATCACGAGCCTGCTTAAGTGCCTTTACTAAAATTTCGTAGGAAAGTCCTTTAATTTTAATATCCATCTGGCAAGCGGTAATACCATCTGCAGTACCGGTAACTTTAAAGTCCATATCCCCTAAGTGATCTTCATCACCAAGAATATCAGAAAGTACAGCGAAATCTTCGCCATCAGAGATTAATCCCATAGCGATCCCTGAAACTGGTTTTTTTAGCTGAATTCCCGCATCCATTAGGGCCATTGTACCAGCACAAACAGTTGCCATAGAAGAAGAACCGTTGGATTCTAAGACTTCAGAAACGACACGCACTGTATAAGGGCAATCTGAAGGGATCATTCCTTTTAATGCTCTTTGTGCAAGGTTACCGTGACCAATCTCTCTTCTGGAAGTACCTCTAATAGGATAGGCTTCACCGGTAGAGAAAGGAGGGAAGTTATAATGTAAGTAGAAATTTTCTTCACCTTGTTGAGTTGGAAGATCTACCTGATTTGCTTCTCTAGAAGTACCTAGTGTTACGGTAGCAAGCGCCTGGGTTTCCCCTCTGGTAAATATAGAAGAACCGTGTGGAGAAGGTAAATAATCTACTTCACACCAGATGGGTCTGATTTCAGTAGTTTTTCTACCATCTAAACGAATTCCTTCTTTAAGAACAACGTCTCGTACTGCTTTTTTATGAGCATCACTAAAATAAGAACTAATAAGTTTTTGTTTCTCTTCAAGTTCTTCTTCAGAAAACATCGCTAAAACTTCTTCCTTTAAATTAGAAATAGCTTCGCTTCTTTCGTGTTTGGTGCTTCCCTGCTTAGCGACATCGTAAGCTTTCTGGTAAACAGCATCGTATATTTTTTGTTTTAAATCCTCGTCTTCTTCGGTAACTTCATACTCGCGAATCTCAGTTTTTCCAGCAGCTTTTCTCAATCTTGTTTGAGCTTCACACTGAACTTTAATCGCTTCATGAGCAAATTTGATGGCTTCTGCCATTTCTTCTTCAGAAATTTCATCCATCTCACCTTCAACCATCATTACAGAATCTGCGGAAGCTCCAACCATCATATCAAGGTCGGCTTTTTCTAGCTGTTCAAAACTTGGGTTGATAACCAGTTCTCCGTCAATACGTGCTACTCTAACTTCTGAAATTGGAGTTTCAAAAGGAATGTCTGAAACCTGGATAGCGGCTGAAGCAGCTAAACCAGCCAGAGCGTCTGGCATTACTTCAGGATCATGAGACATCAACTGAATCATTACCTGAGTTTCGAACTTATAATCTTTAGGGAAAAGAGGTCTTAATACACGATCTACTAATCGCATTACAAGAATTTCTTCACTACTTGGTCTTGCTTCACGCTTAAAATATCCTCCAGGAAATCGTCCTGCTGCAGCAAATTTTTCCCGATAATCTAATGTTAAAGGGAAAAAATCCATCGTAGTAGGTGTGTAAGATGATACTACGGTACATAAAAGCATGGCGTCTCCCATTCTAACAACAACAGAGCCGTGTGCCTGTTTTGCCAGTTTTCCGGTTTCGATCGAGATTTCTCTTCCATCTCCAAGATCGATAACCTCTTTAAAAGTTTGTGGAATCATAAATTTTGAATATTTGATCTGAATAACTTCACCAGATCTATTTTGTTAAACAAAGGTCTTTCCGTCTTTATCTGGACGGCCAGGAGTTGTGTTGTTGTCGTTGCAGGCAGACCAATGAAAAACTACCCTTTTTGGGTGACAATTTCTAAAATAGGAGTCATCCTAAATTGTAAAGAACTTATTTTTGGGTATTTACAGCTACCCAGACTGTATAAAAAAAGGGGGCAAAAAGCCCCCTGAAAATTATTTTCTTAATCCTAGTTCCTTAATAATGGCACGATATCTCATGATATCCTTTTTCATTAAGTAATCAAGAAGGCTTCTTCTTTTACCTACCAATCTTACTAGAGAACGCTCTGTATTAAAATCTTTACGATTACTTTTTAAGTGATCAGATAAGTGAGAGATTCTGTAAGTGAATAATGCAATTTGTCCTTCAGCGGAACCAGTGTTGGATTTTCCTTCACCGTACTTTTCGAAGATTTCTTCCTTCTTTTCTTTAGTTAAATACATTCCAATATTATTTAAATGATTTTTATGTATTGACAGCTTTTCTGTCAGGCCGCAAATGTACTACTTTTTTGTATAAATGCTATTTATTCTTGGAATTTTATTGCCACAGGGCAAGGGATATAATACTGTTTTCCTATTCACTAATGTTTAAAAAGGGTTCCAAATGTATATCTCTTATTCTTGCCTTGATATTCTTTGTTTTTATTGCTTTTAAGCTCTTACCGGTTGATTTTGGATAAGATCCAGGTAAAGATTTACTTTATTCTTAAGTTCAGATCTTTTAGTGATAAAATCTAAAAACCCGTGTTCTTTCAAAAATTCTGAGGTTTGGAAATCTTTTGGAAGGTCTTTACCTGTTGTGTCCTTAACGACACGAGGTCCGGCAAACCCAATAAGTGCGCCAGGTTCAGAAATATTAATATCCCCTAACATCGCAAACGAAGCGGTCGTTCCTCCCGTGGTAGGATCTGTACATAAAGAAATATAAGGAAGTTTAGCTTCAGCTAATTGCGCTAATTTTACTGAAGTTTTAGCTAGCTGCATTAAAGAAAGAGCAGCTTCCTGCATTCTGGCACCACCAGATTTAGAAATGATCATAAAAGGCAGGTTGTTTTTGATCGCATAATCTGCAGCTCGTGCGATTTTTTCACCTACCACAGAACCCATAGAACCTCCAATAAATTTAAAATCCATGCAGGCAATAACAAGTTCTTTTCCTTTAGATTTTCCTACGGCTGTTCTTACGGCATCTTTAAGTCCTGTTTTATCCTGAGCTGTTTTTAAACGATCAGTATATTTTTTGGTATCCTTAAAGTTAAGCGGATCTTTGGCAGAAAGTCCTTTATCTAATTCTTTGTATTTGTTGTCATCAAAAAGAATCTGGAAATATTCGTTACTCCCTATTCTTACATGATATCCGTCTTCAGGACTTACATAGAAATTGCTTTCTAATTGTTCTGCATCAACGATTTTTCCGGTTGGGGACTTATACCATAAGCCTTTAGGAACATCCTTTTTCTCCTCAGTAGGGGTTTGGATACCTTTTTGTGTTCTTTTAAACCAAGCAGCAGCCATAGTATTTCAGGTTTTTATCTCTTCCGTTCAATCAGCTTCATTTACGAAAGAGCAATTAATATCAAAAAATAAAAAAACAGCTGAAATTAGATAATCTCAGCTGTTCGTTAAGCTTATTCTTATAAAGTATTTACATTGTTAAGATCTTCGAAAGCTTTCTTTAAACGAGCTTTAAAAGTTAGTTCTCCTTCACGTACCCATTTTCTTGGGTCATAGTACTTTTTGTTAGGAGAATCTTCACCATCAGGGTTACCAATTTGCGAAGCAAGATAATCCTTGTTGTCGCTCATGTAATCTCTAATTCCTTCCAGGTATGCATATTGAAGATCTGTGTCGATATTCATTTTAATCACTCCGTATCCAATAGCCTCACGAATTTCTTCTACTGTAGACCCACTACCACCATGGAAAACAAAGTCGATGTGGTTTTCTTCAACATTGTATTTTTTTGTGATGTATTCTTGAGAGTCTCTTAGGATAGTTGGTGTAAGTTTTACGTTTCCAGGTTTGTAAACTCCATGAACGTTTCCAAAAGCAGCAGCGATAGTGAACTGGTCACTAACTTTGCTTAATTCTTCATAAGCGAAAGCTACTTCCTCTGGTTGTGTATATAATTTGGAAGCATCAACATCACTGTTATCAACTCCGTCTTCTTCACCACCGGTAATACCTAACTCAATTTCAAGAGTCATTCCCATCTTGCTCATACGCTCAAGATATTTTTTACAAATCTCAAGGTTTTCTTCCAGGGGTTCTTCACTTAAATCGATCATGTGAGAACTATAAAGTGGTTTTCCGGTTTTTTCGAAATGCGCTTCGCTGGCATCCAGTAAACCATCAATCCATGGTAAAAGTTTTTTGGCACAATGATCTGTATGCATAATTACGGTAGCTCCATAAGCTTCAGCTAATGTTTGTACATGTTTTGCACCGGCAATACCGCCAGCGATTGCAGCTTTTTGACCTTCGTTAGAAAGACCTTTACCACCATTAAATTGTGCACCTCCGTTAGAAAATTGAATAATAACAGGAGAATTTAATTCAGCAGCAGTTTCTAATACAGCATTAATACTGCTTGAGCTAATTACGTTTACAGCAGGAAGAGCAAAGCCTTTCTCTTTAGCGTAATTAAATATTTCTTGTACTTCTTTTCCGGTTGCTACACCAGGTTTAATGTTGTGACTCATAATTTAAGTTGAATTAGGTTTACAAAAATAATAAAATAAACTGGCTTAGAAAGGATAATTGATCCCAACATTATATACTGCACTACCAAAATTATATTCTTTAAACCATCTGTTACCTAATACTCTGGCAGGATTGTAAGTTTTAAAACCAATGTCAAAACGAAGGATAAAGAAATTAAAGTCGTAGCGTAAACCAAAACCAGAACCTACGGCAAGATCCTGCAGGTCTGCAAAAGACGTAAAGGTAGAAGCATCGTCTTCTACTATATCAAGTACATTCCAGATATTGCCTATATCAACAAAAAATGCACTATTTAAAGATCCAAAAAGATTATAGCGGTGTTCAATATTAAACGCTAGTTTCATGTTGGCTTCATTAAATTCATTACGTCCTCCACTGCTCCCCGGTCCAAGGTCATAGGCTTGCCATGCGCGATTATCATTAGGGCCACCGGCAAAGAAACTTCGGGTAAAAGGGATGCTGTTGGCGTTTCCGTAAGGGATAGCGACCCCGCCAAAAGCTCTAATGGCAAAAATGTTATCATGCCCCAAATCCCAGTGTTTGATAAAATCGACTTCCGGTTTTACATATTGTGAAAAATTTACGCCTAAGATATCGTAATTGCCATTTTGATTTTTATCCAGATTGGCAATACCGGCTACTGCCGATAAAAAGTTTCCCGCAGTTTCAATTTTAAAACGAAATCGGGTAAACTCGCGGTCGTAAAGATTATCTTTTGTATTCCATAAATACGTATAGTTAGAAGCGAAAATTAAATTGTTTTCTGTAAGTCGTTGTTTTCTTTCCCCAATATTTCTAACGATCTGCGATTGTTCATTGGTTAATCCTGTAGTAGCGCTACGATTATTCTGAATATCATTTATAAAGGCATCAGCGCCATTAGGAATGGTAAGATTTCCGTTACCGTTTAAATATGCGGGATCAGTAACCACATTCACAGAGTTTACAACTTCGTTTAGATCCTGATACGAGCTGCGATAGACATTAAAATAATTAGCAGCATTAAGGTTTCTTACGTATTGAATATCCAGCAAATCAAAACTGTTTGAAAGCTTTCTGGAAGGGGACCATTTATAATTCAATTCTCCTGTAATGTTTTGTTTATCAAGCCCAATATTGGTCTGTGTGCTTACCCCAAGACTTAAAGAGGTAAACGGAGACATATATTTTGGAATAAATCTTTCGGTATTAAAGGGTAAAAATATCCTGGGAAAACTTAGGCTTACGTCCGCTCCAATTTCGGTAATATCAAAAAACTGATCCTGGTTACTGGAAGTTACAGCATCTTTAGAAGATCCTACGCTACCCCGGGCCGAAATTTCGAAATTTTCAGCACCACCAAAAACATTTCGTATTAATAAAGAACCTCCAAAACCAATTCCAAATTGCTGGATATTGGACTGAGAAACGTCAAAATTGAACCCTAACGAATATTTTTGTTGCGGAGTTAAGAAAATATTGGTAATTAAATCGGTGCCGGTGCTATCTGCCGGGTCTGGCATGTACTGGATATTAGGATATTTAAAAACACGATAAGAATTTAGACGGTTATAAGTACGGGTGCGATCAATATCACGGTAAATTCGCCCGGGCCTTATAAAAATAGCATCAGTAATAGCATCGGGTTTAAAATCCAGCTCGTCATAGGAATATAGATAATAACCACCCTTTACCTGTGCACTATCTAAAAGAGGTTTATTTTTATTTACAAATTTATAATCGGTAATAATGTTTACCCTACTAATTTTGTGAATTTTAAATGTTTTTTTTACCGTATCTTCTTCACTAGTTGGTAAATCACCAATAATAACGCTGGTATTTACATTGTGATTAGTATTAATGGTATCAGCATCAAAACTTATATATTCCTGTTCGAAATCATAAATTCCATTATTTCTGAATAGGGTAGTTAAACGATCTCTTTCGGCATTAAAATCTAAGGTTTTGTATTGTACGCCAGATTTTATGAGTGAGTTTTGGTCGTGTTTCTTATAAATAGAATCCAGTACAGGAGAACTAATCCTGGTTTTTATAGAATCGATATCATAAGGCGTTCCAGTCTCTACAAAATATTCAACACGGGCACGTTTTTCTTTATTTAAAGGGATTACCTCAGATTTGGTTTCTACGTTAAACCAGCCATTATTCCAGTAATAAGATTTCAATTTTTCTTCAGAATCCTGAATGTCTTTACTTCGAACTGTCACCGGTGCTTCACCGGTTCTCTTAATCCAGGCATTAAAATCTTTTTTATTTTGGATTAACTGGTCAAATTGTTTTCTAGAGAGCCGGTTTACCAGCCTCCTGAATTTGACGGAGTCCTGAATATATTTTTTATTTAATACCGAATCGATATGGGGCCTGGCCAGGTTGTAAAAGTGTAAACGTAAAGGAATGCCAAGTAAACGGGTGTTGGGCTCTTTGTCTAATTGGTTGTAAATATTTGCCTGACTAATTTTATCACCATTTACAAAAATTTCGTTTTTCTCTAATAGTTGCTGGTTCTCGTCTAAGCGTTTTACCGCATCACACGAAAATATAAAAAAGAGAACTAAAAAAAATAATGATATTTTTGCGAAAAGCCTTTTCAAACATTAGGTTTTAAAATGATCAAAAATACATTTTTTGGATGGTTAGTAAAAGCCAAATTAAATTAATAACGAGCCTGGGTCAAAAAAAGTACCGACAAAAAAATGGACTTTTTGTGGCTGAAGGAATCAAAGTAATCCGGGAGCTTTTAAATTCTGATTTTCGATTAGACAAACTATTTGCTTCTGAAACCATTTTTGATATTTCTAAAGATCAGTTTGTTTTGACTGAGGAACGCGATTTAAAGAAAATCAGTTTTCTTAAAACACCACAAACAGCTCTTGGGCTTTTTAAAATTCCGCAACAAAACCTTGGAGTTTTAGAGGATCTAACTGTCGCCTTAGATGGCGTACGTGATCCTGGAAATCTGGGTACAATAATTAGGCTTTGCGATTGGTTTGGGGTTAAAAATCTGGTGTGTAGTACAGATACGGTAGATTGTTTTAATCCAAAAGTAATCCAGTCTACCATGGGGTCCATCACCAGAGTAAATGTGGTTTATAAAAACCTTTCTGAATTTCTACAATCTCAGGATATAGTGAGTTACGGTACCTTTATGGATGGTGAAAATGTATATCAAAAAAGGCTTCAGCAAAAATCTGTTTTAGTTTTAGGAAACGAGGCTAATGGAATTAATCCGGAAATTGAAAATTTGATTTCAGAAAAAATCAGTATTCCACAATTCGGAAAATCTCAAGAAACCGAAAGTTTAAATGTAGCAACAGCTACAGCAATTTTCTTAAGTGAATTCCGCAGAAATTAACTTATAACCCTAAATTTTATGACTGGGCTTTCTTGCATTCAATTTGAAATTGGTAAAAAGAAAGGTTCCAATTTTAAATCTGGGGGTTTGGGCCAGTGATTATAATTTTCTTCTGAAAGAAGTTTGTTATCGAATCTTATTGAAAAGTGAAATTTAAAAATATGGCCCGGGTGGTCATTTTATCAATATTGCCGGTAAACTGACTATTTGGAGTGTCATCACGAACCAACTCATCGTTAAAACCAAACACGCCGCGAATAGAAGGCGTGAATTTAAAATAATAAAGATAGAAATCAATACCAAAACCAATTTCCCAGTTATAATTATTAGTCGTCATTCTAAATTGCCCATCGTAATTATCATCGGCTTTATCTTCATTGCTGGAAAGATTAGCCGAATAAGAAACTCCACCAATTATAAAGGGCCTAAAATTATTTAAACGATTCGTATTGATTTTTAACAAAAGCGGTACGTGAATATAGGTAGAATTAATCTCCCGATACCTGTTTTCTTCATTTACACCATTTCCTAAAGGAAAATAAAAACCTCTGGAAGCAAAATTTACGCCCGGTTGTAATCGTAAATCAAGATTTTTGTGAAGTTTTAAGTTTCCTAAAAGGCCAACGTTAAAACCAATATTTCGCTGTATGCCTACCTCACGGCCGGTACGAGGACTAGGGTCATACTCATCATACTTAAAGTTGAAATCATAAGTGTTGAAACCAAGAAAATAACCCCAGGACCACCGTTTATTGTCGATATCTACACTTTGCTGAACTTTTTCTTTAGAAAAAAGCTGTGCCTGCGTCTGTGTAAACGAGAATAGAATGATGAGTAGTAAGAAATATCGTATCATACAATTACCTTGATAATTACTTCGATGCATTATAAATGGTTGCAACTCCTAAAGTTTGTGGATTACTTGCTACAGATATAAACCCAATTTTCTTTAAAATATTGTTGAATTTTTCTCCATATGGAAATTCGGCTGCACTTTTACTTAAATAGGTGTAGGCTTCTTTGTCTTTAGAAAATAATTTTCCGATAGTTGGTAAAATAAAACTGCTATAAAATTTATATCCTTGTTTAAATGGAAATTTAGTAGGTACCGAGGTTTCCAGTACTATAAATAATCCACCTTTCTTTAGTACCCGGTAAATTTCTGATAAGCCAAGTTCCAGTGTTTCAAAATTCCGAACCCCAAAAGCTACAGTGATGACATCAAAAGAATTGTCATCAAAAGGTAAAGCCTCAGAATCTCCCTGGATCATTTCGATCTTGGTTTGCAGGTTTTTGGACATAATCTTTTTACGTCCTACTTTTAGCATGCCTTCAGAAAGGTCTAAGCCTACAATTTTTTTTGCGTTAGCAGCTTCAGCGATCTGGATGGCAAGATCTCCGGTACCTGTAGCGATATCCAAAACAGTCTCTGGCTGGTGATCTTTGGCCATTTGTACCACTTTTTTTCTCCAGCTCACATCGGTTCCCATAGAAATAACCCGGTTTAAGCCATCATAATTTCCAGAGATATTATCGAACATTTGTTCTACCTGCTGCTTTTTGCTTTGAGAAGAACCTTGATACGGAGTTACTTTTTTGCCCATTTTTGCAATTTTGGATCAAAGATAAGTTTTATAGAATAATTTGTAGATAAACATTTCTGAATTGTTCTTATCTACTCAGTTTTAGGTTTATTTAAAAATAACTTACATTTGCTACTTCTTTACAATTTGAAGCTGTTATATGAAGATAATTATCGCCGGCGCAGGTGAAGTGGGCTTTCATTTAGCTAAATTACTTTCTTTTGAATCTCAGGACATAACCCTAATCGATCCTAATCGGGATAGATTGCAGTATGCAGATACGCATTTAGATATTCGTACCATAAAAGGGGATGCAAGTTCTATTGCGATTTTAAAGGAAGCACAGGTAAAATATACCGATATGTTGATTAGTGTGACTTCTAGCGAGGCGACTAATATTACGGTATGCGTACTGGCTAAACAGCTTGGTGCAATGCGAACGATTGCCAGAATTTCGAATACTGAATTTTTAGAGAAAAAAGAGGAAATTGGTTTTACTCAATTTGGGATAGACGAATTAATTTCTCCGGAAGCTTTGGCTGCAAGAGAGATTGGTTTGTTATTAAACCAGTCGGCTTTTAACGATTCTTATGAGTTTGAAGAAGGTGCTCTAACCATGATCGGGTTAAGTTTATCCAGAACGGCCCGTTTTGTGGGGAAAACGGTAAAAGAAGCGGCTAGAATTTTTCCGCAACTTAATTTTGTACCTATTGCCATCCAACGTTTTGGAACGCAGTATACCTTGATACCTCGTGGTGATACCCAATTTAAAGAAGGTGATCAGGTATATTTTATTACCCTAAAAAGCGGGGTAGAAGAACTCTATAAGCTTACCGGGAAAACCAAACAGGAAATTAAAAGTGTAATGATCCTGGGAGGGAGTAAAATTGGAAGAAAAACCGCCAGGGACCTATGCCGAAATAACTTTAACGTAAAGTTGGTAGAAACCAGTAAAGATAAAGCTTACGATCTTGCTGATGAATTGCCGAACACTCTGATTATTCATGGAGACGGTCGAAATGTAGAATTGCTGGAAGAAGAGAATATTCACGATATGGATGCTTTCATTGCAGTAACCGGTAATTCTGAAACCAATATTATGTCTTGCCTGGTGGCAAAATCTAAAAGTGTAAAAAAGACTATCTCTTTAGTTGAAAATATGGATTATTTTCAGCTAAGTCATTCTATAGGAATCGATACCTTAATTAATAAAAAACTGCTTGCGGCTAACAATATTTTTAGATATATAAGAAAAGGAGAAGTGGTGGCGATGACAAAGCTTAACAATATGAATGCCGAGCTTTTGGAATTTATTGTTAAGCCGGGGTCTCAGGTAGCCGATAAAAAAATCAAAAACCTGGATTTTCCAAGATCAGCAATTATTGGCGGGATTATTCGCCATGGCGAAGGGATCATCGCCTTGGGCGAGTTCTTAATTAAACCTGGCGATCGTATTGTTGTTTGCTGTCTTCCAAGATCTATTAAGAAGGTTGAAAAATTATTCCTGTAATGCCAAAATTAAACTTTAAGGTCATTTTGCATGTTATGGGACTGCTGTTAATTTGTAACGGTGGTTTTATGTTACTGTCTGTACTTATTAGTTTTATTTATAAAGATGGGGTTACCCTGGGAATGTCTGCTGCCGCTTTAGTGACGTTGCTTATTGGTACGCTACTTATGTTTACTACCCGTGGACACAGAAAAGAATTAAAAGTTAGGGAAGGCTATATTATTGTAAGTTTTGGATGGATCTTTATGGCGCTAAGCGGATCTTTGCCTTATGTAATGACCAAGGCTATTCCTGATTTTACCAATGCTTTTTTCGAAACCATGTCTGGTTACACTACTACCGGGGCTTCGATTTTAAACGACATCGAATCGATACCCAAAGGAGTATTGTTTTGGCGAAGCTTAACCCATTGGATTGGAGGGATGGGAATTATCGTTTTGGCGATAGCAATATTACCACTGTTGGGGATAGGAGGAATGCAGTTATTTGCTGCAGAATCTCCCGGGCCAAGTGCCGACAAGCTAAAGCCAAGAATTACCGATACCGCAAAACGATTATGGCTGATTTATGTAAGCTATACCGCTGCAGAAACACTGTTGTTAATGCTTGCGGGTATGGACTTTTTTGATGCCATAAATCATGCCTTCAGTACCTTATCTACCGGAGGCTTTTCTACCAAAAATGCCAGTATGGCTTATTGGAATGATAATCCAATGATCCAGTATATTATCATCCTATTTATGTTTTTAGCGGGTAGTAACTTTGTAATGAGTTACTTCGCGTTTAAAGGAAGAGTACAACGCGTACTACAGGATGATGAGTTTAAGTGGTATTTCTATTTTGTGGCTGCTTTTACAATCATATCATCCTTAATTGTATATTTTCAGGCAGATGTTTCGTTATCATCCATAGATCATCCAATGATTTGGGGCGAAGGAGAAAGTGCATTTAGACATTCGTTATTTCAGGTGTTAACAGTAATTACTACCACAGGATTCGTGTCGGCAGATTTTACGATGTGGACCCCTTTCCTAACCATTTTTTATTTTGGAATGTTCTTTCTTGGTGGTTGCGCCGGGAGTACCGCAGGTGGGGTAAAAGTGATGCGTCATATTATAATGATTCGTAACGGATTGATCGAATTTAAGAGAACCCTTCATCCCAATGCCATCTTACCGGTACGTTTCAATAAAAAGTCTATTAACAGTGGTATTGTATTTAATATTCAGGGATTTTTTATTCTTTATATGTTGTCTTTTATTATTGGGGCTGTGGTTTTAGCGGCTTTAGGTTTAGATTTTGAAACTGCTATTGGTGGCGCTGCATCCTCTTTAGGAAATATAGGACCTGCTTTTGGAGCGCTTAGCCCGGTAAATAATTTTGATTTATTACCTGATTTTGGGAAATGGTGGTGCTCTTTTTTAATGCTTATAGGAAGGTTGGAGCTGTTTACAGTTTTAATTATTCTTACTCCGTTTTTCTGGAGAAATCGCTAATCGGTATGTAATAATTTAGATAAGATATTCAATATAGATTAAAAAAAAACCGGCGCTTGGCCGGTTTTTAAGTTATAGCTAAATAGAATCAAATACCCGTAAGTATTAATAGGTAAACTTTTTGGCAATTTAAAATTATCCCGATAATTATTAGTACTTGGTTATTTCAGCTTTTTGCAGTGTCAATAAATTTATTCAGTTAAAACTGACTTTATTCTTTTTAATGCTTCTTCTATTTGTTCTTCGCTGGCCGCGTAAGAAATTCTAATACATTCAGGGTTTCCAAAAGCATCACCGGTAACAGTAGCAACGAGAGCTTCTTCTAATAAGAACATCGAGAAATCTGTTGCATTGTTGATCGTATGTCCTTTAATGGTTTTACCAAAGTAATGCGAGATATTGGGAAAAACATAGAAAGCACCTTCAGGCTCTGTCGTTTCGAAACCTTCGATATCATTTAGTAAATCTATGATGAGTTTTCTTCTGGATTTAAAGGTATCTATCATGTAGCTAATCTTGCTAACCGGAGCTTCCAAAGCAGTAATCACTGCTCTTTGAGCAATACAGTTAGCTCCGCTGGTTACCTGTCCCTGTAATTTGTTACAGGCGCGTGCAATCCAGGCAGGAGCTCCAATATAACCAATTCTCCATCCCGTCATGGCAAAGGCTTTTGCAACTCCATTCACGGTAACGGTACGGTCATACATATCCTCAAACTCGGCCATGGAAGCATGTGCGCCAATATAGTTAATATGCTCGTAAATTTCATCACTTACTATGATGATATCTGGGTGTTTTACCAAAACATCAGCTAAAGCTCTAAGCTCTTCTTTAGTGTACACCATACCACTTGGGTTACACGGTGAGCTATACCAAAGCATTTTTGTTTTAGGGGTAATAGCTGCTTCTAGTTGCTCTGGAGTCATTTTAAAATTAGACTCTAGTGTGGTAGGAACTTCAACAGGGACACCTTCTGCAAGTTTTACGATTTCAGCATAACTAACCCAGTAAGGACATGGTAAAATAACTTCGTCACCGGCATTAAGCATCGCTAAAGCTACGTTGGCCAAAGATTGTTTAGCTCCTGTAGAAACTACAATCTGAGGGTGCGTATAGGTTAAGTTATTGTCTCTTTTGAATTTAGTAATAATAGCATCCTTTAGTTCTACATAACCATCTACCGGGCTGTAAGAGTTATAATTATCGTTAATAGCCTGGATGGCGGCATCTTTAATAAAATCTGGTGTATTAAAATCTGGCTCTCCCAGTGAAAGCCCGATAATATCTTTACCTTCTGCTCTTAATTCACGCGCTTTCGCTGCCATTGCCAGCGTTTGCGAGGTTGCTAAATTGTTAATCCTGTTAGAGAGTTTTTCTTGCATTTTAAAATGATTAATAAATAAGTATTAAGACGATATTGCAGGTTTTGTCCCCATTTCTTTTAAATATTTAAAATGGGCAATAATCGCTGCGCGTGTGGTTTTGTATTCGTTGTATGGCAAATTACATTCCCTGGCGGTCTCTTTTACGATCTCGGCAATTTTTGAATAGTGAATATGACTAATATTTGGGAATATATGATGCTCTACCTGGTGGTTTAAACCGCCAGTGAACCAGTTTACTATTTTATTTTTGGTTGAAAAATTTACCGTGGTAAATAATTGATGGATCGCCCAGGTGTTTTTCATAGAACCGGTGTCATCTGGTAATGGCATATCGGTCTCTTCAACAACATGAGCCAATTGAAATACAATACTTAAAATTAATCCGGCAGTATAGTGCATTACAAAAAATCCGATTAAAATTTTCCACCAGGCAATCGATAAAATAAGCATGGGAAGCATGATCCATACCGAAACATAGATAAGTTTTGTAATAGCAACAGTGCTCCATTGCTTTATGGGGTTAGGCATTTTTCCATAAGAAAGTTTTCTTTTAAGATACCTTTTTGTTTGTTTAAAGTCTGTGGTAATGGCCCAGTTAAAAGTTAAAAGACCATATAAGAAAATAGAATAATAGTGCTGAAATTTATGGAATCTTCGCCATTGGGCATGTTTAGAAAAACGAATGATTCTACCGGCATCTAAATCTTCATCATGGCCGTGAATATTGGTGTAGGTGTGATGAAGCACATTATGTTGTACCTGCCAGTTGTATACATTCCCGGCAAGAATATAAATCGTGCCGCCCATAAATTTATTTACCCATTTTTTAGAAGAATAGGAGCCGTGATTGCCATCATGCATAATATTCATGCCAACGCCGGCCATCCCCATTCCCATAACAATGGTAAGCAAAAGCATCCACCATTGCGAGATGTTTAAAGTGAGGATAAGAAAATAAGGTGTTAAAAACATGGAAAACATGATGGCCGCCTTTAAGTGCAATTGCCAGTTTCCTGTTTTTTTTATATTATTTTCTTTAAAATAATTGTTTACTCGCTTGTTTAGGGTTCTAAAAAAATTGGCAGAATCCTTTCGCGAAAATCGTATATGTGGTTGTGATAAATCCATTTTTATTTTTAATCTATAGTCAAAGGTAAAATATTAAACTTTCGAAACGAATTAAATAGCCACTTTAATACTAAATTTCTAATTTTGTTTAAAAATTAATCAATTGGAATTAATCAGGAAATATTTTGACGGACTTAGTCCAGAGCAAATTACTCATTTTGAACGCTTAGAAGATCTTTATAAAGACTGGAACCTTAAAATTAATGTGGTAAGCAGAAAAGATATCGACGAATTGTACCTGCGACATGTATTACATTCTCTAGGGATTGCTAAGGTTCAGAAATTTAATCCAGGTGCGCATATACTTGATGTAGGCACTGGTGGTGGTTTTCCTGGTATTCCAATGGCTATTCTTTTTCCTGAGGTAAGTTTTCATTTAGTAGATTCTATAGGTAAGAAAATGAAAGTGGTAGAAGAAGTTGTTGAAGGTTTAGGCTTGCAAAATGTAAAGACTACGAATGACCGTGTAGAGAATATCGATGGACATTACGACTTCATTATCAGTAGGGCAGTGGCGGCTATGCCTACATTTGTGAGATGGACTAAAGGGAAAATTGCTAAAAAAAGCACTCACGAATTAAAGAATGGAATTCTTTATTTAAAAGGTGGAGATTTAGCTGAAGAGCTCGCCGATTATCAAACGGCAAAAATCTATAATTTAACCGATTATTTTGAAGAAGATTTCTTCGAAACCAAAAAAGTAGTGCATTTACCATTAAAATATAAAGGCTAAAAAAGTGAAGTGGAAGCTCCACTTTTTATACTAATTATTCTTATTGTTAAAAAAACTCAAAACATGAGCTATACAGTAGTGATAATTAGCTTTTTTGGATATTGAAAATTCTTAATTTCTAACAAACTTCAGATTAGTTACGCCTTTTTCCGTATATATTTTTAGAATATATACCGCCGAACTCATTTTGCTTTCCATTGGAATGTATATTTCTGAAATAATAGGGATATCATAAAATGCTTTTATTAGACTTCCGTTAATGTTATAAATTAATAGTCTTTTAATCTGGATTAACTGTGGGTTTTCCAGATAGACACTTTGCTCTTCTGATAGATATAGCACTTTGAAGTTTCCTGTAATTTCTTCTTCGCTCTCTTCATTATTTTCCTCTTCTGGAATCTCTGGCTTCTCAGGATTTTCATCATTCTCACCAATATCTTCATTATCATCATCGCCTGTTTCGTCGCTGTCGGGATCTTCTTCAGCTGTTTCTTCCGCGTCAGGATCTTCAGTTTTTTGGAAAGTTATGGCGAAGCGATTTTTGTGATAGCCACTATCAATAGTGGCAATATATTTTTCTGCTTTTAGGTCATAATAAGTACTGTCTTTACGATCTAAAAGGTAAATTTCTTTTTCGGAAGGAATGTTTTCAAGAGAGTCAATTTCAATATAAAATTCATTATTCGACAAGACTATAAGTCCAAGGTCGAGCACACGATCATCATTAAAGTCTGGTATGCCCTGAATCACAAGTGGCTGATCTTCCATTAGCCAGAACATATCTTCCTTCTGGCGATCGTAAAGTGGAGCATCGTACCCTAGATCAAATCCAAAGCTTGCGTTTTTATCAGCGCCTACAACGATTTGTCTATTAATGCCTCCAGGAGATTTAAAGTTTAATCGAATTTTCTGTCTTTCGTCTGCCTTTACTTTTACGCTTGCATTAAGTGTTTTTAGAAAAACATTCTCTGGTTTTAAAAATTGTGATTCATTTGAAACACTTTCTTTAGCAAATATTCTTTGGGCATTTCTAAAAAGAATATCACCCTGGCTAATGTTGATGTTGCTATTGGCAGTATTTAAATAGCTGTTTACAAAAAATCCCTGTCCTACCGGGATATATTTTCCCGGTATTCGTTTACTTTGAGAATTATTCGCATTAATTCTTTCGTCTGTAGCAACAGCCGGTACACTTCCTATTAAGTTTAAGGTCGCATAGCCGCCAACATAATCCTTTAAATAATGTGAATTACTATCGCCAAAATGATCCCAAAAATATATAGCTCCATTAAAAAGGTTTTTATCCCCTGTGGCACCATTAACAGTATTTTTATCCAGATTATCAAGAATAAATTGTTCTGCATCTAAAGCTGAGGGATAAGGATTACCAATCAGGAAAATTTCATTAGGTTGAATTTCTAATGTTATATTCCCATTATTAGGGAGCCCATTAAATGTATAATTCTGTAAAGTAGAAATAGCTACAGAACCAGAGGTTCCTTTCATCGTATAACCCTCACCAGTGCTTAGTTTTGTATTTTGGTTTATTTGTTCCCATCCTGAATATCTTGGGACCTGGTGAAATCTATTTAGCCAATAAGTGCTTATTCTTTTTGGTCCAGTATAATTTCTGGAGTCAGCCCAGGTGTGTTGTCTGTTAAACGAAATTTCCTGGATATTATCGGGATCGGTACCGTCTTTTAAGATTTCCCCGATGGTGAATCCCGAGTTTATTGAATTTGTACTTACAGGAGAAGACCAATAGTTGTAGTTATAAGAATTCGCTGTGCCTTGTTGGTCTTTTTGAATGCTTCCACTACTATTGGGATCGAGTACGCTTCCTTCGGTTTGGATTAATTGAGATTCTCCATTTAAGTCTATAATTCCGTCCAGCTTTAAATAGTCGGTTACGATTAATGGGTTGCCGGTCCCTCCTTTGGGTGGATTTGTTCCCATTATATTTAGAGTTCCTCCATTTGAAATTAATCCTAGCAATTGTAAAGGTTTTGTAGAAGTCGCATAAGGATAGAATATATCCTGAGAAATTTCTACAATATTCCAGTCTATAGTCGTTTCTCCATCAATACCATAACTTCCGGGAACTTGCCAAACATTCCTTTCTGATATTTTTGAATCGTTTATTGTAGGAGCCAAAAGCCATGTAGCCGGATTTGTCCAGTCTTGATTTTCTTCACTAAGAACATAGGGGAGGGGCGCAGTGTTATCCTGGGTAGTGGTAATATTTCTGATAAGACCATTGCTGTGATTGCCGGTTATTTCAGGAGTTAAACCTTTAGTAATAGCTTCAGGGTCACCTTTTAACTGATAATATGCTTCGATATCGGACCATTTTAGATCCCCGGGTACATCAACAGGTAGTAAATTTCCTCGTAAGGGATTACTGGCAACTGCAATACGTTGATTCATTAAAAATCGTAGCTGTTTTTCTGTAAGGCTTTTGTTCCAGATTCTTAGTTCTTCAATCCAACCATCAAAATAATTAGAAGGAGTATCCTGATTGGCGCTATCAAAAATAGCACCGATAATAAACGGAGAATTACTATTGCCAGGAGCACTACCGCTTTTATTTGCTAAAAGAATACCGTCTACGTATAACTTCATATTCTTTTCCTTATACATTACGGCGATATGATGCCAGACTCCTTGCTTCACCTTATGTGAGGTTGAAATAGAATTATCATTCCATCTAAACGTTGGGGAGCCGGAGTTAATGATCAAATCATAGCCTCCTATATTTAGGTTTTGAACATCTCTTTTTGAAATAATGGTTTTTAAGCCGATATTACTTTCAGATTTAATCCATGCTTCAATGGTAAACTCTGTTTTATCCTGCATATTAAAAGAGTCACCTAACAAAATATGATCGTCTATTCCATCAAAATCGAGCGTATTGCAATTAGCTGATATTTTTAGATTTAAGTCTGCATAACTTGAACAGTTATCATTGGATACGGTCCATCTTAACGTATATTCTCCTTCATCACCTATAAATTTGGTGAAGGGGTCGCTAGGATCTATAAAATTATAATTTGAGGGACCATTGACTACACTCCATCTGCCAGTTCCAAATTCCGGTGTATTCGCTTCTAGTGTTGTTTGAAAATAACCGCATCCTAAAGTTTTGTCTTCTCCAGTGATCGCCTGGGTTAATTTTTCCGGTTCTATGATACTGATTGTTCGGATAGCCTGACATTGATTGGCATCAATTACGGTAATTGTATACTCTCCAGGTTCAAGATTATTCAGTGTTTTTGAGGTTGATCCGGTTGCATCATTCCATAAATACTCATAAATGGCAGTTCCGTTCTCAACTTTGGGTGTACCACCTGTAGGATTTACCGTCACCGTTGCTTTATCACCGGGACAAACAGGCTGCTGAATTTCAAACTCCATGGTAATCGGCTCATCAGGCTGCGTAATAACCACTGATGGGATTTTAAATATCGTTCCTTCGGAATCCTTAACCCAAACATCATAAGAACCGGCCTTTAAGATTTCAAATAAATTTTCCTTTTGATAACCCGAATTAGCATTGGTGATACTATAACTGTAAGGAGCTCTTCCTCCCGAAGCTTGTACCTTTATAGTTCCTAATTCAGAATCAAAACAATCTAACTGATTGGGGGTGGCTCTGGCGTAAAGGGGAGTAAAAACAATTTCCTGGTTATTAGTAGAGAAGCATTTAGACTTGCTGCTTTGTCCGCAGGCATTTTTGCTATTGTTGGAAAAGGTCAGATAAATATTATCAATCGAAACTTCGTCACCACACTGGTAATTAATAGGTATCGTACGAGCATTAATGGGGATTCCTTCTTTTTCATAAAAACAACCAAACTCTCTTATTATTTTGGTTTCGCCAGTTTCTAAACTTTTAACGCTATAAGTGAATTCTGTATATAATGAGTATCTAGTTGTATTTTGATCAAGTTGAACATAAATATATTTCTGATCTCCGTTATTACAATTTTCTGATGTTATTTCTGTGCCTGAAGCATCACCAATGTAATATCCAGAAATACCAAAATCGTTAGAACCGCAATTGTCTACATAACATTCGCCTACATATTGTTGGTATATAAAATCACGACTAAAACCTTGGGCATCGGTAACCGTTAAAGTGATGTTTCGGTTACCTTCTGTAGGATAGGTAACCCTGTGAGATCCTATTCCGGTATTGGTGGTGTATGTTCCATCTGAGTCGAAATTCCAACTATAAGAATATGGAGGCATACCTCCATAGGCCGTACCATTTGCTACTTCAAAATAACTAACACGTACATTATTTTCCCCTTCACATATGGAAGTCGGTAAGATCTCTGCTTTTAAAATCTCATTAACCACAACATCCACAGTCTTACCACAACCGTTTTTGTCAAAAACGCTTAGTTTATAATTACCGGCCGCCAGATTTGTTGCTTTTTTTGTAGTAGCTATGACCATAGAATTACCGGCAGCTCTCCATTCATAGGTGTAACCAGGAGTTCCTCCACTGGGGTAAGCCTCTGCAGTACCTGTTTTAGAGTTAAAAACAGTAGTTCTGGTAGTGTTTACAGTTACATTTACTGCAGCGTCTGGCTCGTTTATTTTAATATCATTTGCTATTAATTTTTCACAATCTGTATTATTTTTATCTCTTATTTTCAAGGTATATGATCCTGGTTTTAAATTGTTAAAAACAGCTGAATTAAACCAGTTTTCACCATTATCAATACTATATTGAAAAGTTTCACTGCCTCCGGAGGCTCCTTTAAATTCAATTCTACCTGAGTCTTCCTGATAACAGTTAACATTAGTTTTATTGTAATTAGAAATAAGTTCGTCTGGTTGATCTATGGTAAACAGTTGCTGAATACTACAGGCATTTGCATCTTTTATAAAGAGCGTATAAGTACCAGAGCTCAGGTTTGAGAAGTTCTTATCTGTTTGAAAATTAATGTTATCAATAGAATATTCATATGGGGTGGTGCCACCATTAACGTCTCCTACGGTAATTTCTCCATTTGAAGCTCCATAGCAATAGACATTGGTTATCGATGGAGCGCTAGCTTTAAGATCTTCAGGTTGTGAGATTTGTATAGTCTGACTAATTGTACATCCATTGTTGTCAAGGATGCTTATATTGTATACGCCAGAAGATAAATTACTAAACTTTTTATTTGTTTGGTAATTAGTGCCATCGATCGAATATTGGTATGGTGTTATTCCACCAGATACTCTTCCAATTGTGATACTTCCGTTACTTCCTCCAAAACAGGAAACGTTTTCTGAAGAAAGTCCAGACATACTTAGTTGTGTGGGCTCTTTAATGATAATATTTGTTGAAATAGAGCAATTATTTGCATCGCGAACATATAGCGTATAATTCCCTGCTGTAAGTGAATTAAATTCGGTATTAGAAGAAAAGCTAGTTCCGTCTAAAGAATATTGATACGGCGCCGTTCCACCAGAAACAGTATCCGCTGAAATTGATCCGTCATTTCCACCAAAACAAGAAACATTTTCGGAATTTGGTGTTGTCATAGCTAATTGCTCTGGCTGTGTAATTTCGATATTTGTTGAAATAGAGCAATTATTTGCATCGCGAACATACAGCGTATAATTCCCTGCTGTAAGTGAATTAAATTCGGTAATAGAAGAAAAGTTAGTTTCGTCTAAAGAATATTGATACGGTGCTGTCCCACCGGAAACAGTACCTGCTGAAATTGATCCGTCATTTCCTCCAAAACAGGAAACGTTTTCTGAAGAAAGTCCAGACATACTTAGTTGTGTGGGCTCTTTAATGATAATATTTGTTGAAATAGAGCAATTATTTGCATCGCGAACATACAGCGTATAATTCCCTGCTGTAAGTGAATTAAATTCGGTATTAGAAGAAAAGCTAGTTCCGTCTAAAGAATATTGATAAGGTGCTGTCCCACCGGAAACAGTACCCGCTGAAATTGATCCGTCATTTCCACCAAAACAAGAAACATTTTTGGAGATTGGTGTTGCCATAGCTAATTGCTCTGGCTGTGTAATTTCGATATTTGTTGAAATAGAACAATTATTTGCATCGCGAACATACAGTGTATAATTCCCTGCTGCAAGTGAATTAAATTCGGTATTAGAAGAAAAGCTAGTTCCGTCTAAAGAATATTGATAAGGTGCTGTCCCACCGGAAACACTGCCAGCAGAAATAGTTCCGTCACTTCCTCCAAAACAGGAAACCTTGGTGGGAGAAAATGATTCAAGAATAAATTTGTCTGGCTGATTAATAACAATTGATTCGATACCGGTATTTCCTGAGTCGTCGGATACTGATATGGTATAAGATCCGGTTTTTAAATTTACAAGATCTTTATTTGATGAAGAAAAAGAATTTGGTCCAGTCCATTGATAAGTATAGTTGCCGCTACCTCCAGATACTTCAATATCAATACTGCCATTATTAGCATTATGGCAGGTCGCATCTTTTGATGAAGATGTGATAATAAGGTCCTCTTCCAATCCGAAAGATTCAGATTGGTTGATTAAAGAAAGCGCTAAAAATAGCCCTAAAATTATGATGGCTCCAGGAAAAGTAGTTTTCTTCATAGGCAGATACCTTTAAAACTTTTCTTTGTAGCTATCTTTAAGTAGTATAAATTATTTTCAAAGATGCTTAGGGCACTCAATTTTCTCTTATCATTATTCATCTTAGCAAATCTAATATTTTTTTACAAAATATCGATAAAGTGCTGTTTTTTAGCGATGAAAGTTTTTGTTTTTAGTTTTATTGTCTTAATGTTTATTATTAAAGTCTTTATTGTTAATTCTATAAATAAAAAAAGGCTACAATAAGTAGCCTTTTAGAATAAGTATCTTTATGAAAGACTATTCTTTCATAAATGGATATTTATAATCAGTTGCAGGAACAAAAGTTTCTTTAATTAAACGAGGAGATATCCAACGCATTAAATTAAGTTTAGAACCTGCTTTATCGTTCGTTCCACTAGCTCTTGCTCCACCAAATGGTTGTTGGCCTACAACAGCTCCGGTCGGTTTATCATTAATGTAGAAGTTACCTGCCGCATTTTGTAAAATATCTGTAGCTCTCGCTGCTTCGTAACGATCGCCAGAAAATACCGCTCCAGTAAGAGCATAAGCACTCGTGTTATCTACGGTATGAAGCGTTTCTTCCCATTTTTCATCTTCGTAAACATAAATAGTTACAACAGGACCAAATAGCTCTTCTTCCATAGTAGTATAGTGAGGATCTTTTGCTAAAACAACTGTTGGTTCTACAAAATATCCTACAGATTTATCGTAATTACCCCCAACTACAATTTCTGCATCATCATCTTTTTTTACTTTCTCTATATAAGAAGCTAATTTATCAAAAGATCGTTCGTGAATTACAGCAGTAAAGAAATTGGTGAGATCTTCTGGAGATCCCATTTTAATTGATTTTACATCTTCTACCACAAAATCTTTGATTTCTGGCCATAAACTTTTTGGAAGGTAAACCCTAGATGCTGCACTACATTTTTGTCCCTGAAATTCGAATGCCCCTCTGGTAATTGCAGTAGCAACCTGTTTAGGGTTAGATGTTGGATGTGCGATGATAAAATCCTTACCGCCAGTCTCGCCAACAATTCTTGGGTATGACTTATATTTATGAATATTATTACCGATTTTAGCCCAAATATTTTTAAAAACTTCTGTGCTTCCTGTGTAGTGAATACCGGCAAAATCTGGGCTTTTTAAAACCGTATCTGTAATCATTTCAGGATCTCCCATAACCATATTTATAACTCCTTCTGGGACTCCTGCTTCCTTAAATACATCCATTAAAACCTGTGCAGACATCATTTGGCTATCACTTGGCTTCCAAATAGCAACATTTCCCATTAAAGCCGCACTAGTAGGAAGATTACCAGCAATTGCCGTAAAGTTAAATGGTGTTACAGCGTAAACAAAACCTTCTAATGGTCTGTATTCAACTCTGTTCCAACATCCATCAGAAGAGTTTGGTTGCTCATTATAAAGCTCTGTCATATACTCCACGTTAAAACGTAAGAAATCACAAATCTCTGCAGCCGAGTCAATTTCTGCCTGAAAAATAGTTTTTGATTGCCCTATCATTGTTGCCGCATTCATCTTTTGGCGATATGGGCCAGAGATTAGATCTGCAGCTTTAAGGAACACAGCAGCTCGTTGTTCCCACTCTAACTTTGCCCATTTTTTACGAGCTTCTAAAGCAGTATCGATTGCTTTTTCAATATGTTTTTTCTCAGCTAAATGATAAACTCCACATTCATGTTTATGATCGTGAGGTGGATTTATAGTAGCTGTTTTTCCGGTCCTGATTTCCTCAGAACCTATGTAAAGTGGTACATCAAATTTAGTGTTGTACAACTCTTTATATGTTAATAATACTTCTTCTCTTTCTGGTGTTCCCGGAGCGTAAGTTTTTACTGGCTCATTTACAGCTTTAGGAACGTGAAAAAATCCTTTTCCCATGTTATTGTTTTTCTAGTTTTTATAGGTTTTTAAATCATTTTAAAGGTAAAAAAATAATAAAGATTAAGCATAACTAAATTAGGCTTTTAAGTAAGCTTAACTTTTTTCGTAAATTCAGCTTTTTGTTTAAGAAAATATTATGTGTACAGTAAGTATTTTTCCCGGAGAAGAAAATTCAAATTCTTTCTTGTTAAGCTTTAACCGCGATGAGGCCGTAAATCGGCGAACTTTTGCACCTACAATGCATTATGTTAATGGATGTGAAATGATTTTTCCAAAAGATGCGGTTGCAGGAGGTACCTGGCTGGGTGTAAGCGATAAAAAACGACTGGTTGGGATTATGAATGGAGAATTTAAAGCTCATAAACGAAATCCACCTTACCAAAAAAGTAGAGGAGTTATTGTAAAAGAATTTTTAGCTGCAGAAGCCGTAAAAGCCTACGCTGAAAATTATGATTTTAAAGGAATAGAACCTTTTACAATGCTTTGTGCAGATTGGAATTTAGGTTTGGTAATTACAGAAATGGTTTGGGATGCTAAACAACTCCACTTAAGAAATATTCCGCTAAAACCTCAAATCTGGTCTTCTTCACCTTTATATGACTCGGACATGAAAAAACAGCGAGAGAATTGGTTCGATGATTTCAGGAGAAATAATGAAATTACAGCAGAGAAAGTTTGGGACTTTCATCATAAGGCCGGCATTGGAGATCAACATATCGATTTAATAATAGATCGTGGATTTTTAAAAACACAAAGTATTTCCCAGATTGAAATTAGCGAAAATAGAAAGCAGTTTAGATATGAAGAATTAGCTACCGGAAACATTGAAATACTAAGCTTGGATCATTTAGTTTAGTGCGAACGGCGCACTTAACTTAAAAGAAGGAATCTGTACTCTGAATTTTCGGGTAGAAGTGAAATTAATCATGTTGTAATATCCGCTCATGGCCCCAAATGGAGTATTTAGAAGGCATCCACTTTGGTAGGTGTGTTTTTCTCCTGGTTTTATCACTGGTTTTTTGCCAATAACCCCTTCGCCTTCTACAGTTTCGGTTTTGTTTAATGCATCTTTGATTTTCCAAAATCTAGATTTTAACTGAACCGAATCATTACTTTGATTTTCTATCGTCACTTTATAACCAAAAGCATATCTTACCTGATAGCGATCGTAAAGAATGCCATCAAAAAAAGTCTGTACTGAAATTTTAATACCTTTAGTTATTTGTTCAACCATATGAATTTCTAAAAAATTGCGAACGAGCCGAATACCGATATCAATCCCACAATTATGGCTAAGGTAAAAAATATTATGTTGAGAATCATAAATTTAACAATGGTTTTGAATTTGCCCTGTGCGTAGAATTTTCGTAATCCCTGGTACAGATATCCGATAAAAATAATATTGGCAATATTTACTCCGTAACTATTTTTGGTGAAAATATCTATAATCAATGCAACGCTATACAATATGAAAAACATGCTCTGTGTATGAAATGCAAATGTAAGATGCTCCATATAGTTATATTTCGACCGAATATAAATCAGACTTAAGAAAAGTGTAAAGATGGGTAAGAATATAAATATGATAAAAGGAAGTTTACCGATTAAGTAATTAAGGAAAAGTTGAGGGTTTTCTCTTAAAAGTTTAAAATCGATAACTTTTTTGTATAACCAGCGATTGTAAGCCGAATTTTTTAGATCTAACATTTTTATGGCATCGACTGGAACTGTATTTTTGGTTTCTTTGAAATAGTGATCGAATAAATTTATCTTAGTACTAAAAGCATCAGCAATAGACATGGTGTCAATCTGTTCCTGAGTGACGAGATAGTCATGGTAGGTTTTGTTTTTTACGGGTTTAGGAGGTATTATAGAATCCAGTTTAGTAAAAGGTATACCCTCAAATTCGATATCAACGTTATTTTCTGTATTCATTTTTTCTAATTCTTTAGCTAATTCTTCAGGCTCCTGATTAAGATTTATACCTTCAAAAGAATTATCGTAACCATAGATTAGAAAGAAAATAATGGCTGTAGTTAAAAAGAAGCGATAAGGATTTACGTATCTCATTCTCTTACCCTGAATATAATCTTTGGAGATTTTACCAGGTTTAAAAAGCAGTATCCTCATAGTTCTTATGAACCGGGAGTCATAGGCAAAAAGACCTGAGAAAAATTCAGAAAAGAAGTCACCCAAGGCCAATTTTTTAATAGAGTTTAATTGGCCGCAATTAGGGCAAAACTTATGCTCTTCTTCTAAACTTCTCCCGCAGTTAAGACATTCTTCACCGCGATACTTTACTAAAGATCGTCTAGAGTTCATGAGATTATATGCAATTGGTTAGTTGCTAATATTCTTGGAGTTTGCCGTGCCCATGCCAATAATCCTGTCATATCTTCCCCCGATTTCGCGATAATAGATGAGTACTCGATATTCATTTTCTGTTTCGTCGTAGTTTCCACTAATAAAACCTTCATTTATGGCACCGTCTTTATTTACAAGTACATATTTATAATCGTAGTATCCCTGTTTAAAAAGACGGGCAGTTTCATAATATCCGGTTTCTTCGTTGTAATTAAGCGCCGTACTTTGGTCGGGAGTGAAATTATTAAAATTTCCGTAAATATGTAATATTCCACCATCCAATGGCTCATAATTTTTTAAAGAAAAGTGAACCCAGGTATATTCGGCTTCAGTGTCAACATCTTCAGCATCAAGTTGTCTAATTACAAATCCGCCATTAATATCAGGATTATAAGTATAAGGGGTCGTAGCCCTAGAGATGTCCAGATTCAAATAATGGTGGTATAGTTGATCTACGTCGATTCTTGCAATATCTGCGGTTGTCGCTCTAAGATCTTTGGTGTCAAATTTCAAATATTCATTAGCGCCCCAAAAGGAAGTTGGCATATCATATCGATAAATTAACTGGTTACCGATGGTGTATTGGGGTTTGATGTCTTTAATGGCAGTTTTTAAGTTGTTATTCTGAATAATTAAAGGCTTTACAGTTTGATCGGGATTTCGAAGCAACAGGCTAGGGGAATCTACTGTGAAATTTACCACTTGTTTAGTGTCTATAAATTGAAGGTCTCTAGCTCTTTTGATAACGGGAGTGACAGTAACTTCAGATTCATAAATCATAAATTTTCTTGAAAAAACCAGTTCTTCATTTTCATTGAAAATCTTAATCATATAATTTCCAGAAACTTTTAGTGCCTTGGTATACTGGTTCGGAATACTTAATTCGTAATGCGAAAAAGGCTGAAGGGTATTATAAGAATTTTGGTAATTCATAATTCTTATATTATCCAGGCCTTCCATATATTCATTTTTCGAAAGTTGTGTAGGGCGCCAGTTATAGTCGTAATATTGTATTTTATAATAATAATCGGCTTCATCTCCAATGATATCGTCAAATGTTAAATTTAACATTCCGTTGATTGGGATTATAGGATTTCCATTATTGGTAGAATTTTCCCCATATAATTTAACAGTTCTTATGTAATTTGGTGGAGCCATTTCCTGCTCTGCCTGACTAAGGCCAAGGCTTGTAAAGCTTAAGAAAACGATCAAAAAAACTAATCTATTCATTGTGAAAAAATATAGGTAAATGTACTTACAATTAGTATACCTTAATTTAATGCTTCTTATTTTAACAATTGACTAGCCCGAAAAAACAGTAGTTTGTTGGGAAAAATCTCGTGAAAAATATAAATTTGCACGACTTTAAAATAAACTTTATAATATACACTCCATCCTATGTCAAAAGACATTCGAATTAAAAGAGGACTTACTCTACGATTAAAAGGGGAGGCGGAAAAACAAATAGTTGAGGCCCCAAGGTCCAAGACCTATGCGATTAAACCTCCAGATTTTCACTCAGTTGTTCCTAAAATGGTTCTTAAAGAAGGAGCCAAAGTACTAGCGGGAGACGAAATTTTCTTTTCTAAATATACAGAAGAGGTAAGATTTACTTCGCCGGTTAGCGGAACCCTGAAAGAAATTAAAAGAGCTGAAAAGCGCCGAATAGTTGAGGTGATTATCGAAGCCGATACTACAGATTCTTACAAAGATTTTGGAAAACTTAATGCAGCTACCGCTCCGGCTGAAGCTGTTAAGGAAAAAATCCTTGCAAGTGGTTGCGGTGCTTTTATCATGCAACGTCCTTATGACATTGTAGCAGATCCAAAAGATACGCCAAAGGCGATTTTTATCTCTGCCGTAACTACAGCACCTTTAGCTGCAGACTTAGGCTTTGTTTTAAAAGACAAGGTAAAAGCATTTCAGGAAGGTATTTACGCTTTACAAAAACTTACACCGGGGAAAGTCCATCTATCTGTAGATGATTCTTCGTATCCAGTTCTTAAGGATATCCAAGGTGTAGAGTTACATAAAGTTAGTGGCCCTCACCCTGCAGGTAATGTAGGTGTGCAAATCCATAAGATCGATCCTGTAAATGCGGGCGAGCGCGTTTGGGTGGTAGGTGCAGATCACGTTCCGGTAATCGGAAATCTATTTTTAACCGGATACTTCCAGCCTAAAAAAGCAATTGCTTTAGCAGGAAGTGAAGCTAAGGATAGAAAATACTATAATGTGATTATTGGAGCAAATTCTGCAGATCTTATCGGTAATCAAGTTCCAGATGATGTAAGGATTATTTCTGGAGATGTGTTAACTGGAGATCAGATCTCCAATAATCATTATTTAGGATTTTATCATAATACATTAACCTTAATTCCTGAAGGTAACAACTACAGAATGTTTGGATGGTTACCTTTTACTTATAATAATATCCATTCTAATTCGAAAACATCATTGTCATGGTTGTTTCCTAATAGAAAATATGAGCCTACCACTAATCTTCATGGTGAAGAGCGTGCTTTGGTAGTTACGGGAGAAATGGAAGAGGTTTTTCCTATGGATATTTATCCAATGCAATTGCTAAAGGCATGTATGGCTGGTGATATCGAGAAAATGGAAAATTTAGGAATTTACGAAGTAGCTCCTGAAGATTTTGCATTGATAGATTATGTAAACACTTCTAAAATAGAAGCTCAGGAAATCATTCGTCTTGGTTTAGACTTAATGATTACTGAAGTAGGATAAAAAGTTTAATTATGGAATGGATAAGACAACGATTAGATAAATTTAAAGAGCCTTTTGGTAAGGGCAAAAAACTTGAAAAGTACGCTCCTGCCATTAATGCTCTGGATACTTTTTTGTTTACACCTAACCACACCACTAAAACCGGTGCTCACATTCGTGATGGTGTAGATCTAAAAAGAACAATGATTACAGTAGTGTTAGCCCTAATCCCGGCCCTTATTTTTGGGATGTGGAATGGTGGATACCAGTACTTACATCAATTACCAGAATATGCGAATGGTGTTCCGTTTATGGATGCCTTTTTAGAAGGAGCTTCGAAAATCGTACCTATGATCATAGTTTCTTATGTTATAGGTCTTGGAATTGAGTTTGCTTTCGCAATTTTTAGAGGGCATGAAGTTAACGAAGGTTACCTGGTAACTGGATTACTTATTCCTATGGTAATGCCAATTGATATTCCGCTTTGGATGGTTGGTGTTTCTGTAGTTTTTTCTGTAATTATTGGTAAAGAAGCTTTTGGGGGTACAGGGATGAATATTCTTAACCCGGCCTTAACGGCACGTGCATTTGCTTTCTTTGCCTATCCAACTTATATGTCTGGTAATACTGTATGGGTACACAATGCTTATGAGGTCGACGGTGTTTCAGGAGAGACTATTTTAGGGAAGTTAGCATCAGGTACAGATGTTCCTTACAATACAATGGATATGTTCTCTGGTTTAATTCCGGGTTCTATTGCAGAAACTTCAACAATTTGTATTCTGGCCGGTGCTCTTATTTTAGTACTTACTAAAGTTGGTAGCTGGAGAATTATTTTAAGTGGGTTTATTGGGGCAGCAATAATGGCTTTTATATTTAACTCACTTCCAGCTTTAGGTGTTGAAGGAAATGATCTAACTAATTTCCCATGGTACAATCATCTGGTAATTGGAGGTCTTGCTTTTGGTGTAGTGTTTATGGCAACAGATCCTGTATCTGCAGCGCAAACAATGAAAGGGAAATGGATTTATGGATTTTTGATTGGATTCTTTGCGGTGATGATCAGAATCTTTAACCCTGCATATCCGGAAGGAATTATGTTAGCGATCTTATTAATGAATGTATTTGCTCCTGTAATAGATCACTATGTGATTCAAGGAAATGTGAAGAAAAGAAAGAAAAGATTAGCTACAGTTAAAGAAGTGAAAACAGCTTAGTTATGGAAGAGAAAACAGTAAATAAAACAAATACAAACGGCTATACTTTTATATTCGCTATTATAATGGTGTTAGTGGTAGCCAGTGTACTTGCTTTTACGGCAACATCGCTAAAGCCTTTGCAAAGTGAGAATGTGCGTAATGAAAAAATGCAAAACATTCTTGCTACTGTAGGTATAGAAACCAGCAGGGATAGCGCACAGGCTTTATATGATAAATACATTACAGAAACAATTTCTTTAAGAGAAGATGGTTCTGTAGATAAATCGGTTGATGCTTTTGAGGTAGACCTAACAAAAGAATTGCGTAAACCGGTTAATGAGCAAATTTACCCATTATATATAGCCGATATCGAGGGGGCTAAATATTATATAATACCTCTTAGAGGTAAAGGACTTTGGGATGCGATCTGGGGATATATTTCTCTTAAGGATGATGTCAATACAGTAAAAGGTGCTGTTTTTGATCACAAAGGGGAAACACCAGGTCTTGGAGCAGAAATTACACAGGCATGGTTTCAGGAACGTTTTGAAGATGAAAAAATATTTGATGGAAACGGAAATCTTATAGGAGTGTCTGTTGTAAAAGGAAGTAAGGGAGATGCAGATAAAGATGATAATCAGGTTGATGCCATATCTGGTGCTACCATTACCGGTAACGGGGTTTCTGATATGATATCTGAGAGATTAAAGCATTACCTGCCTTATTTTAAGCAACAAACTGATGTTAAAGTAGCAACTAAGTAATTATGAAGACAGATAACAAACAAACTTCTACAGATTCGGCTCAAAAGGCTGCTGAGAAGAAAAAAGATGAAATGATTCTGTTCTTATCAAGTTCAGAAGAGAAGGAACATTTTCTGTCTAAGAATAACAGGAAATTATTATCAGATCCATTTAACGACAATAACCCTATTACTGTACAGGTATTAGGTATTTGTTCGGCGTTAGCAATTACGGTACAATTAAGGCCTGCTTTAGTAATGGCTTTGGCGGTAATTGTAGTAGTAGCTTTTTCTAACATCATCGTTTCTTTAATTAGAAATTTAATTCCTAATAGAATTAGGATTATCGTACAGCTTGTAGTAGTTGCCTCTTTGGTGATTTTAGTGGATCAGGTACTTAAAGCCTACTCTTATGATGTGAGTAAGCAGCTTTCGGTTTTCGTAGGTCTTATTATTACAAACTGTATTGTAATGGGACGTTTAGAGGCTTTCGCTTTAGGAAATGGTGTGTATAAATCTTTTCTTGACGGTATAGGAAATGGAGCCGGTTATGGTTTTATTCTTATCGTAGTGGCTTTCTTTAGAGAACTATTAGGTTCAGGGAAATTATTTGGATACGAAGTCTTAGGACATAAAGCGCCAACATTAGCAGATTCTACTGGTCTTTATGCCTTAGGTTATGAAAATAACGGTTTGATGTTGTTATCACCAATGGCACTTATTATTGTAGGGATCATTATTTGGGTACAACGTGCAAGAAACCGCAAACTAATCGAAGAATAATTATCAACAGCGAATTATCTTATTATGGAATATTTAAATTTATTTGTTAGAAGTATTTTCATAGAAAATATGATTTTTGCCTACTTCTTAGGAATGTGTTCCTATTTAGCAGTGTCAAAAACAGTGAATACCGCTGTTGGTCTTGGTGCGGCAGTAATATTTGTACTTACCGTAACGGTACCAATCAACTTTCTATTAGATCAGTATTTATTAAGCCCTGGTGCTTTATCCTGGTTAAATCCTGAATATGCTAATGTGGATCTTAGTTTCTTAAGTTTTATCATGTTTATTGCGGTAATTGCCTCTATGGTACAACTTGTAGAAATGATTGTAGAGAAATTTGCTCCGGCACTGTATGGAGCATTAGGTATTTTTCTTCCGCTTATTGCAGTAAACTGTGCCATCTTAGGTGGGTCTTTATTTATGCAACAAAAGAATTTTGGAGGAATAGGAGAAGCCGTAACTTATGGTTTTGGTAGTGGTATAGGATGGTTTTTGGCCATTATTGCTATCGCTGCAATTAGAGAAAAAATTACCTACTCTAATGTTCCTGCACCATTAAAAGGTCTTGGTATAACATTTATCATTACAGGACTAATGGCGATAGGATTTATGAGTTTTATGGGTATTAAATTATAAAAGAAAAACAACAACAATGACAGTTATAATTGCAAGTATAGTTGTATTCTTAATTTTGATCCTTCTTTTGGTTTCTATTCTTCTAGGGGCTAAAGCGAAGTTAATCCCTTCGGGACCGGTTAAAATTAATGTAAACGGAGAAAAAGACCTTGAAGTTAGTTCTGGAGGAACGCTGCTTGGTACTTTAGGTTCAGAGAAACTTTTCCTTCCTTCTGCTTGTGGTGGAGGTGGTACCTGCATCCAGTGTAAATGTATCGTTAAAGAAGGAGGAGGAACACTTTTACCTACAGAAGAACCACACTTTACCCGTAAGGAAATCGCTGATGGCTGGAGACTTGGTTGCCAGGTGAAGGTAAAACAGGATATGAAGATTCAGATTCCTGAAGAAGTTTTTGGAATTAAAAAATGGGAAGCGACGGTAGTAAGAAACTATAATGTTGCTTCTTTTATTAAGGAATTTGTAGTGGAAATTCCTGAAGATATGGACTATAAAGCGGGAGGATATATTCAGATTGAAATTCCGAAATGTGAAGTTCCATATAAAGATATTGATATTACCGCTCACCCTGAAGAGCATGAAACACCGGATAAATTTCAAGCGGAGTGGGATAAGTTTAACTTATGGCCTCTTGTAATGAAAAACAATGAAACCGTGGAGCGTGCATATTCTATGGCTTCTTATCCGGCAGAAGGACGTGAGATTATGCTTAATGTTCGTATTGCTACTCCACCATGGGATAGAGGTAAGAACGGATGGATGGATGTAAACCCTGGTATTGCTTCCTCATATATCTTCTCTAGAAAGAAAGGTGATAAAGTAACTATATCAGGACCTTATGGAGAATTCTTTATTAATGAAAGTGATGCAGAAATGCTTTACGTAGGTGGTGGTGCAGGTATGGCACCAATGCGTTCTCACTTATATCATCTTTTCCGTACTGTAAAGACAGGTAGAAAAGTAACGTACTGGTATGGTGGGCGTTCTAAACGAGAACTTTTTTATACTGAACATTTTAGAGCCTTAGAAAGAGATTTTCCTAACTTTAAATTCTATTTAGCGCTTTCAGAACCTTTAGAAGAGGATAATTGGAAAGAAAAAGACGGAATTGATGGAGAAGGCGACGGTTTCGTAGGCTTTATTCACCAGGTTGTAATTGATAATTACTTGAGTCATCATGATGAACCAGAGGATATAGAATATTATTTCTGTGGACCACCGCTTATGAATAAAGCGGTAGAGAAAATGACCGAAGATTTTGGAGTACCTCGTGAGAATGTAAGATTCGATGATTTTGGAGGATAATTCAAAATTTAGCATATAATTTTAAAAAGCCGATTTGAACAAGTCGGCTTTTTTTATAATCTTTTGTGTCAGGCTTTAGTCTTCTATTCGTAATTTTGTAGCATGGCGAACGAATTATCAAAACAAGAACTTCATAACCTCGCGATGAATGTAGTAGGGAAAGACCTTGAAAAAAAAGGATATGAGTTTTTAGGGGTAAACAGTAGTATAAAAGCAAATCCTCAATTTGTAGCATTAAAAGACAAGAAACTTCATTTTGTAGTGGTTCGTGCTATTAATTATCCTATGGATCCTAGGATAATGGACAGGGTGTATATGGAAACAATGAAGCAACATGCTTCTAAGTTTGAGGCGAGAACATTTTACGCCGGTGTTGGGATCGCAAATGCTAAAGATTATGAATTACCGGTAACTCACGAAGAAAATTATATTATCAATTATGATGGCTGGCAGGAAATTTAAGGTTTTAGTATCAATATTAGTTCTTTTTATCGCCTTTAGTTTTAGCGCTTGTGAAGGCAATGAATTTGAAGAACAGAATTACTCAGGTAATGCTTTGGGTACTTCTTACCACATAAAAATTTTTACAGGAAAGGAAGATTTACAAATCGAAAAAGGATTGGATAGTGTTTTTCAGGTAATAAATAAGTCTATGAGTACTTATTGGGAAGATTCTGATATCTCTTTGATCAATCGCGGAATAGATTCTATAAAAGTCGACGCAAACTTTCAAAATGTTTTTAAAGCTTCAGAACAAATTTATAAAGAAACTAATGGCTATTTTGATCCCACTGTAGGTAATTTAGTCAATGCCTACGGATTTGGTCCTGACAAAAGCCTGGAAGCATTAGATGTAGATACTATAGACTCCTTACTGCAATATGTAGGATTCGATAAATTGAAGTTGACTGATGAAGATCGTATTGCAAAAGAAAATCCACACATTTATCTTGATTTTAATGCCATAGCAAAAGGATACACAATAGATGTTATTGCAGAATATTTTGAAAATAAAGGCATACATAATTATTTAATTGAATTGGGAGGAGAACTAGTTAGTAAAGGAGAGCACATTACAAAGCAGAAGCCTTTTATTGTAGCTATAGATGATCCATTGCAAGAAGAAGGGGAAAGAACCTTTCAGGCTACTTTAAAGCTAAAAAACAGGGCTATGGCGACATCTGGTAATTATCGTAAGTTTAGGGTAGATTCGACTACCGGAGAGCGTTTTGTGCATACCATAAACCCGCTTAACGGAAAACCCGAAAGAAGCAATTTGCTGAGTGCCTCTGTTTTAGCTGAAAGTTGCATGTTGGCTGATGGATACGCAACCGCATTTATGGCTTTGGGATTAGAAAAAGCGAAAAAATTATCCTTAGAATTAGAGGATGTGGATGTGTATTTTATCTATGCTGAAAACGATTCCATTAAAGTATATGCTTCTGCAGGATTTCAAGAAAGCTTGCTTACGGATTGATTCTAATAGAATAGGTTTGGTTTGGATTCACTCCGTGATGATATAATTAGTTTCAGTACCGATGTTGCTGTATCTGTGGGCGTAGACATCGAAAAAAAGAACTTGTAATAAGATCAACTAGTTTTATCTACAAAACTCT
Organism: Zunongwangia profunda SM-A87; assembly: GCF_000023465.1. NCBI lineage: Bacteria > Pseudomonadati > Bacteroidota > Flavobacteriia > Flavobacteriales > Flavobacteriaceae > Zunongwangia > Zunongwangia profunda. The sequence goes on from NC_014041.1 coordinate 1,048,765, forward strand.
TGCTATAATCATTTGGTTAAACTATGTAAATATTCCATAGCGTTTGTTCCAGAAATTTGCATAATTTTTAGATTATTCCTTCATATACTTTACTGAGCCTTTACATAGAAATTCTTAAAAGGGTAGAGGTGATCTAAGCCGTTGGCTTAAGGCATACCGGGATAATTTCTCCCTTAGCAAGCCGAAATTTATCAACTTCAGCAGGGGATAACTCTTCTGTAAAATTTACTTCCTCAACTTTAAAGCCTATACTTCTTAACTTTTCAAAATAGTCTCTTCCATAAATACGCACATGGTCATATTGGCCAAAAATACGTGCTCTTTCTTTAGGATCTGTAATACTATTATCTTCAAAAGTAGTAGAGCGATCTAATTCTTGCGGAATTTGTAAAATAGCGGTACCTCCTGGTTTGAGCACACGTAGGATTTCCTGCATGGCTTTAGTATCATCGGGGATATGTTCTAAGACATGATTGCATAAAATAAAATCATATTGATTGTTCTTAAATGGAAGATTGCAGATGTCTGCCTTAACATCAGCTAAGGGAGAATTAAGATCTGTGGTAGTGTAATCGAGATTGCTTAAATTCCTAAAGCGTCTATAAAAGGCCTGCTCTGGGGCAAAGTGCAGGACTTTAATAGGAGCTTTAAAAAAGTTTGTTTTTAGCTTTAAATAAAGCCATAATAGCCGATGACGCTCTAAAGAGAGCGTAGAGGGTGATAAGACATTTTCCCGCTGATTCTCATACCCATATGGCAAAAATTTTTTAAAACTTTTGCCGTCTATAGGATCAGTATAGGTATTACCTTTTAGTGTTAGAACCAAAAATGGTTTAACAAAATAACTAAGACGTATTAATAACGGTCTTGGTACTGTATTGAGAATCTTTTTAAAGAGCCTTTTCATTTAAATATATCTTTCCGGAGCCAAAGATATTCAAATAAAATGCTTTCAGCAGGATTTTATATTGAATGTCTAAACTTCAATATCTCCCCAGTTCTCACCAGATTTAATACGGTAAAGTTGCATTTCGGAAACTCCAAATTGTTTTGCTAGAACTCGTATTCTTGTTTTTCTGTTTGGATCCAGCAATTTCTTTTTAAGAATAACCGCTTGTGCATAGGTTAATTTAGAATAAGAGGTCACTTTTCTAAGCTTACGTTTTTTCTTATTCTCTTTAACGCTGGGGCTGTGGTATTGATGTGCAACCCATTCGTCTTTGGTAGCCCATGCAATGTTCTCTACGCGATTATCATCTTTTTGGAAATTTTTATGAATTACATATTTATCACCTTCTTTTTTGTCAAGAAAAAGTTCTGCGACAATGCGGTGTATGTAATAAGTCTTGGATTTTCCAGACTTTAGTCTTACGGCAAAATTAAGGTAGCCTCCAACTCGGCCGCCACGCATTAATTCACCTTCTTCTTTGTTTTTTAGGAAGCTTACCAGTCTACCGTAATTAGATACTTTGTAGACAAAACGGTCTTCCCATTCTTCTTTGTGTAGGGTTTTCCAAACCTCTCCTCTGAAATTTTTAATCATAGGTTTTTGCTCTAAATTCGTCTTCTTCGTTACTTTCTATGCCTAAAGCTTCATAGATATAACTGAAGGTGGACAGCAGCTCCGGTTTGCCGTCGATTAAGGCTACATCATGTTCAAAGTGAGCACTTGGTTTATTGTCTGCAGTTAAAATAGTCCAGCCATCGGGAAGCTGTTTTATGCGGCGTGTTCCCAAATTCGTCATGGGTTCTATCGCAACAACCATTCCTTCTACAAATTTTTTTCCTCGACCTTTTCTGCCATAATTGGGCATTTCAGGGTCTTCATGCATTTTAGCGCCAAGGCCGTGGCCAACAAGCTCACGAACAACTCCGTAACCATGGTCTTCAGTAAATTTCTGAATAGCATAGCCAACATCACCGACACGATTGCCGGCTTTGAATTCTCTTATTCCTACGTAAAGTGACTCTTTGGTAACCTCCAGGAGTTTTTTAGTTTCTGGGGCAATTTCTCCTACAGCAAAGGTATACGCATGGTCTCCGTAAAAACCATTTTTTAAAGCGCCACAATCAATAGAAATAATATCACCTTCTACAAGGGGTTTTTCGTTAGGAATCCCATGCACAACCTGCGCATTAGGACTCATACAAAGGGAATTTGGAAAATCGTACATTCCAAGGAATCCGGGATGAGCACCGTGGTCTCTTATAAATTCTTCAGCTAGCTTATCTAAATGAAGTGTAGTTACACCAGGTTTAACCTCTTTGGCCAGCATTCCCAGGGTTTTAGACACGATTTGTGCACTTTCCCTCATTAATTCAATTTGTTCCCTTGTTTTAGGTATAATCATTAGTGTTACTCTTTATACTTTAAAGTCTACCGAAAAATCGGTTTTTCTTCTTTTTAAATTGTTTTGGGTTTTTGCTCCCCGTTTTTTTAGAAATAATCTGATAGATTTCTCCCCAACCCATCATGCCACCTATGTTACGGTCATCAATAAAAATATCGGCCAAAATCTTACGACTTAGGCTTTCATCAAAATTTTCTTCAGGGTAGCTTTTATTTACAGCATAGAAACTTATGCCATTATTTTTGCAAAATGTCACGGCCTCCTCTAAACGAGTGCCTTTGCGGTAAGTCCATAGAATAAGGTTATGACCATCTTCCTGTAGCTTTTTTAAAGTTTCAAAAGCAAACAAAAGTGGCTTACCTATTTCAGGGTACTTATTTTCTACAATAGTACCGTCAAAATCTATCGCTATTGTTAGTGTAGGGGACATAACGTTCAGCAAAATTAAATGAATAGCAATTAACTATCCGTTTTCAAATACTTATTTATTTACTCGGCATACGAATTCTTATAATCTTTACCGCTTACAATTTTAGCGATATCTTCTTCCAAGCTTTCCTGAGCAAATTCTACAAATCGGTTTACTTCCTTCCCATTTTTATAAAAAATTATTGTGGGAACGCGATTTAAATTCACCTTCTCCTCATATTTTTCAGGAGTAGATTTACTATAATCTACTGCTATTGCAGTAAGCTTGTCTAAGTTATAACCGCTTTCATCTAATATTTTAAAGAAACGAGGAGTTTCCCTTTTACTATCCCCGCACCAGGTCCCCATAAAGATATTTATCTCATAGTCGTTAATATTATCTTTAATAGTTTCCATAGCTTTGGCGTTTGGTTCAAACTTTTCATATCTGGGCTCAAACCATGCAGCATAGGGCTCTTGCAGTAAATCTGCCTTTTTAAATTTTCCTAGGAGCATACTTTGTTGAGTAGTAATCTGCTCGTTATTTTTACTCTCTTTGGATATATTTACGGTGCTACAACCTAATAATACAGCGACCATAAAAGGAATAAATTTAGTCATTTTATCTGTGGCTTATTTATTAAATTAAGGGATCCTGAGTCATTAATTCTGGTTTTTCAATTCCCATTAATTTTAAAATTGTTGGTGCAATATCGCCTAATTTACCACTTTTTATCTCTTTTACATCTTTATCTAAAAGAATTAATGGCACGGGGTTAGTGGTATGCGCAGTATTAGGAGAGCCATCTTCATTAATCATGGTTTCACTATTACCGTGATCTGCGATTACTATTACAGAATAATCATTATCCATTGCTGCCGTACATACATCTTTAGCACATTCATCTACGGTTTCGCATGCTTTAACTGCCGCTTCAAAAACACCGGTATGGCCAACCATATCTGGGTTAGCAAAATTTAAACAAATAAAATCAGCAGATTTTTTATTTAATTCTGGAATAATTTTATCCCTAATTTCATAGGCGCTCATTTCTGGTTGTAGATCATATGTAGCTACTTTGGGGGAGTTGCACATAATTCTTCTTTCTCCTTTAAAAGGTTCTTCACGCCCGCCCGAGAAGAAAAATGTAACGTGTGGATATTTTTCGGTTTCAGCAATTCTTATTTGCTTTTTACCTACAAATTCTAATACCTCACCTAAAGTACTTTTTATATTTTCTTTTTTAAAGATAACGTTTATGTTTTTGAAGCTATCATCATATTTAGTCAGCGTTACATAATATAAAGGCATTTTCTTCATATCGTATTCTGGAAAATCGTCCTGACTTAAGGCTTGTGTTAATTGTCTACCACGATCTGTTCTAAAATTAAAGAAAATGACCACATCTTTTTCCTGTAATTTAGCAACAGGCGTGCCATCTTCGCTGGTAACAACAATTGGCTTGATAAATTCATCGGTAATACCTTCATCATAACTTTCCTGTATAGCCTGAACGGGATTTTGAGTTTTTTTGCCTTCTCCTTTTACAATCAGATCATAAGCTTTTTCTTCTCGTTCCCATCGTTTATCTCGATCCATCGCGTAATAGCGGCCAATTATAGATGCTAATTTACCATTGGTTTCCTTTAAATGCTCTTGTATCTCCTCTACAAAACCTTTACCAGAATGTGGATCAACGTCACGACCATCTGTAAAGGCGTGTAAATATTTACTAGTTATACCATAATCTTCAGCTGCACTTAAAAGCCCTTTAATATGCTTAATGTGAGAGTGTACACCACCATCACTTAAAAGCCCCATAAAGTGAATAGGCTTATCATTTTTTTTGGCATATTCAAATGCTTCGCGCAATGCAGGCTCTTCAATAAGTGTTTTGTTTTCTACGGCCTGATTGATCTTTACCAAGTCCTGATATACTACACGACCCGCTCCCAGGTTCATATGTCCCACTTCACTATTTCCCATTTGTCCTTCAGGTAAACCAACATTCATTCCGTCAGTTCTTAACTGGGCATGTGGATACTTTGCAGAAATTTCGTCTATAAATGGAGTTTTGGCTTTGGCAACAGCAGAGACTTCTTCATTTTGAGTTTGTCCCCAACCGTCTAATATCATCAATAATACCTTCTTGTTCATCGTAATGGTGTAAATTTTGGATAAATATAAAAACAAATTAAAAGTTGGCTAAAAGAAGCCCCCTTAATCTTTTATTAAAGTTATCGACTTTTTGGCGAAAAAAATGAATGTTTTGAAATAATTCTTACGAAAACGTTTTAAAATATTAATTATTCACTTTTGTAATTAATTTTAACAAAATTAAATTTTAAATTTTAACATTTTATAATTGAGTTTATACAATATCGATGCTCACTATACGTTTCTTGCTTAGATCTGTTAGTGATTTGTTTAAGGTGTTTAATAGGTTATGTTCCAGATAAATGCCATAAAAATTGTGCAGATATGTTATTTTTTGTATGTTGGCAAAAATTTTAGATAAAATTAACAAAACAAACCCCAGAATGACGAAACGATTAATGGCTGTAGCGGTAGTTTTAATGTTTTCAACTGCCTTTTCGGGATCCACCTCCATCACAGAAATTCCTATTAAAAAAGAGCAAAAATTATTAGCAGAATTAAATAATTTTGAAGTAAAAAGAACCGAGCTTACTTTTGAAGATAAGGTTGGGATGCTTTACGACACCTTTAAAGATAAAAGTGAAAGTATGCCACTGCTTGGAACTTTTGAAAATGCTATGAAAGGTTATTATAAACTGGAAGATGAGGGTAAAGTAAAAAATAAGATACTTACTATCATAGACTTTGACCTTTCTTCTAAAAAGAAAAGGTTTTGGGTTTTAGATATGGAACATCAAGAAGTAATATTTAATACCTACACATCTCACGGCAAAAATTCTGGTTGGGAATTTGCTAAAACCTTCTCTAATGCAGTAAATAGTCATAAAAGTAGTTTAGGTTTTTATGTGACCGGCGAAACTTACTATGGTAAAAATGGGCTGTCGCTTTTTATAGATGGGATGGAGAAAAACTTTAATAGTAATGCAAGAAAACGCTATGTAGTTATTCATGGATCTGACTATGTAACCGAAAAGTTTATTGATAGTAGAGGTAGGGCCGGCCGTAGTTATGGTTGTCCTGCGATACCCAGACTTATTTCTAAAGAGATTATCAACACAATAAAAGGGAAATCTGTTGTTTATATCAATAAGAGTTCTAAGGATTATTTATCCGGGAGTACTTTCTTAAATGAGAAAGCTTCTTAATAAAAAAGCAATTTATAAGATAGTTTAAAAAAACAGAGGCTGAAATTATATAATTTCAGCCTCTGTTTTTTTATCATCCTGATAGCTATTGGTGTCATCGGGATATCCTTAAAAATAAAAAGATGTTCAATCATCTACTGCCTCATAGGTTATTCATATACCCTGAAGATTTTCCTGATTGGATTTATTAAGCCCTAACATCTGAGTACTCGCTATATCGATCAAACATCACTTCGGCAAACGGGCACAATGGTTCAATTTTAAGATTGTTATTTCGCGCAAAATGAACTGCTGCTGCTACCAATTCAGTAGCTTTTCCCTGCCCTTCGTACTGGCGTTTTACTTCAGTATGATCGATGGTGATAACGCCTTCTGAATTTTTGGTATACGTAAGTTCGGCAATAGTGCCTTTTTCACCTTCCATATAAAACATGCCCATGCGGTCGTTTTCTCTATGTTTAATTGGGCTTTCCATAATTATTATTTTAAAATAGCGTCAACAATGCCGTAATCCAGAGATTCCTTTGCATCCATCCAGTAATCACGATTAAAATCTTTCATTACCTTTTCTACTGTTTGACCGCAATTTTCAGCAAGTATTTTAGCGCTAAGTTCTTTGGTTTTTAAAATTTCTGTGGCTTGAATTTCAATATTGGACGCCTGACCTCTGGCACCACCAGAAGGTTGGTGAATCATAACCTTAGCATGTGGTTGAATAAAGCGCCTTCCTTTTTTTCCTGCAGAAAGAAGTATAGATCCCATGGACGCTGCAAGACCGGTGCAAATAGTGGAAACCGGCGCATCTATAGCCTGGATGGTATCATAAATGGCAAAACCATCGGTTACATAGCCACCCGGACTATTAATGTAAAGTTGGATTTCTTCTTTTCCTTCCAAATCAAGATAGATTAAACGATCGATAACGTGTTTGGCCGATTTATCATCAACAGGTCCCCACATAAAAATTTTACGTTCGTCTAAGAATTTAGCGTCTATTTTATCCTGAATTTTTCCTGGCTTATCTTTCATTATGATTTCTTTTCAAAAAATTATTATCCTATAAAAATAGAATTAATTTTGAAGAAAAATAAAATTTGGAGCTTTCATTTAACAGGATTTTAAAGGGAGAGATTGATCTTATTATTCCACTCATCCAACAACTTGCCATAACGTCTATTTCAGCGGAAATTTTAAAAGAACGATTTAATCAGATGTTTTCTCAAAACTATACCTGTTATGGTATTTTTGATGAAAATGAAATTATAGGTGTTTTTGGGATATGGGAAATGACCAGGCATTATGCCGGTAAAATGTATGAAGTAGATCATATAGTAATAGCTGAAGAATATCGAGGAAAAGGAATAGGGAAACAGTTATTTTCTTTTATAGACGAACTCGCCAGAAAAAATAAGGCTGCTACGGTGGAATTAAATACGTATGTTGAAAATTTTAGGTCTCATAAATTCTATATGAACGAAGGTTATGTGATTAGAGGTTATCATTTCCAGAAAAAATATTGAAAAATATTTGGAGAAAAACCCTAATCTAATTTATATTTGCCATCGCTTTAGGCGGGAGTAGCTCAGTTGGTAGAGCGTCAGCCTTCCAAGCTGAATGTCGCCGGTTCGAACCCGGTCTCCCGCTCTTAAAAACCCTGTTAGTACATCTGGCAGGGTTTTCTTTTATAACAATATATCAGTTCTGAAATATTCGCTTTATGATTTGATATGGAAGTTATTAAAAGTAAAGCCCCGCATTGCGAGGCTTTTTAATTTCCTAAAATAGTATTTATTACGGCCATTACCTTAGGAAAAAGTTTTAATAAAATTCCCGGCAGGGTAACCACATGTTAAGGATATCAGAAGTGAACGCAAAAATATGATGAAAGAAGTAACAGCGATCACCCTAGCCGAAAATTAACCTATTAACTAACAACCAAAATTAAGTGTATAGGTACTAACTAATCAAACAATCTTAAGAAGCCGATAATCTGGCTAATGTATTATTGGAGACAACATTCATTGCCGTGGGATATTCTACATTTATGATTTCTATTTCTGAATCTTTTAAAAAAGGAACGATATTAAATACATTTTTTCTTTTGCATTTCAGCGTTCGTCCATCAGATGGTAAATAAGCATGGGTTATTTTTTGACCTTCTATAAAATTGTTAAAAGCATTTTTAGTGCCGCCAAAAAATATATCTATGGTTAATGAATTGATAACGTCTTCATGTTTCTTTTCAATAATAGTAATTGCTTTATTAAATGTTTCAGATTTTAATTCCTCCAAATAATCTTCTTTTGAATAAAAAAGAAGTTCTGTAATAGATGAAGAAAGTGAAGCCCCATAAACTAATACAATATTAGTTAATTGCTGACAGTCATCTAATGCACGCTCTAAAAGTATTAGAGAATTCACAGACAAATCTGTAGGAATTAAAATCTTTCTCATAGCAATTTTGTTTGTAACAAACTTATCCTATACTTGTTAAAATGCTATTAATACCAGATTAAAATGTCATTAGAATTTATGGTGCGATAGGAATCTTAATTTCCATTATAGTGCCCTCGGCTTTAGAAGAAGTAGCTATAACACTGCCATTGTGCATTTTAATTACATTTCGAGTAAGTGGAAGACCAATTCCGTAACCATGAAAATTTTCCGTATTACTACCCCTAAAAAACGGATCGAAGATATAAGGAAGTTCATTTTCTGGAATACCAATACCTTTATCTTTTACGGTGATAATTACATTTTTGTCTGAAGCTGCCAACGCAAAATTTACTTTCCTGTTTTTGGAATATTTACAGGCATTCATAACTACATTGGATATTGCCAGATGTAATAATTGAGTATTGCCGTTTACTGTGAGTTTATCAGGGTTTTCTGGTAATGAATCAAAATCCAGATGAATCACAGCTTCGGGATAAATTTTCTCTACAGTTTCTTTAACATCGATTACAAGTTCGTCTATTCTTAAGCTGATAAAGGTCTGTGCTTTACCATCATAACCAGTTTGAGCTAAAAACAATAAAGCTTTGGTTTTTTTATCGAGTTTGCCGGCATCTTCTAGAATATTTTTTAGTGATATAATGTATTCTTCTTTAGAACGTTCTTTTGCAAGGGTGACATCGGCTTCACCAATAATTGAAGTAAGCGGCGTGTTTAGTTCATGAGAGGCATTGCTTATAAAATTTTTTTGCGTTTCGAAGGAGGTTTCGAGCCTGTTAAGCATATTGTTAAAAGTAGAAGTAAGGCTGCGTAGCTCCTCGTTATCTTGAGGTTCTTTTAGACGAAAATTGAGATTTTCGGTACTGATTTTTTTCATATCACCAATAATCATTTGAAGGGGTCTAAGAACCCTTCTGGAAAAAAACCAGGCAATAAAAATAATGATCAAAATGGATATTAGAGAAGCGATAAAAAGGAGATTCCTTAAATAAACTATATGATGGGTATTGTAATAGTTTTCTGCGGAAACAATGACCAGGTAATCTTTGCCGCGATTATGGTATTTGATTCCTGAATAAAATGTGTTTTTATTTTTATAATATGCCCGTTTTAAATTTTCGATCTCTTCAAGGAAGGAAACTGGGATAGATAGATTGGATTTTGAATGAATATCAAACTGTTGTAAATCAATAATTGTTATTTTTTCATTAGGTAATTCTTCCAGAAAATCCTGGCGTATCTCTTTAACGACATTAATATCCTGGTCGTCCTCTAACTCGATCTTAGCCATGGTAATCGCCCTAATCTCCAGTCTTTTGTAAAAATCTGTGTACGAATAATCACTAATAGAAAAAAAGATAAAACCGCTAAACACAAGAATGTAAGCAAGGAATATAGAAGTAAGAAAAAGAATAATTTTATTCTGTGTCTTCATCGTCCTCTTTTAAAACGTAGCCCATGCCAATCACGGTGTGAATAAGTCGATCATTATTTTCCTTTTCCAGTTTTTTGCGTAGATAATTTACATAAACATCTACCACATTGGTGCCAATATCGTAGTTTACACCCCATACATTTTCTAATAATTCGGTGCGGGAAATTACTCTGCCGGGGGCTTTTAAAAATGCAAGTAAAAGTTTATATTCTGTACTGGTAAGTGCTATTTTTTTTCCGTTTCTGGTGACTGTTTTGGAAGAGTCGTTTACTTTAATATCTGAAAATCTATAACTGTTATCAGGGATATTTGAATTAAAATTTCTGGATCGGCGTAATAAACTTTTTACACGGGCAATAAGTTCGATAAACTTAAAAGGTTTGGCCAGGTAATCGTCGGCGCCACTATTGAGTCCCATAGCTATATTTTCTGAGCTTCCCAGTGCTGTTAAAAATAGAATAGGTACATGAGTGTTTTCTTCTCTAACAGCTTTGCAAATTTCCAAACCATTCATTTCTGGTAACATAATATCCAGTATAAGCAGGTCAAATTTATTAGCACTTGCCATTTGGTAGCCTTCCTTTCCGTTTAAAGCAATGCTTACTTCAAATCCTTCTTCGGTGAGTCCTTTATTGATGAAGGCACAAACTTTTGCGTCGTCTTCAACAAGTAATATTTTAGCGTTCTTTGTATCCATAGTAATTCTAGCTATGCCTAAAATAAAAAGAAATTTTTCAATTCAGGACGAAATTGGGTAATAAAAAAGCGGCTGTTAAAGCCGCTTTCTATAATTCTAAAGAAATCTTTTAATTAGCCGTTCATGCTAATAAGAAACTCCTCATTATTGTTGGTTTGTTTGATTTTTTGCTGAATAAATTCCATCGCTTCTACAGGATTCATATCAGCAAGATATTTTCGCATAATCCACATACGCTGTATAGTGTTTTCATCTAAAAGAAGATCGTCACGACGCGTACTTGAAGATATAAGATCGATCGCTGGGAATACTCTTCGGTTAGAAATTCTACGATCTAGCTGAAGTTCCATATTTCCTGTTCCTTTAAATTCTTCAAAGATAACCTCATCCATCTTAGAACCTGTATCGGTAAGGGCAGTAGCAATAATAGAAAGTGAACCACCACCTTCAATATTACGTGCAGCACCAAAGAAACGCTTAGGTTTATGTAAAGCGTTAGCATCTACACCACCACTCAAAACCTTACCACTGGCAGGCTGTACGGTATTATATGCTCTGGCAAGACGTGTAATAGAATCTAGTAAGATTACAACATCGTGACCACATTCTACAAGACGTTTTGCTTTCTCTAATACAATATTGGCAACTCTAACATGCTCATGAGCTTCTTTGTCAAATGTAGAGGCAACAACTTCACCCTGTACGTTTCGTTGCATATCTGTAACTTCCTCAGGACGTTCATCGATCAAAAGGATAATTTGATATACTTCAGGATGGTTCGCAGCAATGGCATTGGCAATGTCTTTTAATAACATTGTTTTACCGGTTTTAGGTTGCGAAACGATCATACCACGTTGTCCTTTCCCGATAGGAGAAAATAAATCCATCACTCTTGTAGAAATAGAACTTTCTTTATCAGCGATATTAAATTTTTCTTTGGGGAAAAGTGGCGTAAGGTGTTCAAAAGAAACACGATCTCTTACTACCTGTGGGTCAAGACCATTAATTTTATTGATTTTAATCAGAGGGAAATATTTTTCACCTTCTTTTGGAGGTCTTATTTGCCCTAATACTGTGTCTCCTGTTTTTAAACCAAAAAGTCGAATTTGGGATTGTGATACGTAAATGTCGTCAGGAGAAGTAAGGTAGTTGTAATCTGAGGATCTTAGGAAACCATAGTTGTCCTGCATGATGTCTAAAACACCTTCACTTTCGATAATAGCATCAAACTCATAATCCGGCTCACGGTACCTGTTGCGATTGTCACGGTTACCGTTATTTTTATGATTATTATTGTTGTTATTGTCGTTACGGTTATCCTTTTTATTATTTCTGGAATCTTTACGATTATTAGTACTTCTGTTATTATTCCTAGAAGCATTATCATCGTTTTTAGACGATTCTTTCTCCTTTTTAGGAGCTTTACTTTCAGGTTTAGAAGTACTGTCCTGATTGTTTTTCGCAGGACTTTCATCTTTAACTTCTAGTTTTGCTTCTGGAGTCGTTTCTTCAGCCTTCTTAGGTCTGCCAGGTTTTTTATCACTACCAATTTTCTTTCTTGGTCTTTTTGGCTTATCCTCGGTTTTTTTCTCTTCGGCCTTTTCTTCTTGTAGAGCTTCTTTGGTCTTTGCAGGGTTAGCAGCCTGGTAGTCTAAAATTTGGTAAACAAGATCTAGTTTTTTAAGACTTCTAAACTTTGGGACGTTTAGAGATTTAGCAATCTCCTGAAGCTCAGGTAGCTTTTTAGCTTTTAATTCAGAAATTTCAAACATGAATGGTCAAGAATAAATTTGTTTGGATTGATTGTAATAAACTTCTTTTGGAAGAATAGAAAAATATTTTTTTGGAGTCATAAGTAACCTGTAAAGAACCGGTTACGAAATGTGTATGCAATTATACAACTTTATTTAGAAAAATTGCTGTTTTTTCTAAAAACTTTATTTTATTTTTGTGACCAGATTTTAGAGAATATGCTTCAACGTATACAAACAGTTTATTTACTTATCGCAGCAATAGTAAGCCTTGGGCTTATATTTGTATTTGCTTTGTGGCAAAGTGAAGAAGGGAGTGCAGTTTACGCTCAGGATCAATTAACGATATTTATCATGTTTATTGCTTCTGGATTATTATCTTTGATCAGTGTTTTTATGTTTAAGAATAGAAAGCTCCAATTTGTATTGGGGCGTATCAATATCATATTAAACTTTTTTTTACTAGGAGTGTTTGTTTATTGGTCGCTAAGCTTACCCGGAGAAATGAATATTTCAGAGAAGGGTATTGGGATGTTTCTTCCGATCATTTCTATCGTTTTTCTAGTTCTGGCGAATAAAGCCATTAAAAAGGACGAAGATCTTGTAAAATCTGTAGACCGATTACGATAAGCCTATCATCTTAGTAGTATTAGTGCGTTAAGAACCCGAAGTGAAAACTTCGGGTTTTTTTATGGAGAAGTTTTTAGGTTTAGAAACAGTTTTAAAGTTAGAAAGTGAAAAGCACATCGTAATTCGACACATTTTTAATATAGAAAATGGCTCAATACTTAGGAATCAAGAGCCAGAAACCAGAAAATTTAGACAAAAAATAGCGTGTAGATTTTATTCAATTTGAAAATGCGCTAATGAGATGATTGATAGTCGGGATGAAGAATACGAAAATGAGTCGGGCGGAAATTGATACAAAGGAAAATAGATTTTTTTATTTCATTTTTTTAAATTTTGAATCGGGGTGAAAATGCTAATCTGTAGGGTTGGGGTTTGAGAAAATGTCAAACCTTACTGTAAGCTATTCGCTCTTATTTTGGGCACTTCGACACGATTTCTTCGAAGTCACTCAGTGACCTCGATTATAAGAGGGGCTGAGTAATTTTTTAAAAGAAAAATGAATCGAAATCATAGTGATGAAGGGGAAAAGAAAGCTCAAAACAACTAAAATGGTGATTCGAAGAAATCTGCAAACTGTAAAAGCCCCATATCACTTCCCGGCTAGTTCTATGACTTCCAGGTCTTTAATATTTTCACCATCAATCACAAATCTTAGCATTGTACGTTGTTTATGCCAGCCATGTTTTCCGGCTGCTCCGGGATTCATATGGAGCAGCCCCAGGTCTTTATCCATCATAACTTTTAAAATATGCGAATGTCCGCAAATAAATAATTTAGGGGGATTTTGTCGAATCTCATCCCTTACCGCAGGGCTGTATTTTTTGGGATAGCCTCCGATATGGGTGATCCAAACATCTACACCCTCGCACATCCAGCGCTGATTTAAAGGGAATTCTTTTCTGATTTCCGTATTATCAATGTTTCCATACACAGCAATAAGTGGTTTACCCGGTGCTTTTAACTTATCGCTTATCTCTATGCTTCCAATATCGCCGGCATGCCAAATCTCATCGGCTTGTTCGGCATAATGGATAATTCGGTCATCAATATAAGAGTGCGTATCGCTTAATAATAGAATTTTTTTCAAAGTAGAAATGTTTTCAGGGGTTAAAGCTTATGCTTAAATACAATTTAGCAGAATAAATGCCTTATCTTTGTACGCTGCAAAATTAGAAAATTCAGTTAAGCTTTGAGGTATTTTATAGATTTAGCCTATTTAGGTACTGCTTATCATGGTTGGCAAATTCAACCAGAAGCCGTAAGCGTTCAGCAGGTACTACAGGAGGCACTTTCAAAAATCCTTCAACAAAATATAGAGGTAGTAGGAGCGGGGCGAACAGATGCCGGTGTACATGCCACACAAATGTATGCTCATTTTGATGCGGATTTGAACTGTGATGAAAAAACACTTCAATTTAAACTGAATTCATTTTTGCCAAAGGATATTTCGATTCGCCAACTTTTTAAGGTGCAGTCGCAAGCCCATGCACGGTTTGATGCCTGTAGCCGAAGTTATGAGTATCATATTGTCAATTTTAAAGATCCTTTTAAAATCGATTTGGCCTACTATCTTTTAAAGCAACCGGATATCGAAAAAATGAACCATGCGGCTGCTATGTTGAAAGATTACACTAATTTTAAGTGCTTTTCAAAAAGCCGAACCGATGTAAAGACGTATAATTGTAATATTACAGCAGCTTTTTGGGAACAATCTAAAGATGAGCTCATATTTCATATTACGGCAGATCGTTTTTTACGAAATATGGTTAGGGCGATCGTAGGCACATTGTTGGATATTGGCCTTGGAAAAAATTCGGTTGAATTTTTGAAAGAAATCCTAAAAAGCGAAGACAGAAGTATGGCGGGAACCTCGGTTCCGGCACATGGTTTATATTTAACCAGAATAGAATACCCTAAAACAGCACTATTTGATGGCCTCTAAAACGGGAAACGCATTTGATTTTGATCTTTTTAAGCGCTTGCTTAGATATACCAATCCCTATAAATTAACTTTTTATTTTGTAGCTATTACGGCTATTTTATTATCGTTTTTTGCGGTAGCAAGGCCTTATTTATTGCAGGTAACCATAGACGATTCTATTACTCCAAAAGATAACGGGAATTTAATTTTCTACGTGTCTTTAATGATTGGTTTTCTTATTCTTGAAGTCACCTCGCAATTTTTCTTTATCTATTTTGCCAATTTACTAGGACAAAATGTAGTACGTGATTTACGGGTAAATTTGTTTAAGCATATGCTTCAGTTTAAGATGAAGTATTATGACAAATCTGCTGTTGGACGATTGGTGACCCGTGCCGTGAGTGATATCGAAACGATTTCCAGTATTTTTAGTCAGGGACTTTTTATGATTATCAGCGATTTGCTAAAAATGATTGTCGTACTTGGGTTTATGTTTTATAAAAGCTGGCAGTTAACCTTACTGGTGATAACAGTATTGCCATTTATTATTTATGCGACCCGGGTATTTCAGAAAAAAATGAAAATCGCTTTTGAAGATGTACGTACACAGGTGGCCGATTTAAATACTTTTGTGCAGGAGCGGATTACCGGGATGAAGATCGTTCAGTTATTCAATCGCGAAAAATCGGAATATAACAATTTTAAAAATATCAACGACAGGCATAGAAAAGCATGGGTGAAAACCGTTTGGTATAACTCGATTTTCTTCCCTATTGCAGAAATGTCTACCTCGATCACCGTTGGTCTTATCGTATGGTTTGGAGGTTTACAGGCAGTAAATGATAATCCTAATATCACCCTTGGTGTGATTATCGCATTTATCGAATTATCGCAGATGTTATTTAGACCCTTACGCCAAATCGCAGATAAATTTAATACCCTGCAAATGGGGATGGTAGCGGCTAATCGAGTATTCGGGATTTTAGATACCGATTCTACAATTAGTGATGAAGGTGAAAAACAACTACAATCGATTAAAGGAGATATAGAATTTAAAAATGTTCGATTTAGCTATGTGGAAGGAGAAGAAGTATTACGCGGAGTGAACTTTACCGCTAAAGCAGGTGAAACGATCGCGATTGTTGGAGCCACCGGAGCCGGAAAATCTACTATTATTAATTTATTGAACAGATTTTATGAGATTGATAGTGGAACGATCGCTGTTGATGGAATAGATATCAAAGACGTGACCATAAAATCACTACGGTCTGAAATCGCGGTGGTGCTTCAAAATGTATTTTTGTTTGCCGATACGATTATGCATAATATCAAATTAGATAATCCAGATATTACTGAAGATGATGTAATCACGGCTGCAAAACAAATTGGGATTCATGATTTTATAAGTTCGTTACCCAATGGGTATCATTATAATGTAAAGGAACGCGGAGTAATGTTAAGTTCCGGGCAACGTCAATTGATCTCTTTCTTAAGGGCTTACGTTAGTAATCCCAGTATTTTGGTGTTGGACGAAGCAACTTCTTCAGTAGATACTTATAGTGAGCAGCTTATCCAGGAAGCGACAGATAAAATTACCAAAGGCAGGACTTCGATTGTTATTGCTCACCGATTGGCGACTATTAAGAAAGCCGATAAGATCATGGTAATGGATAGTGGTGAAATTGTAGAGATGGGAACCCACGATGAATTATTGCTTAAAGAAAACGGGCATTATCGTAAACTCTATGAAGTGCAGTTTATGGCTGAAGAATCCATTTAAATCCTTTCCTTAATCGAAAATAGAACGTATCTATTAATTGGTTTTGATTAACGTTGATTTTTTAGTTACCGTATGCAATTTTCGATAAAATATAAGTTGTGTTTTGAGGCCTCGAAGTTTAAAAATAATGACACATCAAGATTACAAGTTGATGCTAGGCATCTCTTCAAAAAAAATATGTCGACTAATCATTTTTATAACCATTTTACTTTTTGGGATTATACCGCCTGCATTCTCGCAAGGTGTAAATTTAAATGCTATCGAGGAATTTAGATATAAAGGATCTAAAGAAATTTTATTACGATTAAAAATGGAGGTAGAGAATTTTGAAGAAGATGGTCTTCATTTTTTACGAGTTCAAAAAGTAAATTCAGCTATAGATGATACTGGAAACAGTTTGGGGTGGCACAATGGTTATCCTAATGAAGGACAGTGGGGCAGAAGCCGGTATTTCAATTTCAATTTCCAGGCGCCTTCAAGAGAAGCAATATCCTTAAAAAAACTTTCAGCAGTAATCGAACATTTTACCGTTTCAAAAGAAAAAAACTCTTTATTGTCTATTGAAAATTTAATGCAAAAAAAAGAGATCGATTTTTTAGCTGATTTAGGTGAAGAAACAAAATTGATTTTGCTGAATTTCGAAAAATTAAAAGAATTAAGAGACAGACCTGGTTACAAACCTTATATTGAAAATTTACACGAAGATCTTGGTATGGGAAACACGTTGGAAGAGGCTACCCGGTTTGTAGAAAAGCTTTTCTATTTTTCTTATGAGGACCTGGAGAGTCATTTGTTTTTTTATAAAAAAGATCCGGAAAACAGAATATTCAGATTGTATGTTTTTAATGGTGAAGGCGAAAAAATCAATACTGGATATTCCTATGCAAAAGAAAAAATTGTGTTGTACTTAGCTGAAGCGCCAGACGAAAATACACGTTTAGAAATTATGTATGAGCATCCCGATGCCATCGATAAAATGGAGTTAAACTTAAATAATATTGCACTACCTTAAATTATTCAGGGTGAAAAATCTTTTCTTTTTTGCATTTATAAGTATCATGTTTTGCAGCACAATAGGTGCGCAGGAATTTCATGTTTTTCTCCAAGATATTCAGGAAATCAGGACAAGTGTTTTTGCAGATGATGCCAGACGAAAAGTGGTTAATCAGCTTAAAATTCTTACTTCTGTAAATGGTATTACACTGGATAAAAATCATCTTATAAAATTACAGAGCCTTAAAGTTTTGGATGACAAAGGAGAAGTGCTGCAACTTATCGACACTTCTATAAGGGAACAATATTCTTCAAGAAAATCCAAGGAAATCGTTTTAGAAACTCCAAGCCGTAAAGCTAAAAAAATTACAATTACCGGCACTTTAAACTATTTTACACCTACCCAAGAAAATAAAGCTTATATACGTATCGACAATTTTATAGAACGTATTGGGGAAAATTTGTTGAGTGATCACCCTAAAAAAGCACAGCTTAGTATTTTAAAGCACGAAAAACTATCTAAATTAGAAGTTGAAATCGATAAAAGTATAACAAAAGATATGGAGGAGCGCTACGAAGAATTGAGCGAGCAGGAAGTTTTAGACATAGAACTTTCAAGAAAAATCCTAAAAGATATCGTGCGAAGAGGAACAGATAACCGCGCTCATTTTATTAATTTCAAAATATATCCTTCACCAAAAGATTTTCATAGCATTAAAGTATACAATGAAAAAGATCAGCTTATTTCTTATGGTTTTGCTTCCGTAGAACAACTTTATCAAATTAATTTAAGCGAAGAGCCAACATCTGGAAGTTATATTGAAGTTATTTTGGAAAATAATACAGCGATAAAACAACTGGATTTTAGTTTAGAGAATATCTACTTGCCATAAGATATTTTTCAGTTTAATTGATAATTAAACATTATCTCAAATCTTCTTTTAAGCGTTCCCGTAATTCGGTATTGCTCTCGAACATGGTAAATTCTCCGTCTCGTATATAAGAAATTTGTCCGGTCTCTTCACTTACGACAAGAGCTAGAGCATCGGTTTTTTCCGTAATTCCAACAGCAGCACGGTGTCTTAACCCAAAACGAAGCGGTATAGACCGGTCATTAGAAACAGGTAAAATCACTCTTGTTGCGGTTACTTTATTTTCTTCAATAACCATGGCACCGTCATGCAATGGACTATTTTTAAAAAAAATAGACTCGATGATAGGTTGGTTAAGCTCTATATTCATCTCGTCTCCACTATTTTTAACAAAATCCAACTTTGTACTTCTTTGGATTACTATTAATGCCCCTGTTTTGGTGCGTCCCATAGATTCACAGGCATCAACGATCACATCTATATTCGTAGCGCCATCGTCAGAATCGTTACGTGTAAATTTTAAATTTCTGAAAAAACGTCCGTTATAAGTGATATTAGCAGAACCAATCATTAATAGGAATTTCCTTATTTCTTGTTGAAAAACCACAATTAAGGCAAACATTCCCACACCCACAAACTGGTCTAAAACGCTACTTAAAAGTTCCATTTGAAGTAGCTGGGTAAGTCGCCAAACCAGGTATATGATCACAATACCAATAAAGATATTTACTGCAACCGTACCTCTAACCAGTTTATATACATTATACAGAAGGATTGCGATAAGAACAATATCGAGAATATCCAGGAATCGAATACTTAAAATATCCAAATTTGCGAGGTTTTTATGTAAAAATAGAAAATAAAAGATTATTTGCTGAAAAGTGATACTAATTTTATAGTCTCCATGGCTTCTTTAACATCATGAACCCTTAAAATAGCAGCCCCTTTGGTAAGCGCTAAAGTATTAAGAACGGTGGTGCCGTTAAGAGCTTTTTTAGGTGAAATGTTCAAAGTTTTATGAATCATTGTTTTTCTCGAAATACCGATTAACACAGGAAGTTTAAAACTAGAAAAAAGTGCTGATTTTTTTAGTAATTCAAAATTTTGATCTGTTGTTTTTGCAAAGCCAAAGCCAGGATCTAAAATAAGATCATTAATCCCTAAGGTTCTCGCTTCTTTAATTTTTTCAGAAAAATAATAGGTGATATCGCTTACCAGGTCGTCATATGCTGTTAGTTGCTTCATTGTTTTTGGCGTACCGCGCATATGCATCATAATATACGGGACTTGATGTTGTGCAATTATACTCATCATTTTTTCGTCCAGACGACCAGCCGAAATATCGTTAATCAATGCTGCACCAGCCCCTATAGCTTCTTCAGCAACTTTGCTTCTAAAGGTATCCACAGAAATTAAGATTTCAGGGAACTCCTTTACCAAAAGTTCTATGGCAGGCACTACCCGTTTTAATTCTTCGTTCTCAGCAACATTTTCGGCATCAGGCCTACTGCTATACCCACCAATATCAATAAAAGTAGCGCCTTCTTCCAGCATCATTTCTGCTTTTTTAAGAATATCGCTTTTATTTTGCGTTCGGCTATCTTCGAAAAAAGAATCCGGTGTACTATTTAATATGCCCATCACTTTGGGAGAAGAAAGGTCGATAAGCCTGCCTTTGCAATTGATCGTCATGCCGTTAGAAGTTTTAAAATTTTTGGCGCTTTAAAATAATTTTGACCAGCTGGAATATTTGCCCGAAATTTACGCAAATTACCACGGTTTTATGCAAGATACCTCCAAACAATACAATGCGGTAATACAAATCTGTCGCAGTTTGTTTATCAAAAAAATGAAAGATTATGGTTGTGCCTGGCGAATTTTAAGGTTGCCTTCGCTAACCGACCAGATTTTTATCAAAGCGCAACGAATAAGAAAGCTTCAGGAGAATGAAGTAAGAAAAGTAGATGAAGATGAAAAATCTGAATTTATCGGAATTATTAATTATTCGATTATGGCGCTTATTCAGTTAGAAAAAGGAATTGCAGATCAACCGGATTTGGAAGGAGAAGAAGCGATTCAACTTTATGACGAAAAGATTACGGCCACGAAAGAACTAATGATGAACAAAAATCACGATTATGGTGAAGCCTGGCGTGACATGCGTATTAGCTCGTTAACCGATTTAATTCTTCAGAAATTATTACGTGTAAAACAAATTGAAGATAATAAAGGACAAACTTTAGTGAGCGAAGGTATTGATGCTAACTATCAGGATATGATCAATTATGCGGTCTTTGCTATGATTCATTTCACCGAAGCCGAAGAAAAATAATATTCAAAAACCACCAGAATTAAGATGAAGTTATTAGTGAAATTCGCCCGTATCTTTGTTGGGATACTTTTTATTTTTTCAGGATTTATAAAGCTGAATGATCCTATAGGCTTCTCTTATAAACTTCAGGAGTATTTTTCACCAGAAGTGTTAGGTTTAGATTTTCTATCTCCTTTTGCGCTGGTGATTGCGATCTTAATTTGTGTGTTTGAACTGGTGTTGGGGATTATGTTACTAATTGGCTATTTACCAAAGTTTACGATGTGGAGTTTGTTATTAATGATTATTTTTTTCACGTTTCTCACATTTTACTCGGCTTATTTTAATAAAGTGACTGATTGTGGATGTTTTGGTGATGCCATACCGCTTACGCCCTGGCAAAGTTTTACTAAAGATTTAATCCTTTTGGTTTTTATTTTAATATTATTCTTTAACAAGAAGATGATCACACCGGTTTTTGTTCCCGCAAGTCATCGTTGGATCATTTTCCTTAGTTATATGCTTTGTTTTTTATACGCCTATTATGTATTAATGCATTTGCCGGTCATTGATTTTAGACCTTATAAAGTAGGGAATAATATACCAGAACTTCGCGATATTCCTGAAGGAGCTGCGACAGATGTTTTTGAGTATCACTGGAAATTTAATGTAGAGGGAGAAGAAGAAGTGGTGGTTACCGATGGTAGTTACCCGCAACACGAAGGAGAGTTTATAGAAGTAGATACTAAAATGATCGAAGAAGGTTACGTGCCGCCGATCCATGATTTTCAGGTCTTAGATGATGGAGAAGATATTACTGCAGAAATTCTTGAAGCCGATAAAGTATTACTTATTGTTGCTTATGATCTAAACCTTACCGAAAAACAAGGTTATGAAGCTATCAAATCTTTAGAAAGAGAAGCCAAGAGTAAAGGTTATGAAGTACTTGGTTTAACAGCTTCTGGGGATGTGCTAAAATCACAAATAAAAGAAGAATTTGGCCTTGATTTCCCTTTTTACCAAACCGATGCTACTGCACTTAAAACTGTGGTGCGAGCCAATCCAGGTATTTTAGTTTTAGAGCAAGGAACAATAACACAAAAAAAGCATTATTCAGATGCTTCATCTATAAAATTATAAGCAAATTCTAAAAAGTCTTAGAAGATTGATAAAAAGCGGCAAAAGCCTTTAGCACAAAAGACTTATGTGTAATCGAATCGGTATATTTGTAGAAATCAGCTTAAAATTTTAAACAATTCAGAAATTTAAATTATGAGAAAAAATATTGTAGCCGGAAACTGGAAAATGAATAACGACCTGGCACAAACCCAGGAACTAATTGCTGACCTTAAGAAGCAAATTTCGGCAGCCCCAGCAGCAACGGTAATGATAGCACCAACCTATACGAATTTATATCCTGCTTTTGAGGCTTTAAAAAATACCCCCGTTATCGTAGCAGCACAAAATATGCATCAAAATGCAAGCGGAGCTTTTACCGGTGAAATCTCTGCAGCAATGCTAAAAAGTGTAGGCGTAGAAACAGTGATCTTAGGACACAGTGAAAGACGTGCTTATTTTAAAGAATCTAATGAGCTTCTTGCTGAAAAAGTAAATACCGCTTTAGAAAATGATATGACGGTAATTTTTTGTTTTGGAGAAGAATTAGAGGACCGTAAAGCCGATAAGCATTTTGATTTAGTTGAAAGTCAGCTTAAAGAAAGTTTATACCACCTATCTAAAGAGAGCTGGAAAAATATAATCCTTGCTTATGAGCCAGTTTGGGCGATTGGTACAGGAGAAACTGCATCGCCAGAGCAAGCGCAGGAAATGCATGCTTTTATAAGAAAAAGTATTGCGGATGCTTACGGAAGCGAAATTGCAGAAGAGGTTTCTATTCTTTATGGAGGTAGTGTGAAGCCAGCTAACGCGAAAGAAATCTTCGCTAAAGAAGATGTAGATGGTGGTCTAATTGGTGGAGCTAGTCTTAAAGCAGAAGACTTTTTAGCAATCGTGAACGCATTTTAAGAATGGCATCAAATTATCTTGAATTTCAGTTTAAAATACACCCGCCGGTACCCGCTTCAGAAATATTAATTGCTGAATTAGGGTCTTTGGGATTTGAAAGTTTTGTGGAAAATGAAGATGGGGTTACAGCATATATTCTGAAAGAAGAGTTTAATGAAAATATGCTGACTGAGGTTCGGATATTAGATTCTGATGAATTTAAAATCTCCTATTCTTCTTCTGAAATACAACAGGTAAATTGGAATGAAGAATGGGAGAAAAATTTTCAGCCTATTGTGGTTGATGATATTTGTAGTGTACGGGCACCTTTTCATCCAAAACCAGAAACTGAGTTTGATATTGTCATCGAACCCAAAATGAGTTTTGGAACCGGGCATCATGCGACAACGCATATGATGATTCAGTTTATCCTGAAAAACGAATGGAAGGGAAAATCTGTCCTTGATATGGGCTGCGGAACCGGAGTTTTGGCCATTTTAAGTTCACAAAAAGGTGCAAATCCTGTTGAAGCCATCGATATTGATAACTGGTGTTACTTAAATAGCCTGGAAAATATTGAACGTAATAATGTTCCCGAAATTAGCGTTAAAGAAGGAGGAGCAGAATTGCTGGGCGAAAAAAAATATGACGTGATAATTGCAAATATTAACCGTAATATTTTGTTGAATGATATGCAGAAGTATGTTTCGGTATTACAACCAGATGGCGATTTATATTTAAGCGGATTCTATAAAGAAGACATTCCGATTATTCAGGAAGCTTGTGAAAAGCTGGGATTAAAATTTCAGGAAAATCTTGAAAAAGATAAATGGGTGGCGGTAAAGTTTTCTTTATGAGAGTTTTAACTTTATTTTTTATATTTTTGTAAAGTATTCGAATTAAATTTTATACCCTTATGAGTACCCAAGAAGAAGTATTAGAGAAAGTAGAGACCAAGGTAGACAAGGAAAACGAGATAGTTTTATATAACGACGATTACAACACTTTCGATCATGTAATCGAAACTTTAATTTATGCCTGTGATCATACGCCAGAACAGGCCGAGCAGTGTTCAATTTTAGTGCATTATAAAGGAAAGTGTACCGTTAAAACAGGTGCTTTTGCTGATTTAAAACCAAGATGTTCTAAGCTTTTAGATGCTGGTTTGAGTGCAGAGATCGTTTAAGTGAAGTTTGTTTACCCAACGCATTACTTGTTTTAATCAAATGAAATTGCTTATCACTCAACCTGAATGATTTATAATTTCTTATAGAATTTTTATTAAAAAAACTTTCAAAAATTTTTCCTAATCTAAAATAAACAATATATTTGCACCCGCTTAAGGTTTTTAGCTTAAGCGAAACAAATAAAGGCCTCGTGGCGCAACTGAATAGCGCATCTGATTACGGCTCAGAAGGTTGCAGGTTTGAATCCTGCCGAGGTCACTTTTAAAGAAGATAGAAAGAATTAAAACTCTGTAAATGATATGATTTACAGGGTTTTATGTTTTTAGAGGCTTTTGTTTGTGAGCGTTTTGTTGGATCAAGTCGAAAATCTGGGTTTTTACTACTTTAAGAATATGATTTAATCAAGCGATATAAGAAGTATTCGGTATTCCTGACTCCCCTAAATTGTGATCTAAAATCCTTTACTTTGGCATTAAAGGATTCTGCTGAAGCATTTTTACTTCTGTTTAAAAAATAGTTGAGTACAGAGCGGTAATTCAAAGCAATACTATTGGCTACCGTTTGGAAGCTCTTAAAACCTGATTCCTCTACATCTTTATACCATTGGGCTAGTTTGGTGTAAGCTATTTTTAATATCTATGGCTTGGTCAAAAATACTCAAGCCTTGAACAAGTCCATAGGCTTTCTTTAATTCTGGGTATTCATTAAACAATATCCGACCCCTGTCTTTCTGATTTGAAGTCCATTTATCTGGGGATTTATACAGTAGATATCTACTCCTGGACAGGAGTTATGAAGTATCCCCATTTGTTAAGACAGCTTAGCTGCTAAATTAAGTTCTATTTTTCATTTATTATGCAGCTTTTCTTTCTTGTTTTAAATATCGGTTATAAGGTATTTCATTTTCTATTCCTTGATGTCTTTTTTGGTGGTTATAAAAATTAAAATAGGTGCCCAGTTGAAGTTAAAGATCAGCTCCAGATTCTGGAGGGTTTAAGTAAATACTTTCGTACTTCACACTTCTCCATAGTCTTTCTATAAATACATTATCGATAGCTCTTCCTTTACCATCCATACTGAGCTTGATATTCCTAGATAGTACACTGTGGGTAAAAATCCCTGAAGTAAACTGGCTTCCCTGATCGGTATTAATGATCTCCGGAGTTCCGTGGATATCAATTGCTTCCTCCAAGGTTTCTTTACACCAATAGGAATCCATAGAATTGGAAACCGACCAGTTAAGCACATAGCGACTATGTAGGTCGATGATCGCTACTAGGTACGATAAACCCTTTTCGCATGGGAATGTAAGTAATATTGATGGCCCAAACTTGATTGGGGCGATCTACTGAAAGATTCCACAATAAGTTAAGGATACACTTTATGTTCTTTATTTCACCTGGAGGTATGTTTCCCTGGCATGATGGCTCTAAGATCCATTATCTTGGAGTAAAGGCGTTCAATACGCTTTTTATTGACTTTAAACCCTTTAATCCAGCCTAAGACAAGTATGCATTCGCTTGGCTCTAAATGGATGATGAGTATAATGTTCATCCATCAGGCGCATTAGTTCTAAATTGAGTTTGCTTTCTCCACGAGGCTTATAATAAATGCTACTGCGGTGGATCTGTAAGAGTTTACATTGCCGCTGAAGGCTGAGCTTAGAATGCCTCTTGCGTATCATTTTTCGAAGCTCTAAAGGTTCTATCGCAAGGCGTTTTTTAAAAAATCATTCTCCACTCCAATTACTTTAAGAAGCTGGTTTTTCTTTTCCTCTTCCTCTGATTTTTTGGATTTTTCGCCCTTAGAAAAAAAAGTGTCAGCCTCCTTTAGGAAATCTCGCTTTCAAGTATTAATCTGCTGAGGGGTGATTTCAAATATTTGTGCTAGTTCCGGAGTGATTTCCCGTTCTTTCAAGGCTTCAAGGACTACTTTCGTTTTAAACTTGGAGGTAAATTTTCTTCGTGTCATAATACAGTAAAATTAAGGTTATCTTTGAACTTAACTTACTGTCCTAATTTTTTGGGGATGATTAGTATCGAGTAATCCCATCTTTATGCTCGTAAGATCTGGAGATAAGTTTTCCATCGATGGCAATTTACCCTTTGGAACATAGTTTTCGATGAGTTCGGCATTTTTGTTCCATGCCACAAGATTGTGCCATTGAGTATTCTGAACGGATTCCCCTTTTTTATTGTAGTAATAGTCATTGGTAGCGATAATCAAACGCGCTACTTTTTTGGACTTGTTCAGATTGGTGATTTCGAAAGTGTTTCCCATATTTCCGATTAACTGTACTTTGTTACTTAGATTACTCATAATTAAAAGTTTTAAAGATTACTAATGCCCCTTATTAGAAATAGAATGGATTGTAAATTTTAAGGGTTGTTTGTTTGCCTCTTACTTGCGTAGCACACTAAAACAAGGAAGTTCTGTCAAGACTTTTCAGGATAAATCAGTATTGCCTGCGACGTCGTAAAATCCATAAGATTTTTAAGGAAGTAGAAACCTTATTTATCCTGAAAACTGGAGGCCTGGCCTTGAGGGGTTTTCTATAGTCTTAAGAATTATTTCCACTGCCTTTTTCGCAGGGAGCGTACCTGCAGTTAAGCGATCGTAGAAACAGGGATGGATTAGGATTCGTTAGTCTATACCTGTTTTTTGCTGTCCCAAAAAACAATAGCAGGCTTTTTTTATTATAAACCCCTTGAAATGATTAAGACAAAATTTTAATTTTTAAGGAGTACCGTGTATAAGCCCAAGAAGCTTATACCGGGAATACTGTTAAGAAAATGAAAGTTTTGTTTATCCATTTTTTTGTATTCCCTAATAAATTCAAAACATAAGTAAAGTAGAATACTATTTATTGTAGGTAATTATATAAAGATGGAGTATCCCATTACAATAGGAGTAAAGCAGTAAATAAAGAAATAGTTATTGTAATCGTAGTAATCTTACGTACGTATAATACAATAGTTTATAAGAATTAAAAAACTAATAAAAAGACGTTAAGATCTTAATCAAGTTTAGATTTTTAAAAGACTGTGAAAAATTGTCAAGCTATAAAAAATAATAATTTTATATTTTACCGTTAGTTTTATGGAGAGTAATTTTAAAAGTTTTATTTTGCGACTCTATTATAATAAAAAGAAGACGGGAGGGAAAAGCTTACCCTACTAAACTCATCCCTCCCTTAACTTAGAATTTGCAGGCAATATTACTATTCTTTTTGAATATTTTCCGTATACAAAACCTTATTAAAAGTAAGGGTTTGTTGTTTTTTACATGCTAAGCCTTACTATTAGTATGGTTGTAGAGTACTCTAAACTCCGTTTTCAAATCTAAATTTGCCGAAGTAGTAATTGTTAAATTTAGTTAGTTAGTAAAAGCAGCTTTGTTGCACGAGTAAAAGAAGGATGTTTAGGTATATTGTTATTAGCAATGAAATGGAAACTGTACGTCAGGTTACTTACCAATTAAGTAACTTTCCAGATTTTATATGCTTAAACATTACTTCTAACTTTGATGAAGCTTCTAACGTAATTCTAAAAGAAAGCCCCGATCTTATTTTTCTGGATCTCGATATGAGACTCCCTGAAATGGGATGCTTTGAGTTTGTGAATCAGCTCTTTCAATACACCGAACATCTTCCCAATTTCGTAGGACTGTCAGAAAGTAAAGAAATGGCGTACCTCACCATTAAAAATGATTTTGTGGATTATGTCTTGAAGCCAGTCAGCGAATTCGAAATGCGAAAATGTATGCTGCGCTTTAAAAAAAAGGCGAGTAAACAAGTCAATAGATTATGTCTTAAGAATAATTCAGATTACCACTATATTGATATCGATGATATTCTGTACTTACAGGCAGATAACAATACCACCGATATTTTCTTAAATACCGGAAATAAAATTGCCGCCTTCGAAACCCTTAAAAAGTTTCAGGAAAAATTACCTAAATTCTTTATTCGTATACATAACAGTTATATCGTTAATTCACAACAGATTAATCGAATTAACTTTGGGAAGTCTAAGATTAGCCTTCACGCTAATTTTGAAACCGTTAACCTTCCATTCTCCAGAAAATATAAAGATTCTGTAAAATTTTTTAATGATCATATGATTTCCGTACAGTTTGCCACTATCCTTAATTAGGTTAGTTACCCGCTAAATTAGGTTAGTTACTACGCCTATGATGTCAATCACTATACAAGGCCTTTAAAGTCTGATTTAAGACTTTTTAGATGATAGTTTTGGTTTTTATTAACAATAAAAATCATAACTCTTATGCTTAAAAATTATGTATCCCTAATGCTTCTTCTACTCTTAATTCAGTCTTGTACCCCAGATAATATGATAGAAGAAGTGGAAATGAATAATCAAAATAAAGTGAATTTAGAAGATCTTAATTTAAGAGAATTTGCCGATACTGAAAATGATACTATTTCCAGTACTCCAGAAGATAGTGAAGGAGGAGAAGAACTTCCTGATGATGGAAGAGATTAGTAGCTTATTTTAAGAATTTGATTAAATTAGCCAGTATGAAAAATGGGCTAATTTTATTTTTATTATGTTTGATTTTATTCGCCTGTCAAGAGAACAACAACATAGATGAAGAAAAAGAACGTGTTGAAACCTTAAAAAATAAAATTGTTTCTCTTTCAGATTCTGAACTAATTGATCAAGAATGGGATAAAATTATAGTAGATTCCATACGAGTAAATTTAGCCTCTGAATTAAGTAAGTACTTTAGAAAGGCTGGGGATTCTTCAAATTTTTATAAATGGAATGCGAGATTTTATAAAGCCTCTTCTTTACAAGGTAATACGATTCACACCGGGGATGCGTACTGGGATAAGGCAAGTTTTAACTCAGCTCGTAGCAAATTAGATAGTGCTTACTATTATTTTGGGAAGGGTCTAGAGATTTATAATGAATTAGATATTGAATCGAGAAAAGCATCAATGCTATATGGTTTAGCGTCCGTTCAATTAGAACTTAAGAATTATCTAGGTTCTGAAGTCCTTGCAATCGAAAATTTAAAGCTGGCCGAGAGTTTAGAGGATTTAAGCAGGATATATAAATGCTATAACTTGCTGGGAATTATCCACAATAATTTAAAAAACTATGATACTGCACTTGATTATCATAGTAAAGCATTAGACGTAGCAAGAGAACTTTCCAATGATTATTTTATCATTTTATCCAAAAATAATATAGCCTACCTTAATCAGGAGCACGGGTATTATGATCAAGCCATTACAGTTTCAGAGGAGGCACTAGCCTATGATGATAGTATACGCTTTAAATATCCTGCAGCTTATGCCAAATTAATTGATAATCTTGCCTATTCTCAACTAAAAGCAGAGAGAGGAAGTTCAACTATTCTAAAGACTATGAAAGAATCTCGTAGAATTAGAGATAGTCTAAATGATATACCAGGATTAGCAGTCGGGGATATTCATATAGCAGAATATCATATTGCTCATGGTAATTTAAGAAAAGCGAAAGCAATTTTACTGGAATTAATTGAAACTACAAAAGAAAATGAAAATGCAGCAGATTTAATGACCGCTCTTGAATTATTAGGAAAAGTAGATTCAGCTAATTCTCAAAAATATCTTGAAGAGCGAATCGCTATATCCGATAGTCTAATTGATATCGAGCGAAAAACCCAAAATAAGTTTGCCCGCACTCAATATGAGACGGATAAAGTTATAGCTACTAACCAAGAATTAACTTCAGAGAAGAAAATTATTATTCTTACTAGTAGTGTCGGATTTTTAGTAATAAGTCTTATCTACTTTATTGTAGTCCAAAAGACAAGAGTAAAAAAATTACGATTGGAGCAGGCCCAGGACAAATCCAATGAAGAAATTTATAAGTTACTGATAGCACAACAAAATTCCTTGGAGGAAGGTAGGCGCCTGGAGAAAAATAGAATGTCTAAAGAATTGCATGATAGCGTGCTAGGAAAACTTTTTGGTATTCGATTTTTGCTTTCCAGTCTTAATAGTATGTCCGGACAGGAAACCGAACAGCAGCGAGAAAAATATCTTAAGGATTTAGAAGAAACGGAAGAAGAAATCCGTCAGATTTCGCATGACTTGCAAGATAAAAATGAAGTGTTTCAAAGTAGTTTTTATCAAATTATACGGAATTTTTTGGAGGATCAAAATAATATCTATAGTTTTAGAATTGATCTGCATATGGAAACAGGTACTGTTGATCTAAATGTAATACCAATTTCCCATAAGATTAATATTTTCAGGATTCTTCAGGAAAGTATTTTTAATATCCAAAAGTATGCGAAAGCGACTAAGGCTTGTGTAAGGATTACGGTTGACAGGGAGGAAAAAAATATCTTTTTAGAAGTCGAAGACAATGGGCTTGGTTTTAATGTAAAAGTTACAAAAAAAGGAATTGGACTTTCAAATATTGAAGATCGAACCAAAGAAATGGGAGGAAGCTTTAAGATAATATCACATCCATCTCGTACCCTAATTAAAGTTATTATACCTATCCAAAATGAAATCTGAAAGAATTCTAATAATTGATGATCATGCTTTAATTGTAGAAGGCTATAAGAATGTCCTTCTGCTCGACAACGAGCGATACGAAATTGATACTGCTTTTTCTTGTGAAGAAGGTTTTAGCAAACTTGAAATCGCTAGGAGTCATGGCTTTTATTATGATATTATCTGTTTAGATATGAATCTTCCAGCTTATGATGAAATGAGTATTTTATCAGGGGAAGATTTAGGTCTACTTGCCAGAAAATGGTTTCCTAAGACGAAACTTGTGGTATTGACGATGTATAATGATAATTACAGGTTATACAATATTATGAAAAGTCTGGAACCAGAGGCCTTCCTGTTAAAAAGGGATATTTCTCCACAGGAATTCTCAACAGCAATTAGAAAGTGTACCCAGGGAGAAATTTACTATAGTCATACAGTCAATGCAATGCTTCGTTCTACTATAACTTCAGATTTTGTTTTAGATAAGATCGATAGAAGTATTTTACACTACTTATCTAAGGGTATTTTAACTAAAGAATTACCAGAGTATATACCCATGTCCCTAGGTGGAATAGAAAAAAGAAAACGGGTGATGAAAGAAATTTTTGATATAAAAGGGGGGGACCTGGTTTTGGTTGATTTTGCAAAGAAACATGGTTTTTTATAAAAATAGTAATAAGACAATAGGGTTTGGGGAGTTGTGGACAAATTTTCTTAAAATTAAATAATCGTTTTTTTAATATTTTCTAACTAATAATTTATTTGTAGAGTTATAATATATTAGATTCTGTGAGAAACCTAGTAGTTACTTTATTGATTAGAATAATTAATTACTTTAATAAACTTGATCTTGTTAAAATCAATTTATGTTATAACTAAACGTTAGTTTTAACATTTTTTTTGATTATATTCGTTTAATTGAACTATATAATTATGATAAGCGCATTATTGTTACTATTTTTATGGATAACAGGTAGTTTCTATGCACAGCAAACTATTCAGGTAAAATAAACGGATTGGATTCAAGATGATTTTAAAGAAGCTGAACTGGTATTCTCAATAGAATCATCAGATGGAAATAAAATCATTGGAAGAGAATATATCAAAGGATTTGTTATTGAAAAACTTCAGGATGATATGGAATTACAATGGGAAATTATTATAATTTCACTTAATCTCCAGTTACCATCATCCGTTAAGACAAATGACAGTGTTATACGCAAGTTGATATTTTGCATTAACATATTGAATTATAACGTGATGCTTTATATTATTTTATATCACAATATTAAATTCAGATCTTAAATCAACTATTGTGTAAATACTTTTCTCTCCATTCAGTATTTCTTCTGTAATGATAAAATTTCATTCTAGCCCTCAATGCAAGTATGTCTTCACTAACCTTTAGATCTAAGATCATTACACTACGTTTTGTGATCTTTAAGTTATTATGAATTTTATTGTATTTACAATGATGACACGGTGAGTAATGGAATCGCACTTTCCCCCACCCTGCACCGAGCTTTTGATCGTGAATTAATATATATTACTGTAGATTATAAGGTGAAGGTTTGCGCAGTCGTTAACTACATCGATTCTAAACTTTACCTTAACCCAGTTTAACAATAAGGAAATTTTTCTACCCAATAGAGAATCCTGGTTTTCTTAAATTGAGATTATAAGCTGGCATAAAGAGCATATTTTTCTAGGTTAGGCATCTAGATTACAGAATAGCAATGCTATTTAATTTTAGGTTTTATCTATAAGATTTAAATTAGCCGTTCTAAATAACCCGAATAAATTCCTATGGGGCTAAACGCTTTAATTTCAATAGATCTTAGGGATAACGATAAGCACAATTGCGAAATCTTCATTGCGGAAAAGGATAATAAAGAATGGTTTCTTATGGAAGAGGTTTCCAACACCTGGGGTAACTAGTTTTAATGAGGGTGTTACCAGGGGGAAAGCCCTGGAGGTTATACAGGATGATATTAATAAGAGTAAGACTAAAGCTCAACTTGATAAATTAGCCTGGCCGTACAACTGGCCAAAGAAGATATCGTATTTGGAGAGTTTTGATAAAACTTTAAATTACTAACAGTTAATAAAGCAGCCGGATTGTACTGTTTTCTTTGATGTAGTCAAAATCATTCTAATATAAATTGATTTCTTTCCCTTATCGATTATTAAATGCCCCATTTTTAAGGCAATTACGATAAATCCATTTAGTAGGAAAATTTCTGTACACTATAGCTATAAACTACTCACTTTATGATCTTAATAGTCAAAAGCGGTTGGGGATATAAAAAAAGACTACTCATTTGAGTAGTCTTTTGAAGAAAAAATAAAAACAATTTTTTAATTTGACCATTGTCCACAACCATATTGTACTGAGTAATTCATGTTGTTATTTTGAATTGTAAAATTGTTGAAATCAAAATCAGGCCCCATCGAAAAAGCATTGTAAATCTCCACTTTATATTGAGCATTAATCGTCTCCCGATCTGTACATTCTTGATTTAGAAGAAAATCAGCTCCGCTCATATCAGCCTCAGCAAAGGTTTGATTAGCTGGTAAAGTCATAGAAAAAAGTGCTGGAAGAACTTCAGTCTGACTTCCACCCGATACTCTGTACCATTTAAATAGGAATACTATGTCATACGAATAAGGATTAGCAGCAGCAATTTGAATATCACCACTAGTACTTTTCACACCAAAAGTAGCACCGGTAAATAAGGGATTAATGGTGTTCAGAGTATAATTAGCTAGGGATTTAGTAAGGTTCTTTTCTTTCAGTTTTAATTCTGATTGCTGATTACTTTGAAAACTTTCCTCAGGATTCTCATCTTTTGTGCAACCAACCGCAAAAATAAAAACGAGTGTGATTAGTAAAATTTTTTTCATGATATTGTATTTAAGTTTGATTTAAAACTAATTGAAAATCTTATCTTTATAAAATAAAGTACCTTACAAAAGGTAATGTTTAAAACTACTCAATGTACTTCTTAAGAACTACTTTTGCCATCATAATTAATGATAACGAAAAAAGCCCCCCTTAATTGGATGCGTATTAATTTCGAATTTGCATGAATTATATAGTAGTCATTGACTTCAGATTAAAATTTCATGTAATGCTTAAGCTGTCATAAAAAGCATACTTTTCTTGGAAAGTCATTTAGATCATAGGATAGTTAAATTATTAATTTTGGCTTTTACCTGGGAGGTTTAATCTAGCCTTTCTAAATAACCTGAATAAACGTTTATGGGACTAAATGCTTTAATTTCAATCGATCTAAAGAATAATGCTAAGAAAAACTGTGAAATTTTCGTTGAGGAAATGGAAAATAAGGAATAGTTTCTTATGGAAGAGGTTTCTAATACCTGGGTGACGAGTTTTAATGAAGGAGTTAGCAGGGAGAAGCTCTGGAAGTTATACAGGGAGATATAAACGAGAGTAAAGCTAAAGCTCAAATCGATAAAATTAGCCTGGCGGTACAACTGGCCGAAGAAGATATTGTATTTGGAGAGTTTTGATAAAACTTTAAATGACTAACATGTAAAAAAACTGCAGGATTTGTTGTATTCCTGAAATAGAAAAACCATTATATAAAAGATGGTTTCTTTCCTTTATTAATTATTAATTGACTCATTTTAAGTTAGTTGTAATAAATTAATTATTTTGAAGTATCCTTTAATCCAGGTTACCGCTTCCACTATGTAGGATTCGAAGCCTCCATGGTAACATTCTATGAAGTCATTTTTATATTTTGCCCTTAACTTTTAATTGGCTGTGCAATCCAGGAAGAACGTAACGATCAAATTAGTATTCGCGGTACAATAGCCGGTGAAATTCCTGAAAGAATTGAATATACCGTGCCAGTAGACGGTATTAATTATTTTGGTTTTGAAGACAGCATTCAGCCCGATTCACTGGGTAATTTTGAACTGAAACTACCCCTTGAACAAGCTAGTTTTATAGAGTTCCAACAGCTTTAACCCATACGGCATCCT
Source organism: Zunongwangia profunda SM-A87 (assembly GCF_000023465.1). Lineage (NCBI taxonomy): Bacteria > Pseudomonadati > Bacteroidota > Flavobacteriia > Flavobacteriales > Flavobacteriaceae > Zunongwangia > Zunongwangia profunda. The sequence continues at coordinate 1,083,393 of NC_014041.1, forward strand.
AATCGCCGAGCCGGGAATGGAATACGATATTACAATCGTTCCTAACAACCAGGAATATTCATTGCAGGTGGAAAGTCCGAATAAAAAAGGTCAGCAGCTCTACAATCAACGCCCCAATCGCAGTATGTTAACCGGTCACTTTGAAATTAAAGCCGGGGATTATAACGAAGATTCCATTCCCGGTGAAATACGACAAAAATTGAGGCAGGATAAAGAAGAGGAGCTTGTCGCAATATAAGTCCCTGCTCGACTCCAATAATATCTAAAAAGAGTTCTATAATCTTGTTAGCATTGACAGATCGTATTTCTACCCCGGTGCGCAATCCAGTATTGAATTCTTAAACTATCTACTGGAGGAGCGTGAACAGAATCTTTTGAGCAAAGAACAATACAACGGTCTATGGGCAGATGCTTTCCAGACAGAACCAATATCAGAAAAACTCATGCGATCGCCATGGTTCTTTTTTTACGTACAGTTTTATCTACGATTTAAAGAATCGACAGATAGCAACTACGACCTTCAAGAATTAAAGGAAATTGGAAAACAGGGAAAAACCCCACACTCATAATATGGAGATGGCAAATAAATACCTTTCTGGTAAGCTACTGGAATATTATTATGCGGCTTATTTATTATACGAGGCGATCAATAAAAATTACGAAAAAGAAGTGATAACGCTTTTTGAAGAATTTAAAAACAATTATCCCTCCAGTTCATATACTCACTTTGTGGAAGCTGAGATGATTCCTATTTATGGCTTCAATGAGAAACCAGAAGAAATGAGTGAAACTATTCAGATAATGCATAATTTTCAAGAAATCAACTCATTAACAAAGGCAGTAAGTAAATTAAATGCTGACTAGGGTTTGCGTAGATATCTGGGCTATCTGGTGCGGCCCCTGGATTACTGGAAGAAGTGCTGAAAATCTTCAAAAAGCTGCATCAAAAATAGAAAGCCCAAAATTGAATACCATAGTTTCAGATGTTTCAAATTTAAACGGTATTGCGGTATTAGAAAAAGCAATTGCAGAAAGTAAAATTAAAATAGACGTTCTTTTCCTGAATGTAGGAACGGCGGTTTTTAACTCCATTGAACAAGTAACAGAAACTGATTTTGATGCTTAGTTTAATACGAATGTAAAGGGAAGTTTCTTTACATTACAAAAATTACTTCCTAATATTAATAATGGGGGAGCAGTATTATTTATATCATCAACCGTAGCAACAGCTGTCAATTGGGATCAAGTGTATATTCTGCTACTAAAGGGACGTTTAATAAGATTGCTCAAATTGCATCAAACGAATTGATTGACAGAAAAATTAGGGTAAATATCGTGAGTCCTGGCCCTGTTCAAAGAGAAGGTTTTGATAGTGTGGTTCCTAATGAGGAAGCAAAAGACCACCTTGCTTTGGCGACTGCTTTACAGCGATTAGGGAGTCCTTATGAAATTGCAAAAGCAGTATTGTTCTTAGCCTCAGATGAGGCAAGTTTTATTATGAGAACAGAATTATTGGTAGGTGGTGGCTACACCACCTTTACCAAAAAATAAAATAATGGGGTTGCACAGGTGTTAATTGTATTAATTTTTGCCTGTGCATTTTGATTAATTATGGAACGCTCGTTTTGCAAGCTGGCATTAATCAACCTCCTATAACTTTTAGACAACACCACAGTATTATCCATATTTTAAGTAGAAAAACCTGTAGCTAAATGATTTTTTTAATTGAAGTATTTTCAAATTCGAATAAATATTGTCATAAGCGGAGGATCTATAGTAGTCTAATCGAATGACTTTTTAAATTCGGTAGGTGAAAAATGGGTTTTTGACTTAAACAACTCGCTAAAAGATTGAGGATGTTCAAAACCAAGCTGATATGCTATTTCAGAAACAGAAAGAGAAGAAACACTCAATAATTCTTTAGCTTTTTCAATGACCTTTTGTTGAATGTATTGCTGCGTGGTATTCCCGGTAAGTGATCGAAGGAGATCATTCAAATAACGCTGGGACACTCCTAATTTTGCACTTATAAATTTTAAGGAAGGAAATCCCTTTTCCAGTCCGCTATTGTCCTGAAAATACTGCTCTAAAATTTGATTTAGCGAACTTATAATTTCGTGGTTTACTTCTTTTCGGGTAGTAAATTGGCGGTTATAAAAAACGCTTGCTGTAGCTAAATAATAAAGCTAATTGTGACACCAAAACCTCCTGACTAAATTGATCGATGTTTTCTCTGGATTCAGCATTTATGGTTTCAAATAATTGTTCGACAATAGCTTTTTCTTTTGCCGATAAAAAGAGTGCTTCAGAAACATTTTATGAGAAAAAACCATAGGATTTGATCTCACTGCCTAACGGAAGTTTGCGAATAAAATCGGGATGAAAATATAAAGCATAGCCTTCATAACTTTCCAGATCTTCATAGGCATTACTATTTGACCAGATTTTAAGAATGCCAATCCACCTTCTTCAAAATCATAGTAATCCTGGTCTTATTTTATCTTCCCTCTGAACCTATTTTTAAAGGAAATTTTATAAAAATCAATACTTAATTTTTGCTAATTGTTTATTGCCCGTTGTGGTGTTTTATTGTAATCTACCAGTTTGAATAGGGGATGTCGTGGGGCGAGCGAGCCTAAATAGCGCATTAATGCAGATATGCTTCTAAAATTTTTTATTCCTGAATTACTTGCAAAAAAAGGTCATAGTATACCACCCTGGCCGGGGTAAATTGAAGGTTAAGTTAACAATTTAAGTCAAAATTAGCCATATAAGTTTTAAACTAGCGTTATAGCCTTTCGGAAATTGCCAAGCGGTTCGAAATCCATTCAAATCAGATTAGCCAGTGCAAAAAAGAATTCTTAGAGAAATCGAGCGATTTTTTTGATAAAAAAAGCTTGCTGAAAAAGATAATGATCTGGATAGACTTTGTGCAAAAGTTTGGAAGCAGTGAAACAAGCAGTAGCCAAGCACGTTAACCCTGATATTCTCAAACAAGATCAAGGGAGTCAATTTCAATTTATCTGCTCAGGTTATGTATCTTATTTAATGTATAAAGGGGGGCGCAAGAAGACAGATTACGCTATACAAAGGAATAAGGTCATAGATAAACGACTATCCCCATTGGGATCAACCGGGCATTGGCAGAAGAAAACCTGTAAAAAATATAATGATGCAGCCTAAAAAATCAATTGGGAATCAATTAAAAGTGGTCTAATCAAATCGAGGTATTATAGTATTTAACTTTTAAATTGATTTAAATTATCCCGAAGTGTAATAGTTTTTTATCTTTACCAAGGCGAATCAAATGAATCTAATTTTAAAGTTCACAGATCGTCAACATGAAAAATAGACACTAGTATTTACAGGGTTTTATGTTTTTAGAGGCTTTTGTTTGTGAGCGGTTTTTTACGATCTTAATCCTAAAATTTATAAGAAACATCTTTAACTTCGAATTTTAGGAGTCATTTTTATGTGCCTGTTAATCTTAATAACTACCTTATTTAAAAAAGTTTATTAGCTTCTTGGAACTGGAGTACGATGAGGGCCAAAGTATAAACTTGGAAGTGCAATAAATAAATCCATTTTAAAGAGAAAAGGCTGTTTAAAATAGATTAAACAGCCTTTTTCTTTTTATGTATTTCCGTTATTCCGTAACTGGGATGATTTTATATGCTTTTCCAACTTCGGTATCAAAACTTGTGATATAATAGCTTCCTTCTTTCATACTTTCAACTGAATGCCCTTCGACTTCCACAGGCTGAGTTGTACGTAATACCAGTCTTTCGCTTGATTCTGAGTGTATTCTTGCATTCTGTAGTTTGTGATTGTTCCAAGCCAGATCTACCTTAAAGTTGCCACGGGCTTTTAAACCTGTTACTGAACCGGTATCCCAGGCCTGAGGCAAGGCAGGAAGCAGGTGCAATTCGCCCAAATGGCTTTGCAAGAGCATTTCGGCTATACCGGCAGTAGCCCCAAAATTCCCATCGATTTGAAACGGTGGATGGGCATCAAACAAATTGGGGTAGGTACCCCCTTTATGCTCTTTAGAATAAGGATCTACATAATGCATCAATTCGCGAATCATCTTGTAGGCATGATCCCCGTCAAGCAAACGAGCCGCAAAATTGATTTTCCATGCTTTACTCCAGCCGGTTCCTTCATCACCACGCAGTTCAAAAGTCTTTTCGGTGGCTTTGGCTAACTCCGGAGTGGTAAGCGGTGAAATTGAAGTTCCGGGATGTAAGCCAAACAAATGCGAGACATGACGATGGTGCGGGTCTTCTTCTTCAAAGTCCAGATACCATTCCTGCAACTGGCCTTTGGCTCCTATTTGATACGGAATGAGACGGTCTTGCGCAGCGCTAAGTTCGTGTCTAAAGTCTGCTTCTTTCCCTAAAATTTTTGAAGCTTTAATCGTGTTGTTAAAAAGTTCGCGAATGATGGCGATGTCCATTGTCGCCCCTTCGGTAACCGCATAGCCTTTGCCATTTACCAGAAATAGATTTTCAGGAGAGGTAGAAGGCGCGGTGATTAATTTCCCATCATGTTCTACCAGCCAATCCAGGGTAAACACGGCGGCTTCTTTCATCACCGGGTACACCTGCGCCAGATAGCTCGTGTCTTGGGTAAAGGCATAATGCTCCCACAAGTGCAGCGTAAGCCAGTTACCTCCCATATACCAGTTGGCCCAAAGCGGGTCGCCGTCACCGCGATCCCCCACCGGGTTTGCCGTAGCCCAGATGTCTGAATTGTGATGTACAACCCAGCCGGGCGCATCGTAAAACTCTTTGGCTACCCGGCCTCCGGTAACCGCAGCATTTTGAATATAGGCTAAAAAGGGCTGGTGCATTTCACTCAGATTGGTGGTTTCTGCCGGCCAGTAATTCATTTCGGCATTGATGTTTGTGGTGTAATTAGAACTCCACGGCGGACGCATTTCTTTATTCCAAATGCCTTGCAGGTTGGCCGCGATGCCGCCCGGTCTCGAAGCAGACACGAGCAAGTACCTGCCGTACTGAAAATACAAAGCTTCCAACTCGGGATCGTTTGCACCTTCTGAATAGGCCTTTAAACGGCTGTCTGTGGGTTGGTCTAATTGGTCTTTTGGGGTTTTACCTAAATCAAGCGCGACCCGTTGCATATAAGTCGAAAAATCTGCGATATGATCTGATTTCAATTGCGCATACGATTTGGCCGAAGCCGCCTGCATAAATTCGCTTGCCAATTTGGCTTCGTCAAGTCCGTCTTTATCCGGGCATTTGTCAAAACCGTTAAAACTGGTTGCGGCAGTAAGTAAAATAACCACTTCTGAAGCATCAGCGATCGCGAGACTCGTATCCTGAGTGGTTAGCTTGCCGTCTGTTTTCAACACTTTGATGCGGTATTGAAAACGCATGCCGTCGCATCCTTCAGGGTCGTCGTAAGTTATGGGTTCTACACCTTCGGGATTGTAGTAATTGGGATTTACGTTTGCCGGGGCCTTACCGCTTACCACCAATTCCTGATTTTTGGTCACCGAAACTTCTGCACGCAATTGGCTTTCTGCGGAAAGGTTCAGGTTTAAGGCTTTGGCAGAATCTGCAGTAAGTTTCATCACCAAAACATTATCAGGCGCAGAGGTAAAAAACTCCCGGGTATAGTTCACGCCATCAGACTCAAAAGAAGTCGTTGTGATTGCATTTTCGATATTCAGCGAGCGTTTATAGGCGTGTACCGAATCGTTTTGAAGGTCCTGATGCAGCAACAAATCGCCCATCGGCATATAAGATTGGGTATAATAGCCCTGCATCTTTTTGGCCAAAAGCGTTGCCTGTGCATAGTCTTTATCAAAAATCGCCTCGCGCAAGGGTTGCAAATAGGAAGCCGCATCGGGGTTGATACGTTGTGGAACCGGGCCACCGCTGTATAGCGAACTTTCGTTAAGTTGAATCAATTCGTCAGTTACGCGCCCAAAAACCATTGCACCAATTTTACCATTACCCAGCGGCAGGGCCTCTACCCATTCGCGTGCCGGGGCGTCGTACCAGAGCTCGGGCAGTTCAGCTTGAGCGGTTTCAGGATCTGAATTTTCTGCATTCTTACAGGAAACCAGTGCAACAAGCACCAGAAGAAACAAGGAAGAATAACGGAACAACATTTTTTTCATCAATTGATTTTTATAGCAAGAGGCTGTCTAAAAAGGTGATTTTCGTAAACCGGAAGGGTTTTCAGGTTCTCATCATGGTCTCGTATTCTGATGAGATTCTGCATTAAATTCAGAATACGCTTTTTGACATTTTTAGACCGTCTCTTTTTAAATTAAGGTTTAGGTTTTATAAGTTTTAACACATAACTATAGGTATAGCCGTCTTTTGTCAACAGGTACTGCGAATGCGGATAAGCACCCCAACTGGTATCACCGCCCAGCCCGCGTTGTGCCCAATCAATATGCAAGGTGGTTTCATCACCATAACGCAGGTCTGTAGGATGCTGGTTCTTTTTAGTCTCACCGGGATCCAGGGCTTCGGTCTTGATGGGAAGTGCACTAAAGGATAGCGGCTGTAATCCCTCGACTTCAATCCCATTTCCGCCGGCATCGGTGAGTTTTAGCCAGCGCGTATCAGTATGATAACCGTATTCCTGCGGGCGTATGTATGGCATCTTGAGGCTGTCTACCTGAGCCTTGTAAATTCCGATAAAAGCAGCAGAATTGCGGTCTGCATAATTTTCTTCCGGCCCGCGGCCGTAGTATTCCAGGTTTTCAAAACCGGCAGGTAACTGCATACGCATCCCAAAACGCGGAAGCTCAGGCAATTTTTTGGCCTTAAGATCAAGCTTGGCCGTAACACGAATGCTGCCTTCATTTTGGATGACATACGCAAGCGTATACGGCAGGTCAATATCGTCCAGATGATAGGTCACTTCAATGGGCAAACCTGCTTCGGTTTGCTTTTCAACTTTTACATCCTGAAGCGTTATATTGCTGTGTGCACTACGCCAGATGTTCAGTTCTTCGGGCATATTGTTTCCAAAATCATTATCGGTAGGAGCCCGCCAAAAAAAAGGCTGGGGCAACCCTTCCAGTCTTACTTCGCCATTTGTATACGATGTAAACTCACCGGTTTTGAGATCAAAAGTTCCGTGAGTGGAACCTGAATCAAAAACGAGCTGATTCCCTTCGGTTTTAACTTCCAGACTTTGATTGGTTTTTGCTGTAGTAAAAACCGGTTCGGTAAGTGAAAACTGGGCTTTTGCAAGCTCGTGACCAGCCGGTACCAGAGCGGTAGCGATTTTGGTAAACGCGTACACATTCAGCAAATATTCTGCATCAGCATCCAATTTGGGCAATTTGATTTTTGCCGTTCCGGAAGTCTGCGGAGCAACTGCCAGCGAAAAGTCTTCGGTTTTAACCACCGCTCCATCCTTAAGCAACTCCCATTGAAATTGATACTCCTTCAGGTTGGTAAAGTCAAATTCATTAAAAACCGAAAGCTTTTTCGACTCTTTATCAAAGTCAAACTGTACATTTTGGTAGATCAACTTAACCTCTTCCAGGGCTGGATGCGGCGTGCGGTTTGAAGAAACCAATCCATTGGCGCAAAAGTTTTCATCATTCTGAAAATTGAGTCCGCCCAAATCGCCACCATACGCCCAATAGGTGCCCATATCGTCCTGGGTTTTGATTCCCTGATCTACCCAGTCCCAGATAAAGCCGCCCTGCATCTGGTCACTGCTTCTGATGATGTCCCAGTATTCGGTAAAATTACCGGTGCTGTTGCCCATCGCGTGTGCATATTCACACATAATGTAGGGCCGGTACTTATCGGTTGCAGCGGCATACTCGCGCATATAATCGATGCTGGGATACATGGGGCAAACCACATCGGTATTGCGCTCTTCATTGGCCTGCTCAAACTGCACTAATCTCGTGGTATCGTGTGCTTTGACCCAATCGTAGGCCTGCGGAAAGAAAATCCCGTTACCACACTCGTTACCCAGCGACCAGATAATCACCGAAGGATGGTTTTTATCGCGTTCTACCAAGCGTTGAATGCGGTCCATTTGTGCCGGGAACCACTCGGGTTGATAAGCCGGGTGCCGGTCTTTATTTTTAACCGCGTGGACGTTGGCGCCCATTCCGTGAGATTCTATATTGGCCTCATCTACCAGATACATCCCGTATTGATCGCAGAGTTTGTACCACAGCGGATTTTGTGGATAGTGGCTTGTGCGCACGGCATTGATGTTGTTTTGCTTCATCAGCTTCAGGTCTTTGAGCATCACCTCGCGTGAAGGCACATGGCCTTTAACGTCATCGTGAATGTGCAGGTTTACCCCTTTGATCAAAACCGGCATCCCATTGACCAGCAATTGCGCATTTTTAAGTTCGATTTCCCTAAAACCGATCTGTTCTGAAGTAAGCATCAGCGTTTTTCCCGCAGCGTCTTTTAAGGTCAATACCACATCGTATAGGTTGGGCGTTTCGGCACTCCAGGATTTTACGTTTTTGATTGTGGTCTGAAAGTTTAGCGGGGTATCGGCAGTGGTAAATTTTTTAGTTGCAGAATACACCGGTTTGGAAGCATTCGCAGGAATGATTTCAAGTTGTAACGAACCCGATTGGGCAGCGTTATCAAAACTTTTCAAGCTTACCGAAGCATCAAAAACCCCGTCTTTGTAGTTGTTTTCAAGGCCTGCTTTCAAGAAGAAATCCCAGATACTGGTTTTGGGCAAGGCGTATAAAAACACATCTTGCTCCAGCCCGCTTAAGCGCCAGAAATCCTGATCTTCCAGGTAACTGCCATCGTGCCATCTAAAGACCTGAATGGCGAGTTGATTCTTCCCTTTTACAAGTAGCGAAGTAATATCAAATTCAGAAGGGGATTTGGCGACTTTGGTCATCCCGGCTTCTTTTCCGTTTACGAAAACGCGCGCATAGCCCGATACCGAAGAAAGGTTGAGAATCACTTCTTTATCACCCCATGTTTCCGGAATTTCAAAGCTGCGGCGGTACGTACCCACCGGGTTGTAACTGTTGTCTACAAAAGGCGGATTCTTAGGAAACGGATAATCGATATTGGTATAAATGGGTATGCCAAAACCTTCTAACTCCCAGTTGCCGGGCACGCTAATGCGGTCCCAGCCAGAATCGTCAAAACCGGTTTTATAGAAATCCCGAGGACGGTCTTCTGGTTTTTTGACAAAGTTGAACTTCCAGGTACCGTTTAAGGATTGGTAATAGGGAGAAGTTGAAAACACATCGGCACGGGCATCGGTTTCAGTCGTATACGCGATAAAATCAGTATGCGGCTGTAGTTTATTGCGTTCGTACACCAGCGGATTTTCCCATTCGTTAACCTCCTGGGCAAGACCTGCAAAGCAGCAAAATAAGATGAAATATAGGGATGCGGTAAGGTTCATAAATTCAATTTTCAATACTTATATCTTGACGTAAATTTTCTTTTTGTCCATCCAGTACCCCAATAGCCAGCATACCAGCATAAAGACAATAGCGGTCATCAGCGCTCCAAATGAACCCGGGAAGATGCGTTGAAAAATTGCTTCACTTACCCATTCAAAAGCATCCTGATTGGCAGTTACAGGAATCAGGCGCAGGGTGATGTAAAACAGTTCGGAAAAGAGGTAAATCACCAGCGGATTTTTGCCAAATACATTGAAGAAGTTTGTTCCAAATTTGATGTTTTTCAATTCTACCGCAAAGATGAGTGCTGCCAGCATAGACAGATTGAGGCCTATGGTGAGCATCGCAAACGGACTCGTCCATAACTTTTTAGACAGCGGAAAAATAAGCGCCCACCATTCTGCAAGAGCAAAAACGAGAAAACCGGCCAGCATCAGCTTGGCAATAGTCTCGTAGGATTTGCCTTTTCGTCTGATAAACACCCCGGCAAGGTAACCGGCAAGAACGTTTACAATACTGGGCAGCGTGCTGAGTATGCCTTCAGGATCAAAAGGGATGGCGTCTTTTTTATAGATGTGGCCTTCGCCTAAAATGGCATAGTCAAATTTTGCCGCTGCATTGGTCGCCATCTCAAGCTCGTGACCGGGTTCTCCAAAACCGTACAAAATCCCCCAATAGGCCAATAAAATTGCGGCACAGATAAACCCAATGGTTTTAACCGAAAAATACCGAACGAGCACCGCGCCAAAAAAGTAGCACAACGCGATACGCTGTAAAACACCCATAATACGGGTTTCAGAAAAAGGAGAAAGTTCTAAATGCCCCTCATTCATCCTAAAAAACGGAAACCAATACATCAGGAATCCCAGTAGAAAGATGATGGCTGTACGTTTTAAAACTTTTTTCCAGAAATCTGCAGGTGCAGCTTCCTGAAACTTACGCATAGAGAAGCTCATGGCGTTACCCACGGCAAACAGAAAGGACGGGAAAACCAAATCTGCCAGGGTAAACCCAAACCACTGTGCGTGCACCAGATACGGATACAAGTCTGCACCGGTACCCGGGGTGTTTACCAGGATCATCAGGGCGATGGTAAGCCCTCTAAATACGTCGAGCGATAAAAAGCGTTCGGAGGTTTTTACAGTCATAGGCTGGTTTTAATAGTTATAGTCAATAGGCGGCATAATCTGGGTGATCGGTGCAATTTTGCTTCGGTATTTGTCGTAAAGCGCTTTTGCCACCTTGTACGAATCACCGCTGGGCTGGGTAGGATACGCTTCTTCTTTGTTGACCCATTTCCATTCCCATTCTTTTATTTTTTCATCAAAAACCTCCTGATCAAAATCTCCCCAGTTGGCCTCCACATCGGCGATAAACTGTTGCCAGCGCGGTTTGTAGAAATCATCAAGCACGCCGCTCCATTGGCGGCACGAGTACTCGTGCAGCGGATTATCTGGGCCTCCCCAAAGGGTGATGAGATCACGGGCATTACGCTCGTAAAGCGCTTTTTCTTCAGGTGTGGTGCCCCAGCTTCGGGCATCGGCAATCCAAGGCCCAAGTAGGAAATCTTTACGTGTTGCAAGTAGTCTGTCCAGATCACTAATGAGGGTCAGGAGCTCCTCACTGTGTTTTTTAAAGGCTTCTTTGTCGTTATTTTCATAAGCGATACGCATTTGCTGTTGTACCGGCAATGCATAGTTGGCGAGCACCTGCCGGCTAAGATCGACCAGATCGTACGCAAAGCCATCTGAATCTTTAAAGCGATCACGGGCTCCTATAAACAGGTCCCAGGCCGGTAGCAAATCAAGTGGATCGTAATTCATCTTGGTACGTGCCCAGCGGCGGTAGCCTTCAAAAGTAGGCCGTGCTGCGATGATAGACTCGGCACCGTCACGTATGGTAGTCCCGTTATACGCGGTTGCTACCAAAATATCCCAGGCTTCAAGGATGCTGTCGTTTACCGCACCATAGCGGTTGCGGGTATAGTTCTTCAGCCAGGACTTGAGTTCGATAGGCGTATCCCGCCAGGTATTATCAGTCATCAACTCGTAAAGCACCGGGTTTTGTTCAATGGCTTCCATCGTAAGACCAATACCTTTTAAATTACCCGAAGTACTGTCGTTTAAGGCCAATGCCGGCTGTTCGGCAACGGTCTCGATACGGCCAAACATACTGATGTTTCCGCCAAAATTATGCAGCATATTCCAGATCCATTGCTTGCCGTAAAAGGCTTCGGTTTGCTTCCAGACGGGTTCGATTTCGGTAGCCAGATCGAGAATGATCATACGGTCATCAGGCACTGTGCTGAGCAAGCCTTTGATTTGCGGGGTTTTCCAAAAGTCTTTGTGGCTGTAAAACAACCAACCCTGCATTACCCAGGTTGCTTCGGGATCTGCGGCTTTCATTCCTTCAAAAATCTTTTCGCTCAACTCACCCAAATATTTAGGATCGTCTGAGGGCGGCTCATTCTCATTAAACGTATCTGCCGTATAGAAGTGATCTGTACCAAAAACTTCCTCCTGCTTTTCTAAAAAGCGTTTTCCAATTTCTGCGAAAAGGGGATCTTCTGCATCAAGGATATAGGTGTCTCCAAAATCATTGCCCCAGTTGGTCTTTTTAAGATCGGCATCAGGGAAGAATTTTTTAAAGGACGCAGGCACGTGTCCCGTAAATGCCGGAAGCACCGGCTTCATCCCCAATTCGCGCGAACGCTTTAAAATCTTTTTTTGCAGGTCGCGGTGGCTTTCTTTCCAGCTTTGCGGAAGCGGACCGCCCCAACCGTCCAGATTACCCATCCAAAACCAGGAGAAATACGAAGGGCCGCTGAAGAAATCCTTAAGGTCTTCATCGGTAAAGCCGTAGGATTTGTACACCTCATCCCAGATGTATTCTTCACCGGTGATGGCCAGGGGCATATTGATGCCGTGAAGCGCCATCCAATCGATTTCCTTTTCCCAGCGTTCCCAGTCCCACCAGCTCATCGAGTAGTTGAAGGTGCAGTAGTTGAGGTAATAGCGGTATTCGTAAGGCGATTCTTTGCGTACCGGCTGCTCGGGCAGCGGTAATGATTCTGGAAAGTTCAGGTTGGTCCCATTCCAGGTGATCTGCCCGTGCGCATACTCTTTGATGTAATAGTACAGGGCCGAAGCAATAGCGACACCGTTATTCCCCCTTAAACTGATTTTACCATCCTGAGCCGCGATTTCAAAAGCCTGATCACCGGCACCGGGCAGCGAATCGATGATAAACGCATCTGCATGTTCGGGAACCACCCGATTCAGCAGGCTTTGGTAAGGCATGAGTGCAGCAGGCGCTTGTTTGGTTTCCTTTTGACAGGAACTAAGTCCTAAAATGAGTAGCAGGCAAACTGCAAGCTTTACGGCGGATGGATATTTAAGTTTAAAAATCATAACAGGAACTACTATAAAAATAATCTAAAATTTTAAGGTATCTGGTAAAAATTGAGCTGCCAAATCCTCATAATAGGGACGCAATTCGTTCACGTTTGGCGGGGTTGGCGCTTTTGAATACAAATCATACGGATTGAATTTTTCTACCCACTTAAACATCTTGTGATCGTGAGGGCTCATCAGATGCTCGTAAGCCCCTTCGCGGTGTTGTGCATAAAACGAATGATAACGTATCATATACAAAGCTTCTTCTGGCAAATAGTCGCGCATAATATGATACAGGTACTCATCGTGCCCCCAGGACATTTGCACGTTGTCCAGCCCACAATTGGGGCTGTATACCCCATATTTGGTATTGAAACGCGGGTTGTTGTAATCGGGGTTTTGCTTAAAAAATTCGGGATATACAATCTTGTCTGAATACGCACATCCTACCGGGAAGGTGTCCCCCACCACAGCCCACTGCGGCTCGCCAAAAAGACAAAGCACTTTGCCCAGATCGTGCAGAAAGCCGGTAAGTATAAACCAGTCGGGGTGCCCGTCTGCACGTATCGCTTCAGAAGTTTGCAGCAAATGCTGGGTTTGATCCAGATCAATATCGGGGTCTGAGTCGTCAACGAGGGTGTTTAAAAATTCTACTGCATCCCACAGCGACATCTCCCGGCGGTTAAATTTTAGAAAATCGTTTTTCTTTTCCAGCACAAAATCATAAGTCTGGTTGATGTGGTTGATGCGGTAAAATTCTTTTACAGTGTCCCGGGCAGGAGCTTCATAATTGCGAAAGTCTTCTTTAGCTTTATGAGCCTCTTCGGGATAACGACGTACCACGTCATCTTCCCATTCATCCAAGCTGTCCAGCGGTTGCCCGTTTTGATTGCTATCTTTCATACAAATAAATTCAGGTTAAACATTTCTTTTAATTCTTCAATTTAGTGGCACGTGTGGCCTATTTAATTCCCGCTATGCGGGTTTCATCAGTCAAATCATTTAAGACCCGAGGGAAACCATCAGGTAGAGTAATCCAATAATCAATATCACAATGAGACAGGCGAGCAGAAAGCCGGTACGGTCCTTTTTATTCCAGGTATACAGTTCCCAGTTGCTATTTGGGAATAAAAGGGTTTCGGTAGTAGGCTGTTGTTTCAACAGACTATTGTCTACAGCACGGGTACGCATTTTACGGTAAAAATCAGCTAAATACTCTTGTTGATCGGGTTTGGTGCTCCAAGCGATTACAAAAAGTACCAAAAAGGGAAACAACAGGCGAATGCCCAGTCTTATGGTTTCGTTTAAGGCATACGGATTTTTAGAAAGGTCCCAGCCCAGCCGGTCTAAAAGGTACAATTCAAGATAGATATAACCACGCCCGTAACGTGTATCGGCTTTACTGGTTGAAACCCCTTTAGACCAAAATATAGCCTGACGGGGCATCGCGTAACTCACAGCATTGTACCCGCCCAGAGAAAGTTCTTCCGGTTTTTTGACCTGCTCTTTTTCGCTTTGCGGAAGCTTTTCCCATTGTGCGATATCGTGTTTACGGTTTTCCAGATCAACGGCTTTTACCTCATAATTGCGGGTGACGATACGAGATTTGGTAAGCTTGGTCAGGCTTTCATCGGTACGCAAAGCTGGAAAGATATTGGGCAACAGCGTTGGGATTAGATAAAATAGCGTAAAGGTGAGCAGAATGGAGCTCCATGCTGCAATTCGATTTGCCCGTCGCCATTTTAAGCCCAGCCAAAATGCTGCTACAAATACCACAAAAAATTCCCATATAAACTTTAGAATCTGAAGAATGGTATCAAACTGAGTGGTAATGATTGCAGCACCTATAAGAAACACCCCCCCAGAGATCCTCCCCGCCCAGATGTAATGCCGGGCGGAATGATTGGGAAAAAAATATTTGTAAAAATTGTTGACCACCAACCCAGATACGGTAATCATCAGGCAGTCTGCGGTAGACATCAGGGCGGCCATCAAACTGGCCAGCATGAGACCTACAAGACCCAATCCTAACGGTGCCAGTAATTGGGTGGTGGCATGACCCCAGACAAAATCAGAATTCATGATTTTACCCCCATATAACAAAATGGCACAAAGCCCTACCATACCCCATAAAATGGTCACAATACGCTTCATAAAGGTACCGGTCACAAAGCCCGTACGCGCTGCGTCTTCACTTTTTGCCGCACCTGCGGTTACCAGTTGATTGGGCTGAGCGACTACCGTCATCCCCGAAACTAAAGCGGCCATCACAATAAAATACCAGGTAAAATCTAAGGTTGCGGGCGAACCAAAAATCTCAAAAGTACTTTCGGGCAGTTGCTCGTGCAGATGCGAAAGTGCCTGCATCATCCCGCTCCCGCCAAATTGCTCGTTAATCGCAGACCAGGCAAAAGGAATGAGAATAATAGAGAGCAGGATGATAAAAACACCCTGAAGTAAATCGGTATAAAAAGCAGCTTCGAGTCCACCCAAAGCCGTATAAAACAGAACGATAAAACAGATGGTCCAGATGAGCACATCTTCAGAAAAATAACTAAACAATGCCCGTGGATTTTCTTGTCTGAGTTCGGTTAATTCCTGTTTCTCCGCCTGGGAGAGGTAAGTGAAGTTTTCATTAGAGAGTTCAAAAAGCCGGTCTGCCTTTTCTTTTTCGATTTTTTCTGTCGCAGTCAACGCGCTATCCGGTTTACCGGTCATCGCCATTGCCGTTGTGGTTACTGCTTTATACCCCACCGAAAGCAAGCCCATCATCCCAATGGTACCCACCAGGGCATAGGTGGCGGCCATTTTTCGCGAAGCGTAACGCTGCTCATAAAAATCACCCATTGTGGTAATGCGCAGCCGTCTTAACCACGGAGCCGTGATCCAAAACAAAGGGGTCGCAAAAAGCATCAAAAGCGAGCTCCAGATTCCGCTGGCACCGTTTTTAAAGGTGGTAGTGGCTACACCTGCCGGACCATCTGCTGAGGTCGCCTGACCAAAACTGGCGAACGTTGAAAAGAGTTTTCCAAACTGTCTGCCGCCCAAAAAATAATCTTCTTCCTTTTTAATCTTGAGGCTAGACCGTATACCAATATACACAATGACTCCAAAGTACAGGGCCAATACTCCGATATCCAGATATGATAAGCCTAAAACCATAATCAGCTAGCTATTTTTTCGAGTTGTGTTTTTCCTTTTTTAACGATGCTATCCAAATGTTCAAATGCCGCTACTCCGTTAAAATTATCGAGCACCAGCGGAGTTATATTTTCGGCATAGAGCGCATTCCCGTAGTATTCTGGTCTTTGATCCCCCCAGTTTACCGTGGTGTTTGAGATGTACACATTACTGGCGTTTACCATATAGAATCCCGCGGTCTGCTCGCCTATAAAATCGGCGTCTTTACAAGGTCTGCAATCGTAATAGCCTCCGGGATATTCGGTGATTTTTGAGACCTCAAGGTCAATGTCGTTAAAGCGGATGTTGTCCAGAAGATCTGGAGTTGCCGCTCCCAGAAAAATACCGTTTTCGCTTTTGCACCTGATGTTTGCAAAAGTGATGTTAGAAACCTTTCCTATACCGGCTTCTTGAGCTCCGGGTTTTAACCGCCAGCCTGCGTCTTTGTGGTCGTGTGATGCGCGGGGATACGCGGTGATGTAAATAGGCTCTGCCATACCCCACCACACATCAGAAAACTGCTTACATTCTACCATAATATTCGAGAATATGATATCTGATACAGTACCTTCATCCCGGTTTTGAATACCTATACCCCGGCAACTTCCGGTTATGATGCAATTATTAAAGGTAACATGACTAATAGAATCCATATTTTCTGAACCTATTTTAATCGCACAGGAAGTGCTGATCAATGTGCAGTTTGAAATAACGATATTTCTGCAGGGACCTAATTCTTCATATTCCCTTCGGTTTTTTAAACAGATACAGTCATCACCAGATTCTATATGGCAATTACTAATACGTATATTTTGGCAATGATCAAGGTCGATACCATCACTATTGCGAACTTTCAGATCGTTATATAAAGATATATTTTCAATGGCAACATCATAGCAGCCAATAAAATGAAGCGCCCAATAGGCGGCATTACTAACAGTAACACCGTACATTTTTATATTTTTACACGATACTAGTGTAAGCATATGAGGTCTTGGGTCTATAGTTTCAAATGGTTTAAGCTCATAAGAGTCATGCAGTTCATCCCCCATAAAGAAGATACCGTTGCCATCTAACGTACCGCCACCTGTGATGGAAATTTGATTGAGATTTTCGCCACCGATCCAGATCGTGCCTTCACCCATGTTTTGTCTAAATGCACTTTTTGTATACACACTTTCATCTGGATAAGCTTTAAGAACGGCTCCGTGTTCCAGGTGTAACTCGATATTCGATTTAAGATTAAAAGGTCCGGATAAATAAGGCTTACCGGCAGGGATCACTACTTTACCACCACCCAGGGCCGCGCAATAATCTATTGTTTTTTGAATTGAAACCGAATTATTCGTAAAATCATCATTTACGGCTCCAAAATCCTGTATATTCGCTAAATTCATTAATTTTATATGTGGGACATATTTTAAATGGTAATATATTTAAAATATATATTAAAATTACTTTTTAAATGTCTTAAGTTTTAGTTGTTTTACCAGAAATTTCTAATTAATCATCCAATCACTATGTCTTCCAAAATCAAACCCATTAAATCAGTTTCACTGGTTGAGCAGGTAGAACAGCGTATTCTCGAATTTTTAAAGGAAAACCGTTTTAAATCCGGAGATTCATTGCCAGGAGAGATTGAACTTGCTGAAAATTTGGGAGTAAGTCGTAACATTGTGCGTGAGTCACTTAGCCGCCTACGTATGTTTGGTGTAGTTGAGTCTAAAAAGCGCAAAGGAATGTTCATCGCTGAGCCTGATATTTTGAGCGGAATTGAACGTATTATGGATCCTGATCTTTTAGGGGAAGAAGCTATGCAACACATTTTTGAATTACGGCTGGTGCTTGAAGTAGGTATGAGTGAATTGCTGTTCATTAGAAAAAATAGTTCAGATATTAATAATTTGGAGGAAATTGTAGATCGTGAGGCCAATGATCCTCTTTGCAAAACAGATCTTAAAACTCGTCTGGCTTATGAGATTGAATTTCACTCCTATCTTTATAAAATGTCTGGTAATGGTACATTAAACCGTTTTCAGTCTATGCTTCTACCGGTTTTTCATTATATGATGCAGCAGGAATCTAAGTCTGATGCTAAACCGGTACGCGGTACTATTTCGCATAAAGATCTTGTTGAAACTTTACGGAATGGAACCGCTTATGAATTTCGAGAAAACATGCGCAATCACCTTACTCCGCATTTTAGCAAATTGAGTTAAATAATTCATATTTTTTAAAATTAAAGTCCGTCAATCCTTCAGGCTAATCCGTGATTGACGGACTTTCTTGTTCTTAGTAACCCGGATTTTGGCTTATCGAATTACCGGAAGCGTCAATCTCGGACTGTGGTATTGGTCTTAGTCTATTTTTATCACTAATTGCATTATTAAGCGCTGCATGAGGGTTGTATTCTAAAACGCGTGATACTAAAGTACCGGTACGTTTTAAGTCCATCCAGCGGTTTACCTCTCCTATAAGTTCACGAGCACGTTCTTCTAAGATTAGTGTGATATCTATATCTGTTGCAGTCAACGGTGTAGTAAGACCAGCACGTGAACGAACAGTATTAAGATAAGTAGCTGCCGCATCCAGATCATTTTTCTGGAAAGCAGCTTCAGCTGCGATAAGATAGGCTTCAGCACCTCGCATCATAATCATATCACGATCTCCTAAGGCTCGCTCATTTGCATAAACAAATGGAGCTCCGGGGTCATCAAATTTTTTGAACATAGGGAAGTGTACGTTTGTTACGCCATCATTCACAAGATATTCATCGGGATTAATTACAGTATAAGGTTTACTGTCTATACGTGCTTGACTCCAGGCGGTTTTAGGAAAATAAATTGCAGTATCTCCAACTTCTAGTCCGTCTTCAGCCACATCAGCATACATAACATAGCGTAATGTTTCTTCATTACGGGTATCTTCAGGGTCGAACATATTAAAGAAATACGGAGTAGGCATTCTGCCTATACCATTTTGGTACAAAGTACCCCGTTCCAAACCTGAATAATTGAAGTACTCAAACTTGTAAAGTAAATGTTTGGTGTTTCCCCAGCCCACGCTCGAGGATTCGCTACCGAAGAGATAAGAAAATATTACTTCATCATTCCGCTGATTTTCAATATCAACCACAGCAGCAAAAGTAGGCTCTAGTGGATGATTTGCTATCACCGTTTCTGCCAAGGAAATAGCACGCTCATAATCATCTGGAGCGGCAAAAGATTTGTAACCTCGGGTTAGCAACACTTTTGACAATAAATGACGAGCAGCATCTTTAGAAACAGTTCCGTAGACTTCTGGATTTTCATCAACAGTGTTGATGGCATCATTAAGGTCGCTTACGATAAGGTCATAAACTTCTTGTTCTTCAGCACGTGTGAAATCTGATTTAGCAGTTGTAATGGGTGCTGTAACAATGGGAACCCCTCCGTAATTTTCGACCAGTTTAAAATAGGACCAGGCTCTGAAAAACTTGGCCTCGCCAACTCCTCTGCTTTTTAAGCCTTCTTCTACACCATCAATCAAATCGGCATTTTCAAGCAAAGTATTTGCTGCTGCAATAATTTGGTACTGATTGGCCCAATACACCTGCATCACATAGTTTGATGCGTTCATATCTACATAGTCATTAATCGCATCGGTACCGGTAAGAGGGGAGGAGCGAGTCACGATATCTGTACCTAGGTCTTCCAGCACATATAACATATCTGGCGCATAACGAGTGGTATTGTCACGTGATATTTCGTAAATATAATTCAGAAGTTGGTTAAAGCTTTCAGCATTTTCCCGCGAAGAAGGAATACTAATAGCCTGTCTGTTTGTTTCCTCCAGAAAATCTTCGCAACCGGTTAAAAGCGTACCGATAAGGAGTAAAGCGAGAGATGAGGTATAAATTGATTTTTTCATAATACTGTATATTTTTTTAGAAACTAAAGTTTAAACCAGCCATATAGGTACGGGACATAAATGCAGCACCATAGGTGTTTCTACCGGCATTCTCTGGATCCCAGCCATCATAATCTGTAAAGGTGAACGGATTTTGAACTGTAGTGTATAAACGTAGCCTTTTAATACCCAATTTTTCTGTGGTAGTAGTTGGTAATGAGTATCCTAAGGTCATAAATCCAACTTTTACGAAAGATACATCCATATTTTTAATGGCTTGTTGATAGGGACCGCCATTACCAGGCTGAAACCAGTTGTTGGTAGGGTTATCAGGTGTCCAGTAATTAGTGTCATAACCATTCCACAACCGGGCTGGCTCACCATCATAAGAGAATGCTCTGGCATTATGGAAATTACTAGAGATAGTAACCCCCTGACTTGTATATACAAAGAAGGAGAAGTCAAAATCCTTATAGTTCATAGTGCTGGTAAAACCACCGGTCCATTTAGGTAATGGGTTTCCAAGTACGGTACGGTCTCCTTGCTCAGTAATTTGCCCGTCACCATTAATATCAACTACACGAACCTGTCCCGGTTTCTGACCGTAGGTTGCAGCTTCTTCAGCTTGATCCAGTTGCCAGATGCCATCGTACTTATAGCCGTAGAGTGAACCGGTTGGTTCTCCTACACGGTGAATAAAGGTACCTCCCTGAGCACCAAAAATGATTTCATTACTGTTGTTATATAAATTAACGATCTCATTTCGGTTGCTTGCAAAGTTTATATTAGTATTCCATTTGAAGTTATCATTGTCAATTATTTTGGCATTTAGGCCTATTTCAATACCGCGGTTACGAGACTCCCCAATATTGTCAAAGGTTCCGGAAAAACCAGTTGCGGTAGGTAAGGGTCTGAAGAAAATGATATCCCTGATATTACGATTATAAATATCTACACTACCGGTTAATCGGTTATTTAAGAAACCAAAGTCAACACCTACGTTCACCTCAGAAGTGCGCTCCCAGCTTAAATCCTGATTAGCAAGACCGGAAACAAATAGGGTAGGTACACTCGCATCACCAAGATTAGTATAACTTGAGTTAAGCAAAGACAGTGTTCCTAAAGGATTTAATCCGCCGCCAATACCATTATTACCCGTTTGCCCGTAACTAAGGCGTAACTTAAGATCGGAAAAAACCTTTTGAGAATTCATAAAGTTCTCGCGAATAACCCGGTACGCTAGTGAAGCAGACGGGAAAAAAGCCCATTTATTATCTTCTGACAGAACAGAAGCACCATCGTACCGTCCTGTTAAAGTAAGGATATAGCGATCCATTAAATTATAATTTACACGAGCTGTGTAGGATTCTAAAGTTTGTTTGCTAAAGCCGCTTCCATAAGAGTTAATATTAGAACCGGCACCCAGATTGTAAAAAAGGAAATTATCTGAAGAGAAATTTCTTATCTGAATGTTATAGGACTCATTTTCCTGTAAAAACCTTGAATATATGAAAGTAGCAGCAATGCTATTATCGCTATCAATATCTTTGTTATAATCAATAATGTTATCCCATGTATAGGAGTAGTCCAAAAAGTTGTCTACTTGCGCACGGGTACTGCTTTGGTTACCTATAGCACTTTTGGTATACAAACCTCGGTACTCACCTAAACGGGTGTATTTTACGTTAGGAGCAAACTTTGTTGTAATGCTAAGCCCTTTAAGTGGTTTTATACTTAGCGAAATATTACCGATAAAATTGATGTATTTGTTCTCTAGCTTCCAGTTTTTGGTATCAAAAATAGGGTTACTTACCTGTGTTTCTTTTTGTGTAGGTAGAAAAAGTAAGTCTCCATTTTCATCATAGGCCCGTCCTATAGGTTTTAATCGATATGCACTTCTAAAAGCTTCTAAACTACCTTCGTTGGTTGTAGCTAAAGTGATGTAATTATCATAACCAAAAGTTAACCAGTCGGTAAGATCACTTTGGATGTTACCTTTTAAAGTATAACGCTTAAAGTCTTCACCATAAGTAGTACCTTCATCTTCGGTATAACCTAAACCGGCGGCATAAACCGTATTTTCATTACCTCCGCTAAGATCCAGGGTATGGTTTTGCTGAAAACCGTTGCGGGTAATCAGGTCAACCCAGTCTGTGCTTACGCCGTTTGCAATGTTTTGCAGTTCTTCTTCACTCAAATAATCTTCAATATTAACAGCTGCTGCGGAGTACTGGCTGAAGTTACCATCTTTATTAGAAGCAAACTGATTCCCAACTACTACGTCTCTAAGGAAAGGGATATAACTCTGCCCATCAAAAACAGGAGGCAGATTATAAATTTCTTTAAAACCTACATAGTTGTTGTAACGTATACTCATTTTACCTTCTTTTCCCTTTTTGGTCTGAATGATCACAACCCCATTGGTACCACGGGAGCCATATATAGCCGCAGATGCAGCATCTTTAAGCACATCCATACGTTCAATATCTGCCGGATTAAGGAAAGAGATATCGTCAACAAAAATCCCGTCTACTACGAATAAAGGGTTTTGTCCGGGACTATATCCACCGTTACCAGAACCAGAATTGATGGTGTTAGCCCCTCTAACACGGATATTAAAGCCGCCAGAACCTGGCTTATTATCTGTACGTTGTACAGTCACACCGGCAACCTGACCCTGAATAGAGGAAACAGCGTCTATCTTATTGGTTTTTTCAAGAGTTTCGCTACTTACCGTGGATACAGAACCGGTAAGGTTAGAGCGTTTTACTTTGCCATAACCAATAATAGCAACCTCTTCTAGTGATGCTATGTCTGTTTCCATATTAATGGATAAAGAAGTCTGGTCTTTAATGATAACTTCCTGGCTAACATACCCCACAAAACTAAATACCAGTATGGATCCAGATTCAGCCTTGATCTCAAAAGAACCGTCTAAATCAGTTACGGTTCCAGTATTAGAGCCTTTGATATTTACGGTCACACCCGGCAAAGTTTCGCCTGAGTCAGCATCGTAGACTACTCCCGAAATCGATTTCTGTTCATAACTCGAATAAAATTTTACGTAGGTATTGGCTTGACTTACCTCCGTGCCTAAAAGTACCAGTATTGCGAATATTGGTCTTAGCATCCTGAGCTGTAAAAGTTTTCTCATAAATGATGTTTTGGTTATAATAAAACTAAATATGTATTTATGTAATTATGTACTACATAACAATGTTAAGAAAATATTTTGAAAACATTAATACTTTTTCAAAAAAAAATAGCATTTAGGTGGTATTTCTCAATTTGTTTGAGTTTTTGCAAACTGGGAAAAAAATCCTCATAGTTGTTTAAAGATAGGCGTAGCATGTGATTTGCTATCTAAACTGCACACGCCTCATATTTATAGCTTTGTGCTTTACTGTTCAGTTTACATTGAGAACAGTAAAGTCTTGATAGTTTAAACTTAAACGAATGTTATTTGTGGCAAAAACATTAATAATTTTTAAGTGAAAAAAAATCAATTATTTAATTTTGCTTATAAATTTCTGGTTAAAATTATTTTTATGGTGTGCTCTATATCGTAGCTTTTCTGCTTGATGATCAGTTTTTTACCTAAAATGATAATTTTGCTTTTTATACAGAAACCACTAAAATTCTTTAAAAGTTAGTTATGGATGAATCTTCTCGACTTCATGATTTATATGATCATCAAATACTAGATAGCAATCCAGAAAAAATATTCGATGAGCTTACTTATTTGGCTTCATTAATTTGTGGTACTCCTATATCTTTATTTAGTCTTTTGGATAAAGACCGTCAATGGTTCAAATCTGTGTATGGTATTGAATTGAAAGAAACGTCACGTGCAGATGGTTTTTGCCATTACCTATTAGATGGAGCTACGTCTTTATTTGAAATAAATGATGCTACCAACGATCCACGTTTTAAAGATAGTCCTTTGGTAGAAGGCTTTCCTTATATATCCTATTATGCAGGAGCCCCTATTAAAAGTGCTTCAGGGAATATTCTAGGAGCTCTTTGTGTTATTGATCAAAAACCCAATAGCCTTAATGATCACCAAAAGAAAGCTTTACAGATTTTAGCAGGGAAAGCGACTAATTATTTAAAAACCCGTAAGGCACTTATCGATCAACAAAAGAATATAGAACTTAACGCTAGCCGATTAAAACAAATACTCGATAATACGCCGGGAGTTATCTTTCAATTAAGGATTCAAGGTGATATTGATCTTAGTTTTGATTTTATAAGTAGAGGGATAGAGGATATTCATCCTAATCTTTCCGACAAAAAGATGAAAGAGCAGCCAAGAAGTTTTTTACAGTATATTCATCCCGAAGATGTAATGGGATTTCGGCAAAGCATAAGGAAATCAGCTTCTTCCTTAAGTCTTTATAAATATAATTTTCGAATACTTTCATCTAATGGTAAAACAAAGTGGTATAAAGTTAGGGCGACCCCGCAACATATTGATCAGAAGACGGTAGTGTGGTTTGGGACTTTGATGGATGTTTCTGGTATCATGGAATATGAAACAATTTTAGAACAAATTACTTTTGATATATCTCATGTAATCCGTAAACCATTAACTACCTTATTAGCTTTAAACAGTAACCTCCGAAATCATGATGAATTAAATGAAACCGATCTGCGAGAGTATTCAGACATGATTAATATAGTTATTAAGGAACTTGATGTCTTTACCAGAAAGATTGATCAATTCTATCAATTGAAGGTCGCTGATCACCAAGATAGAATGTAACTATCAAGCACTAATACGAATCTAAAATTGAATTCTCGGCATGCCCTAAATAATCTAAATTGCTTATTTTAAGTATCCCTCTTTATATTTCCCCTTCCAATAGCTATGCGAATTGGAAGGGGGAGAAATAAAAATAAATTTCTAATAAATACTTCGTTAGATGCATGTGATATAGTCTTCTACTAAAAAAAATCTATTCTTAATAAATAATAATATCAAAGTTTATAATCCTCTTTAAAATTATTTGGATAAATCCCCGTATTTTTTTTAAAAAATTTGGAGAAATGACTTAGGCTTTTAAAGCCTAAGTCTTCTGAAATATGCAAGAGACCTAAATCATTTTGGAGTATTGCTGCTTTCGCTTTTAATATCACATATTCCGATATTATTGTTTTTACACTTTTGCCTAAAATCTGATAAGTAATACGATCTAAATGCCTTTTACTTAAATTAAGCTGATTGGCATAAAAACCAACTGATTTGTAACTTTTGTAATTTTTAGAAATTTCGACTTCCAAATTATAAATAACATTAAAGTATCTTGTTTTACTATTATCCAAACCACTATATTCAGATAAGTAGTATCTTGATAAATCTATATAAATAATAGAAATGAGATATGCGATTTTTCTAAAGCTGAAATATTCATCACAGTTGTATTCTTCTTTTAAAAACTGAAATTGATGGATAGTGGAGATAAGCTCTTTGTTTTTTAATAATAAACTGGGTGGATTATGATAGGATAAATAGAAGGGATAGTCATTGATCTGGTCGTTGGGTAAAAGTAGGTCGAACAGGTTTTTTGAATGAAAGAAAATATAGCCTTCAGGAGCAACAGTAAATTTCCAGGAATGTACTTGTCCAGGTCGCATAAAAAATATACTACCCGGCTTTATTTCATAGCTTTTAAAGTCTATTTCATGATTCCCTTTTCCTGCAGTAAACAAAACGCATAAATAGAAATCATGGCCATGAGGGGACAATATCAATTCTTTATTTTTTTCAAGATGTTTTCTAAAATCGTTAAAATAAAAATCTATTTTATTTAGATCCTCCTTGAATTTTGGGATAGAGAAAATCGTTGGTTTTTGCATAATGTCTTAAAAGTATAAAAAAAAGGATAAAACGGGTAAGAACTATGATTTTGAGTACTGGTAAATTTGTAGTCCAATAAGAATGATGATGAAAATTTTAGCGATACTGAATAATCGATGTCCTAATTGTGAAAAGGGGAGCATTTTTGATAAAGACCGAGGCTTGATTAATCTTTCAATTCCAAAAATGAATAAAACCTGTCCCTCATGTGGCTTTCAATTTGTCAAAGAGACCGGCTTTTTTTATGGCGCTATGTATGTTAGTTATGCTTTAACGGTAGCAGAAGGTTTTATCTGGTTTTTAATCGGTTATTTTCTTTTAGGACTTTCGTTAATGACCAACTTTCTGATAATCGCTGCGATAGCACTATTATTAAGTAGATTTAATTTCAAAATTTCAAGAACTATCTGGATTTATATATTTTACAAACAACATTAGAATTCTTCATCGTTTGTATGACTTACAAATATCTATTGTAACCAATGGGTATTAATATTGTGTCTAAAATGGATAAGTGTCTTCCTGGGATTATTATAATTACAAATCCAGAGTAGATAGACCATATTTTTGATATCGTTAGAAATACCAGTAATTAATGATGGCACTAAAAGTCTGTGTAACTGCTTTTATATGTGATTTAGCAAAATAAAGCAGGTTTCAGAGCAAATAGACCCTCTTGCGGTCTAAAAAGACTGGTTTTATAAGCTATTCTTACAATGAATAATCCATTTAGATAAACTCAATTTCCCGTTATTGGATGTACAATCTGAATAAATAGTTTAGGTGTCGATTTCAATTTGGCGAAAATATCCCGAGTCTATCCCGTTAGTCATTTATCCTATTTTTTAAATTTCATTAAAGATTGATATATCTGCTT
This sequence comes from Zunongwangia profunda SM-A87, assembly GCF_000023465.1. Lineage (NCBI taxonomy): Bacteria > Pseudomonadati > Bacteroidota > Flavobacteriia > Flavobacteriales > Flavobacteriaceae > Zunongwangia > Zunongwangia profunda. Next base: position 1,109,996 of record NC_014041.1, read on the forward strand.
ATTAATAAGTAAGCTTAAAAACATAGCAGCCTAAACTATTTTTCTTTATTTATGCACAACCGGTTGTTTCTAGGAGAGATTTCATGAAATGAATATATTTTATCTTGTTTATTGTTAATTTCAATTTTCACTAAAAAATATATTTTAAAATATTGAAAATTAAAAAAACAGTTAAAAAATTTGATGAATTGATTTTAAAAAATTAAACTTGTAGTCAATAAAACTATTAGTTAAAATTGTAAATCTATATTTTCAGTTTATTTAAACAATCGATTTCGTAGACTCGAATAATTTAAAATTTTTATTATGGGGAAATATTTATTAAAATTTAATTTTCTGATGCTTTTGTTTTTCTGTCAGTTATCTCTTGCTCAGGATAACAAGGTAACGGTGTCAGGAACAGTTGAGGACAGTGCAGGTCCCTTACCTGGGGTGAATGTTATTGTTAAAGGAACATCAACGGGGGTGACCACAGATTTTGATGGTAGATATGTACTCGAAGATATACCTGCGGGATCAACTCTTGTATTTAGTTATTTAAGTTTTAAAACGCAGGAAATTCCTTTGAATTCCAGGACGGAAATTAATGTTACTATGGAATCTGATACGCAATCGTTAGAGGACGTTGTTGTAGTTGGATATGGTACTCAAAATCGTTCGGAAGTGACAGGCGCCATTTCTTCTATTGATTCGGAGGAGATTGCCAGTGTTCCAGTAGCAACGGCAGATCAAGCACTACAAGGGAGAGCTCCCGGAGTAAACGTAGTAAATAGCGGTGCACCAGGAAATTCGCCTGTAGTTAGTATTAGAGGTCTTGGAACGCCTAATAACAATAGCCCTTTATATGTTATTGATGGTATTATTGCTTCTGGGATGGGAGATCTAAATCCTAATGATATAGAGAATATTCAGGTGTTAAAAGATGCTGCAACCACGGCGGTATATGGCTCTAAAGGCTCCAATGGTGTGGTTTTAATTACGACCAAAAAAGGTAAAGGCACTCAAAAAGCATCACTGAACTTTGATGCTTACTCTGGGGTTAATTTCGTAAGCTCTCGGTATAACGTATTAAACACTCAACAGTATATTCAATATTTGGATGAAATAGATGCTACACCTACAAGAGTTTCAGATCCTCAATACGCAGATTTCATCAATAATGATACAGATTGGCAGGATGAAATTTTTAGAGGAGGACTTATGCAGAGCTATAATTTAGCACTTTCTGGAGGAAACGAAAATAGTAACTATCGGTTTTCTGGAGGTTATCTAGAGCAAGAAGGAGCTATTATTGAAACTGGATATGAAAGATTTAATTTTAGAGCAAACAGTAATTTCCATTTTGGTAACTTAACCATAGGAGAAACTTTAGGCGTTTCTTTTGATGAACAGAACCCTGAAAGGGATAGTGGAGGGCGTTCTATAATAGAACATGCTATTAAAATTTCTCCTTATCTACCTGTTTATAATGCAGATAATTTAGGAGGCTTTCAGGGGCCTAGTAGTTCAATTGATGGTCAGGATGCAGAAAATCCTGTAAGAGTTCAAACTTTAGGAAATGCCAGTAACCGTTCTGTTAATATAATAGGGAGTCTTTTCGCAGAATATGTGTTTTTCGATAAAATTACTTTTAAATCTCAGGTAGGTCTGGATTATAGTAACTTTAAAAATACCAATTTTATTCCTTCGTATAGAGATGATGAAACTTCTACAAATAGTACTCCATATGCGCAGATAACTAAAAACACTGGGATATATCAATCGTTGACCTATACCAATAGTTTGACTTATAAAGACTCTTTTTTAGAAAATCATAATATTGAATTCCTCTTATTATCAGAGCAGCAAACGATAAAAAATGAATCTATTAATGCGAGTAGTAGAAATGAAATTTCAGATGAGGTAGAACAACTCTCCTTAGAGGGGGCTAATCTTGGTTCAAGCTCTTCAGAATACGTACGTATAGGTTATTTAGGACGATTAAACTATAATTATGATAAGAAATATCTCTTTGCGTTCTCGCTTAGAAGAGATGCATCTTCAAGATTTGGGCAAAGTAACAGATGGGGGTGGTTTACTTCTGTATCTGCAGGATGGAATCTGGGCAGAGAGCGTTTTATGGATGGCTCGATATTCAATAACTTAAAACTTAGGGGTAGTTGGGGAACTACCGGAAATGATAATATAGGTGATTATCGATATAGTTCTACTCTATTAACCAATTTTATTTATCCAATAGGTGGTAATCCCGTTCAGGGAACTACTGCGAATGGGTTGGGTAACGCAGATTTGAAATGGGAAGAAACCGAGATGAGAAATATAGGTTTGGATGTTGGAATTAATAATAATCAGTTTACTCTTTCTTTAGAATATTATAATAATAAAAGTGATGATCTTTTAATTGATCGTCCATTAGCATACTCTTTAGGTTATAATGATCCGGTTATTACTGAAAATGTAGGATCTGTTAAAACTCATGGTTTAGAAGCCAATTTAGGGTATAATGATTACGATGGTGATTTTACATGGTCTGCTAATCTTAATTTTGGAACTAGTAAAAATGAAGTGATATCTCTTGGCGGAGTTCCTTCAATACCGGGTGCCAATTTTGAAGGAGAATTTGTGTCGAGAATATCGGTAGGGGAGCCTTTATTTTATTTTTATGGATATAAAACCAACGGGATATATCAGACACAAGAGGAAATTGAAGAAGTATTAACCGCTAATCCAGATCAAACCGCTGTTAAGCCTGGTGATGTACGTTATGTTGATATCAATAATGACGGTCAAATTAATTCAGATGATAAAGTGAAAATAGGAAATCCCTATCCAGATTTCACCTTTGGTTTTAATTTCAATGCGAATTATAAAAACTTTGACTTGAATTTATTTGTAAATGGTTCGATAGGTAATGATGTATTTAACACCAATATTTACGATTTAGAAGGAATGACAAGGCCATTTAATGCTGGTACCCAGGTATTAAATAGGTGGACTGGTCCGGGTACCTCCAATAGTATTCCCAGAGCACTAGGAGCCACGCAAAACACGAATGCTTCAGATCGATATGTTGAAGACGGTTCTTACACCAGATTAAGAAACTTGGTAATAGGATATTCTTTTCCTTCAGAATTTTTCAATGATACATTCTCAAAATTTAGAGTGTATTTAAGTGGGCAGAATTTATTGACCTTAACAGATTATTCTGGCCTTGATCCAGAAATTGGACGTATTTCACTTAATAATGGGGCAGCAAGAGACAATTTCGAGCTTGGTATAGACCGCGGAAATTACCCTCAACCAAAATCTGTTCAAATTGGTCTTCAAGTTGCATTTTAAAAATTAAAGTTATGATGAAAACATATAAAATTACAGTAATATTTATTTCTGTTTTATTTTGGATTTCTTGTGATACAGACCAATTAGAGCAGAACAATCCAACTCAACTTTCTCCTGAAACATTTTTTAAGAATGAAGCACAGGTAAGAGCATCGGTGAATGCAGTATATGCCAGTCTACAAACTATAGGCTCATATAGTAGAAATTATTACTATATGATGGATAATATGGGACACGATAATACTGCTAATATACAGCAGGAAGCTAATAAAATTATATTCTTGGATTTTTCTTTTGATGCCAGTTCAGAATTGGTTAGAGCATTTTGGGATAGTGAATTTAGAGGAGTTAATAAAGCCAACTTTGTAATAGACAATGCAGATAGAATTAATGAAATCCCAAATTCTCTTTTAAGCCAGGAAATGAAAGATAAATATATAGGTGAAGCAAAATTTCTTCGTGCTTTATATTATTTTAATTTGGTGACAAGGTTTGGAGATGTGCCATTAATTACTACTATTCCAGAAGGTGGTCAAGGCCTGCCTAGAACTGCTTCTGAAGAAGTGTATGCACAGATTATTGCCGATTTAAAAGATGCTTCTCAGACATTATTACCTAAAACTGAAGAAGAAAACGGAAGAGCAACCCGTGGTGCGGCATACGCATTTCTAGGGAAAGTTTATTTATATCAGGAAAATTATGCAGAGGCAATGAATGCTTTTGAAAATGTATATGGAAAGTATGCATTGGCTGAAAATTATTTTGACAATTTTAAAGAAGAAACAGAACATGGTCCTGAATCTATTTTTGCGGTTGAATATGATGAATCTATGCCAAACGGTGCTTTTTGGAATTCTGATGTGAATGGAGAGGGAGGAAATGAGTCTAGTTTAAGAGGTCAGTCTTATGGAATGTTTGATTGGTTTAATGCGTATCCATCAGATGAATTAAGAGCCGAATTTGAAGAAAATGACCCTCGGTTCGATGAAAGCTTCTATACTGTTGGAGATACGTATGCTGGAGGAGTTATTACCGAAATTAGCTTAGACAGACCTGCAGGTTGGAGAAAATATCAAAATTATTATAAAAGAACTAACGAAAATCTTCAATCTGGTATAAATATGAATGTAATTCGATATGCCGATGTTCTATTGATGATGGCAGAAGCCAGTAATGAGTTAAGGAACCAAGCTCAGGCTATTGGATATATTAATGAGGTACGAGATCGTGTTGATATGCCATTATTACAAAATGGGCTAAGTCAGGATGAAGTTTTTCAGGCTATAGTTCATGAAAGAAGAGTTGAATTGGCCGGAGAGCAAGTACGTTTCCCTGATTTGGTAAGATGGGGGCTTGCAGAACAAGAACTCGGGAAATACGGTTATCAGGAAGGAATACATAACTTCTTTCCTATTCCTGAAGTAGAGTTAAATACAAATGATAGTATAAATAGCGGAGATCAAAATCCTGGATATTAATGAAAAATAGAGCTTGATTTAATATTCGAGATATTGATCTATTTAAACCATAAATAGGCAGCTTCTATTAATAAAATTAGAGAGGCTGCTTATTTTAATAAACACTGTTAGTTTGTTTATAGGCAGGAAGGATGTAATCATAACAATTAGCTATAGTAAGCATTTTTTTAACGACCATAGTTATACTACACTTTCTTCTTAACTAGCTTATTACAAACTAATCCATATAACAGATATAAAATGTAACGCAGTTGAAAGTTTTTGTTACATGCAGGGAAAGATACCTAGTATATATTCAAGTAAATTGCTTTCTAAATTTTTGCAGGTTTTGTCTCATACTACCACAAAATTATGCATGGGTTGCAATATGACATGATCCCTAGATGATCTGGTTGTTATTAAAATGATATGAAGATATTTGGTCAATTTTTAATTGTTTCATTGCTATTTGGAGTCTCTAAAGGATATCCCTTTCAGGATACTTTGATGACTTTAAATTATGATGAGCCTGCTAAAGTATGGGAGGAGGCTTTGCCAGTTGGGAATGGTAGGCTGGGAGCAATGGTTTTCGGCAGAACAGGCATGGAGACTATTCAATTAAATGAAGAAACCGTTTGGGCCGGGGAGCCTGGAAATAATGTTGTCACTCTAAGTGAAGAACAGTTAGAGGAAATCAGGAAGGCTATTTTTCAGGAGGAGTATCAAAAAGCCCAACAATTAGCAGATAAATATCTATCAAAAAAAGATAATAATAGTGGAATGAGCTACCAGACGGTAGGCAATCTAATTCTTAATTTTCCCAATTCAAATGCAGTGCGGGATTATAAGCGGGAGTTAGATATCAGTAAAGCTGTAAGTACTGTTACTTATAAAACCGGAGGTGTTGCATATAAACGCCGTATCATTTCTTCTTTTCCGGACGATGTGATTATGGTAGAGCTTACTGCAAACAAACCTGGAAGCATCTCTTTTGAAATGGGCTTAAAAAGTCCACACAAAAGTCATGATATTCAGATTAAAAATGATGAGGTATGGCTTTCCGGAACCTCCTCAGATCAGGAAAATAAAAAAGGAAAAGTAAAATTTCTGGTAATTGCAAAACCGAAAATTGAAGGTGGAAGGATTGAAACTACAGAAAACAGATTAAAAATCACAGGGGCTAACCGTGCTGTTATTTATATTTCTATAGCCAGTAATTTTAAAAATTATAAAGATCTTTCTGAAGATGCAGAAAGCAAGGCTATTGCACTATTGAATGCTGTTTATATCAAAGAGTTTGGTAAGTGTCTTGATGCTCATATTGCCGAATACCAGCAATATTTTAACAGGGTGCAACTAGATTTGGGAACTTCTAATGCCATAAATAAAACTACCGATATTCGATTAGAAGAATTTAATGACTCTGATGATCCGCAGCTAATTGCGCTATATTTTCAATTTGGCCGCTATCTTTTAATTTCCAGTTCTATGCCAGGAACACAACCTGCCAACCTTCAGGGGATTTGGAATAAGGAAATCAATGCACCCTGGGATAGTAAGTATACTGTGAACATAAATACAGAAATGAATTACTGGCCTGCTGAGGTGGCTAACCTTTCAGAAATGCATAAACCTCTTTTCGGTCTAATAAAGGATATTTCTGAAACCGGAAAAGAGTCGGCAGAAAAGATGTATCACGCTCGAGGTTGGAATATGCATCATAATACTGATATCTGGAGGATTTCAGGAGTTGTTGATCCGCCTTTTTATGGGTTATGGCCCCACGGTGGAGGTTGGCTAAGTCAGCATTTATGGCAACATTATCTGTTTACTGGCGACACCAAGTTTCTAAAAGAGGTATACCCAATCTTAAAAGGTACTGCACTATTTTACAAAGATATCCTTCAGCAGGAACCTGAAAATAAGTGGATGGTAGTAAACCCCTCTAATTCTCCTGAAAATGGTCATACAGGTGGGTCAAGCCTGGCAGCTGGAACCACTATGGGAAATCAGATTGTACAGGACGTTTTCTCAAATTTTCTGGAGGCCTCCCAAATCTTAAATGAAGATAAAAAATTTTCTGACAGTATTAAAAATGTGACACCAAACCTTGCTCCTATGCAAATTGGTAAGTGGGGACAACTACAGGAATGGATGAAAGACTGGGATCGACAAGACGATAAACATCGGCATGTTTCGCATTTGTACGGACTTTTTCCTTCTAATCTTATTTCTCCTTACCGTACTCCAAAATTATTTGCTGCCGCTAAAAATTCTTTGCTAGCCCGCGGTGACGAATCTACCGGATGGTCAATGGGTTGGAAGGTGAATTTATGGGCGCGTCTTTTGGATGGTGACCATGCGCTGGCACTTATCCATGATCAGTTAACGCCAAGTAGACAGGCGGGACACGGTGAAAAAGGAGGAACTTATCCTAATCTTTTTGATGCCCATCCGCCGTTTCAGATCGATGGAAATTTTGGATGTACGGCGGGGATTGCTGAAATGCTCCTGCAGAGTCAGGATGGTGCAGTTCATATTTTACCTGCGCTTCCCTCTACATGGAATAAAGGAGAAGTAAAAGGTTTAAAAGCCAGGGGTAATTTTGAAATCGATATCGCCTGGGAAGAGAACAAACCGGTTAAAGTGAACATCACTTCAGCCATTGGTGGTAATTGTAGATTGCGTTCCTATTATCCACTTTCAGGCGATGGATTAAAAAAAGCTACCGGTGTAAATCCTAATCCACTTTTTAAACTTCCACAGACTAAAGAGCCACTCATCTCTTCTGATGCAACTATAATAGCACCTGAATTAAAACCGGTTTATGAATATGATCTGGCAACAGAAGCAGGGAAAGAATATCTCATAAAACTTGCAGATGATGAATAATATTAGACAAAAAAGTTCCTTTGTTTTTGTAGTTTTTATGCTTTTTGGGATGCTGGGTTTTTCGCAGCAAAAACCCTATCAGAACCCTAATTTAAGTCCCGAAGAACGTGCTGAGGATTTAGTGAACAGATTAACATTAGAAGAGAAAGCTTCTCTGATGTTTGATGTTTCTGAAGCAATTCCCCGTCTTGGCATTAAAAAATTTAACTGGTGGAGTGAAGCCTTACACGGTTTTGCAAATAATGATGATGTAACTGTCTTTCCAGAGCCAGTAGGAATGGCAGCTTCTTTTGATGATGAATTAGTGTATCAGGTTTTTGATGCAACCTCAGATGAAGTACGTGCGAAATATCATGAGGCTCTTCGGAACGGAGAAGAAAATAAGCGTTTCCTGAGTCTTTCCGTATGGACCCCCAATGTCAACATCTTTAGAGACCCACGTTGGGGACGCGGACAGGAAACTTATGGAGAAGATCCATACCTGACTTCAAGAATGGGTGTTCAGGTGGTAAAAGGACTACAAGGGCCTGAAGATGCTAAATACAAGAAACTACTGGCTTGTGCCAAACATTACGCGGTTCATTCAGGACCGGAATGGAGCCGTCATGAACTTAATCTCAATAACGTATCTCAAAGAGATCTCTGGGAGACCTATTTGCCTGCTTTTAAAGTACTGGTACAGGATGCCAATGTGCGACAGGTCATGTGTGCTTACCAGCGTTTAGACGATGAACCTTGTTGTGGTAGTGACCGTTTGCTTCAGCAGATCTTAAGGGAAAAATGGGGTTTTGAGCATCTTGTAGTTTCAGATTGTGGTGCGATACAGGATTTTTATACCTCACATAACGTATCGTCAGATGCTGTACACGCTGCTGCCAAAGCTGTTCTGGCCGGTACAGATGTGGAGTGCCAGTGGGATAAACATAATTATAAATTATTGCCAGAAGCCGTAGAGAAAGGTCTGGTAAAAGAAGAAGATATCGACAGGAGTGTAAAAAGGGTTTTGATAGGCCGATTTGAACTTGGTGAAATGGATCCCGATGAGATTGTTCCTTATGCCCAGATTCCTGCATCGGTGATTAATAATGAAGAACACCGGCAGCTGGCTTTAAAAATGGCCAGGGAGTCGATGACCTTACTACAGAATAAAAATAATATTCTTCCACTTAGTAAAGGCCAGGATAGAATTGCGGTTATCGGGCCAAACGCAGATGATGAACCCATGCTTTGGGGAAATTATAATGGTACCCCGGTTAGAACAATAAGCATTCTTGATGGAATCACTTCAAAGATTGGAGAAAAAAGTATTGTCTACGATAAAGCCTGTGATCTTGTTGAAGATAAGGTTACACAAAGTTACTTTTCTCAAATTTCGTTTGATGGAAAACCTGGATTTAAGGCGACCTATTGGAACACTCCGGATTATAGCGGCGAAATAGTCGCTATCCAGCAAATTGTAAATCCCATAAAACTAACTACTGCCGGACAGCACGAATTTGCTTCTGGGGTTAAACTTGAAGGTTTTTCTGGAAAGTTTGTGGCAGAATATGTGCCTGAAAAAGATCAGGAAATCGTCTTCAACTTTGGAGCTACAGGTCATTTCGAACTTTTCGTGAATGGAGAATCATTGCGCAGTTATAATAACTGGCGTACATTACCTTCTAAAATCCCTTATAAGGTTGAAAAAGGGAAAAAGTATACAATCGAAATTCATTACGCTCAGCTTAATAACTGGCAGGCAAATTTAGAATTCAATTTTGGAAAGGAGATTCCCGTAAACTATGAGGATCTTCTTAAAAAACTAAAGGGAATAGAGACCGTAATTTTTGTTGGTGGCCTTTCAACCAAACTTGAAGGAGAAGAAATGCCCGTTTCTTATCCAGGATTCAAAGGAGGCGATCGTACAGATATAGCCCTTCCTTCAGTACAAAGAAACTGCTTAAAGACATTAAAAGATGCTGGCAAAAAGGTCATTTTCGTAAATAATTCAGGTTCTGCAATTGGACTCGTGCCAGAAACAACATCCTGTGACGCTATTTTACAAGCATGGTATGGCGGGGAATCTGGTGGGCAGGCAGTGGCCGATGTGCTTTTTGGGGATTATAATCCGTCTGGAAAATTACCTGTAACTTTTTATAAGGATACCACGCAACTTCCAGATTTTGAAGATTACTCCATGAACGGTAGAACCTATAGGTTTATGAAAGCTGAACCACTTTTTCCATTTGGACATGGCCTTAGTTATACCAATTTTAAAATAGGCGAAGCCCAGCTTGATAAAAGCGAAATTGATACTTCCTCATCGGTTAATATTACCATTTCGATTAGTAATGAAGGGAAAACTGAAGGGGTGGAAATTATACAGGTTTATGTTCATAAACAAGGTCTTGAAGAAGGGCCTATTAAAACTTTAAAAGGATTTAAGAGGGTAAATCTTAAGCCAAATGAAATGAAAAATGTGACAATTAATCTGCCCTCAAATTCTTTTGAATTTTATGATAAGAAGGCACGAAGCATGAAAGTGATGCCAGGGAACTATGAGATTTTCTATGGAAATTCTTCAGATGACAAGCAACTAAAAAAAACTGAATTAAAAATCCACTAATATGAAAACCAGAATACTGTTACTTTTTTCTATGCTGCTTTTCGCATTTAGTGCCAGAGCACAGGATCCAAATTTTCATATTTATCTGGCTTTCGGTCAGTCTAATATGGAAGGGCACGCCAAAATTGAACCTCAAGATACGGTAGCTATTAGTGAACGTTTCAAGGTTTTATCAGCAGTAGAATGCCTAAACCTGGATCGTAAAAAAGGAGAGTGGTATACGGCCAAACCGCCGCTATGCAGATGTAATACCGGCTTGACTCCCACAGATTATTTTGGTAGGGAGATGGTAGAAAATCTTCCAGATAGTATTAAAGTGGGAATCATAAATGTTGCCGTTGGCGGTTGTAAAATCGAGCTTTTCGATAAAGAAAATTATGAGTCGTATGTAGCTTCGGCACCAGGATGGCTAAAGAATATGGTTAAGGAATACGACGGTAACCCCTATAAAAGACTAGTAGAAATGGCTAAAATTGGTCAAAAAAGAGGGGTGATTAAAGGAATTCTATTGCATCAGGGTGAATCGAATACCGGTGATACACTTTGGCCACAAAAAGTAAAAGGAGTTTATGATAACCTGATTAAAGATCTAAAACTAGATCCTAAAAAAACTCCTTTACTTGCCGGTGAGATGGTTAGTAAAGAAGAAGGGGGGGCTTGTGCCAGCATGAATACTATCATTGCTAAGCTTCCAGAAGTTCTTCCTAATGCTTATGTAGTTTCTTCTGAAGGCTGCACTGCCGTAAACGATCATCTGCATTTTACGGCTGAAGGTTATCGAAAGCTGGGAAGACGTTATGCCGAAAAAATGCTGGAGGCGAAAGGTTTTGAAGGACTGGAAAAAGAAGCCCCTAAAGGTTTTGACCAGAAAAGAGAAAATATTGCCCATGGAAAGCTGGACAGTATCAGTTATAAATCGAAAACCGTAGGAACTACTCGAAAAGCTCTGATTTATACGCCACCTAATTATTCAGAAAATAAGAAGTACCCGGTGCTTTATTTATTACACGGTATTGGTGGCGATGAAAAAGAATGGCTACGTGGCGGGAATCCGCAGGTGATTCTCGATAATTTGTATGCTGACAGAAAAGCTGAGCCTATGATCGTGATAATGCCTAACGGAAGGGCAATGAAAGACGACCGTGCCGTTGGAAATATCTTTGATAGTACCAAAGTTGCAGCTTTTGCCAATTTTGAAAAAGATTTGCTAAAAGATCTTATTCCTTATATAGAAAAGAATTATCCTGTGAAGAAAGATCGGGAATACCGTGCAATAGCTGGTCTTTCCATGGGTGGAGGACAAACTTTGAATTTTGGGCTCGGCAATCTGGATACATTTGCATGGGTAGGAGCTTTTTCATCGGCGCCAAATACTAAAACACCAAAGGAACTGGTTCCAGACCCGGAAAAGGCCAGAGAGAAATTAAATCTGTTATGGATTTCTTGTGGAGATGCCGATAACTTATTGCCATTTAGCGAGCGAACACATGAGTATTTGATGAAAAATGATGTCCCTCATATTTATTATATAGAACCAGGTGTACATGATTTTAAAGTTTGGAAAAACGGACTTTACATGTTTGCCAAAATGATATTTAAGCCCGTAGATCAGTCAAAATTCAACGATTACAGTCTGTTAGGAAAACCCGCTTCTACCAATGTAGGCAATGCTCAATACCCTCAGATTTTACCTAATGGCCGAGCAGTTTTTCAGGTGAAAGCTCCGGAAGCAAGAGATGTGAAAGTAGATTTGGGGCGTAAATACGATATGGATAAAAATAAAGAAGGGATCTGGAAAGTCACCACAGATTCCCTTAGTGAAGGGTTTCATTATTATTCCATTCTTATAGACGATGTTCCGGTGGCCGATCCTAATAGTGAAACTTTTTACGGAATGGGGAGAATGGCCAGCGGGATAGAAGTTCCGTTTGCTGGGGATGAGTATTATGCTTTAAAAAATGTTCCTCATGGTGATATTAGAATGGAGCAGTATTTCTCTCCGGTGTTGAATAGCTGGAGGACATTTTATGTTTATACCCCACCGGGATATGACGAAAATAAAGATAAGAAATATCCTGCCCTTTATTTATATCATGGCGGTGGTGAAGACGAACGTGGCTGGGCACAGCAGGGAAAAGCGAATCTTATTCTTGATAATCTTATAGCAGAGGGAAAAGCAAAACTTATGCTGGTAATCATGCCAGATGGGAATATGCCGGTGTCAGCCTTTGATGAAAACGGATTGAAAATGTTCGAAAATGAATTACTTGAGGGATTAATCCCTCATGTTCAGGAAGAATATCGCGTTATCGACGATGCAGACAGCAGGGCAATAGCCGGTTTATCGATGGGTGGTATTCAGACACTTTATGCAGGCATCCCAAACACCGATCATTTTTCATCGCTTGGGGTTTTCAGTTCGGGATGGATTGGAGAAGATAATAAAATTGCAGAGGCTCAGTATAGCTATATGAATGAAAATGCCGAAAAAATTAATCAGAATTTAGAGCATTTTTATATTTCCGAAGGTGGGAAAGAGGATATCGCCTATAAAAATGGTAAAAGAATGATATCAAAATTCGATAAAATGAATATCGATTATACCTACAATGAATATCCTGGCGGCCATGCCTGGCCGGTATGGAGACACGATTTATATACGTTTGCCCCTCTTTTATTTAAAAAACAATAAGCAAATTATGAAACATAAGATGTTAGTTTTTGTGGCTATCCTGCTGTGTTATTCCGGGTTCTCACAAAACCCGCAGCAGGAAATTAAAGAAGACTTTAAGCCTTCTTCTAAAAATCAGCCCGGGCAGGAATATCCTCAGGTAAATTCTCAGGGTTATGCCCGTTTCAGAATTGTAGCTCCCGCAGCCGATAGTGTTCGGGTGAGCTTGGGATTAGGCGGCCAAGGAGGTACCAAACTTGAAAAAAACGAAGAAGGAGTCTGGATGGGAACCACCGCGGGACCTATGGATGAAGGTTTCCATTATTATCACGTAAATGTAGATGGTGGGACTTTTAACGATCCGGGAGCAAAGAATTACTATGGCTCGGTTCGTTGGGAAAGTGGCATCGAAATTCCGGCACACGACCAGGAATTTTACGCTTTAAAAAATGTTTCTCACGGAAGTGTTCAGCAAATTCTTTTTTCTTCGCCAAGTACAAAAACTTCCCGTCGTGCTTTTGTATATACTCCTCCGGGATATTATGAAAATAGAGATAAGAATTATCCTGTTTTATACCTACAACATGGTTGGGGTGAAGATGAGACGGCGTGGAGTAATCAGGGACACGCCAATCTTATCATGGATAACCTTATTGCTGAAGGGAAAACAGCACCTTTCCTAATCGTAATGACATACGGAATGACCAATGAAATTAAATGGGGCGGCTTAAAAGACTTTGATATTAAACATTTTCAGACGGTTTTGGTTGATGAACTTATTCCTTATGTAGATGAAAATTTTAGAACCATAGCTGATGAAGAACATCGCGCCATGGCCGGTCTTTCTATGGGCGGCATGGAAACCAAAATGATTACTTTAAACAAACCTCATGTATTTTCTCATTATGCCCTTTTAAGTGGCGGTACCTATTCACCTAAAGATTTACAAAATCATAAAGATCTTAAACTTGTTTTTATAAGCTGCGGAAGTAAAGAACGTCCCGATGCGGTTAAAAATTCCGTAGAAGAACTTAAGGCTGCCGGTTTTAATACGGTGAGCTATATTTCTGAAGGTACTGCACATGAATTTCAAACCTGGCGACGCAGTCTGCATGAACTAGCACCTTTATTATTCAATTAAAAGATATGAACCGAATTCAGCTAGTAATATTTATTTTCTTTGTTAGTTTCTCTTTGCCATTTTCAGCGCAAACCGATGATATGGTAAAGGAAGATTTTCAGGCATCGTCTGTGAATCAGTCTGGAAAAGAATTTCCGAAGGTAAATTCTGAAGGTCTTGTAAGAGTCCGCGTAGAAGCTCCGAAGGCTAACAATGTGCAACTTGATATTGGCGGGATGAAATATGACCTCAAAAAGAATGATGAAGGTGTTTGGACAGGAGAATCAGCTCCGCAAGACGAAGGTTTTCATTATTATCAGCTGAATATAGACGGAGCTTCGGTTCCCGATCCAGGTTCAAAATATTATTATGGTGCTGGACGATGGGGTAGTGGTATTGAAATTCCGGCTCAGGATCAGGAATTTTATGAGATGAAAGATGTTCCGCATGGCAGTATTACAGAGAATATTTATTTTTCTGAAATCACTCAGGATTGGCGTCGCAATTTTGTTTATCTGCCACCGGGATATTTCGAAAATTTTCAAGAGCGCTACCCGGTACTTTATCTACAACACGGGAGTTTTGAAGATGAAACCGGATGGGCTTCCCAGGGACATGCCAATCTTATTCTTGACAATCTTATCGCTGCTGGTGAAGCCAAAAAAATGATTGTGGTTATGGATAATGGCTATGCCAACAAACCAGAAGTAATGCAAAATGCTCAGGATGGGGATGGCCGTCCAAAATCTGCTTTTGAAGAAGTGCTTATCGAGGAAGTTATTCCCAATATTGATAAAAAATTCAGAACAAAATCTAGTAGATCATATCGCGCCATTGCCGGATTATCCATGGGAGCCAATCAGACGATGAGAATCATAATGAACAATTTAAACCTGTTTTCTTATTACGGTGGATTTAGCGGAACGTCCAATTATCCAGGAAATGAAAAAATTGATACCAGGACATTTCTGAATGGAGCTTTTGAAGATGCCGATGAGGTAAATGAAAAGCTGAACGTACTTTGGCTTGGTCTCGGAACTAAAGAGCCGGAAGTGTTCTTTAAAACCGTGGGTGATTTTAGAGAAATGTTAGAAAATAAAGGGATAGACTATAGCTTTTACGAGTCGCCGAAAACGGCACATGAATGGCTTACCTGGCGCAGATGTTTGTATCAGTATGCTCAATTATTATTTAAATAAAGAAAGATAAATAAAAACGCTTATAACTAAAATTAATACAAGAATTAGATAGAATGAAAAAAACACTTAAATCACCAATTTACAAGTATAGTCCAGTGCTTCTTTTAATGGCGTTGTTGCTATTCTCATTTTCTGAAAATGAAAATAGTACAGAATCTAAACCGAAAAAAGCAACTAACGAACCGGTTTTTCTTAGCGCCACTTACAAAGGTGAGGATAAAGTATATAAGGAATATCCACTTAAAGATGGTGAATTCTATAACCCTATACTTCAGGGAACCTATCCTGATCCCGCTATTACCCGTAAAGGAGATGATTATTATATGGTATGTTCTTCTTTCGCCATGTTTCCTGGTGTGCCTATTTTCCATTCCAAAGACCTGGTAAATTGGACACAGATTGGACATGTGTTAGACAGAACTTCTCAGCTAGATGTGCACAATACCGGAATAAGTCAGGGAGTTTATGCTCCGGGAATCACTTATAATGAGAATAACGACACTTTTTATATGATTACTACTGCATTTGCTGGTGGTTTGGGGAATATTGTAGTAAAAACTAAGGATCCCATGAAAGGTTGGAGTGAACCTTATAAATTAAAGTTTGATGGGATCGACCCTTCTATATTCTTTGATGATGACGGAAAAGCGTATGTGGTGCATAACGATGCGCCAGAAGAAGCACTTTATCAGGGACATCGGGTGATTAAAATCTGGGAATACGATGTAGAGAAAGATCAGATCATTGCAGGAACCGATAAGGTGATCGTAAATGGTGGAGTAGATTTAGCGGATCAACCTATCTGGATCGAAGCACCGCATGTTTATAAAAAAAACGGACTGTATTATCTAATGTGTGCTGAAGGTGGTACCGGTGGTTGGCATAGCGAGGTGATTTTTGTAAGTGATAATCCAAAAGGACCTTATGAGCCTGCACCAAGCAATCCTATTTTAACTCAGCGTTATTTTCCCAAAGACCGTGAGAATATGGTAGACTGGGCAGGGCATGCTGATTTGGTAAAAGGTCCTAATGATAAATATTATGGTGTTTTCTTGGCCATTCGCCCAAACGAGGCCGGGCAGGTAACTACAGGAAGGGAAACCTTTATTTTACCTGTTGACTGGTCTGGTAAATTCCCCGTTTTTGAAAACGGACTGGTACCTATGGAGCCAAAACTCCAAATGCCAGAAGGAGTGGAAAACAATACCGGTAAAGATGGATTTTTCCCTAACGGAAACTTTACTTTTACAGACGATTTTCAGGCAGATACGTTGGATTACCGATGGATTGGACTCAGAGGTCCAAGAGAGGATTTTATGAAAAAGACTAAAAAGGGACTCCAAATTAAGCCTTTCGAAACCGATATTAATGAACTAGCGCCAACTTCTACATTATTTTATCGCCAGATGCATAAGGATTTCACCTTTATGACTGAGATGAAATACAAGCCTAAATCTGCTGAAGATATGGCGGGAATCACTTGTTACCAGAATGAGCGTTTTAATTATGCTTTTGGAATTACCCGAAAAGATAAGGACTATTACCTGCTTTTGGAAAGAACTGAAAATGGTAAATCTAAAATCGTAGCGAGTAAGAAAATTGATCTGGATAATCCTGTTTCATTGAAAGTAAAGGCGAGAGGAGATCAATATGAATTTAGCTATGCGCTTGATGGAGAAAATTATGAAAATCTGGGAGGGAAAGTTTCAGGAGATATTCTCTCGACAAACGTGGCTGGTGGTTTTACCGGTGCCATGGTTGGCTTATATGCCACTTCGGCTAATGATGCAACTCCTAATTAAACATACTAAAACTTAAGATTTTGAGAATTTTAAATAAAGCTGTAGCGGTATTAACCATAATGATGGGGTGTACAGCTGCAGCTCAAAAACCAATTATTCAGACCAAGTATACAGCAGATCCTGCGCCAATGGTATATAATGATACTATATTCCTCTACACTTCACATGATGAGGATGATGCGGAAGGTTTTAAAATGCTGGACTGGCTGCTGTATACATCGACCGATATGGTAAACTGGACAGAGCATGGTGCCGTGGCTTCTCTGAAGGATTTTAGCTGGGCGCCCCAGGATAATGGTGCCTGGGCTGTGCAGTGTATTGAAAGAAACGGTAAATTTTACTTGTATTGCCCTATGCACGGTAGCGGTATCGGAGTTTTGGTTTCAGACAGCCCCTATGGACCATTCAAGGATCCACTTGGCAAACGCTTGATTGATACAGACCATATTTGGAATGATATAGATCCTTCTCCATTTATAGATGACGATGGGCAGGCCTATCTATATTGGGGAAATCCTGATGTGTATTATGTGAAACTGAATGAAGATATGACTTCTATAGAAGGAGAAGTTGTAAAAATTGATTCGAAACCTGAAAACTATCAGGAAGGTCCCTGGGTATGGAAACATGATGACCATTATTATCTAGCCTATGCTTCTACCTGCTGTCCAGAAGGGCTAGGGTATGCTATGAGCGACTCGCCTGAAGGTCCCTGGGAATACAAAGGAATGATCATGGACGCTACCGAGAAAACAAGAGGAAATCATCCGGGAATAATTGAATACAAAGGAAAGTCGTATGCTTTTGGTCATAGTTATGATATTTTAAAAAGTAAAACTTCGATTTTTTATGAAAGACGTTCGGTTGATGCGGATGAAATGAAATATAATGAAGATGGAACCATTCAAACCATTCCTTACTGGAATGACAAAGGTCCTGAACCAATCGAAAACCTAAATCCATTCCATAGAACAGAAGCGGAAACCATTGCCTGGAGCGAAGGTGTAAAAACTAACAAAACTGAGGATAAGATATATGTAACCGCGATTGAAGATGGAGATTATATGATGGTGCAGGGTGCAGATTTTAAAAATGGCGCAACGAAATTCAAGGTTTTTGCTCAGCCAGTTTCAGGAGGAACTATCGAGATCCGATTAGATGGAGCAGAAGGGCAGCTTATAGGTAGCTCTAAAATTGAAAAAGAAGCCGGAAATACCTATAAATTATATACTAGTAACATGGAAAAAGTGCCGGGAGTTCACGATATCTACTTTGTTTTTAAAGGAGGTGATGGCGAGCTATTCAATCTAGATTACTGGGAATTTCAAAAATAAAAATCAATACTATGAGAATATTCAGCCTGATATGCTGTATGCTTTTAATGAGTACAATTATTGCTCAGGAAGAAGCATCCATTAATAGTCCAGACGGCAAGTTGGAAGTTTCAGTCAAGGTCGAAAACGGAAAACCCTTTTACAGTGTTACGTATAATGAAAAAGTCATGTTAGAAAAATCTCCGCTAGGACTCGTGACTAATGCGGGAGATTTTACTTCAAAGATGAAATTGCTGGAGGCTTCAAAAGGTACTACTAGCTCAGAATATAACATAAAGAAGATTAAGCAATCTCATGTTTCTTACAAGGCCAATACGCTTACAATTTCTTTTGCTAATGCTGAAGAAAAGGAAATATCTGTTGTTTTCCAGGTAAGCGATAACGATATCGCCTTTAGATATGAAATGCCTAAATGGGGAGACACGCGGGCTTGCGTGGTTGAAAAAGAGCTAACCGGATATAATTTTCCCAAAGGGAGTACTTCATTCTTGTCGCCTATGATGCAATCTATGGGAGGCTTTGCCAGGACAGCGCCTAGCTACGAGAGTGGTTATTCCGCAGATGCGCAGCTTGAAAGCAATACTTCAGGAACGGGTTATGTTTTTCCAGGCCTTTTTAAAATTGGAGAAAATGGATGGGTTTTACTTTCGGAAACCGGTGTTAGCAGTCTTTATAATGCTTCGCATTTAAGCAGTTTTAAAGATGGGATTTATACGGTGGAATATCCAGATCTCGCACAAAATAATGGTTTTGGTAGTGTTGGCGCTCAAATTGGATTACCGGGACATACGCCTTGGAGAACTATAACGCTTGGGGAAAGTCTTAAGCCTATTGTGGAAACTACTATTCCTTTTGATGTGGTAGATCAGCTTTATGAGCCTTCTCAAGATTATAAATACGGAAAAGGAACCTGGAGTTGGATCGTTTGGCAGGATAACAGTATGAATTATGACGACCAGGTTAAATATATCGATCTTGCTGCTGCAATGGATTTTGAGTATATTCTTATCGATGCCTGGTGGGATGAAAGAATAGGTTATGAGAAGATGGAAGAACTTATCGATTATGCTAAGTCTAAAGGAGTTGATGTTTTCCTCTGGTATAATTCCAACGGAGTTGCTAACGATGCATTTATGACTCCGCTTAATAAAATGAATACTTCTATAGCCCGAAAAAAAGAAATGAAATGGCTAAAAGAAGCTGGTGTTAAAGGATTGAAAGTAGACTTTTTTGGAGGTGACAAACAGGAAACTATGAAGCTTTATGAAAACATCCTTTCTGATGCCAATGATTATGGATTAATGGTTATTTTTCATGGAGCAACACTCCCAAGAGGATGGGGAAAAATGTATCCTAATTTTGTAGGAAGTGAAGCTGTTCTAGCTTCAGAAATGCTCATTTTTTCTCAAGATACAAGAAATAAGGAGGCCTTCTATGCTTCTCTTCATCCGTTTAGTAGAAATGCCGTTGCCAGTATGGAGTTTGGCGGAATATTGTTGAATAAGTATCTCAATAAAGACAATAAAGAAGGTCAGGAGCGGTTAACCACCGATGCTTTCCAACTGGCTACTGGAGTTTTATTTCAGAATCCTGTACAAATGTTTGCATTAACTCCAAATAATTTGGAGGATGTACCAGACTTTGAACTTGATTTCCTAAGGGAGTTGCCAACTACCTGGGATGAGACGGTATTTATTGATGGGTATCCGGGAAAATTTTCGGTTTTGGCAAGGAGGCATGATCAAAATTGGTATGTGGCCGGAGTTAATGCTGAAAAAAGCGTGAGAAAACTAAAACTGGAACTTCCCATGCTTGCCGGAAAGACAGTGACCTTATTTTCTGACGATAAGAAAAAAGAAACCTATTCCAAAGAAATTAAAATCCCTTCTAGCGGAAAGGTTTCCGTAAATATTCAGCCAAATGGCGGATTTGTAATTAAAAATTAATCAATTTATGAGGTGTTCATTTAATGTATTGATGCTGTGTAGTGTTTTGGGAACTTCATTCCTAAATGCACAAAATCCCATTATTCAAACTTCTTATACGGCAGATCCTGCACCAATGGTGCACGATGATAAATTGTATTTGTATACCAGTCACGATGAGGATAATTCAACCTGGTTTACTATGGACGACTGGCGATTGTACACGACTGAAGATATGGTAAACTGGACCGATCACGGAGCAGTTTTGGAATACACAGATTTTGATTGGTCCCTGAAGAATGCATGGGCACCGGCCGCCATACAACGTGATGGTAAATTTTACATTTATGTACCTATAACAGACCGTAGCAATCAAAATGGGATTGGAGTGGCAGTAAGCGACAGTCCTTATGGACCATTTATTGATCCTTTGGGTAAGCCTTTGGTTTCCGAAAGTAATGCCGATATCGATCCAGCGGTTTTTATTGATGATGACGGTCAAGCCTATATGTTTTGGGGCAATCCTGAGTGTTATTTTGTAAAGCTCAATGAAGACATGATCTCTACAAAAGGAGATATTCAAAAAATTCCAAACACTATTGAAGCTTTTGGCAAAAGGAAAGGTGAAAAGAATGAGCGTCGACCTACTACCTATGAAGAAGGTCCCTGGGTTTATAAACGTAACGATATTTATTATCTGTTTTTTGCAGCTGGTCCGATACCTGAACATATTGGATATTCTACCAGTAAAAGTGTAACCGGACCCTGGAAGTATCAGGGGGAATTGATGCCTAACCAAGGCGGTAGTTTTACGAATCATCCCGGGATTGTAGATTATAAAGGCAAAACTTATTTCTTTTATCATAATGCCGGTTTGCCGGGTGGTAGCGGATTTACACGTTCAGTTTGTGTGCAGGAATTAAAATTTAATAGTGACGGTACCATAGAACAGATGAATATGACTAGTGGAATAAAGGAGGCTTTAAAAAAACTAAATCCGTATCGCAAAACAGAAGCAGAAACCATTGCCTGGTCTGAAGGTTTTAAAGCACAATCAAACGATGTGGTGGGAAACTTTGTAACCGCCATGAAAGACGGAGCTTATATTAAGGTGAAAGCAGTAGATTTTGGAAAAACTTCTCCAAAATCCGTTACCGCCAGAATAGGAAGTATTCATAATAACAATGTTTCGATGGAAATTCATATAGATTCCAAAGATGGTAAGCTTTTAGCCACTTTAGATGTTCCTTTAACCGGCGGGAATGATCGCTGGAAATTGGTTACTGCCGATGTAGAAGAACTAACCGGCGTACATGATTTGTTTTTTGTAGTAAAGGGGAAAGCTCCAACGCAGCTTATGTATTTCGATTACTGGATGTTTTCAAAATAAGTATAATTCATTTTTATGAAAGAACTTTTCTATACCCTGGTTTTTCTTATATTTTTTACCCGGCTTTCTGCACAGGAGTTTATGCTTTCTTCGCCGAATGAACTTATCAGAGTAGAATTACATCAACCTGATGAGGTTACTGAAAACTGGTATTTTAAAGTTTTTTATAATGAATCTCCTTCGGAAAAAGCTTTAATTCCTAAAATTGAAATGGGGCTTGCAAGAAATGATGAAGGTTTCTCTTCCAATCTTAAACTTCGAAAAACTGGAAAAATCAAAAGTATTTCTGAAGCTTACAATCTTATCCATGGCAAGAGATCCTCAACAAGCAATGCTGCCAGAGAAGTCACATTTTATTTCCGCAATGATAGCGGTAAAAAAATGAATATCGTACTTAGAGTTTATAATGATGGAGTAGCTTTTCGTTATGAATTTCCTGATAAAGAAGGGAATTTCAGTATAGATAATGAGTTTACAGCCTTTTCGATATCTGTAGATGCAACGCGGTGGCTGGAGAAATGGAATCCTGCCAACGAGGGATTATATCAGCAAATGCAGGGAGATAGTTTACGGGGAGAATGGGGATATCCTGCGCTTTTTCATGATCGCGATACTATAGGTTGGTATCTTATCCATGAAGCTAATCTTAATCGCACTTACGCGGGTACAAAACTCAGTAATACAAAAGATATCAATACCTATAATCTGGTATTTCCTAATCCAGGTGATGGTCGCGGTACAGGAAAATCGAAACCAGATATCAGTACGCCATGGCAATCACCCTGGCGCGTTATAATAATCGGTAATTTGGCTACAGTGACTGAATCAACGCTGGTTACCGATGTGTCTGATCCTGTTAAACTAAAAGATACCGACTGGATTGAACCCGGACTGGTTTCCTGGAATTACTGGTCTAGCAACCATGGGACTAAAGACTATCAAATCGTAAAAAAATTTGCTGATCTGGCCGAAAAAATGGGTTGGAAATATACGCTTTTGGATTGGGAATGGGATGCTATGGGGAATGGAGGAAATCTGGAGGATGCCACAGCTTATATCAATAAATTAGGAGTTAAACCACTTATCTGGTATAATTCGGGTGGAGATCATACTTGGGTTCCTGCTACACCAAAAGATAGGATGCTTACTCATGAAAACCGCGTACAAGAATTTACCAAACTTAATGAACTGGACATCGCCGGAATAAAAGTTGATTTTTTTGAAAGTGAAAAGCAAAATATGATCAATTACTATCTTGATATTGTAGAAGATGCCGCCGATTTTAATTTATTGGTTTATTTTCATGGTAGTCTGGTACCAAGGGGGTGGAGCAGAACGTATCCAAATTTGATGACTTATGAAGCTGTTCGTGGTGCGGAATGGTACAATAATGTTCCCACGTTTACCATGAATGCCCCGCAGCATAATACTATTTTACCATTTACTAGGAATGTGGTAGGACCAATGGATTATACTCCGGTAACTTTTACCAATTCGCAATATCCGCATGTTACTTCTTATGGGCATGAACTGGCTTTGGGGATATTGTTCGAGTCTGGATTGCAGCATTTAGCAGATAGGCCAGAGGGCTATTATTCCCTTCCAGAAGAGGTAATTACCATTCTGAAGAAACTACCTGCAGCTTGGGATGACACTAAATTTATCTATGGTTATCCGGGAAAAAATGCAGCGCTGGCAAGGCGTAAAGAAGAAAGCTGGTATATGGCAGGCATTAGTTCAGAGCTTTGGGAAATCGAAAAGGAGATTGCTTTGAAATTTTTAAAACCTGGAATTGAATATCAGCTGAAGTTGGTTCAGGATGGGGAGCATGACAAAGCATTTAAAATTAGTGATGGAAAAGTGACTTCAGAAGATACATTAAAAGTGAAACTTTTGAGAAGAGGAGGATTTATAGCCGTATTCGAACCAATAAAATCACTTACAAAATGATATTAAAAGAACTAATTATATTTTACGACTCCGGTTTTATTCGATAAAAGAGTCAAATGCTCCGCGGGGCGCGCGCTTAGGTAATTTTGGATTTAGGAATTTTAAATGAAGGATATTGAAAATTGTTTTGCTCTTTGATAATGATCTTAGGGAGGTGGATTGCCAATAATTAAAGATTTAAATATGATCGTCATAAAAAAAATAAAGGCAGTAATTCTTTTCGGTGTATTTGGTTTCAGTTTTTTAAAAGTGAGTGCACAGGAAAAACTATACACCAATGAATTTCCGCTGGAGAATGTCACTCTCCTCGATGGCAAATTCAAGAATGCCCGTGATCTTAATATGTCGGTTTTGCTACAGTACGATGTAGACCGTTTACTTGCGCCTTACCGAAAAGAAGCCGGTCTGGAACCAAGAAAACCCTCTTATCCCAATTGGGAAGGACTAGATGGTCATATTGGAGGTCATTATCTTTCAGCTCTAGCTATGAATTATGCGGCTACCGATAATCAGGAGTTTTTAGCGCGAATGAATTATATGCTGAAAGAACTACGGGAATGCCAACTCGCTAATACAAAAAAACATCCGGAATGGGGTGTAGGCTATGTAGGTGGTTTTCCTAATAGTGAAGCATTATGGTCTTCCTTTAAAAAAGGAAATTTTGAAAAGTATAATTCTGCCTGGGCTCCTTTCTATAATTTACATAAAATGTATGCTGGTTTAAGAGATGCCTGGCTTTATGCCGATAGTGAGAAAGCTAAAGAAATGTTTCTTGATTTTTGTGACTGGGGTATAACACTTACTAAAGATCTTTCCCATGAGCAAATGCAATCTGTGCTGAACATGGAACATGGTGGTATGCCTGAGGTTTATGCTGATGCCTATCAAATAACTGGAGAGAAGAAATATCTGGAAGCAGCTAAAAGGTATTCTCATGAGCAGGTACTTCATCCTTTGTCGAAGGGTATCGATAACCTGGATAATAAGCACGCGAATACACAAATCCCAAAATTTGTAGGATTTGAGCGTATTGCTGAGGTGGATGGAGATGAAAAATTCGCTAAAGCCGGAAGTTATTTCTGGGAAACAGTTACTAAAAACCGTAGCCTGGCATTTGGAGGCAACAGCAGAAAAGAACATTTTCCCAGTACATCGGCCAGTATTGATTACATAAACGAAGACGATGGTCCCGAGTCTTGTAATTCATATAATATGCTGAAGTTAACCGAAGATCTCTTTCGAGTAAATCCTGAGGCGAAATATGCCGATTATTACGAAAGAACATTATACAACCATATACTTTCAACCCAGCATCCGCAGCATGGAGGCTATGTTTATTTTACTCCAGCCCGGCCCCGCCATTATCGAATTTATTCTGCGCCTGAAGAGGCGATGTGGTGCTGTGTGGGAACCGGAATGGAAAACCATGGAAAATACAATCAGTTTATCTACACCCATCAGGGAGATTCTTTATATATAAATTTATTTATTCCTTCAGAATTGAACTGGGAAAAACAGGGGGTAAAAATAAGACAGGAGACCAATTTTCCTTCTGAAGAGGGTACCAGTCTTAAAATTACTGAAGGTACCGCTGAATTCCCTTTATTTTTGCGGTATCCGGGATGGATTAAAGAAGGCGAGATGAAAATCAAGATCAATTCAGAAGAAATTGAACTAATCGGTAAGCCTTCTTCTTATGTTAAAATAGATCGAAACTGGCAAAAGGGAGATATTGTAGATGTTAGTCTTCCTATGCATAATCACATGGAAAGGCTGCCGAATGTACCTCAATATGTTGCATTTTTTCATGGTCCGATATTATTGGGAGCTCCATCGGGATCCGAAGATCTAAAAGGGCTTATTGCAGATGATAGTCGTTTTGGACAATACCCTTCCGGAAGACGCTTGCCCATTAATGAAGCACCTATTCTACTTGCAGATCATACGGAAGAACTTCCTGAAAACCTGGAATCCGTAGAAAATGAGCCCCTTCATTTTAAGATTAATTCTGAAATGAAAAATCCCATCGATGCTGATTTACAGCCTTTTTACACTATCCACGATTCCAGGTATATGATGTACTGGCTGTCGCTGACTCCCGAAGAATACGAAAGTTATACCGATTCTCTTGCAAATATTGAAGCTAAGAAATTGGCCCTGGAAAAACGTACCATAGATTATGTAGCTACTGGTGAACAACAGCCGGAGAGTGATCACTTTATGGAAAAGAAGAACTCAGGAACCGGTAATAACAGGGATGAATTTTGGAGAAGCGCTCATGGAGATGGTTATTTTAGCTATCAAATGAAAACCAATAAGGAAACTGGTCTTAGCCTGATGCTTAGATATTTCGGGTTTGAATGGGGGGATAAGCGTTTTGATATTTATATTGATGATGAGAGACTTACTTCGGTAAATACTAAAGAACATACCAGAATAAGTCAGTTTCAGGAAATGAGTTATGAAATTCCTGATTCAATGCTTGATGGTAAAAAGAGTATAAGAGTAAAGTTTCAACCCAGAGAAGGAAGTGCAACTAGTGAAATCTATTTTTTACGGTTGATCAGAAATCAATAGGGATACAGAGAGATTTAGGGTTTAGAGATATTCTAATATTGCCCCTGTGATAGAACTATAGCAGATTTTAGAAAAATCTTCTGACTAAAACTTTTGTTTAAAAAGATTAAAAATACGACCAATGATGATAGTAAGAAAATTTAGTGTTCTAATTAGCTGTTTGCTTTTTTTCCTCCAGGGCTTTACACAGCAAAAGGCGATTAACCCGATAATTCATGCTGATGTGCCAGACGTTTCCATGATACGGGTGGGGGATAGTTATTATATGAGTAGTACCACTATGCATATGAGTCCCGGAGTACCCATCATGAAATCTAACGATCTCACGAACTGGGAAATTGTAAACTATGCTTATGATATTCTAGATGATACCGATGCGTTGAATATGGAAAACGGTAAAAACGCCTATGGTAAAGGTTCTTGGGCCAGTAGCTTAAGATATCATGATGGTACCTTCTACGTTTCAACCTTTTCTAGTACTACCGGAAAAACCTATATCTATACGACTAAGGATATTGAGAGTGGAGCATGGGAAAAACATTCCTTTAAACCAAGTTTTCATGACAATACGTTGTTTTTTGATGATGATGGTAAAATTTATATGATCTATGCCGCGGGTGAACTTAGAATTGTTCAATTAAAAAATGACCTTTCTGGTCCTGTTCCTGGTAGCGAAAAGATTTTGATTGAGAATGCGAGTGCACCTGCGGGAGAAAACATCATGTTAAAGGCAGAAGGCTCTCAGCTATTCAAGATAAATGGTAAATATTATTTATTTAATATAACCTGGCCACAGGGAAGCATGCGAACTGTTGTTATTCATCGTGCAGACAATATCATGGGACCTTACGAAGGAGAACTGGCTTTAAAGGATAAAGGTGTAGCACAAGGAGGTTTAATAGATACTCCTGCAGGTGACTGGTATGCGTATTTATTCCGAGATAATGGAGCGGTAGGACGAATTCCTTATCTTGTGCCGGTTAAATGGGAAAATGGCTGGCCTATCTTGGGTGAAGATGGCAAAGTCCCTATGGAGCTTGACCTTCCTGCTAACAAAAGTCTTATTCCAGATATTGTAAATTCCGATGATTTCAGCAGAACCAATAAGGATAAAAAATTATCGTTGGTTTGGCAATGGAATCATAATCCGCAAAATGATTTATGGAGTCTTGATGAGCGCAAAGGCTATCTAAGGCTTACCACAGGGAGGATTGATACTTCTTTCGTTACCACCAGGAATACATTGACCCAACGGACTATTGGTCCTAAGAGTACAGGGGAAACTTCATTAGATCTTTCAGGATTAAAAGACGGTGATATTGCTGGTTTTGGGGTGCTTCAGGATAAGTATGCTTATGTGGCGGTTAAGTTAGAAAATGGGAAAAAAACCATTCAAATGGTTAAGGGGCGTGAAGGCAAAGTGATAGAAGAAATTCCGTATAGCGGTGACGAAATTTTCTTTAAAATTACCTGCGACTTTAAAGATAGAAAGGACCTCGCACACTTTTACTATTCTGAGAATGGGAAACACTGGAAAGAAATTGGAGAACCTTTAAAGATGGAATATACCCTTGGCCAATTTATGGGGTATCGATATGCACTGTTTAACTATGCAACCAAAACTTCCGGAGGTTATGTTGATTTCGATTATTTCCGGATTACAGATGGAATAAAATAATATGCATTCAGGTTTTGCGTGTATAAATTCAAATTTGATATAGTCTTTGGATTTAAATTCATTCCATAAGTTAATCGTTTTTTCTTATAGCTCACTTTTTTCGTCAAAAGTGAGTTAAGATACTGTCGCTATAATGTTTTAATTTATAACAATAGACTCCATAATCGAGATTAAATGCTTTAATCTCAATAGGTAGGTTGAGATATCTCGAAATAAAAAAGGATTTTATAGTAAATGCCTCATGGGTTTGCCGGGAGGTAGTTTACGTAAAAAACTTAATTTCAAAAACTAAAATTTTGAAAAAATCGGATCTAATTTTTTAGCTTAATGGTTTTTTAAGATAAGTATTTTTATTACTTACCAGTTCTTTTTGCATAATGGTAGTTGCTTGATTATTAGTTTTTTTGCGTTGTTGTAACAATGCTAAAGATTTTAAAAATAAATCGAAGCGATTAACTTTCCTTTTTCTTACATAACACTAGTTGTAGTAAGCAGTCTGTCGAATAAATTTACATTTTTACCTGTTAAATATGATAGCCGTCTTACACCTTAAAAATTAGTTGAGTGAGTTTATTATGATTAAAATTTATATATTTTTTGGAAAATATTGGTTATGGTTTATATATATTTAAAAAAATAACTTAATAAGTGATTTTTTTTAATTTAATAAAATCTTTTTTACTATTGAATTGATCATTTAACTTAACATATATTTCTAACTTTTATCTTTAAAAATATTACCTTAACGTATTGAGAATAAATCTTTAAGCCCTAATGAAGTTTCTGCCTACAATACTTATTTTTTTGATGCTTACATTTTCCCTGTATGCCCAAAATAGTGAGAAAGCGATTACAATTTCTCCTGATTCTAC
Organism: Zunongwangia profunda SM-A87; assembly: GCF_000023465.1. Taxonomy (NCBI): domain Bacteria; kingdom Pseudomonadati; phylum Bacteroidota; class Flavobacteriia; order Flavobacteriales; family Flavobacteriaceae; genus Zunongwangia; species Zunongwangia profunda. Next base: position 1,138,807 of record NC_014041.1, read on the forward strand.
AAAGGAGGAAATAACGGCCTATATAAAAAGTAATCTGGAAAAGTCTGCCACTGAAATGGAGAAGGGCAACTATCCGGTCGCAATCCTTTACAGTCATAGGAACTTAGAATTAGCCGAGAAAAGTGGTGATTCTATACTGCTTGCTGTATCAAGAAGTTTTATAGCCAATAATTACTTAAAATTAGAAAATGTAGAAGAAGCCCGTAATTATATCAATAAAAATATAAATATGGCTGAGACAATGAAAGATACCCTAATGATTAATGCGGCAAAAATTGATCTTGCTAATGTTTATATAAAAGAAAGAAGATATGAAGACTTTATACAATTAAACAAAGAGGTAATAGCCTTAGCTAAAAAGGCTAAAGATAGCTATCGTTTAATCACCAGTAGTCTTAATATCGCAGAGGCATATTTGATGGAATTCAATAAGCCAGATTCGGCCATAACATATATAGATTCAGCAAAAATTTACAATATTCGGTTTTCAGATAACAAACCTTATTTGCCGGAAGATATTTTTTATTATTTAGATGCAGAATACGCTTTCCAAAAGGGTGATTTTAAAGAGGCCAAGATAAATTTTGAACTTGCCATAGAGAAATTTAAAAGCAATGAGGGATCCGAGGAACTTTTATATTCCTATTCCGGATATCTGCGAAGCCAGGCTGAATTAGGAGAGTACAGGGAAGCTTATGAGAGTTTTAAAGTGCTAGATACTTTATTTAAAAATAAACTAAAAAGTGTGCTAGAAGAATCTAATAAAACTATACAGGATCGCATAGAAATTGAAAATATAGAACAGGAGATTAAAAATAAAGAACTTCAAAACAAAATAATTTCTGCAAAGGCCGAAAAAAACAGAATATTACTCATTGCCTCCGTAGCCTTATTAGTATTATTACTTTTAGTATTGTTGTTTTTTGTTTGTGAAAGGAAAAAAAGGACGGTCCTCATGCAACAGCTTAAAAGAAAAAATGAGGAATATCTTGACGCCAAAGATAAATCTGAGGAAATGGCGAGGGTTAAAACTAAATTCCTCTCTACCATTAGTCACGAACTTAGAACGCCTTTATACGGAATTATAGGTTTATCCAATGATTTATTCTTGGCTCCAGAACTATCTTCTCATAAAAAAGAAATTCAGTCTTTAAAGTTTTCTGCCAACTACCTGCTTAACCTGGTTAATGATGTACTTACATTAAATAAAATAGAATCAGGTACTTCTATTAAACTTGAGCATAAACCATTTAATCTTCAGGAACTTGTAGAGGATATTAATGTGTCATTGAAATTTATGAGGCAAAAGAACAACAATCAATTAAAGATTAAAATCGACAAAGACGTTCCCAAAATTTTGGTAGGAGATAAAATAAAGTTATCTCAAATACTAATTAATCTTACCGGAAATGCTTTAAAGTTCACCAATGAAGGCGAAATAAAGATACTTGTAGATCTTATTCAAAAAGAAGAAAAGCGTATAAAGCTCAAATTTCAAGTAAAAGATAATGGTATTGGCATCTCTGCTGAAGAACAAAAAGAAATTTTTAAAGAATTTGGAAACTCCACAAAAACAAGCAAATTTGCAGGTACCGGACTTGGTTTAAACATCGTTACCAAGTTGCTAAAAGAAATGAATTCTGAAATTCAATTAATAAGTAAAACTGGTAAGGGGTCTAATTTTTACTTTGAAGTAGAGCTTGAAACCACAGATCAAAAAGAAGTAGTTTCCCAACCCAATGCTTTGAACAACAGTGAAGCTGAGTTCACCGGAAAAAAAATACTGATTATTGATGATAATCATATCAATCAACTGGTGACCAAAAAGTATATTGAAAGGTATGGGATTAAAGCAAAGTCTGCCGATGATGCTGTAGAGGGTATAGAAATGCTGAAAAACGAATCTTTTGATCTCGTATTTATGGATCTTAATATGCCTAAAATTAACGGTCTGGAAGCAACTTCGATGATTAGAGCGTTTAATAAGGAGGTTAAGATTATTATCTTATCTGCGACAGAGGTACGGGAATTAAGGGATAAAATAAAAGGCTATGCTATTAATGATTTTCTCTCTAAACCTTATAAGACTAAAGATTTATATAACTTATTATTAAAATACCTGAAATCATAAAAAAGAGTTTTACAGTATTTGATATTTCTGCTATTTCAGCTTAGAACATTAGGGTGTAAAATACTGGCAATTTATAATATCGGTATTTTTAAAATTCTTTATTTTTTTCAATATTTTCAACTAACTACCGGGCAGTTAATTTTTTATGATTTAGGTGTTCTCCGCATGCTGAATGCAATTGGCTTCTCATATTTTACGTGCATATTTCTGCCCGCTAGAAAAGCTGCCATAAAGTTCTTCTATATCAGGCGTATCGATAAGCAGGTAGTGGGTTTTATAATCGTTTTAATTATAGAACATCTAGTTTTAAGAAGCGCCTTACTCCTAATCTGCATAATGAATTCTCCGTGGGTTGATTACTATTTTTTATATTCAAATCAATCAGTTGTCGTTGAAATTAAATAGCAACTTGCGATGAATTCTGAATTAAGAATTCATCGCAAGTATTTCTAACTTTTTAATACTGGATAAAATGGCCGATCATTTTTCTCAAAACCATATCTATTGGTGCATTTTTTTCATCTTGGGCTTATTAAGTATTTTTCCCTTTGCGTTTGTATAAACGTGCATTTTTTCATCGCCATTGGTTAATTCCATTCTGTAACGTTGACGTGCTTTGCCATTTTCATAACTACTCATATTATACACATCCTTTTTTATAGTCCATCCTGGATAGGCTTTGGCAATGGCAGATCTAACAGCAGCTGGAGGAGCAATATTTTTAAGGTGTTCATTAGTACTGATTAAATTTCCAGACCTATCATAGGTTGCTGTAAACTCTTTTCCCTTTCCTTCTAAGGTAATTTCGAAAGTGTCATAATCATCGATAGATTTGATATCCCTGTTTACGTATACGTCGCTTTCAACATATTCAACTGGTATAGCAGCCATTTCCTCTATGGTGAAATCTGGATAATCTTGCTCTACCGATTCAATAATAGCTGCAGGAACATCTTCCTTTTTAATTTTTTCGGAATAGATAACGTCTTGCGCGAAAGCCTGGGCACTTAAGCCTAAAAGAACCAAACTGAATACTACTACTTTTCTCATGGTTTTTCATTTTAAGTTATTATTTTACTCTTTATTTTTTAGAAATTAATCTTAAACAAATTTACGTTCGGTAGACCACCAAGTATGCTACTTTTGTAGCAGAACCTGCTTATTTAAAGTTTGTTTTTTTGAAACTTTTAATGCTTGAAATAATGCTATTTATTTGTTTATGTGTGTATTATGTTGAATCTGAAGACTGATAGTTTTACAAAATAGTAATTGATTTAGATACTAGTTTTATTGATTCATGTCATGTTAGTTTTTGAAGGATATAGGCAAGAATTAAACAAAAAAACCGTTCACTCCATTTATAGGTTGCGAACGGTTTTACTTTTTAAAAAGATACGGCTATCTTCCGTGTAATTTATGTTGCAATAACTCTAATTCCTTAGCTGTTTCCTTCATTTCTTTGTGTGCCTTGAGCATCTCCTCTTCTTCATTAGCGTTTAAATGATCATAGACCATTAAAGAAAGTCTTTTGTGGCGGTCGTGTAAGCGAGCCAATTGATCTCGATGATCAATATCATGTTCTATCATAATTGTATAATTTTAATTATTATCTATGTAAACTACTTTCCGTGTGTATTAAACATTTTGATTCCCAATGTTAACCTAAATAGCCCCATAAAGAAAAAGGCAAAACTGATGGTATATACCAAAGTTAACTGTCCCAGTAATGGCTTTGCCAGAACCGCCAGCGCAAAGAGTAAAGTCAAAATTGCGGCGAGCAAGAACCAACCTGAATTTTTTGTAGAACTACTTTTAAGTTTAGCATAGGTTATAAAAAATATCAATGACCGGATAACAAACCAGATACCTAAAAGGACAGGAAGTATTTCCATGGTCAGGTTTTCATTTGTGATTAATAAATACCCCAATACCAAATCTATAATACCTCCGATAAGAAATATGCCCCATTGTTTTGATGTTTTTATGAAGCTTATAGCATTTATAATCTCAAAAATTCCGCTAATAAACATTACATAGCTAAAAAATACTGCTAAAGAGATATAAGTCTCTATAGGTGTGGCATAGAACCAAAAAGATAATGCGATAAATCCTATTCCTAATAAGATTTCTACCCACCAGTAGCGGGTGTTTAGACCTGGATGTTTGTTCGTTGAGGATATTGGTGATGTCATTTCAAAATGTTTATTTATTACTCTTCAGTATTTCTAAGCGCTAAATTAAGGTAGCTAGTAAAAAACTTTTGCTACTAAAGTAGCAGTTAAGGCCTATTAATTTTTCACAGTAGTCAAACTCTAACGATAACCAAGGAATTAGGACTAATCTTAAAAGAAAGAGCTTTAATAATTAGATAGAATTTAAACTCTTACAAATAGGGAAGTAGTAGTTTAAATTGTTTTTGAATCTATTTGAAAATGAGAGACTTTTTGTAAATAAGAAGACAAAATATATATATTTGGTTTTTAGAAGGCCTATTTATGGATAGACATCATTCTAGTATTTAGTTATATTTATTAGTAATCGATTCTTTTTATCCTAATTTTTAGGAAATGAGATTTTTTAATTTAGAAATTAGGTTGTCAATCTGATTTTATTGGGGATGGACATAACATATAACTTTATCAGTTTTATAGAGTCTTTGGGAGTTATACAAGGATTGCTATTAGGTTTGATGCTGATACTTGTGAGAACCAGAAGAAAAAGGGCTACACACTATTTAGGGCTTTTTATCGTGTTGTTTTCGTTGGAACCAGTGACTAATATTTTGGGAGACCTTAATATTCTAAAATCCTATCCTCAATTAGAACTACTTCCGTTTGGATTTCATTTTTTAGCCTATCCCTTATTCTATATCTATATTCAAAAGGTTTCCATTTTGGAACATAGAAAGACCAGTTACTGGACATTGATACCTGGAATATTGGAGGTGTTAATAGGACTGATAGTTTTCTTTATGCCAGTAAAAACAAAAATGATACTGGTTAATTCAATTTGGGAAAAGATTTACTTTTCTGCAGGCTTAGCCTACACGTTTTTTATATGTATGTTGACATTGAATTGGGTAAGAATGCATCGTAGGGAACTTGAAAATCAATATAGTTTATTGATTCATAAAAACTTGGATTGGGTGCTTTGGTTTGTTTGTGGCAGCATATTTTTTCATTTGTTTTTGTTGGAATATTATTTTTTTGGCAATGAGATTTTATATCTCTTTACCGCTATAGCCAATGTGGTTCTTATATATTGGATATCCTACCAAGGTTTGATGCAGCAGAATATCAATAGTTTACAGGAAGAAATGAATGGTTTGATGGTCGAGTCAAGAAAAGATGAGGTTATAGAGAACCAAGGGATGATCGTTGAAACCGGAATTCAGGAGGATTTTAAGAAGAAGCAGGATTTTGTTTCAGAAGAAGAAGTGGGAAATATGCTAAGCGTTATTCATGAATATATCGAGGCATCTAAATGTTTTACAAAGCAAGATCTCACAATTATTGATTTGGCAGATGCTGTTAACATACACCCAAAGAGAATTTCTTATGCCATCAATAAGGCTTTGGATATTAATTTTAATAATTATATCAATAATTTTAGAGTAGAATATGCCAAAGAACTCTTCCAAAGTGATAAGGCCAAGAATTTATCTGTTGAAGGTATTGGAATGGAGGCCGGCTTTCACTCGAAATCTACTTTCTATACTTCCTTTAATAAATTGGAAGGTACTACTCCGGCAAAGTATAGAAGCTTTGGCTCCTAGTATCAAGTTTGAATTTCCGATATCAATACTTTTTTTTCGACTTTTCTAGATTATTTTGGGACTGTCCTTTCGAAATTTGTAGCATATTAAAACAGTAGATGCTGTATTATTTGCTGTGAAATACAATATCGATGTTAGGACTTCATGATTTAGAATATATTGTAATATTAAAAGTAGCCTCTATAAAAAGATCAAAAGAGTTTTATGCTAAAAAATTGGGGCTCAAGGTTATTTTAAGTGATGATAAGAATCATCGTGTGTTTAAAAATAGACCTCAAATTTGTTTAGATCAGTTAGGTTCACCATCAAAATATACACCACGTCACCTGTGCTCAGGAAGCGCTGAAATTCACTTTTTTTCCAAAAAAACTATACAAGAAATTGAGTATATTTTAGGGGTACAAGAAATTCCCATTATTGCAAACGATAAATACCAAACAGAAGAAGGAGGTGAACAAGAATGTATTTATCTATATGATCCCGATGGTAATTTATTGCGGATAACTGGAGGAGCCAATCCACGCATTTAATTTCGTTGACTTTTATTTTCTGTATTCTTTTGAATGAATACTCAACCGCTAAAGTTTTCAATAGGGAGGACCTCCATCGTCTTTATTTGTATATGTTAAGAAGTCTGATGCATTGATTTTGGGTTTAAAGTGTCCAAATTATGTATTGGCGGGTTTGATTTTCCGAATTCCGAACTTTTCGTACTTCATTTTTCTAGTTATTTTCTTTTGATCCTTAAATCTTTGTAGAGAACATTTTAACAGGTTCATCACTAAACCATAAATCTGCAATACATATAACTATGCAAACTAATAATATTCAATACTTAAGAAGTTTAGACACTTTGAAAGATTCCAAATTTTTTAAAGATATTCCAAAAGACGCACTAGCTGAATTGATGGAAAAATTAGTGTATAGAAAATGGAGTAAGGGAACCTATTTAAGTGGTGCCTACGAACCGCTCCCTTTTTTTTATATTTTAGTTATGGGAAAAATAAAGGAATACCAGGTAGATGAGATTAGTGAAAAGGAACGTATCAATTTTATTTTGTCTGATGGAGACGTTTTTGATGTACTCAACTTATTGGATGACAGACCCCATAAAATTTACTGGGAAACCCTTGAAGAAACGGAAGTATTAAGGATAACCAAGGAAGATATGCTTCGCTGGATGGATAAATATCCACAAGCACAAAAACACTTATATCAATACATGGCTTCCCATGTGAGAATGTTAGAAGAGATGACCGCCGATCTTTCCATGTGTCCTACACTAGTGCGCTTGTCTAAGTTATTGATTCAGAGTTTTGATATAGATAAGGGGTGTCTAAATAGGATTGATAACCTACCTAACAGCGAACTGGCAAAATTAATAGGAACCACAAGGGCGGTTTTGAATAGACATATTCAGGAGTTAAAGGGATGCGGAGCCATATCTGTTGAGCGTAAAAAAATAAATATTGAAAATACAGAAAGACTATTGATGATAGTACAAAATAGTCATGTACCTATTGCGGCCCGTTGTTAAAGAGCAATTTTAAAGAATTATTTAGTAATATTTCGAGATTATCCGGTACAGCATTCTTTTAATATTGTATCCAAATAAGTATGGGTTTTATGCCATTAGTTTAAAAGTTCTATCAGCTTTGTCTTTTGTTATGCTTTTATAGTGGGCTTATGAGCTATTTGCTTACTATTCAATAAACAAATCTTTTTTTCCAGATTGAAAATTACTTGGTGAAAAGAGTTGCAGGTTTGGGAATAACCGGAAAGGTAAATACTGGTTTACCCGTACACCTTATCCAACATAATACAGCCAAATGCTGGTTATATTGAGGATAAAGAACACCTAAACAATGGTTTGATTAGCTTTAATTGCGCTATTTTTTAAAGCTTTTAATGATCCTACTAATTCCTTTAACGATTAGTAATACAATAAACCCTACGATTAGACCTACAAAAAATTCGGTTATAAACGAAGGTATTTTAGGGAAAATACCGTGTAGAAATTCTAAATTATGAACGAAAATTCCTCCTGAAACCAGCATAAGCGCAATAGTACCAAGCACAGAAAGACCTTTGATTACTTTAGGTAAAGCACTCACTAGAAACTTACCCACCTTATCAGAGAAACTATCATCTTCAGCATTAAGATTTATAAGTTTCCTGCCAAAATCGTCCATTCTTACAATAAGGGCAACAATACCGTAAACACCTACAGTTGCTAAAATTGCGATTAGTGAAACCACAATGATTTTCGTAGGTAGTTCAGCTTCTTCCACAGTGCCAAGCGCGACAATTACAATTTCTACCGATAAAATAAAGTCGGTTAAAATAGCCGATTTTACCTTTTCTTTTTCACGGGCTAAAATTTCTTCTTTCGATAGTTTTTCGATTCTATCGATTTTTTTATGTTCTTTATGCGGAAAGAAAAATTCGTATATTTTCTCGGCACCTTCATAAGCCAGATAAAGTCCGCCAATCAATAAAATAATATGAATTACTGATGGTAAAAAGGCACTAAGTAAAAAGCCCAGGGGAAGGATAATAAGTTTATTCAGTAAAGAGCCTTTAGTGATTTTCCATAATACGGGCAATTCCCTGGATGATACAAAACCAGAAGCTTTTTCAGCATTAACTGCAAGATCATCTCCTAAGAGCCCAGCGGTCTTTTTTCCTGCAACTTTACTCATTACTGAAACATCGTCCATTAAAGCTGCGATATCATCTAACAAAGCGAAAAATCCAGAGGCCATAAGGTTATAAAATTTTCGGGAAGATAAGATTTATTTCTTTTCCGGTGTATTCAAATTAATATTTCAAAAAATTAATTAATGATTAGTGAATACAATTTTACTATCTAACCTGCATATTTGTATTATGGTAAAAAAATAATGAATAACTCTATTTTTAAAATTATGCAGTGTTTCAGTATAAAATCGGCTTTTCTAATACTTCTATTTTTTAATGTAATTTATAAAGCCCATTCGCAGAAACTGGTACGTAGTGAAGTTATAGTATTAAGTTATAATATTCATCATGCCAATCCACCTTCGCAATCAGAAGTTATTAATCTGGATACGATTGCCACTATCATAAAAAACAGTAAAGCTGATATTGTAGGCTTACAAGAAGTAGATATATATACTGAACGCTCTGGAAAAAAACTAAATATGGCCAAGGTGTTGGCCGAAAAAGCTGGATTTGAATACTGGTATTTTTCAAAATCTATCAATTTTCAGGGGGGTGAATACGGAACTGCTATTTTATCAAAATTTCCCCTATCAGATACCATTACTACAAAATTACCGAACCCTAAGAATGCTGAGCCAAGAACACTTTCCCTGGCCAATATTCATATTAATCCTAAGCTGGAAATCAAAATAGCAAATACACATTTAGATTATACCGATGCGTCCAATAATTTGGCTCAGGTATCAGCTATTCGTAAAATACTATCCTCGGAAGATAAACCAGTGATCATTACCGGAGATTTTAACGTGGTTCCCGAAAGTTCATCGATGAATCATTTACTAGAAATATTTAGTTCTTCCTGTACAGATGTATGTGATTTTACATCTTCGGCACAACAATCGGAAAGCACCATCGATTATATTCTATACAAGAGTAACACAATTGACGTACTGGAACATAAAGTGTTAAAAGAAACATTCGCATCAGATCATTTTCCTGTAAAGGCCAGGTTTTTGATCTACAATTAATAAGAGTTTTAGACATTTTGAACTATAATTGAAGCTTTGATTGAATTTTATTCTGAAATCTAACTAACAAACCACGCCAATACGGCGTGGTTTAGGGTATATAATAATCTATGAATTTGTAAATAGTAAAGCTTTCTATCCATTCACCTTTTCTGGTTCTATGACATAATTAAAGTTTTTATTAGGTTTTATTTTTTTTTGTTGATTATAATGAATGGCAATATGCCCAAGCTGAAATACGATTTTAGCAGAATCTTTCATCGATAATTTAGAACCATCTGCATGAATCCATCTTTTTAAAGGCTGCTCACAGATAAAGCTATCTGCTTTTTCAGCTCCAAAGTGCTTTTTCATTCTCATAAATATTTCAACATCAAAAAGCCATTTTGTAATAAAACGTTCCTGAAAGGCAATTTTTATCACTTCTTTATCCATTATTTTCGCACCACATTGAGTGTCTTTAAAATTCATTTTTAGAATTTTTCGGATAATATAATTAATCGTTAAGCTAATTATTTGCCTGGCCGATTCTTTCGCGATATTCGCGCCCATTCTCGAGATTCGGCTACCACTAACAATTTTAAAGTTTGATGTTTCTATAGTTTTTACCAGGTCATCGAAATCAGTAAGATCTGTAGATAAATCGGCATCTAAAAATCCTATATAATCTAAATCGGTATAATTGGCCATGTGCAACATTCCTAATCTTACGGCTTCAGCTTTTCCCCCATTTTGCTCACAGTCATATACGGTGATATAATCTTCCCTTCCTTTTCTTAATTCTTTTAAAATATGTAAAGTATTGTCTTTACTTCCATCGTTTACAAAGCAAAGATGATAACCAGAGTGTTTTTCTACAAAATCGGTAAATTCTTTGCTAGATAATCTATCCTCTTCGTTGTAACAAGGTATTACCACACCAACGCATCTTTTTTGGATGATTGTATTTTTGGAAACCTCCTTTTGGTTTGAAGTTGCACCAATTAATCTTTTTACCCTTGCAGAAACTTCGTCTAAACTAAGGGGCTTTTTCATGTAATCTTCAACACCCAAATCAAAACTTTCAACGATAAGGTTATCATCGGTATTACCTGATAATACCATGATTGGTGTTTGACTTTTTTGAGTTCCGCGGATATATCTTATAATTTCAATGCCAGAAATTACGGGCATATTGATATCTACAATGACCAAATCTGGTTGGAAGTTATCAAAAATAGCTTTTGCCTTTAAAGCATCTGTTTCGGTTTGCACTTCATATCCCAATTCACTTAAACGTCTCTTTAAAGGAAGAAGCACTAATTGTTGGTCGTCGATGGCTAAAATTTTCATGGTTTTTAGAGTGTTTATTCAAGTCAAAAATAGATTGATTTAGAGTGTGTTAGCTTTTTAATTAGATGAAGCTTCCTTTATAGTTAGATGAATGGTTAAATTGTATCGATAAATGGATGGCTTATAGGTTAAACATTCTTTTATATTTATCGTAGTTTTATAAGAGGTATATAACGAATGAAGGAAAAAACTAATAAATACTTAATAGTAGCCCTTATTATTGGTGTTCTTTTTCATGGAACGGCGATTTTCTTTACTATAGAAAATACTTACGATGCCTTAATTCATTTATTCTTTGCAGACCATTATGCTAATAGCTGGTGGGAACCGTGGAACTATGAATGGTATACCGGCTTTACCGTTATGGGGTATCCGCCGCTGGTGCATCAGGCGATGGGATTGTTAAGTTATATTGGCGGACTTAAATTTGGTTTGTTTACGGTTGGGATTATAGCAATAATTCTTTTTATCACTGGGGTCTATCGTTTTTCTTTAATGATGCTGGGGGATCGTAAAGCAGCCGGATATGCAGCTCTTTTAGCGGTATTCTCTTCATCTTTTGTAGAAACACTGCATATTTTTGGTCAATTACCCAGCATCGTGGGGGTTTCGGTTTTAATGCATTGTATGCCTGAAATTTATATGTGGATTAAAACCGGAAAAATAGGTTCGCTGGTAAGAGCGATCTCTTTGTTAGCGGTAACAGTGACTTCGCATCATGTAACTCCTATTTTTGGAATGGTCTTTTTTATCTTTCCTTTAATCGGTATGGCGGTAATGGATAATTCCAGAGAAAGAGTAAATAATATAAAAGAAGTTACATTTAAAGTGTTTCTGAAATCTTTTTTTGAAGCTTTTAAGCGTATCGTGGTTTTTGGGGGAATATCGCTGGTCATAATCGTTGCCTGTATTTTGCCTTATTGGATCAACTCAAAAAAGAATCCGATTACGCAGGTACCAATACCGCATGGCAGTCGGGATAATTTTCTGGAAATAACATCTTCTGGATTGGTATTCTTTACCATTCCATGGGGAATTTTATTATTTCTGTTACCCTATATTTTTTATCGATACTATTCAAAACGCTATATCTTTTTTGGTCTTTCGTTTACTTTACTGACGATTTTAGGAACAGGTGGAACTACCCCAATTCCAAAAATTATGTTAGGTGATACCGCTTTTAATATTTTAACTTTAGATCGATTTACCCTATGGGCATCGATTATGGCCTTACCGATATTCGGGGAGTTTGGCTATCGTTTTACTGAAGGTGACTTGCGATGGAAAATTCAACAGAAATTAGGTGCAGTGTATCATCGCGTTTTGGGTGCTGTTTTGGTAGGAATGTTTCTATCCATGACTATTTTTACGATTACACTTGGGTATTTTAGACCTATGCAGCCGCAAAAAATAAAAACCTTACCAATTACCAATTTTCTTAATCAGGATCAACATGATCACTGGCGTTTCTTAACTTTGGGGTTTGGTGACCAGATGGCATGGCTATCAGCACAAACAAATGCATTAACCGTAGATGGGAATTACCATAGCGCCAGGCGTTTGCCCGAATTAACAACCAGGGCAATAGAGCGATTGGAAAATTCAAAATTCCGGGGAGTAGAAGGTATTGGTTCCTTGCAACAGTTTCTTACAGTCCCTGAGAAGTATAACTTAAAATATATATTTTCAAACGATAAGTTTTACGATCCTATTCTATATTTTTCAGGTTGGCAGCGACTTCAGCAGTTAGAAAACGGAATTATGGTTTGGGAAAAATTAAACGTCCCACCACTAAGCAAAATTCTTCCAAAAGAAGATGTACCAGTTTTTCTAAAAATTATGAGGGGCGTGATTCCTATCTTAACGGTACTTATCGCATTTTTTATTAATATCCAGCTAATCTGGTTTCAAACACTTAAAATTAAAATTCCCGAGAAACCCGATTTCCTAAGATTTAAAACCACTTATAATAGCTTTAGTTGGAAACTTATCAAGATTAGTCATCTTTGGGCGGTGATTTTATGTGGCGTTATTTTCTACGGAATTTATCTATTCTATATTAAAAATGCGACACAGATTAGTGCTGAAAATGTGGTAAGATCTTATTACGATGCACTCGATTTTAAAGAGTTTGAAAGGGCACACTCCTATTTAGATCCCAAAAGCGATGTAACCATTGCGCAGTATATGTTGGAAGTTTCTGTGACCGATGGGATTTTAAGTTCCTATGCAAAAATGGATTCGATTGGGTTAGAGGTTTTGAGCGAGTCTAAAGGCAGAGCAAAAATCTTAGCACATACCCAGTGGATTACTCCACTTGAAAAGATCGATAAAACCTACGAACATGATGTGGTAAAAATAGGCGGAAAATGGTTTATAAAACCGAGTACTTACGATCTGGATATTCCGCCAGATCAGTTATTTTCTGATAATCTAACGCAGTTTTATAATCATGGCCGTCGACGAATTACCACACAGCAAACCTATCATCAGGATGTTTTAAAACAGCCGGTGTTAGAGGTGCTTTCAGCAAAATTGGTGAAAAAGGGCGATCGTTATGCAATTATAGGAGAGATTCAGAATGTAGATAATGTTCCTGCCGATGTGGTGATCAAAGGAACTTTATACAACGACGACAACAAAGAACTTGCCGGCTATAGTGCAAAATATGTGATGAGCCATAAATTACTTCCGAAGGAAATTAGCAGTTTTAGAGTCGATTTTGAAGGGATCGCCTGGTTGGGGAAAAAAGATAAAATTCCGGAGACTTTTGATCCAGATGAATTTACGCCAGTAGAATTACCAGAACCACCTACAAAATTTAATTTACAGTGTGCGGGAAATGTAGCCAATACCGATTTGTATAAATACGTAGCAGTAGCCGATATAAAATACGAAAAGGATAAAATTTCGGGAACCCTTTTTAATTATGGTATTCAGGAAGTAACCATTCCAGAACTAATTTTTTCGTATTATGACGAAAATAAAGAACTCCTTTGGGTGAATCAGGATTTTATGCGAGAAGGCGTGCGGGTACAGCGAAAACAATATTTTGATTACGATTTACCAAATCTTGAAATGGTAACAATTATTAATTCCTCGATGGAAAATATTTTTGTTAATGGTTTACCCAATAAGGAAATCGCGATAAAAGTAATTCCAGATCGACAGGAGCAACATCCAAAAGAACAAATGCAGACGCTGGCGGGAAAGGGCTATCATTTTATTAAATTAGAGTTGAATAATTACGTAGGAAATCCAAAATAATGAGTCTAAAAATTAAGATCATCATATTGCTGAGTTTGGTTGTTACAGGCTCTTCTTTTGGATACTTTTACGCTGAAATTGAAGCAGAAAAAATAACGCTTTTAAATGCCAAAAATGAATATATAGCAGGAGAAACAATTCAGTTGAATTTCAATAATATCGATGAAGACTGTAAACTGTATCTTCATCATTCCTATTCCAAAATAGTTTTAAAACCTGAAATTATAGAAAATGGAGGTGTTTTTTCTATTCCTGAATTTTTAAGCTCCAAAAGCGGAAAGTTAAACTGGATTGTACTGAAAAATGACGAACAATTAAAAACCGGAAGTTTCGAGATTTTACCAAAAGTAGCCTCAAAAACGGTCATCGAAAGTTATTTTGGCCCACGTAGCATTCAGGCTGGCGATCGTGATTATTCGATGTTAGTCGTGGTCCCAATGGATGCGATGGATAACCCTTTACCCGATAGTACCCGCGTAATGCTCCATAAACAATTTTACGAAGTGATTGATTCCGTAGAAATTTTTACTGAAAAATTAATGGCCTGGAAAAATATTATGGCCTATCGAAAAGCAGGGAATATAAATGTTTCTTCCACGGTTTTAGGGATAAACTCGATCGAATTAACGACCAATGTTTTTCCTTCAAACGCCACCGATTTTCAGATTTCATCCTTTAGAAATCATGATTTTGCTGATGGCAACCAGATTACAGAGTTCACTACTTCAGAAATTAAAGACGAATGGGGAAATACGATTAGCGATGGGACATTGGTTTCATTTTATATCGAGAATGAAGCGGGAACGATACTTACCACTCGGGGAAGTTCCATTGAAGGTATGGCAACGGCAAAAATAATTCATCCCGATCATCCCGATACCTGGAAAATAAAAGGATATGTGACCGGCCTGGCTGAAAGTAATGTCCTTGAAATTAGCTTTAGACAGGCTTTGAAAGATTTTGAAATCGATTTTTATAATAAGAATAGAAGCATTAAAGTGGGGCCTTTGCAAAGTTTTATGCAACAACTGATCCCAGATGGGGCGGTAGTGAAATTATACATTTATCACCAAAATACATTAGTTGAAGTAAAGCAGGAAACCTCAAACAATGGTTTTGTAACTTTTAAACTTCCTAAAAGTTTTTATCCTGAAAACACCTATAGTTTTAAAATCGAAGCTTTGGGTAAAAGTAAAACCACAGACGTATTGAATTATGAAGAATAAGATGAATAAGAATATTTATCGGGCTGGTTTAATCGTCACTTTTGTGGCGCTAAATGCGCTGGTACTTTTTGGGTTAAGCTCGGTGTTAGCATGGTTAAATACTGGAGCCGAGCGCACCGGAATGTTGCATACCGAAGTTTTAAGTAAAGAGGTGTATTTACCAAATATCGAATGGGGAAGTTTAGAGAATCCCGGCAGGCTCATGGAAGAACAGACTTTAGGTGAAATTCAGCAGGATTATTTAAATGCCTGGTATGTAAAACACGTGGCGTATAAAACCAATAATCCCTATGGAATTGAAGATTATTATACTGATAGTTCACGCGTAAACCTTTTTAAAACCATTGCGTTTAATAAAGAGAATGATATTCATATAGAGGCTACTACTTTAAACCACCATCCTAAATTAGAATTTTATAGTGCTGATGGACAACTGGTAGTGATTACTGATGATGATGTGATCGAATATCAGGAAGTTTATGAGCAGGATCAAAAGTTATTGACGCATCAGGATACATCTTCGTATAGGGTCATGATGCTTTTGGAAGATGGTTTTTGGCGTATTCGGCATATGGTAAAACAAGCGACTACTTCTCAAGAAGATTCAGTTGTTACAAGTAAGATAGCAGCGGTTAAAGGCAATAAAATTTATGTTCAAAATAATGAATTTCAAATAAAGGGAATCAATTATTATCCAAAGGAATCGCCCTGGGATATGTTTGGAGAAAACTTCAGTAGTGATACGATTGCCAGGGATTTCGAAATTATAAAAAACGCGGGATTAAACAGTATTCGTATTTTTATTCAGTATGAAGATTTTGGCAAAGCTGAAGTGCTTCCGCAAAAATTAGAAAAGCTAAGAAAAGTTGTGGATTTGGCCGAAGAAAATCAATTAAAGGTAGTGGTTACTTTGTTTGATTTTTATGGCGATTATTCGGTTTTAGACTGGACCTTAACGCATCGCCATGCCCAACAGATTGTTTCTTCTTTTAAAGAGCATCCGGCAATTTTGGCCTGGGATTTAAAAAATGAACCTGATCTTGACTTTGATAGTCGTGGGAAAGATTTGGTAGTGCAGTGGTTGTCTCACATAGCTGATGAGATTAAAAAATACGATCCAAACCATTTAATAACTATTGGTTGGTCGTCACCTGAAGCTGCGATAAATTTAAAGAAAGAAGTAGATTTTGTTTCTTTTCATTTTTATAAAGATTTTGAAAAACTGGACTCAGATTTCAAAATTCTAGAGAAAGAAATTCCAAATAAACCTATCGTGATGCAAGAATTTGGGATGAGCTCTTATCACGGTTTATGGAATCCTTTTGGTACCGATGAGGAAGATCAGGCCAATTATCATAAAAAAATGCAAGACTTCTTTAAAAAAGAAAACCTTGCATTTATGTCTTGGACTTTATACGATTTTAAGGAAGTTCCTACAGCGGTAGTGGGGAGGTTGCCATGGAGAAAAAGCAGGCAAAGATTCTTTGGCTTTTTAGACCAGAAAGGAGAACCTAAGCCTGCTTTTAAATATATAACTCACTAACACCAATCTATTGAACTACGCTCATTCCGTTTTTGAAATTTTTATTTTTAATTCGATGAAACTGTTCTAAGTACATATCTGTAATTTTTTCCATAGGTAACGAACAACTAGCTTTATAATTTCTTTTTCCCAGCTCTACTCTATAGCCATCGTTAGAGATAATAGCATCGATTGCTTTGGCCAGAGAATCGGCATTAGAAGGCGTGAAAAACTGCCCACGATAGCCTTCTTCCCTTACCAAAATACCCAGATCTCCTAAATCTGGAAGTACGACCGCTTTCCCGTAGCTGCCGGCCTGGTGTAACACTCCGGAGCTGCCGGTAGTTGAGGTGTAGGGAAATACAACTACCGCACTTTCTCCGAAGATTACCGGTACATCTTTTTCTTCAACGTAACCGGTAAATGTAAGATTAGGAACATTTTTATATTTTTCTTTCATGCTTTCAATATAACCTGGAGTGTTTGGACTATCGGTTCCTGCAATAACAATCTCCATTTCCTGCTTAGAAGTCTTTCTTAACTTCTCGATTGCTTCAATTAAGATTTCTACTTTTTTGTAGGTGCCAAATTTGCCAAAAGTCATGATCTTTTTTGGACCCTTAGGTAGATCGTAACTCGGTTCAGCAGGGGTTTCAAAAGCACCATGCGGAATTAGCATGACGTTTTTCTTTTTATATTTTGACTTTAGGATATACTCATATTTACTAATGGTTACCGCTACAAGATCTGCCTGTAATACCAGTCTTGTAAGGGTAGAACCTATAAGATTATACATTTTTTGCATTAACTTATTCTGAGTGAATCCGGCTTTTTCAAGATCTACGGTTTCCAAAATATTATGCAATAAAACAATTGTAGGTATTCTTTTAATCTTGAAGATCATAGGAAGCATTAAACCTAATGCTGCAGCTACCTTTTTGTCTCCAAACTTCATAAACTGAAGATTGAATAAGATGGCATCTGGTTTCTCAGCGGAAATTGCCTTGTATATATTTATAATATTGGAATAGCTGTTAAACTTCCAGCAATCTTTAACGGTGATCTTGCAATTCGCATCAAAGTCAATTTGCTTTTCTTCTTCTGTATGATCTGTAATCAATACGATCTCTTCAACCTCATCTTTTAAAGCAAAATGCTTTACCAAATGATATCCATACTCCGTTAAGGTTACTTTACTAGGAGGGAATGCTGTTACAATTGCTAGTTTCATGGTAAATTTGGTTTTAAAATCTCTTTTTGAGAGGAGTTAGTTTTTCGAGGAATTCCTCGTTCATTGTTTAATTGTGATTCAAATATCCATTAAAAGCGATCTTTATTTTTTCTTCTTCGATAAATGGTAAATTACTGTAGGTGAGTTTTCTTTTTGTGTTGGTAAAAGAAATAAACAAGTTGAATGAAAAGCAACATCATCATAATAATTATCTGTACAATAACCACCTGATTTAAAGAATTATGAAAGAAAACAATTAATCCTACCTGGCCTAAGCCAAAGACACCAGATAAAGCCACCGGCATATATTTATCGATCGATAGAAAATAATACACAAATACATTAGAGATTGCAAAAAGGGATGTGGCCATAGCATACTTCCATAATAGTGGAGCAATACTAGTGTAGGCTTCTCCAAACATGATGTTTATAATAAACTCTGGGAAGAAAAATGTTACCGTAACTATGCTTACTGCTAAAAGGCTTACGAAACCAACATATTTAAAAAGCACGGGTAAGGTATTTTCGCCATTCTTCTTTTTTTGCACTACGGTTGGCAATAAGATCATTACAAACATCCATGCTACAAAGTACACTAATCGTCCTATTAAAGCTAAAGAAGCATATAAGCCTGCGTCATAAGAGTTAAAATAATGTTTTACCAATAAAATATCACTGTTGTTAATGATGATTTGTGTAAGCTCATAGAAAGCAGTGATAGCAATAAAGTTTACAAGATTTTTACGATCGTTCGTTTCTAAAGTTACTTTAGTAAAAAAGTTTCCGCTGTTTTTAAAGGGGATCAGTCCGAAAATGAATGAGATCAAAATTCCAGATGCTATTAAAACAGATGATCCATTAGCCAAAAGCGTTACCAGAAGAAGTGTGATGATCAATCTGCTAAACATTTCGGTTTGATAGGTGGCCGAAAGTTTATAGAAACTTTTACTTCCCTGATAAAATCCTCTGTTTACACTCATTAAGAAGTAAAGTGGTATTCCCACGCCAAATATGATAAACATCCATTTACTATCGGTATTAAAAATCTGCTGTAGTTGTCCCGCAAATAATACCACTGCAAGGGATGCCAATATACCAATGATAAGACTGGCCTTTTTTACATAATTAAGAAAATGAAGTTGTTTTTCAGTTTCATAACCGGCGGTGAACTTTGCAACGGTTAATTGGAACGTCATTGCTATAAAAGACAGTACCAGCAAAAAAGTGATTAATATCGCTGCATTAGCAAATTGCTCTGGGCCTAAAATTCTACCTAACAGTAAATTATATAGGTAGTTTCCTAAATTAACGCCCATTGCACTAAGCATAAAAAACTGTTCGGGTGTTATTTTTCTTACCTTTAGTTGTGATACAGTCATTTTAACTTGGTTTTAGATTAGATATCGGAACAAATATCCAAGAGATTTCAGTGAAAAGGGATTCTATTTCGTTGAGCGGAAGTTTTATGTAGATGAATGAAGACTAAAACAGACTTAACTTGCAACTACAAAAATTAACCTAGTACCCATGAAAAAACTTAACCTATTATTTTTATTGTTTTTTGGCATTCAGCTATTATCTGCACAAGACATGCAAGAAGGTTTTGGCTATTTAGAGAAAGGAAATTTTGCGAAAGCTGAAACTTTTTTTGAAGCAATCCTTAAAGAGTATCCCGATAACAAAACTGCAAATTTATGTTATGGTAGGGCCGTAGGACTAAATGGGGAACCGCAAAAAGCAACTTCAATTTTTACAGAATTACTGGAAGAATATCCTGGCGATATAGAAATCGAGCTAAATTATGCCGAATCTCTTTTATGGGGAAGTCATTTTAATAAAGCTAAGGAATACTACAGCGATCTTGTGCAAAGATATCCTGAAAATTTTGCGGCACTTTTAGGTTTTGCCAACACCCTTTCTAATTTAAAGGAATATGATAATGCATTGCTTTATGTAAATCGTGCTTTAGAAACTTCTCCCGGTAATCCAAATGCAATGGTATCTAAAAAATATATTCGCTTAGGATTTGCCTATCAAAAAATGCAAAATCAGGAGTATGAGCCCGCGATTAGTTTATTAAATAAAAATTTAGAAGACTTTTCTGGTGACCGGGAAACTTTGCTAAATAAAGCCAACATCTATTTGATCACTAAAGAGACCGAAGAAGCAAAAAATGTGTATCTAGAATTGGCTAAAAATGCTAAAGACAGTATTGTAGCGCTAAACGGAATGGCTCTAGCTGCACATATTGCAGAAAATGAAAAAGAAGCTCAGTCACTTGCGGGAAAAGCGATTGAAAAAGCCGAGGTTTTAGGCGATTCAACTTCGCTCCAGGCATCCAGAGAGCGTTATGCTCAAACTCTTGTATGGAACAAAGATTTTAAGAATGCTGAAGCTTATATTTCAGAATTAATAACTACCTATGGCGAAGAGAACTGGGTACTATCACTACGCGCTACTTTAGGAATGTATAGAAGTGATTTTAAAGAAAGCATTGCCGATTATCAGCAAATTTTAGAAAAAGATACCGCTTCGTTTGATGGAAATTTAGGGATTGCCAATGCCTATTTCGCAGATGGAGAGACAAAAAATGCCTACGATGCGGCTTATCAAACTTTAAAGGTTTTTCCCAATCAAAAAGATGCGACTAATTTTATAGGAAAGTTAGACCGCAGTTTTACTCCAGTAATAGAAGAAAAAATAAATTATACGTTCGATAATGGGGATAATAAGGCCTATGCTACAAACACCAATATTGAATTTCCGGTAAGTACAAAATTAAGCTTTAATGCCAATTACAACTATCGAAAAACCAGAAATAGTATTACTGAAAATGAAGCTTCCTCTAACAATTTCAGTTTAGGTGGTAGCTATAAATTTCATCCAAAAGCGAGTTTTCATGTTTTAGGCGGAATTAATTCGGCGAACTCTTTTAGTAATAATTACAACCAGTTTTTGGCTCAGGCTTTCTTCAAAATTAAGCCTTATAAATTGCAAGATTTAGAAGTTGGTTATAATCGCGAAGTACAAAACTTTAATGCCGATCTTTTAGATCGTGAAATTGTAGTGAATAATTACTACATGAATTATAATATGGGCACCAATTTTAATTTGGGATGGTTTACGCAGTATTATTATAGTTCACAGAGTGATGAGAATAGCAGAAATTTGTTGTTCACCTCGTTATATTATAATTTTTTATCCAAGCCGGTATTAAAAGGTGGGATTAATTATCAATTTTTGAGTTTTAAAAATCAGGTGCCTACGATTTATTTTAGTCCGTCGCGATTTAATGCAGTTGAGGTATTTGCTGACTTCCTGATGGATGAAAATGCGGTAGAAACCAAAGGTTTGTTTTATGGTTTAACAGCTGCGGTAGGTTACCAGTTTATCGAAGATGATCCTAAACAATCAACCTATCGTATCCAGGGGAAATTCGGGTATAAGTTTTCAGAGCGTTGTTTAGCGAATTTTTATGGCACTCGAAGTAACATTGCTTCAGCCACTGCTGCGGGATTTACATTTACTGAAATTGGGTTCCGATTGAAATGGATATTTTTAAATAGACCTGTGTTTGAAACCAGATAGTTAGAATCATAACCTTAATGTGTTAAGGTACCGTGAACTAAACTACCTCACGGCTTGCCGTGAGGTAGTTGTTAGAAGAATATTTTATGTCTAGACATCCCGGATAACTAAAGCAATTGTTACCAGTGAAATTAATCTCTATTGTCAAATAAGTAAACTAATTATAAATATGGTTTAGGATCTCTAGTTCTTCACTAGTCATAGGTAGCATTTCACTATTGGTCCATTTTTGTTTTTGCTTAAATTTCGCTACGGTTTTATTAAAAGCTTTTTTAGAATTATAATTGCTATTAAATTTTTTTACTTCTTTACCTTCTATTAATTTGTTGAAAGCGATTTTCCCTTTTATCCGGAAATCATAAATAGAGTCGTTCTTAAAAAGTGATTTTATATCATTAGTAATTTCAGCGTAAGACAAAAACTGTTTACCATTTTCAGAAGTATTTATTTTAATTAGTGAAGCAACCCTTGTGGTATAATTTGGATCTTCTTGAGTTAATGGGGATTGGGCAGTTCTAAAATATTCTACTTTTATCTCTTTGAGGGCCAGATTTTTTTTGCTCAGAAAAATATGCCCAATTGCTGAGTTATCTTCTTTATAGATTTCGATTTTATAAATAGTTTCATGCTTATTATCAATACGTCCAGCGTAGTTAAAATTCAGTGTTTTTAGTTTTTCTAATACGGGAGCGTTTGATAAAGTGGGATCCATCAAATTTAAAAACTCGGCCACACCACTTAGAAGGTTTATTTTCTTATATTTTTCTGTTTTTTTAACTTCATAAATTTTGGTCATATTCTCATCCTCCAGCCTAGGCTTATAAGATAAAAAGTCGGTTTCAATCATTTCCACACCCTTGCCGTTTTCTTTTAAACTGTACCTAAATATGCCTTCCTGATTATAAGGTTGTGATAAAAAGTTTTTCGGAATGTTTCTGAATGCCTTTAAAATAGTATCCTTCGCATTAAAGTTATGCAATACAACTTCGTCTAGATTATAAGCAAGGGCTTTTAAATATAGGGTATCTTTAAGATCATTTGGATTTAATTTTTTAGTTTGATACCCCAAATGCGAAAGGATGTATCGATTATGATTTTTTGGGACGAATATGATTCCCTCTTCATTACTTACACTTCCCTGATGATTTCCAAATTCCAAATTAGCATAGGGAATAGGCTGTAAACTTAACGAATCCAAGATTAGGGCTTGCTGAGCTAGGCCATTAAGCGAAAAGATGAAAGATGCTATTATCAATAGTACTTTTAGCACATGATTAGAGGGAAACATAAAGTATGATCATTTTTAATATTGGGTAAAATAAGAAAAAGAAACATAACGGCAAACCATAAAAATTTCCTCTATATGTTTTCCAAATTACTCAAATTTTCCCTTAAACTTAATCGCCTGTTCGATATGTGCCAGGTGATGATTAGAATGCCAGGCATACATACCAATGGCAGTTTTCAATGTATATTTTTGTTGTCTCTCAGGATGGTAAAAGGTTTTTTTCAAATCATCTTCTGTAAAATTATCGATTAATTTTATCCAACGATGATGTAAGCCTACCAATAATATCAGGCTTTGCTGAATATCGCACGAATAATCATCAAGTTCTGCCCATGCGGTTTCATCGTAACCTCTAATCGACGGATTATCCTCGGTTAAAGCAATTTTAAACCTGATGATGCTATTCATGTGGCTATCTGCCAAATGATGAATCACCTGTTTAATCGTCCAGCCTTCTGGTCGATACTGCCAGGACAATGCTTCTTCAGCAAGATTATTGGCGATATTCTTTATTTTGGAAGGTAATTCTGCAATGTCTTTTGTCCAGATTTCAAGCTGTTCTGAAGTAATTTCTGAAGGATTTTGGAAAGTGCCAATAGGGTATTTTAGTTGCTCGATATTCATAATACAAAAGATTAAAAAACGAATGTAATAAAAAAGAAAATGCCGGGTAACCACTCCCGGCACTTTCACTCATAACTAACCTAACCAACTAACCAATCATTAGTTTACCACTAATCCTATTTGGGATTTATCCTTATTATCTACGATAATTATACTGTTATAGATTCCCGGTGGGACGCTTTTTAATTGTATCGGGATTTCTATTTTTCCGTTATCCAACTCGTATTCTTTATGATGTACCATTTTACCTCCCATATCAAAGATCATCACCTTCGCTTTTTTTCCTGATTTTGGTAAAACAAGACTTGTATTATTTCTAAAAGGATTTGGATAATTATAAGCTTTCTTTACAGGAGTATCCACTACTGCAATAGGTTTTTCCTGCGAAGGAATTTCCCTGAAGTTTGTGAATTGAACATTTTCAATGTTTACACTAAATTGCTGAAATGCGGTATAATTCCCCTGTACTGAAAATACTACCCCTTTTAACGGCTCGCCTTTAAAACCTTCAGCATCATTGCGAAAATCTGATAATTTTAGGTTGTAGGTTTTTCCTTCTTCATTCGTATTTATGGCGTAACGATATCTTTTATTCCAGTCTGTTAATCCTTCGGTTACCAAAATCACTTCAATCGGAAGATTACTTTTTGTAGTAAATTCTAAGGCTTCAAAACCATCAGTATAAAATTGTTGATCTCCGGCCAAAATGTTTCTGAATACATTTAAAGTTCCATAGAGTTCACCATTTATAGCTACATTTCTCTCAATTTGATAAGAATTACTATTGAAACTATCCAAATTAGCCTCTTCTATACTAAAATTATTAATTCGTGTTTCGGTATCGGCATAATCAATTCCCCAGGGACCATCGGCTAAATAAAGTGCGTCTGCTTTTGGTGAATTATTTCCTTGAATTTCCAGTCCTACATCGAATAAACTTCCGGCATTTACCACAATTTCTTCTTCATAATCTGAAGTTAATCCAAGATTTTGATTAAATGCAGTTGATGAAGCGACCTCGGTAGCACGCATATTTCCCTGAAGCTTAACCGCTGCGGCACCCGAATTATTTTTGATCTTCAGATGTAATTGCCCATTTTTATAAAC
This sequence comes from Zunongwangia profunda SM-A87, assembly GCF_000023465.1. Lineage (NCBI taxonomy): Bacteria > Pseudomonadati > Bacteroidota > Flavobacteriia > Flavobacteriales > Flavobacteriaceae > Zunongwangia > Zunongwangia profunda. The sequence continues at coordinate 1,163,629 of NC_014041.1, forward strand.
TCCTTTTTTTACAAAAACACTGGGAATCTCACTTTCGTCAGTATTAAAACTCAAACCATTTGCTGTTTTAAAGGTGTCGATAACATGTTTTGCCAAGGTGCTTACCTGTCCCATAGAACCTCCCCAAATTTGAAAGTTTGCATAATCTCCTTTTGGATAATCCCCAATATTCCAGAAACTGTATAGTTTATTTCCTGCCGATCCGTTAAGCTGAATGGAAAAGTTGAGAGCATATTCTAATTGCCCGCTGGCTCTAAGGATTTTAATCATAATAATTTCATGTCCGGCTAATTTTATAGTCCGTATATCTTCTAAACTCGAACTATTTAATCGGTCACAAATTACTTTAGAGTGATCGTAAATGCTGTTATCAGTTAAGGTTGCTAAAGCGGCAGCGACACGTTTATCACCCTGGTAATAATCTACCGAGAAAATCTCTTTCGCATTGGTAATCGAAAGAAGATCTTCCGGGCTAGACTCATAAGATTGCTCAGAGCCAAACATCCCGGTTTCTGGTAGTAGGGATTCCAGATTCACCTGGGAATTTTTCATAAATGGGCCTTGAGCTTTATATTTTGATTGTTTACGTTTACTATCTTTAAAATTGTTTTCTTTAATTCGGTTAAAGTTTCTTTTGGCAATTAGCGAGGCTAGATCACCATTACTTTCCAGACCGCCAAGATTGGCAGAGCTTACATCGGTAGCAGATTTTATATCTACGTAATTTGCTGTTCTAATCGCATCGTAAGGATTTGCAGTTACATAAAATAAGGCGTCATTAAAATCCTGATCGCAACTTGCATAATCTCTTCTTATATCCTCGAATCCAAGGATGAAGCGTTCGTTTTCTGGATCGGCAAGTAGCACGTTGTGATTTCGTAATTCAGGATCCGCTTCAGGATTATAATCAGGATTGGAGAATACCTGCCATTGCCCGGCGGTAACATAACCTTTCCAGCCATTTGCCAAAAGCACCCATCCAATGCCCGTCCCCGCTTTAAAATCACCGATTCTAACTTTATATCCTGCACGAAGTCCGCCTCCAGATCCGCCTTCAGAAACATTGGGGAAAATAATAGTAATATCTTCTGGCAACGGCTTTTTTACTTTTGGTGCATTGATATCATAAGTGTAAAATCCTAGTACATTTTTGTAGCCTGCGCCTTCCTTTACAAAAGTAACCCATACGGCGGCATCTTTATCTAATATCAGATCGGTATCATAACCTGCAGTGATGTAATGTGGATTGTAATCTGGAACCGGATAACCTTCGGGCAGGGCATCCATGATCATTTTCATGGTCTCAGTACTTATGTCATCACGACCCTCTAAATAATCGGGTACTCCCTGGCTATCATAGGTTCCTAAAAACTGGTAGTTTTGTGCAGTTGCGATAAAGGAAACTAAAAGACTGAGAAAAAGTAATTTTCGCTTCATAACCTGGTTGATTTATAACACGAAAATAAATGAGTTCCAGGCGATCGCTTTTTTTTATCGACAGGTTATTTTTTACTATCGGTGAATGACATAGTATTTTGGATGAATTGTAGTAGGGAGAAAGAGGATTATAAGAAGAAGCGTGTTTGTAGATAGGACTTATCAAATACTTACTCGATCTATAGATATAAATTCAGGGTCTCGATGATTATCGTGATGCTTTGAAATAAAAATGATTTTTTAAGAATAGCTTGTAGGCTTACCCCAAGGTAATTTACTAAAATAGTTTAATTTAAGGCCTGTACTTTATAGAGCACAGGCCTTAAATCTGCGCTAGTCTATAAGGTTAACAACTACGATAAGTACGTAGTTATCACGCCTGTTTAAAGAAAGATCTACGGATTGAATATGATATTCACCATCCAGGTGGTTTAGCATTCGTTCTTTTATAAGACTTTCTATTATAAATGGATTTTCGAAGTCTATAGGCTCTAATATTTCGAGATTAAATGTCTTGTTGTTCATTTTTCTTTTTTTTAGATAATACTCTGTAAGGTTAATGCTTGTTTGCATACTTTTATTGTAGCCAGAGGCTAATTTTTTTCGGCGCAATGTTACTATATAAAAGCAAACTTTATAAGTTTTTAAATGATTTTTTTTGTCTATTAAATTTATGTTTCTAGAAGTCTGATAAAAAGGGAGTAAGCCTAATATTGAATTAACATTTGGTAACTTTCGTATAACTTATAATGCTATGGATTCTAATATTTTCGTACTAACAAAAAACTTTTCTTCATATTTAACAGTTTAGTGCATTAACAAAAAAGTGGGAAGAATTTAGTTCTTCCTACTTTTTAAGACCACGAAGAAAAGCAAAAATTGTTAGCAGATAAATGACCAGGCTCATAGTTTAATTTGGTAAGAAAAACTAAGTTTAAAAATGACGATTCTAATCTGGAATAGAAATTAAGGGATTAATAAAAGCTAAGCGATTTTTTAAGATGATAAGATATAAAGTTTTATTAGTTGTATTACTTATTTTTGAATGTTGTAAAGCACAGGACCTTAGTGCCTTCGAATATGCCAAAGAAGGTCTTTTTAATCCTTCGCCATCGGTAATACTGGTCGCAGCACATCGCGGAATGCATGTTAATTACCCAGAAAATTCTATTCCCGCAATTCAAGATGCAATAGATCATCATATTGATATCGTAGAAATTGATGTGCAAATAACTAAAGATGGCATTCCCATTCTTATGCATGATAAAACTATCGATCGAATGACAACCGGAACAGGAAAAATAAGGAAACTTACGTATGCAGAAATTTGCGAATTCAATCTAGTCGATAATCAGGGAAACGAAACACCTTTTTCTGTACCAAGTCTTGCCGAAGTTCTGATGTTGAGCAAAGACAAAATTTTACTCGATTTAGATCTGAAATTAAATACCAGAAACTTGAAAAAAGTACTTGATGTTATAAAAGAACAAGAGGCTGTTAATTCGGTTGTATTTTATGAAAGCAGACATCATGTAATGAGAAAAATCAATAAATATTTACCTTCTGCTATGCGAATGACCAAGGTAAGTATGAATCGCAGAGCGATTAAAAGAGCAATGCTAAATATAGACCCGGATATTGTACACTTAGGGAATTCAGAACGGGATAGAAACCCTGCTTTGATTAAAAAAGTACAGCAATATTATAAAAAGCCCGTTTTTGCGAATGCATTAGGAAAACTTGATAAGGCGGCTGAACAAAATCCAGATACTTTAGAATATTTTTTAAATAAAGGCATTAATATTATCCAAACCGACAGGCCAGATATTGTTTTAGAATATTTAATAGCCAGGGAAAGACATCTTCGATTTTAAGGTGATATGTTTAAAATCCCTTTATTTACATAGTTATTCTAAGAAAGGTAAAATTGACTTTTTTCATCGCCTTTTAGGTAGTAAGAATTTTCTGAGAAAAAGCTTTAACACGGTTCCAATCAGTAAATTCAATGGGTTGATTTGTTTTTGTAGGACCATTTGTCATTTTCATGATCATTTTAATAAGCATACGATCAACAAAAGAATAGGATTGATAATCTAATCTTCCGGCAAAAACATCTATTAATTTCGGTTGCCATGTTGTGGCATTAAAGAATTTAATAACATAAGGATTGGTATTATAATGACTTTTCTCTGGTTTTCTGGCTACTAAATTCACCGAGAAAAAAGCCGAATTGGTATTTTCCAACTCATTTTTATGCGTTTCAATAAATTCAGTTACTTTTTTATTGTGCTTGCCATAGCGAATACTGGCACCTATTACGAAAATGGAATATTTGGAGATTGAACTTTGAAAGTCATTAATATCGAATAATTCGGTTTTAAAACCTGCATTTTCTATATGTGTGACAATTTCTTTACAGATTTTAAGGGTTTGTCCATCTACGCTAGAATATAATATTCCCACTGTTTTTTCCATTTTTTAAGCTTTTGAAAACTTAACTTATTAGCAAAATATGTCTTTTGCCATGACTTTATTTTAAGCTTTAAATTACTGAAATTTTGCCAGATTTACACACTTAAAAGGGGTGTTTTCAGATAGCTATAATTTTTTGTAAGGTTTAGAATTTAATGCTACTTAATATATACCAAAATTGGTATGATCCAATCAAATAAGAATTAATCTGGCTATTATAGATTTGGAATTAAAACAGGTTGAAAAAATAACAAAAGCACTAGGAGATCGTAACCGACTTCTTATTTTAAAAGCCATTCGTGCTAATGATGGTAATTTAGATTGTTCTGCCATTGTAACTTCTTTAGCCTTGGCACAGCCTTCGGTTAGTCATCATATAAAAAAGCTGACCGAAGCAGATATTATTTTACCACATAAAGAAGGGCGTTTTTATTCCTATTCCATTAATGAAAAGCTGTTGGATAACTATGTGAATACACTAAAAAACCTTTAATTTTTAGTAATTAATATATTGAAATATTTAAATATATGAATAAGAAAGATATAAAATATTCGATCCTGGAACTGGCACATGTTTCTAAAGGAAATACTTATAAAGAAACATTAAACAATTCCCGTGATTTAGCCAAACTTGCCGAAGCTAAGGGATATCATCGTTTTTGGTTTGCAGAGCATCATAATATGGAGCATGTAGGTAGTAGTGCTACCTCTTTATTAATGGGCTATATTGCAGAAAATACAGAGAAAATAAGAGTAGGATCCGGAGGGATTATGCTTCCTAATCATTCACCTTTGGTGATTGCCGAGCAGTTTGGTACCCTTGCAAGATTATATCCAGATCGGGTAGATCTGGGATTAGGAAGAGCACCGGGTACAGATCCTAAAACAGCCAGAGCTATACGATCTGATTTTATGCAGGCTGCACAATCTTTTCCTTCTGAAATTGAAAAAATAGAGCGCTTTTTTGCTGCAGAAAATAGAACTTCAGATGTTAGGGCTGCTATTGCTGAAGGTACCAATGTGCCTTTGTATATTTTAGGTTCCAGCACAGATAGTGCACACTTAGCGGCTAAGAAAGGCTTACCTTATGCCTTTGCAAGTCATTTTGCAACGAATCATCTGCATAACGCATTACAGATTTATCGAGAAGAATTTACTCCTTCTGATGTTTTACAAGCCCCTTATTGTATGGCCGGAGTGAATGTGATCATTGCCGAAACCGATGAAAAAGCAAACGAATTATTTACTACTTTAATCCGAATGTTTTTAGGAATTCTAACTGGAGAAAGAGAAGGCTTAAAGCCTCCAACCCCTATGACCTCAGAACTAAGGGGGGTACTCCAGCATCCTTCGGTACAGCAAATGCTTAAATATTCTTTTGTAGGAAGTAAAGAAAGCGTAAAAATGAAAACGAAAGCATTTTTAGAGGAAACTAAAGTAGACGAGCTAATCGCAGTGTCTGCGATGTACGATGCTGAAGATCGAAAAAAATCGGTAACTGCTTTTGCTGAAGTAATGCAGGAAATCAACAAAGAAAATAAAACTTTAGAAAAACAAAATTAGCTGTAATTACTACCTTGAAATCAAATAATACTGACTGGTCTTTTAAAATTAAGACGAGTCAGTTTTTTATAGGCAAACTACAAAAATAGTATACTCCCCACTATCCATAATTATCACGATGGCTTGAGATGCTAATTAGTTTTACAGTCCATAGTTTGTGAGCTTACACCGGGTATTCTGATTTTCTTCAAAAGGAGTCTTCAAATCTTATAAGACGTTATTTATCGAAGATATATTTTATTAAGATCTTTCTTGTGGTCTCCGGTAAAATAGGTTTGCTTAAAAAATCATCTATTCCTGCCGGTTTTCCTTTGCTAATCATATCTTCCATTTTGCTGGCGCTTAAAGCAACAATAGGTGTAGGTTTACCTTGTACCAATTTTTTTATTTTTTTACTGGCTTCATAACCGCTAATTCCCGGTAATTGCAGATCCATTAAAATAAGATCAAAATTTGACGATTTCCGAAATATTTCAATGCTTTCTTCTCCAGTATCGGCAGTAATAATTTCGGCTTTTGGGTATAATTTTAAAATAATGCTCCGTATTAAAAACTGGTTTACCAGATTATCATCTACAGCCAAAATTCGTATTGGTTTCTGGAATTTCATTTCTAATACATTAGTAAATAAATATACCTAAAAATAGTTTTAGTAAACAAAATAATAAATCATCTATAAATCTAATATTTATAGATGATTGAAGTTGAATACTCCAATCTCATGATGATAAATTAGTGGGAAGAAATAGGAGTCTTTGTTATAAAAAATAATTTTATAATAAATAAGAAGCTTGCTGCGCAGAAAGTTTATGTAAAAACAAAAAAGGCTGGTAAAATACCAGCCTTAATGACAAATCTAAATTTTGAATAATCTATACTAAAAGCTTAGCTTAAAGCCTCTTTTAGTTCTTTTGCCGCTGCTGCTGGATCTTCAGCGCCGTAGATCGCTCCACCGGCTACAGCTACAACAGCACCAGATGCTTTTACTTTAGCAATGCTATTTTTGTTTACACCACCAGCGATAGACACAGGTACACCAGCTTTAGAAGCTTCGTCGATTAACACATCGATAGAATATCCCGGTTTTGCCTGCTCATCTAAACCTGCGTGTAATTCTACAAATTCTACTCCTAGTTTAGAAACTTCCTGGGCACGTTTTACACGGTCCTTAACACCAATAGTATCTACCACTACGGCGCGGTCATATTTTTTAGCCGCTTCTACAGCACCAATAATGGTGGCATCGTCTATTGATCCCAAAATGGTAATATAATCTGCTCCCGCTTTAAAAGCCATCTCGGCTTCCAGAGCACCTGCATCTGCAGTTTTAAAATCAGCAAAAACTTTTTTATCTGGAAATGCTTCCTTCATTGCAGTGATAACACTAAGTCCTTCACTCTTTATAAGCGGAGTTCCTAATTCAATGATATCAATATAAGGAGCTACTTTGGTAGCCAAAGCAATAGCATCTTCAGTTTTTAGCAAATCGATTGCTACTTGTAATCTAGTCATAATCCTCTATGTTTAATTTATATTTTTGGTTCGTAATTATTCCATGTTGGCATGCATTTTCCACAATTGCTCCGCACTGTTATCAGATTGCTTCCATAGGTATTGGATAAGCGCATCAAATAATAGTAGGAATCCCTGTTCAAAAAGACTCCCGGCGTATTGCTGAGAAATAGCATTTTTATGTTCCTGTTTTCCTGCAGCAGGAATTAAAACTGTATAATTTGAAAGTTGTGCTAATGGCGACGAATCGTTTGTGGTAAAACATACAATTTGAGCTTCATTTTTAGAGGCAGTCTCTGCCGCATTTATAATAGACTTGGTCGTACCAGATCCAGACACGGCAATGAGTAGATCATCTTTACCAATAGCCGGCGTAGTGGTTTCTCCTACAACATGTACCTGATATCCCAAATGCATTAAACGCATGGTGGCCGCTTTTACCATAAAGCCGGTCCTACCTGCCCCGATTAGAAAAATTCGATCTGCATTTTTTAAAGCTTCTTCGATAGTTTCAATGTTCTCGAAGTTTAAAGAATGATATAGGTTAACGTGCTCGTTTATAATAATATCATAGGCTTTTTGAATGCTGATTCTGGAATTGGCATTATTTCTATTTTTCATAGCTAATCGTCTTTATAATTATTCTCTATGTTTGGGAGGCACAAAATTAGAGGGCATCATTACGCAAATTTGTATACGATTTGATAGATGTGTGGTACAATTTGCTTATTGATGAAAAATGTTGGGTGAGATTAGCTAGTTTTGTGGTACTTTTTGGAAAGCAGGTGTTTTCAACTATAAAATGAAGTAGATTATGCTAAGTAATAAGGTACTATATATTCGGGATTTAATAGATTGTCCTCCTTCTTATCTTGACGACCCGGGACGTCGGGAATTTTTTGAGATTGTTTGGCTTAAAAATGAAAAGGCTTTGCATGTACCACAACATTCTTTTCAAACCTTACAGGGCGACTGGATTTATCTTATTCCGCCTTATCGAGTACATCAATTAAATAAAGCTGGAAAAAAAGGGGTATTGCTTTCTTTTAAAAGAGAGTTACTGGAAGATGATCTTAAAGAATTTTTACTGGATGTATTTAGAATGTTCAACATCCAGGGAGAATTTTCCTGTTTGCAGGTCACCGAACAAAGCTCTAAGGGCTTGAACGCTATTTATACTCTTCTTTCTGAAGAATACCAAAAAGAAGAAATGAACCTGATTATGATCAAGGCCCTATTAAAGGTCTTTTTATTGCAACTTATACAATTAAAAGAGCAGCATTTTACGCAGCATGATATTAATGAAAAACGAATTTATGAGTTTATGTTATTGTTGGAGAACTATTATCTTGAAGAACGCGATACCGGGTTTTATGCTAAACAATTGGGCTTAAGTGCCAAACGCTTAAACCAGATATTAAAGGAGAAATTAGATAAAACCGGACTTCAATTAATCCATGATCGTTTAATCCTTGAAGCCAAACGTCAAATCATTCATAGTGAAAATACCATTAAAGAAATTTCATTTAATTTAAGATTTAAGGATCGGTCTTACTTCAGTAGATTTTTTAAGCAACATACAGGAATGACACCGCAGGAATTTCAGGAGAGTGTAAAACAGCACGTCATTCAGCACGAAAATACTTTAATAAGCTAAGAAGTTCAAATTTATATATCTGGTTTATATATCTGGGTAGAGGCATTAGAGTAATAATACAATGTAAATTAATTGTTTCTTTAATATTATTGTAATGTTAAGAAGTTAGAATTCTTTATTTTTGAACCCATACTTTAAAAATGGACTATGAAGTATGGTACACCTTATTTATTAAGGCTTTTACTGCTCAATTTTGTTTTTTGTCTTTCTTCCAATAGCGGTTTTTCCCAGTCAGCGGAGGAAAGTAACAATTCAGTTTTTCAGGATTGGCGTTTTAAATACGGCGAAAAAGGATTCGAATTTAGATCTGGTGATAATAATTATTTGCTTCAGATTCAAAGCAGGTTACAGTTTAGGTTTGCCACACCAAGTGATAACGACCCTTATACGTTCAACAATTTTTCCGATAACAGCAATAATGTTTTTAAGGTAAATCGCTCTAGACTAAAAGTTGGTGGACATGCCTACAAACCCTGGTTAAAATATTATTGGGAGTATGAGCTGGGGCAATCTAATCTTTTAGATTACCGGATCATGATAGAGCGTTGGGAATGGTTAAATATAAAAGTAGGGCAGTGGAAGCTTGAATTTTCCAGGGAACGCCGTATAAGTAGTGGAGCACAACAAACCGTAGATCGTTCAATTTTAAACCGGTCTTTTACCGTAGACAGGCAGCAGGGGGTAGAGCTTTATGGAAGATTGCGAACCAAAGGCCCCCTGGACTTTAATTACTGGCTTGGTGTTTTTACCGGTAGTGGCCGTGGAGCCAGGGAGAACGACGATAAAAACCTGATGTATTTTGGCCGCATTCAATGGAATATGTTTGGAGAAAATTTAGGTTTTACAAGTAGCGATCTTGGCATTCACCAAAAACCAGCAGCAATTATCGCTCTTGCCGGAGTAACAAACAGGAGTCCCTATACCCGATTTTCATCTTCTGGTGGAGGCGTCTTGGAAGGGTTTGAAGAACAGAATCCCGGCCAATATCGTATAAATCAGGCCAATTTAGAAACTGCTTTGGTTTACAAGGGATTTAGTTGGCAATCTGAGTTGCACTGGAAAAATATTCAAGATCGGGTGAATAATCAGGAAACTAAATTAAACGGATTTTATTTTCAGGCCGGTTATTTAGCACACCAGTCCTTGGCCTGGTGGCCAGAACCTTTAGAAATTGCTGCCCGTTACGCTAATTTTACGCCAAACACACTACAGGATTATTACTTAGATGAAATAACCCTTGCTTTTAACTGGTTTTTTAAAGGGCATAGAAATAAATTGACGATGGAGGTTTCTGAATTTGATCTGGAAACAGCAGACGTTGGAATAAAAGATGAGTTTAGGTTCCGAATTCAATGGGATATTTCCATTTAGGCTTTAACAATAAACTCTCCATATGCTAAAATTGAGTATTTAGAGTGGGAATTTTTATGGAATTGTCTTTTAAAGTGGAATATTATTTTATTTTCGCCTGTCTAATTAATCTTTTAAATAAAAACAATATGAAAGAATTGGTAGAAAATATCAATGAGACATTTGAAGCTTTTAAAACTGATGCTGATGCTCAGTTAGAATCTGGGAACAAAGCAGCAGGAACACGCGCAAGAAAATCTTCTTTAGCTTTAGAGAAGCTTTTGAAAGAATTCCGTAAAGAATCTGTAGCAGCTTCTAAAAAATAAAACTAAAGCCTCTCATTTAGAGAGGCTTTTTCTTTATATACTGTTGGCGCTCATTTTAATTTTTTGGTAGTACCTACTGTAAACTTTTGATGATTTTTAGCTCTTTTATTATCTGAGTACCTATAAGTACCGCTAAAGCTATAAAAATTATGATCGAAGAAATTATAATGTATATATAGAATCCTGCTGATAATTGCTGCTTAAAAATAGGTAGTAATAGTAGGAATCCAAGTATATACGTAGCAAATAACAAAGGAGTCCATAAATAATGAATTTTTCTTCTGGATTTATAGTACTGAACCAATTGCTTGTTAAAAGCGAGCATACTTTGATAAAGTGGGAAACTTTCTTTTTTTAAACTACTGGCATATTCCATGATAATCCTAATGCACAGGCTGCCAATCATAAGTCCCAATCCCCAAAAGGCTCTTGTATTTTTGTAAGCCGAAACGTAAAAGAAAAAAGCAATTAGCAGAAGCACGGTAATGCCCAGGATAATTTTTGTAATTCTTTGTTTACGCTTTATTCCTTGCGACTTTGCTATGATTTCATCACTATTTTTAATCGGTGATGGCGCTTGATGGCTTTGCCATTGTTTTTTGATATGCTGAAAATCATTCATTTTTTACACATTTAGAAAGTTGATCTTTAATTCGGTGAATTCTAGTTCGTATTGCGGCATGATTTATCCCGGTGATTTCTGCAATTTCCTTTTGAGGCAAACCTTCCAGTTCTAATAGAATAATCGATTTATTTTCTGCAGAAAGTTTATCGATACAGCGGTACATACTGGCAAATTGCTTTTCGGTTGTGGGGTCTTCGATAGTGTCATTACCAGCAATGTCAATTTTTAATGGCTTTGTTTTTTGCTTCCGTAGTTCCTGTAAGCAGGTGTTTACGGTAATTCTATAAATCCAGGTTGAAATTGTAGCTTCTCCACGAAAATCTTTAATGTACTGCCACACTTTAATAAAAACCTCTTGCGCCAAATCTTTAGCTAAAGCTTCATTGCCATTAAGATATCCCATGCAAAGCCGTATTACTTTTGGGTAATTGGAGTAGTATATTTCCTGAAATTCCAGTTTTTTACTCATTGGTATTCAAGGCCATTTTTATTTGATCGATTAACCATACTGGCTGGTCATACATTATAAAATGCTTGGAATTTTCTGCAAAATGAAGCTTATAATCACTCAGGTTTTGGTATTGGTTTTTATAATTTATGGTGGCCACCTCTTTTCCGTAGGGAAGATTAGCCGCAAGAATATAAACGGGAACCTTAATATTAGCTAATTTTTGCCGTAAATCTAACTTCAAAAGATCGGTATAGCCATACACATAAGTCTTTCGATCGCTTCTAAGCATATCTTCCACAATCCTTTTTTGGCCTTCTGGATCAAGACTTAAGTTTATAGCCATTTGATTTGCCATTGTTTCGAAATCGGCCTCGCTCATTTCTAATAATTGTTGGTTATAAGGCGAATCATATTGTATGGATTCACTGTCATAGTTTGGAAACATCAATGCTCCCATGGCAGGTAATGCGTCGATTAAGATTAGTTTTTTATAAACGTCCTGGTCTGAAGCTAGCCATAAGCCTAAAGTCCCACCCATACTGTGGCCTAAGATGCTAATATTTTTAAGCTTCTTTTTAGTGATGTAGATTTCCACATCTTTCTTTATCGTTTCGAGCCATGCCGACTGGATAGGGGCAACATCCCCAAAACCTGCAAAGGTGAAAGCATGCACCTGGTAATCTTTAGAAAAGTTAGTAACAATCTCCTGATAAACATCTGCAGTACTACTAAAGCCTGGGAAAAGTAAAAGAGGTTCTCCCTCACCATAAACTTCGACTTTAAAGCTATTTTGACCTACAAGTTGGACAGTAGAAATCATGACTACTATGTACCATATCATTTTAAGATTTTTCATAAGAAATGAATTTAAAGTTTAGCCTTTAGATACATTTCAAACAAAATGTTACATGAGATTTAAATAAAATTGAAAAATAGAATTAATCCTTCTTCTTTAGCATATAAAAATCACGCATCAACCGGTCTTTATAACCCGATTTTTGAGGGTTTATCTGATTTAAATCGTACTGGTCTACTTTTTTAATAGAATACCCTGAAAATTCTTCTGGAGAAATAGTGTCGGTTACATTAAATAGTAGTCCAAATTCTTCTTCTTTAGGCAAAGAAAGGCTATCGTTTTTAATCAAAATGTGGATAGGTTCACCATAATCCCAAATAATCTCGGGGCCAAAAGAATTATATTCATAAACCGTAAATTGCTTGTTTTCGGCTTGCTTTTTTAATTCGGCAAAAGACTTATAATTGGGGTTGTCGATTAAAGTATCGATGAGTGGAAAACCAAAAACGATTACTGTACAAATAAAACCTACAGTAAGATAAAATATTTTAGAAAACTTGTTTTTTCTTAAATAATAAAATATCGAAATGCCTATTCCAAATAAAGCAATAGAAGTAAGAGCATACCATAAATAGTAGATTCCGTCTAAATCTAACATGAAATAAGACCCGAAGGGAAAGGCGATACCAATAATGGCAATAAGTCCGAAGTTAAAATAAACCACCCATTTTTCTTTCATTTTCAATCCCGAAAAATTACTGAAAAGATATTCGATATAAAACGAAGTGTTTAATGCCATTGGGATAAGAACGGGTAAAAGGTACCTTGATTTTTTTTCGGGAATGATGGATAAAAGAATCACTGAAAGTACTGTCCAGAGAATCGCGAATTTATATGCTTTTTTATTGCTCACCTTGTTTTTTAAATAGGGGTAAAGTAGCGCTACCAAAGATGGGATTGTCCAGATACCACTTTGAGTAAAGAAACTCCAGTAATAATAAAAGGGGCGTATATTATAACTTCCCCAATTTGCGGCTTCGTCTTTAGTGATTTCTAAAAAAGCAATGGGATCGGCTAACCTCACATATACAAACCACCACAAACCAACTACTAAACTTAGTACAAGAAAAACCACCAATGCACCCCATTTTTTCCTAAAATCCTGAAATTTATAGACGATAGCATAAGCTATTAAAAAGGGCAGGAATAATGCGTATAGCGAAACCGGTCCTTTGCTTAGAATAGAAAAGCCAAAGAAAAGTCCTGCTAGAACAGCATTACGCCACAACTTTCTCTCATCCCTAAAAAACTGGAATAGAAAGTAAATAGCCACCATCATAAAGGAATGTGTAAAGATATCCCACTGGCCGTTTCTTCCGGAAAAAATAATGTAAAATGAACTAACGGCGATAAGCGATCCTATAAAAGCCTGTTTTCTGGTGATATTTATTAATGCGGAAAATTTATATAAGGAAACGGCAAGAAGGGTAGCGGCGCAGGCTGCGGGTAGTCGTAAAGCCCATAAATGCTCTATACCGAATATTTTAGCTGAAATTGCGGTTAACCAGGTAGGTAAAGGTGGCTTTTCGTAACGCGGGATGTCATTTAATGTAGTAAGGAGCCAATGATCTAGATGTAGCATTTCTCTTGCTGAACCAAAATTTCTAGCTTCCATGATGTTTACGTAAAGAGCATCGAGGTTAAAGAAAAATATAAGGAGGCAAACACCAATGAGGGCAAGTAGGTATCTATGAAATTTAGGTTTCATTTAATTATCGTTTAGACTTTTGGCTTAAGATAATATTTCTTACGTAAACTACGCTTCCAAAAATATGGCCTGTAAATAAAACAGGATCTTTTCTAATAATAGCGTAAATTAAAATGAGACTGGCACCGATTAAACTCAAAATCCAAAATCCTAATGGGAGAATACTTTCTTTTTTTCTTTCAGAATACATCCATTGGTAGAGGAATCGCAGATTAAAAATGATCTGCGCAACTATACCTAACATCAAGAGCCATAGGGGGATATTCTCATTATTAAAGAAGCGTTGTAAGTCTAATGTGCCGTTATTATAATTATAAAGTACTACAAAAGCGGGGAAGATATAAATGAAGAGCTGTAATATGCGCTTCATTTTTTCCCATTCTCCCTGCAATTGTAAATTACGAATATAAATGTAATAGGTAATGGCCTGGCCAAACATGATCGAAAAATCATCTTTTAAGTCACCATAGATAAAAAGCAGGAAAGAGGCGATTAAGCTTAACTTCCAGAAAAGGCTGGGGGTTAAGACCCTTTTATGTTTTTCTGAAAGTATCCACTGTAACAATAGTCTTCCAGAAAAAAGAATTTGGGCCACAAAGCCTATGGTATATATATACCAAGGCATCATCCTTTTTTAGCCACGTTATAGTTGATATACTTTTTTTTCATCCATAGGTAAGCAAAGCAATCTACAAGAGGGCCTAAAAGTCGGTTCCATAAATGAAATTTTGCTTTACCGGCAATTCTGGGATAATGTCTTACAGGCACTTGTTTTACACTCCCGTTTTGTAACATGATCATTGCCGGTAAAAATCGGTGTAAGCCTTTAAACATCGGGATACGTTTTGCATAATCTGCCTTAATGATTTTTAGGGGGCAGCCGGTATCATTCATACCGTCGTGCGTAAAGCTTTTACGAATACCATTAGCGATAAGCGAGGACATATTTTTTACAAAAGAATCCTTTCGATCTGCACGCCATCCCGTCACAAGATCATATTCCCCAATATCCTGCATTAAAAGATTAAAATCTTCAGGATCGGTTTGTAGATCTGAATCGATATACCCAATTAGCGGTGTGTCAGCATAATCGAACCCAGCTTTAATTGCAGCGCTTAATCCGCAATTTTGTGCAAAAGAAATAAAATAAAATGCTTCATTACCAGCACAAATTTTTTCGATCATCGATAAACTGTTATCCGAGGAGCCATCGTTAACCAGTAGGATACAGGTGGGCTTCACAGCAATTTCCAGATAAGTTGATAACTGTTGTTCCAGCCGTTCCAGGTTTTCTTCCTCGTTATAGATAGGAACAATGATCGTAAACTGATATTCCATAATTGATAAATTGACTGCAAATGTATCTTTTAAAAGAAAAAATAAGAAGGTTCTTACAGGAAATATCGTTTTTTAATGATAATCATTGTACTTTGCCCCCGTAAATTTTCAGGGTATTGCTAATTTTAGACTTTAAATGATGAAAGTTTTGGTTACCGGTGCAGCCGGTTTTATAGGTTCTCATGCTGCCGAAGCATTAAATAAAGAAGGTTACGAAGTGGTTGGATTAGATAATTTTTCTGATTACTACGATGTTAGATTAAAAGAATTAAATACAGACAGCCTTCGTAAAAACAATATCCAAGTAAAAAAAGTAGATCTTAGAAAGCCTGAAGATTTTAAAAAACTTACCAGCGATTTCGATTTTATAATTCATTTTGCGGCACAACCTGGTATATCCTCCAGCAGTACTTTCGATCAATATTTGCAAAATAATGTTATTGCGACTCAAAATTTAATTGAGTTTGCCCATCAAAATAAGAAGCTAAAGCATTTTTTTAATATCTCTACATCTTCGGTATATGGATTGGAAGCGACCTTTCCTGAAGATGCCGCAGCACAACCCGCTTCGTTTTACGGAGTAACCAAATTAGCTGCCGAACAATTGGTATTAGCTGAATCCAGGGCGAAACGTTTAAACAGTAGTTCATTAAGATTATATTCGGTTTATGGACCAAGGGAACGACCTGAAAAGTTATATACTAAATTAATTGCATGCGCTTTTAACAATGAAAAGTTTCCTTTATTTAGCGGAAGCCAAAAGCACCTCCGAAGCTTTACTTATGTTGGGGATATTATAGAAGGATTACTTTCTGCGGTGAAAAAGCATCATGAATTAAATGGAGAGATCATTAATTTGGGTACAGAAGCTGAGTATACCACACAGGAAGGTATTGACTATGTGGAAGAACTTTTAGGGAAAAAGATTGAATTAGAGGTTAAACCAAGGCGTAAAGGAGACCAGTGGCACACTCGTGCTAATATCAATAAGGCTAAAAAAATATTGGATTACCATCCAACGACAACTTTAAAGGATGGATTGCAACGCCAAATTAACTGGTATAAAGCCAATTTTCTATAATTTAGAATACTTTTCCAAAAGCTGTTGAGCAGCGATAAAAGGAGAGGTTTTTTTATCGAAAATTGCCTGTAATTGTTCTTCAAGAGCCACTTTTATCTCAGGATTTTGATAGAAAGACTGTTTTAATTGCTCATTTATACTTTGTAGGAGCCAAAATTTGTTTTGCTGTTTTCTATTCTCTTCAAAATAGCCATTTTCTTTACTATTTTTTTCAAAAGACATGATCAGCTCCCAAACTTCAGGAATACCGGTATTATATAAAGCACTGCTAAGTAAAACCTTGGGTGTCCATCCGCTTTCTTTTGGAGGGTAAAGATGTAGCGCTCTTCTAAAATCTAATTTAGCGGTATTGGCAGCCTTTACATTTTCCCCATCAGCTTTGTTAATAACGATGGCATCGGCCATTTCCATGATTCCGCGTTTAATGCCTTGTAATTCGTCACCGGCTCCGGCTAATTTCAGCAATAAAAAGAAATCACACATACTATGTACGGTGGTTTCACTTTGGCCAACGCCTACAGTTTCAATTAAAATTACATCAAAGCCTGTAGCTTCGCAAAGCATAATACTCTCCCTTGTTTTGCGAGCAACGCCTCCTAAAGAATCCCCAGAAGGGCTGGGACGTATAAACGCCATTTCTTGTTTTACAAGGTTTTCCATTCGGGTTTTATCTCCCAGGATGCTGCCTTTAGAAATACTACTACTGGGATCTACGGCAAGAACAGCTACCTTTTTGCCTAAACTGAGTAGATACGTTCCGAAAGCTTCAATAAATGTACTTTTTCCTACGCCGGGAACTCCGGTGATACCAATTCTAATTGATTTTCCTGAAGAAGCTATAGCCCCTTCGATAATTGCTGACGCCTGTTGCTGGTGTTTTATAGTATTACTTTCAACCAGAGTGATGGCTTTTCCAAGCGCTGTTTGATTACCCTGAAGAAGACGCTTTAGAATTTCAGTATGATCCTGTTTCTTCTTCCGCAACGATTTAATTTTTTCCGCAGAAGTATTACTAACATTTGCTGAGGCAGGAATGCTATTACTTTGAGATATGGCAGATGTATTGGAAGATTTTTTCAAGATGCGTTTATTTATGACAAATTTATGAATACATTTTTTGAATGCGAATTTTGGGAATGTTATATTGAAAAGGAATAATATAAAAATTCGAAAAAATGAAAACTTTGTATTCAGCTAAGGTAACCACTGAAGGTGGTAGAAAAGGCAGAACTATTAGTGATGATGGGATATTAGACCTACAACTTTCAATGCCTAAAAGCCTTGGTGGTGAAGGTGGAGATTATACGAACCCGGAACAACTTTTTGCAGCAGGATATTCTGCTTGTTTTGGTAGCGCTTTAGAAATGGTCGCTAAAAACGCAAATGTAGATCTTGGAGATTATAATGTTACGGTGACGATCGATTTAGGACAAAATGAAGATGAGGAATTAGACCTTTCTGCCGTTTTAGATATTTATATTCCGGATATTGATGTTGAAACCGGTGAAGATTTAATTAATGAAGCTCATGAGGTTTGTCCTTATTCAAGAGCGACCAGGGATAATATCGATGTTACCTTAAATCTTCTTATAGACGAAGACTAAGATTCGATAAAAATTGTTTAATTTTTAGAAGGGGCTTCTATGGTAGGAGTCTCTTTTATTTTTATAGGAACGGCCACGCTATTACGATCCCAGGCTAAAACCATAAATACAAAGTCATTGGCTTGTTCAAAATAAATGCTGAATTGTTCTACTGTTTCCTGTAGTTTATTAGAGGGAACTTCAACAATAAGTGCATCAAATTTGGCATCACGATACACCTTGCCATTTAAATCAATCCCCCAGGGATACATTTTATTATTAAAAATAATTTCCCAGCTTTTCTTTTTTGGTATCGTCCATAAGGTATATTCTCCTTTTTGCAGTAAACTCCCATCTACCATTATATCTTTGTTGGTTTTAAAGGTCGTAGCCTCGTTGGCGCCTGTACGCCAAACAGAATCGTAGGGAACTAGATTTCCAAAAATTTCCCTTCCTTTTTTATAGGGGCGGTTATAAAAAACTTCTATGGTAAGATCATTATTGGTGTAGGATACTGTATCTTCTGGACTATATGCTTTGGTATTATAGCGAACTACAAAAAATATGACGGCAATCACCAAAAGGCTGATCCCTAAAATTTTAAGTACTAACTTAAGGCTATTATTCATAATATTATATTTGATCTAAAGGCTTTAAAGCTGATGCAGATTTTAAAGTATTAAAGTAAGGATATAATTAGTAATCTACATTTTTATTCAAAAAAAATATACTTTTTGCAACATAGTGAATTTTAACTCGTCTTTAAAGTGAACAACAACCAATCAAAAAACCATTTTGTTACAACATCAGTTAATAGAAGATTGTAAGAACAATAGCCGCAAAGCGCAGCTTAAGCTTTACAATAAATACTGTGATGGTATGTATTACGTGGCATTACGGTTTATGAACGATACTCAGGAGGCAGAAGACGCGATGCAGGAAGCTTTTATCAAGGCTTTTGCAAAACTGCATCAATTTACCGGAGAGGTTACTTTTGGTGCCTGGCTTAAAAGAATCGTTATAAACAAATGTCTGGATAAGCTTAAAGCAAAAAAGCTGGAGCAGGTTGCGATGAATGAGCAGGTTCTTGGCATCGTAGACGAGGAAGAGGACTGGAATGTCAACGACGGCATTACTGTTGAAGACATAAAGCGTGCGATTAGTGAGCTTCCGGAAAAGTATCGATATCCATTAATGCTTTTTTTAGTAGAAGGATATGATCATGAAGAAATTTCAGAAATTCTGAATATTAGCCAGGTGGCTTCCAGGACGCTGGTGCACCGCGGAAAGAAAAAATTGCAGGAGAAAATCAGGAATTTTGAAGCGGACTCAGGAGGAATGAATAGAAAAACAACATTATAAGCGAGGATGACTGTTTTACAAAGCAGAAAAATACGCCTAAAAAGAATTGAGATATGGGACAGGATATAAGAAAAATGCTGCAGGAGGATAAAGAAAGCAGAAAGTTTAAAATACCGGAGGGACATCAGGCAAGATTTGAAGATCGATTAGATAAAGCTTTTCCTAAAAAAAGAAAGTCGGGCGGTCGTAAATGGTTTTTTCAAATCGCTGCGATCCTTGTAATAGCACTGGCGGCAGGAGGATTTTTTTACTTTAATTCAGGAACTTCAGTAGATCCTTATGGACCTCAGGTTGTAGAGACTTCCGAAGAAAAACCTGTAGAAGAGAAAAAAGAAAATACCACAGCAACAAAACAATTTCAGCTAAGTGATGTCTCGCCGCAATATAAAAAGATCGAAGATTATTATATGGCGAGCCTTAATATGGAATTGGCAAAACTGAGTATTAACAAAGAAAATAAGGAGCTCATCGATTCATTTATGAAACAATTGGCAGAGCTTGATAAAGAATACAAAAGATTAAATAACGAATTAAATGAGTTAGGACCTAATGAACAAACCATCGAAGCCATGGTCGCTAACTTACAGCTTAGATTAGAGTTGTTGTTCAAACTAAAACAAAAGCTAAAAGAAATTAAAGGATCAAAAGACAACAGTTATGAAAATGCACAAGCTTAATTATATTTTACTCTTCCTTTTGGGATGTACATTTAGTGCTTCAGCGCAGGATATGATGCAGCGCAGTTATGATGTAAACAAGGATGTCGTTATTGAGGTAGATGCTAAAAATACCAATATCATCATAGAAAGCTGGGATAAAAACACGGTAACGATCGAAGCTTTTATAAATGATGGTGTGCCAAAGAATAAAGCCACAAAAATGATGGATACCTGGAAGCTTAGTACTAGTGGATCTAAAAATAAGGTTCAGGTTTCATCAAAATCTGATATGAATGTGAACTGGGATGTAGACATTAACGGACCTGAACTTAATAATGCTTTAGCGCAATTACCAGAAATTATGGGGCCAATAATGGATAATTTGGTAACCCCTTTATTACAAAATATATCTGAACATCCTTTACCACCGGATCTATTTGAAAATATGGGAGATTTAAATTTTGATTACGAAGCTTATCGTAAAGAAGGAGATGCCTATTTAGAGCGTTACGAAAAGCAGGTGGATAAAAAGTTTGGAAAAGACTTTGAAAGGAAAATGGAGAAATGGGCGGCAAATTTTGAAAAAAATGCTGAAGTAAATAGCGAAGAGCTCGAAAAAAGTATGGAAGAATGGGGAAATTCTTTTGGTGCCAGTATGGAGAAATGGGGAGAATCTTTTGGTGAGAAAATGGAAGCCTGGGGAAAGAATTTTGAGAAAAAAATGACAGTCAAAGAGAAAACTGGGCAAAATGTGCCAAATATCGTTATGTTGAATCGAAACAGTGATGGTAGCCAGGCCCAAAAAACCATTAAGATAAACGCGCCCAGAAATGCTAAAATCAAACTTAATGTTCGATATGGTAAAATAGCATTAGATCATGCTGACAATTTAATAGCTGAGCTGGCTCATGCCAATTTTAAAGCGAATAAAATCACGGGTAAGGATACTCATGTAAAGGTTTCTTATACTCCGGTATCTATAGAAAATTGGGATTATGGAGTTTTAAATGCTTCTTATCTGCCAAGTTGTGCTATCAATACAGCCAGAAGTATAAAATTGATCTCTAACAGTAGCGACGTGAGTATAAATCGCTTAAGCGAAACAGGAATTTTATCGGGAACCTTTGGAAATTTAGCGATTAAAAATGTAGGCGGTAGTTTTAAGAATCTTGATATAAGTCTTGAAAATAGTGATCTTAAATTAAAGTTACCACAATCTGCATTTAAATTTAATTACAACGGTACGCAAAGTGAAGTGAATTACCCTGGAGGATTAAAAGTAGATAAAACTTCGTCGTACGACAATGAAATTCTAAAGGGATATCATAAAAGCTCAAATACTGATGCTCAAATTAGCATTTCGGCAAGATTTAGTGACGTGTTGCTAAATTAGAACGCAAAGATTACTTTTGGCGAAAATGCAATCTATGAAAACTAATTTCGCTGAATACATTTCCGGGTTAACTGCAGATTTTACTCCAATTGTAGGAGGAGATTTACAACAGGAAGATTTTATTGCCATCGACCTGTCTGCAAATAACCCGGAACTTTTGAAATTAGAACAACTTTCTTCGGAAGCTTTTTCTATATTTATAGATCATAATCTTAAAGTCGCCGGTAAAAAAGTGGCTTTTGGTGGCTATAATGAAGTGAGAAAACTTTACCAACGTAGTCAGCTTTTCAATAAAAATTTAGAAGAATTTTTAAACCGTAATATCCATATTGGCCTGGATATTTGGACGGCTGAAGGAACCGATGTGCTAGCGGTATTAGAGGGAGAGGTTCACAGCTTTCAGGATAATGCTAATTTTGGAGATTATGGGCCTACAGTGATTTTAAAACATGATTTTGATGATGAGATTTTTTATTCCCTTTATGGGCATTTAAGCAGAAAGTCATTAGAGAAAATAGAAGTAGGACAGCAGGTAAAAGCACAGGAAAAAATAGCTGAACTTGGCGCTGCGGAGGAAAACGGAGATTATGCACCGCATTTACATTTTCAGATTATTAAAGACTTACAGCAAAATAAAGGAGACTATCCGGGCGTAGCTTCTAAAAAAGACCTGGATTTTTATTTGGAGAATTGCCCCGACCCTAATTTGCTGTTGAAGATATAGCTTTTCAGCAAGTTACTTTTCTTTCTTTTTAGTAATTAACGCTACGATTGCTCCGGTAACAATTCCCATAGCTAAAGCATTAAAAATCTGCATAAAAATATACATTTTTATACTATGCATCATTTCAGCATTTTCTGGGGTCATACTCTGTTTTTCTGAAAGTGTAATCATATTTTGAAGATAGTCCGGACTAATAACTGTGACCGCGAAATACTGGATGAGCGGCGTAAGAATTGTGATTACTCCGGTAAGAATTACACCACTGATAAAGCCCTGTTGCCATCCGAATTTTTCGCTTTGGAAGTACTTTTCTCTTTTTTCTCTTAAAGCTGCGTAATAAATTAAAAAAGCAATTACTGCGAAAAATAAAGAATAGACACCCTGTACGTCGATATGCTCATCATGCCATCCCATTATTTTTTCGAAAGCAATCCAGATGAGTTGGGCGATCACAAAAGTGACTCCCCATTTTACTTCAACATTAAATTTTTTCATTCGTTGGTCAACCTTTTAGAGCAGCAAAAATAAGAAAGCATTTTTAAGACTGGTTAGTAAAGATGAAATTTTAGTTTTAAGCCTTGCTATTAGCATATAGACTGTAGCCTTTGTATACTTAATATTCAAGAGTCAGGAAGCAAGGCTATATAAATTCAATGGACAATGGATTATTGAAAATGAGATAATGTAGTGATATGAGTACGGATGATTTGAAAACCGTATAATACAAGGTTAAACCATGAACCGAATACCGAAAAATGAAATAAAAAAAGCTGCCTTTTAAAAGACAGCTTTTCAATATCTGGTAAATTAAAATATTAAGCTTTTTTAACCACAACCCATTCACCACTTTCGATTAATGGAATAGCTTGCTTATATTTTACGGTTTTGTTTTCACCTTTAGTGACATGTTTTATTACCACTTTATCGTTACGACCAATTTTTGGTTGTTCACGAACTATAGTCTCGGTTACCTGAGGACGTTGAGGTTGTTGTGCACCACTGGCAGCATTCCCTGCTGCACGACTTTGCGCCGCACGCTCATCAAGATTCTGAATTTCTTCTTTAGAGGCTTCAATTTTTTCTTGACGGCGTTTTCTGGCCTCATGGATGTTAGTCATGTTTCCTTCCGGGATTTCTCCTTTAAACAAGAAGCCAATCACATCACGATTTACATCTTCAAGCATGGCTTTAAACAATTCAAATGCTTCGAATTTGTAAATTAATAAAGGGTCTTTTTGCTCGTGTACAGCCAGCTGAACACTTTGCTTCAACTCGTCCATTTTACGAAGGTGCGTTTTCCAGGCATCATCGATAATGGCCAAGGTGATATTTTTCTCGAAATCTTTTATTAGCTGTTCGCCTTTGGTTTCGTAAGCTTTTTCAAGATTAGTAACTACCTGGAGCGTTTTTTGACCGTCAGAAAAAGGTACAGATATACGCTCGAAGTTATTCGTTTCGTCTTCGTACACCTGTTCGATTACAGGATATGCTCTGGCAGCACTATGCTTCACTTTTTCACGATAATGCTCGTAGGCAGCTTTATAAACTTCAGCGGTAATTTTTTGAACATTCATTTTTCCAAAGTCAGCTTCAGAAACCGGAGAACTCATAGAGAAATAACGAATCAATTCGAATTCGAAATTCTTATAATCATTCGCTTGCTTGTTGGTTTCAGAAATTAATTCAGAAATATCGAATATCATATTCGCAAGGTCTACACGTAAACGCTCACCAAATAAAGCATGGTAACGTCTTTTATAAATTACCTCACGTTGGGCATTCATTACATCATCATACTCTAAAAGACGTTTACGAATACCAAAGTTGTTTTCTTCAACTTTTTTCTGAGCCCTTTCGATAGATTTAGAGATCATACCATGCTGGATCACTTCGCCTTCTTCCAGTCCCATACGATCCATAAGTTTGGCTATTCTTTCAGAACCAAACAAACGCATTAAGTTATCTTCTAAAGAAACATAGAACTGAGAACTACCCGGATCTCCCTGTCTACCGGCACGGCCTCTTAACTGGCGGTCTACACGACGGGAATCATGACGTTCTGTACCAATAATCGCTAAACCACCGGCTTCTTTTACTTCTTTAGAAAGTTTAATATCAGTACCACGACCTGCCATGTTAGTGGCGATGGTTACGATACCACCTTTACCCGCTTCAGCAACAATATCGGCCTCCTTCTTATGTAATTTTGCATTTAATACATTGTGAGGCACATTTCTAAGTTTAAGCATCCTACTTAAAAGCTCAGAAATTTCTACTGAAGTGGTACCAATTAGTACTGGTCTTCCTGCTTTAGAAAGGTCGGTTACATGATCGATTACTGCGTTATATTTTTCACGTTTTGTTTTGTAAACAAGATCGTCTTTATCGTTTCTGGCAATTGGTCGGTTTGTTGGAATTTCAACAACGTCTAATTTATAGATTTCCCAGAATTCACCAGCCTCAGTAACCGCGGTACCTGTCATCCCCGAAAGTTTACGGTACATTCTAAAGTAATTCTGAAGGGTTACTGTAGCAAAAGTTTGGGTAGCATCTTCAATCTTTACGTTTTCTTTTGCTTCAATTGCCTGGTGTAAACCGTCGCTATAACGACGCCCGTCCATAATACGGCCGGTTTGCTCGTCTACGATTTTTACCTTATTGTCCATCACCACATACTCGGTATCTTTTTCGAATAAGGTGTAGGCTTTTAAAAGCTGACGCAGTGTATGAATACGTTCACTTTTTACGCTGTAATCACGGAAAAGTTCTTCTTTCTTCTCTGCTTCTTCTTCTTTAGAAAGACCTTCGTTTTCGATTTTGGCGATTTCCATACCAATTTCTGGCATGACAAAGAAATTGGGATCATCCTGTCCAGAAAGATATTCAATACCTTTATCAGTAAGATCGATCTGGTTATTTTTTTCTTCAATGGTAAAGTACAATTCGGCATCAACCTTGGGCATTTCCCGGTTATTATCCTGCATGTAATGATTCTCAGTTTTTTGAAGGATTTGTTTTATACCTTCCTGACTCAAATATTTTATTAAGGCTTTATTCTTTGGGAGTGCTCTGTAAGCCCGTAATAGTTGAAGTCCGCCTTCTTTTTGATCGCCTTCGGTAATTAATTTTTTAGCTGCCTGAAGAAATTCTGTAGCCTTTTTACGTTGAATTTCATAGATATTCGAAACAGCTGGTTTTAGCTGATCAAATTCATGTATGTTTCCTTTAGGAATAGGTCCCGAAATAATAAGCGGTGTACGGGCATCATCAATTAAAACCGAATCGACCTCATCGACAATCGCATAATTATGTGGACGTTGTACCAGATCGTCTGGAGCGTGCGACATATTATCCCTTAGGTAATCAAAACCAAATTCGTTGTTGGTTCCGTAGGTGATATCTGCATTATAAGCTTTTCTGCGGGAAGCCGAGTTAGGGCGGTGATAGTCAATACAATCTACACTTAGACCGTGAAACTCGAATATGGGTGCCATCCAGGCACTATCACGTTTTGCCAGATAATCGTTAACCGTTACCAGGTGAACCCCTTTCCCGGTAAGCGCGTTTAAGTAAACAGGAAGGGTTGCAACAAGAGTTTTACCTTCCCCGGTTTGCATCTCTGCAATTTTACCCTGGTGCATTGCCACACCACCAATAAGCTGCACATCATAATGAACCATATCCCAGGTTACCGGTTTACCGGCTGCATCCCAGGAGTTGTTCCAAATCGCTTTATCACCATCCAGGGTAACGTAATCTTTTTCTGCGGAAATCTCGCGATCATAAGCAGAAGCGGTAACCTCTAAAGTTGGATTGGCAGCAAAACGTTTTGCCGTTTCCTTTACGGTAGCAAATGCTTCTGGTAGAATTTCGTTTAAAACACCTTCTGAAATTTCGTAGGCCTTATCTTTAAGTCCGTCGATTTCGGCATAGATATCTTCTTTACGTGTAATATCATCAGATTCTTCGGCTTCTTTTTCAAGATTTTCAATCTGTTGATTTACATCTTTTAAAGCTTCTGATATTTTTGATTTAAAATGTGTAGTCTTAGCGCGAAGCTCGTCTAAACTCAATGCTTCAAAATCTGCTTCGAGCGCTTTAATTTTATTTACAATAGGTTGTATTTCTTTGACGTCCTTTTTGGATTTGTCGCCAACAAATACTTTTAATACAGATTCTAAAAAACTCATAGTTTTTCTATTATTACGGGTTCAAAGGTAAGCAAAAAAAAAGCCTCATTAATAAATGAGACTTTTAACTTTATGCGTACAAATGTAATTTAATATTCATCTTCATTCCACAGATAATCATCATCTGTTGGATAATCGGGCCATATTTCTTCGATAGAATCATAAGAGTCACCTTCATCTTCAATGGCCTGTAGGTTTTCAACTACCTCTAGTGGTGCTCCGGTTCTAATGGCGTAATCAATTAACTCATCTTTGGTGGCCGGCCATGGTGCATCACTTAAATAAGATGCTAATTCTAAAGTCCAGTACATTAGTTAATCGGGTTTTTAATTTCTGCAAAAATAATTTTTTTACTGAAATACCCAAGAAAAAAGTCTGCTTTTTATTCAATATAGTTAAGAACATAAGCAAAAGCGCTAAAAGCCTAGCAAATACAGCAATATTTTACATTTAATCCCTCATTGAGGTTTTAATTTTTATATACGGTCTCGAAAGTATCAAAATATTTTCTGATTAATACATCGTGCGCTCGCCCCAGGTTTTTAATGTTGCTGATTTTTATGAATTTTCAGGAATCCATTTAATTTCTTCAGCTTGCAGTTGTTTAGTCAATAGTCGTGCCAGTACAAAGAGGTAGTCAGAGAGTCGGTTTAAGTATTTTAAAACCTCTTCATCAAATGCTTCCTGATTATATAAGGCTGTGCTTAAGCGCTCTGCACGCCTGCATACACATCTGGCTATGTGACAGAATGACACGCTTTGATGCCCTCCCGGTAATATGAAATGAGTCATTTCAGGCAGTTCTTCATTCATTCTATCCATTTCAGTTTCCAGTAAATGGATATCCTCTTCAGAGATACGCGGAATGTTTAGCCTGGATTTACCATTTTTTAGTGTTGCCTTTTCTGGATCGGTGGCCAGTATAGCGCCAATAGTAAACAGTTTATGTTGAATTTCAAGTAGAACTTTAGCCGTAGTGTCGTCGATTTTCTGATCCCTAATAAGCCCAATATGAGCGTTAAGTTCATCTACGGTTCCGTAGCTTTCAATACGTATATGATGTTTAGGGACGCGGGTACCACCAAATAAAGCAGTAGTGCCTTTATCTCCTGTTTTTGTATAAATTTTCATTCGGTAATTTTTTCAAAAGAGTATTGAAAAGCGAAATTACAAAGTTTAGCCACCACTCAGTTGGTTTCTTTTTCTTTTTCTTCTTCTTTTTTGCGGGCCTGATATCTTCTTCGAAAATCCAGATTTTCGCTACGTCTTTTTTTTCGCTGCTTGGCACCTATTGAAAATACCAGCAATCCAATAGCAATGATGATAAGATAAATATAGGTTTCCTGATCTAAATCGAACACAAGCTTAAGATTCTACGTTATACATACAAAGTTAAGATTTTTCTTTAAAGCGAATAGCGGTAAGTATCAGCTGTTAGTTTGTTCAGTTTGAATTGAAGTATGAAAAATACGCTAGAAATTATCGAGTAGATTAGGGGATGAGGTTGTTTAAGAAGTTGAAAGTTATAAAGTTATAAAGTTGGAAAGTTGAAAATTATTTTAAATAAAGCGTGCTGTAAATATTTGATTTTCAATCTTTCACTACTCACTACTCACTACTCACTACTCACTACTCACTACTCACTACTTCTTTCCTGGTATCACTTTCAATAATTCCGTCACGTAAGCGAATAATCCTATGAGCATGTTCTGCAATATCTTCTTCGTGCGTAACTAAAATAACGGTATTCCCCGCGGCGTGGATTTCATCAAAAAGATTCATGATTTCTACAGAGGTTTTAGAATCCAGGTTTCCCGTTGGTTCATCGGCAAGAATTATCGAAGGTTTATTGACTAAAGCCCGTCCAACAGCTACACGTTGCCGTTGTCCTCCTGAAAGTTGATTGGGTTTATGATCCATACGATCGCCGAGCCCCACATTTGTTAAAACTTCTTCAGCCCTTTTTTTACGGTCGGCTTTAGAGGCGCCGGCATAAATCATGGGAAGCGCGACATTATCTAAAGCAGTGGTTCTTGGTAGCAAGTTAAAGGTCTGGAATACAAACCCAATTTCTTTGTTCCGTACTTCCGCCAGTTCACTATCGGTCATTTTACTTACATCTTTTCCATTTAAGATATAGGAACCGCCGGTAGGCGTATCCAAACAACCCAATAAGTTCATTAAAGTTGATTTTCCCGATCCCGAAGGCCCCATGAATGCTACATATTCACCACGATCAATATCCAGATCGATACCTTTAAGCACTTTTACAATTTCTTGCCCTAAAGGGAAATTTCGAATAATATTTCTAATTTCGATAACCTTCTTGCTCATAGAAAACCAGTTTATATGAATATGACGCAGGGATTTGGTTTTTGTTACATTAAATAAATAAATTCTATATTTTAGTCGAAAATTTGATATCTCTCAATAATTGAAAACTTTATCCATTTTAGTTCCTGCATATAACGAGGAGAATACTATAATTGAAGTGTTAAATGAGCTTAAGCATCTTAAGTTGGATTATAATATTAGTACAGAAATTTTAGTTATAGATGATTGCTCCAAGGATAATACGGTGAAACTGGTTAAATCATTTATAGCCGACAACAAGGATGTAAATATAAACCTTCTCGAACAAGCTATGAATAAAGGTAAAGGAGCGGCTTTACATAAGGGTATAGCAAATTGTAAAGGAGATTTTATTATTGTACAGGATGCCGATTTGGAGTATGATCCAAATGAATTTAATATCTTATTGAAACCTGTAATGCAGGGAAAGGGAGATGTAGTTTATGGCTCTAGGTTTATGGGGGGCAATGCTCATCGTATATTGTTTTTCTGGCACACAATAGGAAATAAATTTCTTACCCTTTTAAGCAATGCTTTTACCAACCTGAATCTTACGGATATGGAAACGTGCTATAAATTATTTAGAGCAGATATTCTTAAGAGTTTGGAACTTAAAGAAGAACGATTTGGCTTTGAACCTGAAGTTACTGCTAAAATGAGTAGATGGCCAGATGTTCGAATATATGAGGTTGGGATCTCTTATTACGGAAGAACGTATAAGGAGGGAAAGAAAATAAATTGGAAAGACGGTTTTAGAGCTTTGTGGTGTGTGTTGAAATATAATACAATATCAAAGTAATGAATGCTAAAAAAGTAATTCCATTTTTTTTAGCTGTTATAACTCTATTTATTTTAATTTATAATTTTAGAGTAGCTGAAAAAGAAAAATATAAAACATATGGGGATGCCTTAGATTATGTCCATCTCGCAGTATCAGTTTTGAAAACTGGAAATTATGGGCATCTAGACTTAGAATATGGAGATTTATTAAAAGACTTTAAGTCAGGGGATATAAATAATAAAGATTATGCCTTTAAAACATATAGCACCTGGCGCCCCCCATTTTGGCCGTATATTATAGCTTCTATATTTTTTCTTTTTGGGTTTAAATTGACCTATCTTATAATATTTAAAATATTATTGCATGTTTTGGGTTGCTTTTTGTTTTTTAGAACTCTCAAAAATCTTCGTTTTGACTATTGGCCAATTGTAATATCAGTGTTTTTATACGCTGTAAGCCCAAGCTGGCAAATCTATAGTCGTGTTTTTCTTTCTGAACCTATAACACTATTTCTATTTACTACTTTTTTATACTTTATAACTCAAAAAAAAGCATTAAAATCAAATAAAAAAATAATCCAAATCGCTATAGTAGGAGGACTAATCATTGTCTGTCACCCTTATTTTTTATTTTTTCCATTTTTAGCATTTCTTTTTCTTTTAGTTTTTAAACAAATTAATTTCAGAAGTTTTATTGTTGGAGGAATTTTCATGCTCATCCTTCCGTTAAGTTGGGTGTTGAGAAATTGCTTGGTTTTGGAAACAAACTCATTGTTATTAACTACATCTACCGGTGCAGTTATGGCTAAAGGCTGGAATAAAGGTGTATTAAAGCTGCATAATAATGTGAATGGAGATTTAGCTGATGAAACCTTGGTTCTACTTCATTACGAGAAACAAGAAAATTATGAAAATAATGAGGTTGGAAAAATGCAATTATACAAAGATGCTACGGCAAACTTTATTAAAACTAATAAGAAATTAATTTTACCAATAATTTTTAAAAAATTGAAAAGCGCGTTCAATCCTTTAGCAGAACATAGCAAAGCAGGTGTATTAGAAAAAGGTAGAGTTCTTTATCATGTTTTAGGTTTTTTAGCCATGATTTTCGTTCTCTTTTTAAAGAACAAAATCACTAGAGTCCTGTCTTTAACCCTAATTTTTTCTACCATTTGTATTACAATAATTACATATTCAGGTTTTAGATTTAGAGTGCCACAATCTGCATTAGAATTATTTTTTTTAGCCTTTGTAATTCAATTTATTTACATAAAGTTCTTTCGTACAAGTAATAGAGTTACAATCTAATTGTAAAATCTTGTTTTGCCTGTTCCCTGCGGAAGAATACCAGGCCTAAATAAAAAGTGTCGATCGT
The DNA here is from genome assembly GCF_000023465.1 of Zunongwangia profunda SM-A87. NCBI lineage: Bacteria > Pseudomonadati > Bacteroidota > Flavobacteriia > Flavobacteriales > Flavobacteriaceae > Zunongwangia > Zunongwangia profunda. Next base: position 1,194,423 of record NC_014041.1, read on the forward strand.
CACCTGCACTTTAGGATGTTTCTTAATTTCTTTCCAGGCCTCTTCCATTTCTTCGGAAAGGTGAATATCGTCAAAAATAAAAACCGAATCATTATGCGCTGTGGGTAGCAATATTTCGAAATACTGAAGGGTAGCGGCTTTTTGATGATTACCGTCGAAGTAAATTAAATCGAGTTTTTCCGAATTTATGAAATCAGGTAAATAGTGCTGAAATTCACCAATCTTGAGATCAATATTTTTTAGGCCGAATTTCTCGAAATGCTGCCGGGCGATCTTTGCGGTTTCCGGGCAACCTTCAACCGTAATCAATCTTGCTTTTTCAGCGGAAGCAATGGCTGCAGAGGCAATTCCCAGGCTGGTGCCAAGTTCCAAACAATTCTTCAACTGAAGATATTGAGTGATCCTGAATAAGAATTTTGCTTTTTTTGAAGTGATTCCGGCTACTTTAGCGATTTTAGAAACCGTTCTATGATTGCTTTTAAAAATTCGGCTACCGGCACCAAAATCGGTTACTTCAATTTCTGTTTGGTTAGTTAAGAGCTCGGTTTTGTAATTCCTAATTTTGGTATATTCCGGATATTTTTTTTTATCGTAAAAGCAGTTGGTCACCAAATCGTAAACAAAAGGAGAGTGTAAGCCGTGTTGGTTTTGTGACGAAAAAAGGAATTTTATATAAGCTTTTAATTGGTGCAATGTTTTTTTTATAGTTTAACGGTTTACAGTTTTTTAGCTCTAAGCTGTCAGCTCTCAACTCAAAGTAATTCAAAATTTTATCCTGATTCCTGATTCCTGATTCTCCCTTTTTACTTTCTACTTAAAACGTTCTAACTTATCCCCGTTCACCACTATAGCTTCGATTTATTGTTCTTTTTAAAATGACTCAACCGTCGTTAGCCTGGTGCACTGAGTGATTTCTTAGAAATCGTATCGAAGTTCCGGGAGTGGTAGCCGTCAATCTACAGTTATCAATAAAAAATTAGCTTTCAGAGAATTCAAAATTTAAGATTCAACATTCAAAATTAAAAAATCCATCATCAAATTTTCAAATCACCACATGATCTCATCTAAATTAGGACCATGAGTATAATCCTGATTTTAACAGCAAAGTAAATTCTATTCTATTTTCTAAATGCTAACTCTCCATTTTCTCCATCAGCTCGAACCATCGTTCGGTTTTGGTTTCGATTTGTTTTTCAATGTCTTTTAAGGCTAAAGAGGTATTGTCGATTTCTTCTCCGCTCATCTCTTCAAGAAACTTTTTCTGAACTTCTTCTTTTTTCTTTTCGAGCTTAGCAATTTCCTTTTCTAATTTTTGATATTCTTTTTGTTCGTTGTAACTCAGTTTAGATCCCGTACTATTGTCTTTCCAATCGCTTTTAGTAGTCTTTTCTGAGGTTTCGTTTTTTTCTTCTGAAGTAGCAATACTCCCTTCATAGGCACGATAATCTGAATAATTTCCAGGGAAATCTTCGATTTGTTGATTTCCAGGGAAAACAAAAAGATGATCTACGATTTTATCCATAAAATAACGATCGTGGGAAACGACCAATAAACATCCCGGGTAATCTAAAAGAAAGCTTTCTAAAACATTAAGGGTAACAATATCCAGATCATTGGTAGGTTCATCCAGGATTAAAAAGTTTGGGTTTTGAATCAAAACGGTACACAAATACAATCGTTTTTTTTCGCCACCACTAAGCTTTTCTACAAAATCATACTGCTTTTTACGATCGAAAAGAAAACGCTCTAATAATTGCTGCGCAGAAATTTGCCTTCCCTTTTTTAGCGGAATGTAATCCCCAAATTCACGAATCACATCGATTACTTTCTGCCCTGGTTTAACTTCGATACCGCGTTGGGTGTAATAACCAAATTTAATGGTTTCGCCTACTACGACTTTCCCGGTATCTGGCTTTATTTCGCCGGTAAGAATATTTAAAAATGTCGATTTTCCGGTACCGTTTTTACCTATAATCCCGGCGCGTTCTCCTTTCTGGAAGTTATAATCAAAATTTTCGAAAAGTGTTTTGTTTTCGAAACTCTTGGAAATGTTATGGAGTTCGACCATTTTACTGCCCAATCGTTCCATATTAATTTCCAGTTGCACCTCGTGGTCTTTACGTCGTTTAGAAGCACGATCCTTTATTTCGTGAAAATCATCGATTCTTGATTTCGATTTTGTGGTACGCGCTTTAGGCTGGCGGCGCATCCAATCCAGTTCTTTTTTAAAAAGCTGTTTCGCCTTTTCGGTATTGGTGTTTTCCAGTTCAATCCTGGATTCTTTTTTATCTAAATAATAGGAATAATTTCCTTTGTAGGTATAAAGCTGGCCTTCATCCAGTTCTACAATCTCATTACACACCCGCTCCAGGAAATAGCGATCGTGAGTTACCATGAAAATGGTAAAATTCTCTTTCCTAAAGAATTCTTCCAGCCATTCAATCATATCCAGGTCAAGATGGTTGGTAGGCTCATCCATGATTATAAAATCAGGTTTTTGTAGCAGCATATTGGCTAAGGCCAGTCGCTTTTTTTGCCCTCCGGAAAGGTTTTTTACTTCTTTTTGTAAATCTTCCAGTTTAAGCTGAAATAAGATCTGTTTATACTGAGTTTCAAAATCCCAGGCCTGTGCAGCTTCCATGTCCTCAAAAGCTTTTTGATAAGCTTCAGTATCTGATGGATCTTCCAGGGCAGCTTCGTAACGTTTTATGATTTCAAGCGTTTCGTTTTCCGAAGAGAAAATGGTTTGCTCTACCGTTAAATTAGGATTTAGGTCGGGTTCCTGCGGTAAAAACGCAGTTTTAATATTTTTACGATAGACCACATTTCCTTCATCTGGCGTATCAAATCCGGCCAGAATATTTAGCAGGGAAGTTTTTCCCGTACCATTTTTAGCTACAAAGCCAACTTTTTGCCCCTCATTAATTCCGAAGGAGATATTCGTAAATAAAACACGCTCGCCGTAGGACTTCGCAATATTTTCAACAGAAAGGTAATTCACAATTGATCAGTTTATCCGCAAATAAAGTTAAATTATCGAGATTGATGTTAATTATTTTATTATTAATCAGCAAGAATTATATTTGTTAAAAATTTGCAAATACCCCTATGCAGAGATATTTAGTATTCTTAGTGCTTTCACTTTTATTATTGTCGACCTCGTGTATTTCTACAAAAAAGTTATCTTATTTACAGGAAGAGAAAGCTAGTGTGGATAGTATCGTTGAAGTTCACCGTTTAAATAAACCTTATCGTGTGCAGGTAGGGGATCTTCTGAGTATACGAGTAAAAGCTTTAGATCAGGACATTGTGGGGATGTTTAACCCTATAGATGAAGGTAATGTTAATGCTACAGGAGAAGAAAGAATGTACTATGATGGTTTTTCTGTAGACGAACATGGTAATATTCGAGTACCTACTTTAGGTGAAGTAAATGTAATGGGCTATACAGTTGAAGAAATTAGGGAGCGAATAGAAGAGCGACTTTTATCTGAATATTTTAAGCAAGAGGCTAATATTTTTGTTACCGTTAAATTGGCAGGAATACGCTATACGACTATAGGAGAGATAGGTGCCGGTAGTAATGTTTTGTATAAAGAACGTGTTACTATTATGGAAGCTATTGCAAATGCAGGGGGGATAAGTGATGTAGGGAATCGGGAAGATGTCAAAATTTTACGGCAATATCCGCATGGGGAAGAAGTACATCATATCGATCTTACAAATTTGGATGCCGTAAAAAGCGAATATTATTATATTCAACCAAACGATCTAATTATTGTAGATCCATTACCGCAAAAATCATTGGGTGCGGGAACTACAGGGATAGAAAGTTTTAGAACCATAGGAACCGTAATCTCTTTAATATCAACATCAATATTACTTTTTACAAGATTTTAGATGGCGCATGAAGAAGATCACATATCAGATGTTGGTTCCACCTTCGATTTTAAGGGCTTTGTTCTTAAAGTTATAAGTTACTGGAAGCTTATTTTATTCTCTATTACGGTAAGTCTGGCAGTAGCTTATTATAATAATGTGCGAAAGTTACCGGTTTATCGCTTAGAGAATTTAATTTCTATAAAAGATGATCAAAATCCATTTTTTACCAGTAACACCAGTTTGACGTTTAACTGGGGTGGAACTTCAGATAAAGTAAATACGGCTATAACAATTTTAGGGTCCAGAACACATAATGAAGAAGTCGTAGAGCGGCTGGGATTTTATATAGATTACAAAGAGGATGGTGAGTATCAAAGAGTAGATGCCTATGGTAGCACCCCTTTTGAGGTTATAGCAGATACCAGCAAGTTTCAGGCTATTGGTATAGATTATACCGTTCAGATTGTAGACGATGAACATTTTAATATTTCGGCTGCTATTCCAAATAATTTTACGGTTCAGTCTTATGGATCAAAAGAAAAGGAAGGAAGAAATATTGGGGAAACAGCATTCAATAAGCAATTTCAGTTTGGTGAAAAAATCAACACTCCATTTCTAAATGCGGTTATTGCGCGTAATGACAATGCTTTACAACAAGGTGAAAAATTTTATATTAGTTTTTTAAATTTTGATTCGGCGGTGTCCAGATATAAAAATGTTGCGGTAAAGCCAGAATCTAATGGAGCTTCCGTATTACAATTGGCTCAAACGGGCAATAATAAGGCAAGAATAGTCGATTATCTAAATGGCTCGGTAAAAGTACTTAGTGATAATATGCTTGCCAGAAAAAATCTTTTTGCGACTAAAACTATTGCCTTTATCGATAGTAGCTTAAATGTAAAGTCCAGAGAATTAAGATTGGTAGAAAATGAGTTGAATTCTTATAAAAATGATAATGAGATTTTGGATATTTCGGCTGAAAGTCGACAATTATCATCTAAACTACTTGAATTAGACTCCAGAAAAGAAGAAATCGAACGCCAGTTATCGTATTATAGAACGCTGAAAACGTATCTTGAAACTCGTACTGATTATTCCAATATCCCCGCACCATCTGTAGCAGGAATAAGTGAAGGAAGTATTTCATCGGCAGTAGCCAGGTTGATTACGCTGGCTGAAGAACGTAGTAATTACCAGTATAGTTTGAAAGAAGGCGCTCCTATTTTTGCTGATATCGACCGACAGATAAATAGTGTAAAGTCGGTTTTACTCGAAAATATAAATAGTTCACGAGGTCTTTTAGAACAAGAGATCAGGGATGTGAACGGACGTATTTCGAATGCAGAAAAGCAAATACGGGAATTACCAAAGGAAGAACAGGATTTACTTAAAATTCAACGTAAATACAATATTAGTGAAAGTACCTATAATCTTTTTTTAGAAAAGCGAAATGAAGCCGGACTGATAAAGGCGGCGAATGTGAGTGATGTACTTATCATAGACAAAGCAAAAGATATTGGAGGTGGAAAGATAGGACCCAATACCCAGTTAAATTATGTAATGGCCGTCATGGTTGGGGGAGTTATTCCGTTGACCTTTGTGTTTTTACTGGTGTTTTTAAATACTAATATTCATAATGCGCAAGAGGTAGAGCGATTATCACCTATTCCTATTTTAGGAATGATAGGTAAAAGTAAAATGGATAGTAGCCTGGCGGTTTTTGAAAGTCCCAAATCCTCGATTTCTGAAGGGTTTAGGGGGCTAAGGTCTAGTTTACAGTTTATGTATAAAAAGCAGGGAGTAGAAGGTGCAAAAACATTATTGATTACCTCTTCAGTTTCGGGAGAAGGGAAAACCTTTTGCGCGATGAACATGGCAACGGTATTTGCGATGAGTGAGCGGAAAACAATCCTGGTAGGACTTGATTTACGGAAACCGAAAATCTTTGATGATTTCGGATTGAATAATGATCTTGGAGTAAGTAATTATTTAATACAGGATGCCACCTCTAAAGAAGTTATTCAGCACAGTAAGATTCCCTATTTAGATGTTATTACTGCCGGGCCGGTGCCTCCGAATCCATCAGAGCTATTAATGAACGACCAGATGGAAGTTCTTATAAAGGAACTTCGTGAAAACTATGATTACATTATTTTAGATACACCACCTATTGGCTTAGTTGCTGATGCTTTAAATTTAGTGAAGCATACAGATGCTACCATTTATATGGTGAGACAGGATTATACCAAAAGAGGTATGTTAGAGTCAATTAATCAGAAATATGCAAAGGGAGAAATAAAAAACATCAGTTTTGTATTAAACCACTTTGTGCATAGGGCAAAGTATGGTTACGGCTATGGTTACGGCTATGGCTATGGTTATGGTTATGGTTATGGTTATGGTTATAATCGTTATAATAATGGTTACGGAGAAGCGCCATCAAAATTATCTCAGCTTAAAAGATCGTGGAGAAAAATTAAGCAGAAGTTTGAGTAGGTCTTTAGTGATTAGTGAATTGTTAATGGTGAATAGTGAAATTAATTTAATTTTTTAATGGATCATAAGGATTTGGAAGTGTGGAAAAAAAGTATGGAACTGGTGGAGGTTACTTATAAAATTTCTGCCAATTTTCCTGTTAGTGAAATGTATGGTTTAACAAATCAGCTTAGAAGGGCATCAGTTTCAGTTGTTTCAAATATAGCTGAAGGATCTGGTAGGAATAGTGATAAGGAATTACTCTATTTTTTGAATGTATCCTTAGGATCTCTAGCTGAAGTTGAAACTCAATTTGAAATAGCATATAGACTTAATTTTATCTCGGATGTAGACGATACATTCCAACTAATAACTGAAACTAGGAAATTATTAATTGGTTTTAGAAGTTATATAAAGAATCGCCAAATCACTAATCACTAATCACCAATTGACTGAAGCTATGAATGATAATTGGTTATATGAAATTTCGCCGAAGCGAAAATTAATTAATCTTAATTTTCAGGAAATTTGGCGTTATAGGGACTTGTTGATTTTGTTCGTAAAGCGTGATATCACAACAGTTTACAAACAAACTATACTTGGTCCGCTTTGGTTTTTTATTCAACCTTTGTTTACTTCGGTTATTTATACCCTGGTGTTCAATAATATTGCTAGTGTTTCGACGGGGAATGTTCCAAATTTCTTATTTAACTTAACCGGAATCACAGCATGGAATTATTTTAATCAATGTTTTACGAGTACTTCTAATACCTTTAATCAAAATGCGGCGTTATTTGGAAAGGTGTATTTTCCCCGGGTTATTGTACCATTGAGTAAAGTGATTGCTGGTTTAGTGAAGTTCGGAATTCAGATTCTTATTCTAATTGTGTTCTATTGCTATTTTATTTATCAAGGAAGTTCAGTTGCTCCTAATTCTAATCTTATTTTATTCCCTGTATATGTCTTATTAATGGCGCTTATAGGATTGGGCTTTGGAATGATTATTTCCGCAATGACTACAAAGTATCGAGATCTTACCGTTTTAATAGGTTTTGCCACATCTTTATTAGTGTATATATCGGCTGTTCCATATCCATTAAGCCAGGTGGAAGCAAAGATGCCAGATATTGCCTGGATCGTTCGTTTAAATCCTTTAACGCAGATTATAGAGGGATTTCGATATATGATTTTAGATGAAGGGATTTTTAATTTAGGTTCGTTTCTGTATACCGTAGGAATAAGTATCATGCTTTTTATCATCGGCTTAATAATATTTAATAAAACGGAAAAGAATTTTATAGATACGGTATAATGAGTGTCATACTAAAAGCTGAAAATATTTCGAAGCAATACCGTTTAGGAACGGTAGGAACAGGTACATTAAGCCATGATTTTAATAGATGGTGGCATCAAATTAGAGGTAAAGAAGATCCTTATTTAAAGGTAGGAGCAGTAAATGATCGCTCGGCTAAAGCCAGCGAAGACTATGTTTGGGCCTTAAGAGATATTAATTTTGAAGTGAAAACCGGGGAAGTTTTAGGCATAATTGGAAAAAATGGCGCAGGCAAATCTACATTACTGAAATTATTATCCAGAGTTACTTCTCCGACTACAGGAAGTATTAAAACTAAAGGTAGAATAGCTTCCTTGCTTGAAGTGGGCACGGGTTTTCATCCAGAACTTACGGGAAAGGAAAATATATATCTTAACGGCGCTATATTAGGAATGACCAAGCCAGAAATCAAGACTAAAATTGATGAAATTATCGCTTTCTCTGGTTGTGAAATGTATATTGATACACCCGTGAAAAGGTACAGTAGCGGAATGCGGGTTCGTTTAGGTTTTGCGGTAGCAGCACACCTGGAGCCCGAAATTTTAGTAGTCGATGAGGTTTTGGCCGTTGGGGATGCTGAATTTCAGAAAAAAGCTATTGGGAAGATGCAGGATCTTTCTTCGGGAGAAGGAAGAACGGTGCTTTTTGTAAGCCATAATATGGCGAGTGTTCAAAATTTATGTACACGAGGTATAGTTTTGGAAAATGGGGAAACTTTTTTCGAGGGAAGTATAGGAGAAGCCATCAGTAATTACTTATCTGATAATAGAAGTAATCTTGCTTTTAATTATGATAATAGTAATTCAAATTATATAAAACATTTGAGGGTGGTTAATTCTGATAGTAACAATATTTTACTATCTGGTGACAAAATGATTTTTGAAATAACTGTAAATTTGGAGAAATTATCAAATCCTAATATACATATTGGTCTATATGATTCGAGAAGTGAGAAAATTATACATCTTTCAAGTGAGTTCAGTCCTAGGGAATTACTAGTTAAAAAAAGTCCACATAGATGTATTATCAATAAGAATCCATTGGCCGAAGGTAGGTATTCTGTAAATGTATTGTTACTAGATGGAAAAGAAAAAATTGAGCATATTGCAGATGTTTTGAAAATTGAAATTTTAAAAGGAGATTTTTACAATCAAGGTATTTTATACGAGAATATACCATCAAAATTTCTAATAGATCATAAGTGGGAATAATTTTTTTTGTATGGAAGAAATAAAAATACTTGTAGCAACAAGTCATTTAAATCGCTTAGGAGGATCTGTTACATTTACATATACTCTTATTGAAGAACTGAAAGAAAGATCTAATATCGATGTTGAATATTTTACCTTTGAAAAAGGGATAGTATCTGATAGAATTGAAAATGAATTAGGTGTTAATTTTAAATCTAGAAATAATTATGATTTAATATTGGCAAATCATAACACTATAGTAGAGAAGTTATATAGTCTTGGCTTTATAATACAAACTTGTCACGGGATATTCCCATCTTTAGAACAACCGTCATTTTTAAGTGATGCTTATGTTGTAATTTCACAAGAAATATTAAATCATGTTGGAAAGATAGATAAACCTATTAAATTAATTTATAATGGGATAAATTTAAAAAGATTTCGCGAAATTAGACCTGTTTCAAAAAAATTAAAAACTATTCTTAGTCTATGTCAATCGAGAGAAGCCAATCAATTTATTAAAGAAATATGTGATGACATAGGCTGTAATTTTAGTGAATCCAATAAATATGTCAATCCAGTTTGGGGGATTGAAGAATTAATTAACGATGCAGATTTAGTTATTGGATTAGGTAGGAGTGCTTATGAAGCAATGTCATGTAATAGGCCGGTTGTAATTTATGATAAGCGATCTTATTTTCCAGAATTTGGAGATGGATATATTTCTCAAAATTTGGGTTTGAGCTTAATTAAAAACTGTTCAGGTAGATATTTCAAGAAAAAAATTACTAAAAATGAGTTGCGCTTGGAAATTCTGAAATACGATCCTTTAGATGGGGTTTTTTTAAGAACTTTTGCTGAAAAAGAATTAGATATATCAAAAAATGTTGATGAATATTTAAGATTCTGGAAAGAAATTCTATCATCCCGAAAAGAAAAAAAGTATTATTTATTTAAATATAGGCTGAAAAAAGTTATTGGAAAAAAGCTATCTTTTTTAATATTTAGGCTAAAAAATAGAATTAGATGATTGTCATCGTTACCTACAATGGTCTAAAATGGATTGATAAATGTCTTCAATCTTGTGGAGATTTTCCTGTGGTTGTTGTAGATAATAATAGCTTAGATGGAACTATAGATTTTATAAAATTAAATTATCCAAAAGTTCATCTTATAGAACAGGATAAAAATCTAGGGTTTGGACAAGCTAATAATATAGGGATTTCGTATGCGCTTAATCAGGAAGCTCATTATGTTTTTTTATTGAATCAAGATGCTTATCTTACAGATAATTGTCTGAATCGATTAATAAAAATTCAGCAGAACAATACAGAATATGGGATACTAAGTCCATTTCATTATAAGGGAAGTTTTACGGGTTTAGACGATAATTTTGTAATGTATATGTCAAGATATAAGGTTTCCAGGGATTATATTTTTGATGCAAATGAGGGTAACATAAAGGAAGTCTATTCAATTCCTTTTGTAAACGCAGCAGGTTGGCTTATTCCTAAAAGAACGCTTGAAAGTGTAGGCTATTTTGACTCACTATTTTTTCATTATGGAGAAGATCGAAATTATTGTCAGCGCGTTTTATATCACAATATGAAAATTGGAATTGTTCCTGAAGCTAAAATGATTCATGATCGAGAATTTAGAGAGGTGAAACCTGTTTTGAAGTATTCAGAGGAGTATTATGACGAGTATTTGCGATATGCGAAAATTAAGTGGGCGGATATTAATCTTAAAGGCTTTGATGATGGTTTTTATGAGCATTTAAAAAAGTTACAATTAGATTATTTTAAGCACCTATTCAAGCTTAAATTTAAAGATGGAAAAGACTCTTTTAAAAAGTATAAAATTTTAAAAAGTTTGTATTTAAGTTTCAAAGAAAGCAGAGAACGAAATTCAAACAAATTTCAATAGTAGGTATAATGGAATCATATTTAGTTTCAGTAATCATACCCACATACAACAGGTCTCATTTAATTGGTGAAACCCTTGATTCTATAATGCTACAGACCTATGATAATTGGGAATGTATTATAGTAGATGATGGCTCTATTGATTATACTGCGGAGTTATTGGGATTTTATATTCAAATAGATGATCGCTTTAAGTTTTTTAAAAGGACAAAAAATTATTTATCAGGAGGAAATGGAGCTAGAAATTATGGTCTGAATTTAGCGAAAGGTGATTATATCATTTTTTTTGACAGTGATGATTTAATGACGAAAGATCATATTGAAGTTAAATTCAATGCAATAGTCAATCATAAAGTTGATTATGTAATAACCAGAACCAAATTTTTAAATTCTACAGACAAAAGTATGGATCGTTATTACAAATTTGATCAATATAAGGTAAATCCAAATAATTATATTCTTCAAAAAATAAATTGGTTAACTTATGATACCTTAGTTAAAGCATCCTTGGCAAAATCAATTTTATTCAATGAAAGATTACATACCGGGCAAGAATATAACTATTACTCTAAGTTAATATCTAAATCTACCCGTTGTACTTTTATAGATAAAGTTGTTACTTTAAGAAGAAAACATGCTAAATCGAAACAGGGAAAATTAAAACTTGAAGAGGATAAAATTAAAAGTTCTATTCCTTCAATTTGGGAAACATTTCTAGAACTGAATCCTTTATTAAGCGAAAAAACAAGAAAGCATCTTCTCTTTAAAATTTTAGATGCAAATTATCACAGTAAAGAGACCATTATTCCTAATTTAGATAAATTTAAAAAGAAATTAGCTATTGAATTTCCGGGTAGTGTAATTCTTTTTTCCTTAATGATGTTTTCTAAGCGAAATTTCAATAAAGGATATTTTTTAAGAAACCTTTTTAAAAGAAAACTATTAAATCATTGAATTCTTTAGTCTCTATAATCATCCCTACCCATAATCGCGTTCATTTAATTGGTGAAACGCTAGAATCTGTGATAGCGCAAACCTATAAAAATTGGGAGTGTATTGTAGTGGATGATGGCTCCAACGATTATACTGATCAACTGATGGAATTTTATTGCGAAAGAGATGCCAGAATTCAATTTTATCATCGACCAGCTCATAAACCAAAAGGAGCAAATGCCTGTAGAAATTATGGATTTGCTTTAAGTAAAGGCGCGTATATAAACTGGTTTGATAGTGATGATATTATGCATCCTGAAAAATTGACTTTGCAATACTTTGCAGTTGTTAAGCATGATTTAGATATTCATATAAGTCAAAGTATTTACTTTAAAAGAACTATTTCAGATGATAATTTGAATGAATTAAAATCATTTAACTTCGAAAGTGATTTGTTTAATGATTTCATTAGTTATGTCTTGAAATTTTTTACACCATCTTCTTTAATAAAAAGGGATTTTTTAGAAAAACAACAAATTACTTTTAATGAAAAATTACATAGAAATCAGGAATTTGAGTTTTATATACATGTATTAGCGAATAAGGCTAAAGTTACATTTTCAGATAAAGTATTGACATTTGTAAGATCACATAGTTCTTCCATAAGTTTTTCTGGTTATGCCAAAGAAAAAGCGATGTCTATTTTTTATTCTAACTTTATTATTTTACAAAAATATCCTGATAGGATCAATCAAAAATCGATTGCTGTAGTTAAAGATAGAATCATTACAGTCTATTCCTCCCTATTGATAAACAAAGATTTCGATTCGGCAAAAGAAATTATAGATAGGCTTAGTCAATCTTTACTTACAAATAATTTGTATCGTTTAAAATTTAAATTAGCTTATTTTTCATACAGATTTTTTAATGGTGGGAATAAAATTTTAAGATTTTAATATGGATAAAACAATAGCTATAATAATTCCCACATTTAATCGAGCACATTTAATAACCGAAACTATAAAATCCTTTAAAGATCAAACGTATAAGGATTGGGAAATTTTCATTATCGACGATCATAGTACGGATAATACAAAAGCTGTAGTCGAAGAGATTAAAGATGATAGAATTAAATATTTTTTAAGGTCAAAAGACTATAAAAAAGGACCCGCAGGAAGTAGAAATTATGGGATATCATTATCGAATGCTGAATTTGTATTAATATTTGATGATGATGATATAGCGCATCCCCAGTTACTCGAATTTTCTTTGCATTATTTAAAATCTGAACCTACAGTAAATTTCTGTCGATATAAAAGAGGAATTTTTTATAAAGAGAATAAACCTACTCCAGCAAAATTAAAATTATCAGAAACTAAAAAGAGTTATTTCAATTATGCTCAAATTCCTTTAATGCTGGATAATACCATACCATTTAATACCTGCGCTATATTATGGAAGAAAGAATGTATGAAAAACCAAATGTTCAATGAGGATTTGTTTTATTCAGATGAATGGGAGTTCTATTATAGAGTCTTAAAAAATAATTGTTCAAAAGGTATCCTAATCGATCAAACTTTATTTTGGGCTAGAAAGCATGAAGTTTCTAGTACCAATAATTTTGATAAAGGGAATAAATTATATCTAAATTCAACCAAAAAGGCTTTAAAATTAGTTTTGGAGGATTTGCCAAGCGATTTTAAAACTGCGGCGCTTTTTAAATTTTACCTGCGAGAATCGATACGATTAAAGGATGAGAAATTATTACATATCTTATTAAAAGCGTTTAATTTGCCTCCTATAAAACGTTTAAAGTATAATTTAGGATTTAAACTCTATCCTGTTCTACAGCCCTTTTTTAAGTTAAAATCTAAATTGATGTAGTTTGAAAATACTTGTTTGTTTTGGTACGCGGCCTGAGGCTATTAAAATGGCTCCAATTTGTAAAGAGCTACAGCAAAGAAATATAGACTTTAAAGTGTGTGTGACGGGACAGCATAGGGAAATGTTGGATCAGGTTTTGGCATTTTTTGAGATTACTGCCGATATAGATTTGAATCTGATGGAGAAAAATCAATCTCTTAATCAATTAAGTTCGAAAATTTTAAAGGATATGGATGCTATCCTGGAACAAGAAAATCCCGATTTAGTTTTAGTTCATGGAGACACTACTACTTCCAGCATGTGTGCAATTGCAGCATTTCATAGAAATACCAAAGTCGCTCACATTGAAGCTGGTTTAAGAACTCATAAAAAATATTCACCTTTTCCAGAGGAAGTAAATAGACAGTTAACTTCAAAGTTAGCTGATATTCATTTCGCACCAACGCATGCTGCTAAAAAAAATCTAATCAATGAATTAATAGATGAAGAATCTATATTCATCACCGGTAACACAGTTGTTGATGCGCTACTATTAGCAGAAAGAAAGTTGAGTACTCATGAAGATTATTCGGCTGAAATTAGTTCGAAGATTGATTTTAGCACTAAAACAATTTTAGTCACCGGTCACCGAAGAGAAAATTTTGGTAAAGCTTTTGAAGAAATTTGTGAAGCGCTTTTAGATTTAGCGAATCTAGGATTTCAAATAGTTTTTCCGGTACATTTAAATCCCTTGGTAAGAGAAGTAGTTTACAGAAAACTAAATCACAATAAAATATTTCTTATTGATCCGGTTAGCTATCCAGTTTTTATCTGGTTAATGAAGAATTGCGATTTAATAATTTCAGATTCCGGAGGCATTCAGGAAGAAGCTCCTACTTTTATGAAGTATGTTTTAGTAACGCGAGAGTTCTCGGAACGTTTAGAAGGGGTTGCAGCAGGATTCTCTATTGTTGTAGGTCATAATCGTCAACTGATCGTAGAAAAAGCTATAGAAGCTTTAAACTCGAAAAAGCTTGAGCAAAAAAAAATGGTGAATCCTTATGGTGAAGGAAACGCATCTAAGCAAATTGTAGACGTAATTTTAGCTACTTAGAATGAATAAAAGAATACTCGTAGTTGTAGAAAATATTGATGTTAATAAGAGTAGTGGAGCTAAGGCAAACGTGGCGCTGATTAAAAATTTGGTGCTATGTGGTTATAAAGTTCTCGTTCTACATTACACACTAAAGCAAATAGAGATTGAAGGAGTTGAATGTGTTGCCATCAAGGAAATTAGATCGTCAAGAAACTTTATAGCTAGTCGATTCGAGCGGTTATTACGTTATAAGTTCAAGATTGATATTCACGAATATCTTGAGAAGATTTGGGGATTCTCTTTTACACTGTTTAATGATAGAAATAGTATTATAGAAGCTATTAAAAAGATTGATTTTGCGCCAGATTTGGTTTTTACTTTGAGTCAGGGAGGAAGTTTTCGTCCTCATCATGCGCTTTTAAAATTATCAGAATTTCATAATAAATGGGTGGCCTATATTCATGATCCATATCCTAGGAGCACTTATCCTAGACCATATGACTGGGTTGAACCCGGGCATAAAAGGAAATGGGAATTTATGAAAGATATATCTAAAAAGGCCGCATTTCCTGCATTTCCTAGTAAATTACTTCGCAATTGGATGGGAAGCTATTTCAGGGAGTATTTGGAAAAAGGTATTATAATTCCGCATCAAATTGATAATTCTCTTATTGATAGTAAATCACCAAATGTAAAAGGATGGGATCCATTAAATTTTAATATTTTACACGCTGGTAATTTATTAGGAGCGAGAGATCCATCAAAATTGCTAAATGCATTTTACCAGTATTTACAAAAACATCCCGAAAGTACCTCTGAATGTTGCTTGTATTTTGTAGGAGGAATTAATAAATATAGAACTTTGTTTGAAAAATTTAGATCCAAAACTAAAAAGATTAAATTTATTGATGAAGCTTTACCTTTTTATACTGTTTATAAAATGCAACAACAAGCATCAGTAAATGTAATTCTAGAGGCAAAGTCAGAGGTTAGTCCATTTCTTCCTGGTAAGTTCCCTCATTGCGTAGCTGCCGATAAGCCTATATTTTCTTTAAGTCCATACTATAGTGAAGTTAAAAGGCTGCTTGGCAAAGAATATCCATATTGGACAGAAATAGATAACGAAAAAGAAATATTTAGTTTTATTCAAAAATGCCATAGCGACTGGAAAAAAGGAAATAATCAATTAAATAGACCAGATTTAAAAGAGTATTTATCTGAATTTTATTTGAAAGAAATCTTAGATAAATTAATGCTATCCTTATGAATCAACCGCTCGTTTCAATAATCATTCCGACTTTCAATCGTGGAGATTACCTAGTAGAAACAATAACTTCAATAATAAATCAGAGCTACAGGTGTTGGGAATGTATAATAGTTGATGATCACAGTACCGATAATACTTCTAATATTGTAAAAGAGTATTCAAAAAAAGACTTGCGTATAAAGTATGTTATGAGGCCTTCTGAACGTAAAGGTGGCGGGAATGCTGCCAGAAATTATGGTTTTGAAATTAGTAAAGGAAAATACATATGCTGGTTTGATAGTGATGATATCATGTATAAAGAAAATATAAGATACAAGGTAGAATTACTTGAGAACTATCCCAATTTTGATTATTGTATCAGTAAAGTAAAATATTTTGATCACATTTTTTGTTACGAGAATCTCTATAGCGAAAATAACGAATTTAATATTGGAACCAATCTTTATAGAAATTACATAACAGGGAAAATCTCAATTCTGAATGTAAATCCACTCTGGAGAAGAAAAATTCTTTTAGGAAAAATACTTTATGATGAAAATATTAGGCAATTGCAAGATTTAGATTTTTTCTCAAGAATTATTTATACAAACCGAAAAATAGGAGCTATTGATAAGGATCTAATATTTATTAGAAGAAAAAATAATTCTATTACTACAGCCAATAGTAAACAAACTATTGATGTTCCTTCCTTTTTATTGGTTAAAAATCGAATTATTAATAGAACCCCAGAAGATAAAGAAATCATTTTATTTTCTTTAAAAACTGTTTTATGGTGTATGCGTTTGAAAATGAGTGAGCGTGACTATAAAAATTCCAGAAAATGCCTTAAATTATGCTTAGAAAATCGAAATAAATTAAGTTTATTTATGAAAGTTAAAATATATCGAATTTCAGTTTTTTATTATTTTTTTGAGTTCTTAAAGATAGGGGATACAATGTTTAAAACTTTCCTAAAATTTTAATCAATGTTGAGTATAGTTCTTACCTACAGGAATCGAAATCTTACGATAGTTAAAAAATGTTTAGACTCTCTAAAGAACCAAACTAATTCTAAATTTTCCCTATATCTTATCAATTACGGGAGTTCTGAAAAATATACATTAGAGTTAGAAATACTGATTAAATCTTATTCTTTTGTGAAGTATATATCTGTTAGCACTCATTTACAATTATGGAACAAAAGTAGGGCTATTAATATAGCGCTGAAAAAATGCGATACCCCCTATTTTTTAATGGGAGATATTGATCTAATATATCATCCGGAAATGGTAGAAAAATGTATTAGATTAATAAAAAAATATGACAGTGTCTATTTCAAATACGCTTATTTAAATCAAAGGGAATCTTCTAAATCTGGTTCTTTCTTTGATTTTCAGCCTTCATTTTATGGAAATTCAGAAGTTACTGGAACTACTTTATATCAAACCGAAATATTAAAAGAAATCAACGGCTATGATGAGTTCTACCATGGCTGGGGGGCGGAAGATACTGACGTACATTTGCGTCTAAAAAATGCAGGGTATTCAGTATACTTTTATAAAGCGGAAATTTTGGTTAAGCATCAATGGCATCCCAAGGATTATCGAAGCAAAAAGAGCACATATCCTTTTCATACTATGCTAGAGCGTACTAACCATCAATATATGTTGCAAAATGATCGAATGAAAACGGTAAAAGCAAATCTTAATTTTAATTGGGGTAAAATGCCTTCAGAAAAGAACATTCTAGCATTAAAAGAGTCGTTTGAGAAACTCGAAATAAGCTCCGAAATAAGTCAAATAGATGCTTTTTTAACTGGTGTTTTACCTCAATTAAAGTATGGACTAGAAATTAATATTGTTGAAAATAAACAGTCCTCGAGTATTAAAAATAGGTTTAAAAAAATTTTAGGAAAAAAACATATTGAAACGTATGACATGGCATATATTAATAATAGAGTTCTGGAGGAAATTATAAAATGTCATCGTCTTGCTTCTTATACATATGATATTGATTGGAACAGAAGGGTAATACATCTAAAAATAATTCCAGATGCCTAGAAAAAGAATTTTAATGGTTGCAATGCCAAGTCTACATTTTTATAGATGGGTCCAGCAATTAGAAAATAGCAATTTTGAAGTTTCTTGGTTCGATATTACTGGTTCCGGGGGGAGTATAGAACGTATTGATTGGGTGCATCAAATTACGGAGTGGAAATTACGATGGGATTTCCCAGGAAGAATTTTCATAAAATCGAAATTTTCGAGATTATACAATATTATTGGAAGATTGAATGAGCGCTCTGTTACTTCTGAATTTGAAAAAGTTCTTAAAACTTTTAAGCCAGATATAGTGCATTCTTTTGCACTATATGTCTCTTGCTCTCCCATCTTATCAGTTATGAGGAGACATAACGGATTAAAATGGGTCTATAGTTCGTGGGGAAGCGATCTGTATTATTACCAAAACGTTCCTGAATATTTAAAAGATATTCAGTTAGTATTATCCCGGATAGATTATTTATTTACTGATTGTAAACGTGATTTAAAAATAGCGAAATCGCATGGATTTAAAGGAGAATTTCTCGGGGTTTTTCCAGGCGGTGGTGGCTTTAAATTGGAAGAATTAACTAAATATAAAGAGAAACAAGAAAATAGAGATAGTATTTTGATTAAAGGATACCAAGGACGATCAGGTCGAGCCATACCTGTATTACAGGCAATTTTGGAATTACAAGAAGAACTTAAAGAATTCAAAATTATAGTGTTTGGAGCAGATCCCGAAGTTGTAGAATATTCTAAAAAATCAAATTTAATGAGTTGGGGTAATTATGAGATTTCCGAAAAGATATCTCATATAGATGTATTAAAATTGATGGGAAAATCAAAAATCTATATAGGCAATAGTAATTCTGATGGAATGCCAAATACCTTGTTAGAAGCAATTTGTATGGATGTTTATCCAATCCAATCTAATCCTGGTGGAGTTTCGGAAGAAATTATCAAAAATTATCATAATGGTCTCTTAATCAAAAATTGTGATGATTCTAATGATATCAAATTACTTATAAAGATTGGTTTGAAGAGCTCTATGTTTAGGAGTAATAAACATATAAAAGAGAATCTTTCGTACGATACTGTGAGAAAGCTCTGTTTGGAAAAATATTTAAAGATTTACAATGATTAAAGTTTTTAAAGCTTCTAAAATGAGTTATACTCCTTTTGATAACTTTGAAAAAGGAGATATTGATTTTCTATGTAAGAATGGGATAATTTTTACTGATTCTGTTCGAAATGCAGATATTATTGTAAGTGATCATATTAAGTATTTAAAGAAGTATTATTATAGATACTTGGCAGGAAGAAAGTTATTATTATGGACTAATGAGCCGAGATTTGATCTTTCGTTCGAAGATATTACTAATCATTACGGATTAATTAAAATTCATCATATGAATATTTATACAAAAAATGTTTATATCAATAATTTGTCATTTCATGCGAAATTGATGAAAGAGCATCTGCACTATCTCCATGATGATTTTAAATTTAATAGTCGTAAAACAGTTGCTTTAATGTCATATTACAAAGGTTTGCATGCGACACCAATATTCTGCAACGGAGAAAACATTGATTTAATTGCAGTACGTTCTAAGATTGCGCTAGTAGGAAGTGAATTAGGTCATTTAGATGTTTTTGGTAAGGGATGGCCTAATAATATTGCTATCGAAGATTCTAGAATTGGTAATTGGACAAGAAGGAAAAAAGAAATATTAAAATACTATCATTTCAATTTATGTTTTGAAAATACTTCATGTTTTAATTACATGACAGAAAAAATATGGGATAGTATAGAAAATTATTGTTTACCGATTTATTATTCTAAAAACACTAATGCTTACGAAATATTTCCTAAAAATAGTTTTATTGACTACGCTGATTTTCAAAACCCCGATGAACTTTTTCAGTTTATAAAATCGATTTCAAAAGAAGAGTATATTTTGAGGATAAACAGGTGTATTAAAGTTTATAATGATATATACTTGAAGGGAAAAGAATATCCAATAGAACTTAGAAAACAAGTTCTTAGTGCAATTATAGAAAAAATGAATAAAATTGTAAAGTCTTAAAAAATGGCAAAAATTCGGCTTTTCTGGTGGAATGAAATAATCATTCAAAATAAAACTAAAGAAAATTATGGAGATCTCTTAGGTAAGTATCTCGTTGAAAAAATTTCAGGAAAACAAGTTGAATTCGCATGGCCTAAAAAATGGAATTATAAAGATTGGTACTCTCCTATATACTTTACAATTGGTAGCATTCTTGCCAATGTAAACGAAAAGTGTATTGTTTGGGGAAGTGGCATAATAAGTAAGGATTATAAGGTCAAGGATGCTAAGTTTTTAGCGGTTAGAGGTCCTGAGACATTTAAATTTTTAAGAGAAGCTGGCTATCAAGTACCAGAAATCTTCGGTGATCCTGCCTTATTACTTCCAGATTATTTTAATCCGAAAGTCGAAAAAAAGTATAGATTTGGAATAATTCCCCACTATAACGATTATAAACAGGTAGAAAATTGGTTCAATGATCTAGAAGATGTTGTGGTTATCAATTTAATGACCAATGATGTGGAAAGAACAACAATAGAAATTCTGGAGTGTGAAAATATCATTTCGTCATCTCTACATGGTATCATTGTATCACATGCTTATAATATTCCTGCGGTTTGGCAGAAATTTTCGGAGAATGTATTTGGGGATGATATTAAGTACTTAGATTACATGGAATCGGTAAATATTTCATTTTATAAAAGCATTGCCAAAACTGAACCCTTTACATATGAAGAAATTGAAAATATTTTTAAAATATATCCGGTTCTACCAGAATCTAGAATAATTAAGGATTTAAAAAATGACCTAATGTCTGTTTGTCCTTTTTAATGCTAATAAAGAAATAAAGTTTACCAGTTAACTCTCCAATCTATATGATTTTTATGATTTTTGCAGGATTACCAGATACTATATTTTTATTAGATTCGACGGAGTTTAAAACTACGCTACCTAGTCCTATGAGATTGAGATCATTTATACGAACGCTTGGACCTATTGAGCAGTTAGAAGCTATACAAACGTTATTTCCCACATTAATAGATAAATTTTTTTTCAATTTTGTTTTGGTAGATCCATGTGTCCAAAATTGACTATTTCTACCAGCGATCCAAGTATTATCACCTATGGTAATATTACTATAAACATCGAAATAATGATAATTCATTATCCGGGAATTTCTGCCAATGAAGTACCCCCATTTGTTAGGACAGCTTAGCTGCTAAATTAAGTTCTATTTTTCATTTATCAAGCAGCCTTTCTTTCTTGTTTTAAATATCGGTTATAAGGTATTTCATTTTCTATTCCTTGATGTCTTCTTTGATGGTTGTAAAAATCAAAATAGTTACTCAGTTGCCGATATAGACCTACTCCTGATTCCGGTGGATTAAGGTAAATGTTTTCATATTTCACACTTCTCCATAGCCGCTCTATAAAAACGTTATCTATTGCTCTTCCTTTACCGTCCATACTGAGTCTGATATTCTCTGAGAGTACGCTATGAGTAAAAATCTCTGAGGTAAACTGACTGCCCTGATCGGTATTAAGAATTTCCGGCTTCCCGTGGAGACGGATAGCTTCTTCGACAGTTTCTTTACACCAATGGGCATCCATTGAATTTGATATCGACCAGTTCAACACAAAACGATTATGGAGGTCAATGATGGCTACCAGATACATAAAGCCTTTTCGCATGGGAATGTAAGTGATATCGATGGCCCAAACCTGATTGGGACGATCTACTGTGAGATTCCGTAATAAGTAAGGATACACTTTATGTTCTTTATTTCGCCTGGAGGTATGTTTCCCTGGCATGATGGCTCTAAGTCCCATTATCCTCGAATAAAGTCGTTCTATGCGCTTTTTATTAATCTTATATCCTTTGGAGGGTAAGCCAGGTATGCATTCGTCTGGCTCCTTTAAACGGGTGATGGGTATAATGTTCATCCATTAAACGCATAAGTTCCAGATTAAGTTTACTTTCTCCCCGGGTTTTGTAATAAAGACCACTGCGGTGGATTTGCAATAGTTTACATTGCCGCTGGAGGCTAAGTTTTGAATGACCCTTGCTTATCATTGCTCTACGCTCCCCTAAAGGTTTTATCGCAAGGCGTTTTTTAAACCTGCCTGACGGCAGGCAGGAAATCATTCTCCACTTTAAGCTCTCCAATTACTTTAAGAAGCTGGTCTTTCTTTTCTTCTTCCTCTGATTTTTTTGATTTTTCACCTTTGGAAAAAACTGTATCAGCCTCCTTTAGGAAATCTCGCTTCCAGGTATTAATCTGCTGAGGGGTGATTTCGAATTTTTGTGCTAGTTCCTTGACTGTTTGTTGCTCTTTCAAGGCTTCAAGGACTACTTTCGTTTTAAACTTTGAGGTAAACCTGCCTGCCGGCTGGCAGGTTTACTTCTTGTCATAATACAGTAAAATTAAGGTTATTTTTGAACTTAACTTACTGTCCTAATTTTGGGGGATAATCAGTATATTCGAATTTTATTGGAACAACAAAAAAGAATTATTTTGAATAAAAACTTTTTTAAATTTTTATTCTTTATTTGTTTTGTCATTTATTTTTCTTTCATAAAAAATGATACTTTCTTTTACAATAACTTTATAAGAAAAATGATAAGTTAAATGTGTTCTGGCTTGCTTGCCTAAGTTTTTGCCCAACTCCGGATTATCCATAATTTTTAGAAGCCTATCAGCATATACTTGGTGAGCTTTGGGATCTATAGCATAACCTGTTTTACTATCTATCATGATTTCTTTAGCCCATCCTATATTTGAGCTTATCAGTGGTTTTTCTAAAGCCATAGTTTCTAACCATGTCATAGGAAAGGCTTCAGCAAAACTAGGTAATACCACCAAATTTACTTGTTTTATCAATTCCTGTATCTCATTATAATCTAAAACACCTCTATAATCCAAGTGACTTAACGCATTTTTAGAAAGTTTTTTCCTGAATAAATTTAAGGTCGATTCTTTTTCAAAAATATCAATGACGTCTCTGCCTGCTAAAATAAGTTGAGTTTCAGGCTTTTTTTCTATAACTAAATTGAATATTCCTGCTAATTCTAAAACGCCTTTTTTCCGAATGATGCTTCCAAAGTATAGCATTGTATTTGGTTTTATATTCTGATGGTTGGGAATAAAACGATCTAATGGAATTAGGTTATGTATAACTTTATATTCTTTATTGAACTGAAATATTTCATTTGTTTTTTTACCAACAAAATCACTCACTGCAATTATTGCATCTGCGTTTTTGTAAGCATTTTTTTCAAAAAATCGATTTTTTGCTTTTTGCTTTCTTCCCTCCAGATGGCAAAAATAGGCGTCTGAACCATGCAATTTTAAAATTATCGGACACTTCAATTTCATAAAGGCTGAAATTCCGGTCCAATCGGGTATTTCTATAGTATCAATTTTTTCCTTCTGAATAACAGTATTTAAATAATTCTGCAGATGTTTTCTATAAAAATAAAAGCCTCCGAATTTATAGTGGCGTCTTTTAATTTTATAAATTTTCAGATTATCATTTTCAGTAACCGAATTTTCATCCTGATCATAAATGAAAATACTGATTTTTAAACCTTCATTTAGAAATGCCTGCGATAAGTGATAAATACTGGATCCTATTCCGCCAGTGGGCTGATTATTCTCAGGATATTCTGAAGTTAAAAATCCTATATGCATTTAGCTAATGTCGTTTAACGCCTTCCAGATTCGCTCTGAACTTTCATTTGCAGGATCTTTGTTTATTTTTTTGAACCATTCGGTTGCTTCCTCTATTGTCTCTATCGTATTCTTTTTTAAAGATTTTAAAATTATCGGTTCAATATCTTTTTCTGAATTAATCCAATATGCAACTTTTGCTGAAGGTTTTGAGCGAAAATGAATGTAATTATAAATTATTCTGGAATCTTTTTTTAAGTTTTTAATTTTCGGATTATAATTGATATATCCACACGGTTTTTTATAACTAACAAAATCGAAGATCATAGAAGATGCTACGTTTATTACCACAAAAGTATTAGCGATAATCGAAGTTTGTAATGCTACATCTTCTTTGGTTGGTAATATTGCATTCCATTGGGAACCCTGCTGTTTCCATAAAGGATCTATTGATATAATTTCATCTTGATATTCTTCCAGAAATTGGTCATAACGATCTGAAAAATCTACTGGACATCTTCTAAAAATAATTCCGATGTTTTTACCAGAATTATTCAAATTTCTTACTGCTTTTGCAACATCTCGCAAGTATAATTCGTCATGCGGAGCTGTGGTTATATCGTCACCGGAATAACACAAATAGGAGCGTTCAGGATCTAAATTGTATTTTTTGTAGAAAGTAGATTTCGAATGGGCTAAACCTTGAGTAAAGTGTGGTTCAAACTGCGGAGTTCCTGTGACTTTGATTTGTTTTTCTGAAACTTCAGGATAATATTTTATCAATTCTGAAGCCATAAAATCGCTCCAAACAAAATAATAGTCAGTTTTAACTACCTTGGTTGCTTTAGGTAAATTATCCCAGGAAAATATAAAAGTAGCCGTAGGAATTCCCAAATCTTTCGCAGCCAGTAAAGGAGCTAAAGCGTTTACCGGACGCTGATTGGTGCAAAACACAACAGCCGGTTGTTCATTTTTTAAAGTTTCAATACATTCTTTATAAAAGGCCTTGCCTCGCTCAAAATTAGCTAATTTTTCCCTAAGTTTTATAAGATTTTTTTCTCCTGAATATTTTTTAGCTAAGAACTGAACGATCTTCAATTTCAGTTTCTCCTTAAAAGATTTGAGTTTTGGTGGAAACTTATATTCCTGATAAACTGATTCGTTGAATTTTGCAGTAAAATGATCTAATTCAGCCTCAATTTTAGCTCGCTTATACAAATCGGTTAAAAAATGAGGTTTTCCTTCTAGTTTCAGCTCGTTTAAACCAATTTTGGAGAGATCAAAAGCAGTTTGATTCCAAAATGTGATATCCCAGTCTTGTTCTTTACCAATGCTTGTGAAATTGGTAAAAGCAAAGTTACGAAGCCCCACACCATCAGGAAGCAGGATTAAAATTTTTTTATTCAAAATCGTCGAATTTCGATATTAAAAGGGCAGTATTTACCCATTGCCAAATATAAAAACTGTTTTGGTTATTTCCATTAAGATAACTTTCCCATTCCAGCTTAAGCGATCTGTGATCAAACCACTCGCTAAAAATAGAATGCTTTAAATGTTCAATTTCAGTTGCAACCCAATCTTTTAAATCATTTCCAATCCATTCTCTTTGGGGCGTTTGTAATGGTCTTTTAGGAGCGTATGAGGTATTTTTCGGTATAAATTCTGCCGCGATCTGTCTTAAAGTATGCTTTGTTGAATTTCCATTTATTTTATATTCATCTTTAGCTGAAAATGCCAGTTCAATCAACCGATAATCCAGGAATGGTTCTCTAAGTTCTGTGCTAAATGCCATCGAAATACGATCGTTAAAACGTAAAGCCCTGGGAAGTTTTGTATAAAAAAGATCGCGATATTGTGTATTCTGAATTTTACTTTTAAATGGAGTAGGATAATTAGGCTTTATCGCCAAAGCTTGAAATTCTTTTTCAATCACTTCTTTTTTGAAAGCCGAACTTCCTTTTTTTAAGCCCTGAATAGTCTGATTTTGCTGATTTAAGTAATAATCATATCCTGCCCATTGTTCATCCATTCCCTGCCCGTCAAGCAATACTTTTATTCCTTGTTCTGAAGCAGTTTTAAAAATTTTCGAATAGGCTAGCGTAGGAATCCCTCCAAAGGGTTCATCCTGATGTTGTGAAATTTTAAGCGCTAAATCTTGAATCTCGTTTACAGAAAGCTTTACTTTTTGCAGAGGTTTGTTGGTTTGCCTTATCATTTCTTGTACCCAGGGCAGCTCATCGTAATTTTTATCTCCAGTGTAAAAAGTGAACGCGTTGATATCTGTATCTGGTTTAAACTGATCGACTAAAGCTAAAAGTAAACTGCTGTCTACACCACCGCTAAGATTAAATGCCAAAGGCACATCTGCCCTAAAGCGTAATTTTATGCTGTCTTTAAGTAAGGCAAGATACTCTTCCTTTAAATTAATTAGTTTTTTTATGGAATTTCGATTCTTAATTTTCTCTTCAAAATTGTACCATTTTGTAATCGTTAATGCTTCAGAAGAAAAATCATACTCTAAATAATGCCCTGCCGGTAGTTGTTTTATTCCTGAATAAAAAGTTTCATCCGGCATTCCATAGGATCCATGCAGAAAATAAGAACTCCAAACTTTTTTATTTGGCGCTGTTTTTTGATGAAGATTTAAAGCTTTAATTTCACTTGAAAATCTGAATTTATTTTCTTCAGAATAATAAAAAGGCTTAACTCCAAATCGATCTCTGGCAGCAAATAACTTTTTATTTTTAATGTCCCAAATCGCAAAACTGAACATTCCATTTAAAAGCTGGATACAATCTTTCCCGTATTGAAGATATAAAGCTAAAAGAACTTCGGTATCTGAAGTTGTTCTAAAATTATAATCTTGAACTCGGCTCTTTAATTCTTTATAATTATAGATTTCTCCATTAAATGTGAGTATAAATCTGCCTGAAGGATCTTTAAATGGCTGATTGGCATTACTGCTCGTATCGATAATAGATAAGCGGTTATGCCCAATACAGGCAAAACCCTGGTCTTCATAAAACCCGGTGTGATCTGGACCGCGATGTTTTTGCGCAACAAGCATCTCTTGTAATTGAGAAGCAGAATTAGCTTTGTTTGAAATGATTCCTGCAATGCCACACATTATTTTAGTCTTTTTATGAGTTCTTCTGCTTTTTTCCAGTCTTCCATGGTATCCAGATTTACATGAGGATCTTCAGTCGTATCGATAAATCCGGTTTTAGTTCCGAAGAACGAATTTTGTTCTAAAATGACCTCAGTTTTGGTGATATAAATAGCGCCGTCACGATGATAGGTTTTTGGTAAATCTTGTCTTCTCGAAACGATTTGTTCTCTTTCTACTGTTAGCTCTAAAGTGCCATCACGATCGCTAAACGCCCAATAAGGATTATATTCATGCGGTATCTCTCTAACCGAAATTAAACTATCATAATTGCCCGCTTTAAATTTTGTAATAGCATCATCTATTAAATTTTTTCTTCGGAAAGGAGTTGTAGGTTGTAGTAAACAAATAGCATCAATATTTTGGCCTTCTTCTAGTAAATTTTGAAGTTGTTCTTTAATTACAGTAATACTGGTAGTATCATCTTGTGCGAGTTGAAAAGGTCTTCTGTAATTTTCAATAGAATATTTTTGGCCTTCGCGAAGAATATTTTCATCTTCAGAATTAAGGAAAACTTTAGTTAGATAATTACTTTCCAGAGCACTTTCAATCGTATACGCGATTAATGGCCTGCGGCCTAAAGTTTTTATATTTTTACCTGGAATACCTTTACTGCCTCCCCGTGCAGGAATGATGCCTATTATATTCAAAAATTAAAATTAACTATGGGTTTGCTTAAATCTCTTTGCTCTTTATCACGAATATAGTCTATAATCATTCCTTGTTCAAAATTCTTGTAAATTTCCTTCAAAATAGAAATATTAAGATCTTTTATCCTAAGCTCTTTCCCTGATTTTGACTGTTTTTTTAAGTCAATTTTTCCCGAATTATAATCTTGTAGAATTTTTGGTAGTAATTTCCCTGCTTTTAGAATCACTTTATTTCCAGTCGTATGCATATCGTCTTTTACTTCAATTTCTGGTCGTAGCTGGCAAAGAATAGCACCGGCATCGACTTTTTCTGAGGCAATATGGATCGTAGCGCCCACACATTCTGGTTCTTTATAATAAAAAGGGAATAAATTTGTGGCCGATCCTTTGTAATATGGAGAAAGCCCTAAATGTAGGTTAATAAACTTATTAGGGAATAAATTGAGTATATCTCTCTTGATAATGCTGGTGCCAAACAGAATAATAAAATCAGGTCTAATCTCTTTTAATTTTTCTTGAACTAATTCAGAATTAATTTTTCCATGCTCCAAGGATAACAATTCTACATTTTCAGGAAATTCGATGTCTTTAAAAAATTGCTTTTCTGAGTTTTCTCTAAGCTTGAAATGATTTTTCCAAAAAAGCGTGTCTTCATCATTTAAACCATTATTTTTAGTGATCGAAACACTCTTTTTTTCGTCTACAATTAATTGAAGAGAAGTATGTTCAGCCAATTCTTTAGCAATGTATTTGTGACGTTTTGCATCACTGGTAAATAGCACTGTTTTCATACCAATATCTGTAATTTGGTTTAGAAAATAATTTATTTTCTTTAAATAGGTTTCCTTTACCTAATGGAAGATCGTTCGCATCGTATCTTGATATTAGCAACGAATCTTCTTGTAAGTCTGCCGTTAACGCCCTTTCCATTGTAAACCCTAGCTTAAATTTATTTTCTTTGGCAATCTTCGAAACTTTTTGACAGGCAGAAAAAGAGCCATAGGGATAGCTTATAGCATCAAGTTTATGACCCAATAAAGAATTAAAAAATAATTGAGAATCTTTTAAATCCTGAGATATAATCTCCTTATCAAACTCTCCCAAAGGTATATGTTGGTGAGCATGCGATCCCAAATTATGATTTTTGTCTAAATCAATAAGCATATCTCTGGTCATATATAATTCTTCAAAAACTTTAGATTCATCGAAATATTCGTGAAATAGCGGATCAATAAGTGATTCTAGTTGTTTGAAATTAAGTTTGAAATTCAAAAGATATTTCAGCTTAGCTGTATCAGTATCATCATAGTTATAATGCTTAATTGCTAACAGGTTCTCTTCCGGGGAAAGGTTTAAGGCAGTTCGGCGATTAATAATTTCTGAACTTAGTACCGATCTTAGCAAATGAATCTTATGAACCATTGATACTTTTTGGTTACTGAAATTCCAGCTATTTACAAAAAAGATAAAAGGAATCCCCATTTCATCCAATATGGGTTTTGCGATTTCATATTGTTCTTTTAAGCCATCGTCAAAGGTAATTAGGATATAATTCTTTTTAAGTGGTTGCCCAATTTTTTGCAGAAGCTCAGGCTGACTTATAAACTCCCCATACTTCGATAAAGTTTCCAGCTGTATTTTAAATTTAGAGGGCGTAAATCCAAAAATACTAGGGTATTTTGCTTTAAAATCAGTTCTTATATAATGATAATTGCCAACACAAAGCATCTTAATACGTAATTGTTTTGCTAAAACTAAGTTCGGTTTTGGCTAAAATATCAGCTATTTTTTTACCTGCTTCTCCATCGCCATAAATATTGGAAGAAGTAATATTTTTTCTTTCAATAGACTGTTCTATGGCAAATTTGATTTCAGGTTTCTTAGCTTTTACATCAATAACATTTTGAGCTCTTAATCTACGGTTTTGGCGATTACCTATATTTACAACCGGTATGCCCAGATAAGCACATTCCCTAATTCCCACACTCGAATTTCCTATTAAAGTTTTTGAGTGTTTTAATAAGATTAAAAAATCTCTTGGCTCCATATTCTTAAAGAAATGAATATGTTGAGGCTTCATTTTTTCGCGATAAGATCTAATCCCATTACTGGTGCCATCTGAGCCTGCATCTACATTTGGCCAAAACCAGAAAGTGGGAATTTCTAACTCATCTACCGCTTCTAAGGTTGCTAATATCTGTTTTTTAGATTCATGATATTCCGTGGTTACCGGATGTTGCATAACAACAATATAACCGTTTTGAAAGTCAATTTCAGGACCAACACCTCCATATTTTTCTATAGGATTAAAGTATAGATCTGAAGCCCTAATTTCTTTTGCCAAATCTATTGATGGGCAACCGGTATTAATTACTTTTTCAGGATCTTCCCCTAATTTTATCACACGTTCACGCGCATCATCGCTGGAAACCAAATGTAAGTCTGCCAGTTTTGTATTGGCGTGGCGAACTTTTTCATCTATATTCCCTGTAACTTCACCTCCCTGAATATGCACCAAAGGAATATTTTGATAAGAAGCCGCAATAGAGGTAGCAATAGTCTCAAAACGATCTGCAATGGTGACTACGGCATCTGGTTTTAAATTATAAAAAACATTGGTCAATTCCATTAAACCTAATCCTGTAGTTTTAGCCATGGTGGTAGGGTTTTCACCCTCCAATACCATAAAAACTTTAGAACTTATTTTAAAACCATCTTTCTCTATAAAGTCTACTGCATTCCCGTAACGATCTAATAAAGCGGACCCGGCAATTACCAATTGTAACTCCAGGTCTGGATGATGATCTATAGCAGCCAAAGCAGTTTTAATGCGGCTATAAGAAGGTCTTGCAGTTACCACTACGCAAATCTTTCTTTTTTGCATATTTTATTTTTTAGTCCAGACTTTCTTCTGTTAGGAAATCCCATTTTTTTAAAGGCTTTTTCAATTTTTGACCAATGATCTCTTCGAACCTGGAAGCATTAATTCCAAAGCCTTTAGGTTTTTTACTCTCTAAATCTTCAAATTGTAAGATATGGTTTTTTGGGAGATCTTTATTCACTGCTAAAGATTTCTCAAAAATACTTTTAAGATCATTAAATTGAGTATTGTCATTCTTATCGATTGGGTGATTTTTGGCTTTTTCGATGGCTTTTATATTCTGAACCATCTTTGCTACCTGATTTATTTCTATGGAAGAAGAACTATCTGGCCCAAACATATTTTTATCAAAAACAACGTGGAATTCAAGAATTTCAGCTCCTAAAGTGGTAGCAGCAATGCAGGTGGAAGGATTTGCAGAATGATCTGAAAATCCAATGGGGACCTGGTAACGCTCTTTTAATTCCGAAATAACATTCAGTCCATAATTTTCAGGAGTAGTTGGGTATGAAGTAGTGCATTGAAGAATCGAGAACTCAATTTTTTCCTTTTTTAGAAAATCAATTGTTTCGTCTAATTCAGCAAAAGAACTCATCCCAGAACTTAAGATTATTGGTTTTCTGGTTGCAGAAATTTTTTTCAGTAATAAAAAATTATTGACTTCCCCAGAGCCGATTTTGTATCTTTTTACACCTAATTTTTCCAACTGATCTACAGCTAAATTGCTAAAAGGCGAAGCTATAAATTCAAGATTGTTTGTTTCGCAGCATTCTTTTAGGATTTGCCATTGCTCAAAAGTAAACTCCATTCGTTTCCAGTAATCAAAACGCGTTGCATCTTGTTTTGAAAACTTAATTCTGAAGGGTTCCTGCTGGCTACTTTCAGCTTCAGCAATATGCATTTGAAACTTTACGGCATCAACTCCCGTTTTAGCCAAGGCTTCGATATAACTAATGGCTAAACCAAGGCTCCCTTCGTGAGCCTGCCCAATTTCAGCGATGATGAACATTTCTAAATATTTATTATTATGGTAAATAAATTTTCTTAGATTCTAATTTGTAAATTTAAAATAATCCTCAAGAGTTCCGAGATTTTAGATCGTTTTGTATTTTATAGTATAGTCTTTGTATGCTTTATTTGAAATTAAATCTTAAGAAGATCCTTTTTTTAGCTATTTTAATCTAATTTTTAGAAAGATAGTGTAGAAGTTTAAAATGGAGTTTTACATTTGCTGAAATAAGAATAGAGATGATTTTTTTAGTTCATAATCAGGCAAAAACTTTAGTTTTCTGTAAGAAAGAAGGGAAGGAGCTTAGCCTAAAAGCCGCAACAATTTCTGATACTTTTTGGGAGTTGGCCGAGCTTTATCCTGAAGAACTAATCATCTGGATGGAAGAAGGGCAAGAATCTAATTTCAATAAAGATTCAGTTATTAAAATATTTCATCATGATCTTATTATGGCATCATTTGCCGTAAAAACCCGATTTTTAGATGATAGAATTGGTTATGTTGATGAATTGCCATTTGTAAATGTTAAACGAAATGTGCAATATCCCACTTGGCTTATGAGTGCAGATGTAGGGGGGATTAAAGGGGAAGTGTTAGTGAAGTTTAGATCCCATTTACAGCATATCACGAATTTTGGATATTTACTAAATGCTATTGCCAAAATTGGACAGCAAAATGGTCTTTTTTGTTACAGCGCACCGGGTTTAGTTCATAACTTTTCTGAGGAAATAAAATATACGGCATCCAATAGTCAGTTATTTCAATTTGTAGCACAGTTTTATAAAAAGCCAAGATTAGCAGTTTTAGGATGGTGTTTTAAAAAATATGAAAATGAAAATTATATCTTTTCATTAGTTCGTAGTTTGTTGAAAAAGAGCTTTTTTCAGCAAAAGCTTGATTTATCAGATATTACTATAAAATCTTCTAAAATAGAAGTCTTGGAGGATACAATTGATATTGTAATCCCAACGATAGGTAGGCCAGAACATTTGTTGAATGTTTTGGAAGATCTAAAACAGCAAACTTTGCTTCCAAAAAATGTGATTATAGTAGAGCAAAAAGCTGATCCAAAAGAGAGAAGTGATTTCTCCTTTAAACCTGGAGACTGGCCGTTTAAAATTAATCACGTTTTTACACATAAAACCGGTGCCTGTAAATCGAGAAACCTTGCGTTAAGTATGGTGATTTCAAATTATGTTTTCTTGTGTGATGATGACAACCGCTTTAAAGATAATATAATTCGCGATGCTATAAAGGAATTAAATAGAATTGGTGCTGAGGTAATAAATACGACATATATTCAAAAAGATGAAGCACCTGTTTATCATAAAATGAAACAGTGGGGAGCTTTTGGTTCTGGAAACGCTTTTCTAAGAGCGGATAAGATTAGGGACATTAAATTTGATGAAAATTTTGAGTTTGGTTATGGAGAAGATATTGATTTTGGTTGCCAATTAAGAAATTCGGGAATAGATATTATTTATCATCCAACTGTTGAAATTTTACACCTTAAAACTCCAATGGGAGGTTTTAGACAACAAATAAAGAATGATTGTAAACAAGGAGATTTACAGCCAAAACCTTCACCGACATTTATGAGCTATTTAAAGAAAAACTATAATGATTTTCAAATTTTAGGATATAAAACTGTATTATGGCTAAAATTTTATAATAAGCAGAATGTCAGGAATCCATTTGTTTACATTTCAGAGATGGAAAAACGTTGGAATTTAAGCGAGAATATTGTAACAAAAATTTCAAGTGATAATGTTCTTTGAAAGGATGATGAAGTTTAGTTTAATTATTTGTACTTATCAAAGACCAGATGCACTTTTGAAATTGTTAAGGTCAATAAAAGCGCAAACGCTTTATCCCAATCAAATTATAGTTGTAGATGGTTCGATAGATAAAGAAACTGAAAAAGTTATTATAGGAAGTGATTTTAAAAATCTGGAGTATTATTTAGTTACTAATAAGGATAGAGGCTTAACCAGGCAACGCAATTTTGGAATTAAAAAAGTTAATAAGAATCATCTAATAACCTGCTTTTTAGATGATGATGTTGTTTTACTAGAAGATTATTTTGAAAAATTAATAGAAACGTATACAGAATACTCAAATACATTAGGTGTAGGTGGTTATATTTTAGATGATAATATTGAATGGGTAAAAGCTGGACAAGGTACCATAAATTTTGACGAATTTGAATTCGATGGCTGGAAAAGAAAATTAGGGAGTCGAAATGTGCTGCGTAAGAAATTGAGTTTACTAAGCGACAAGCCACCAGGAATAATGCCCGAATTTTCTCATGGATTGTCTACAGCGTTTTTGCCACCCTCAGATAAAATTTATCCGGTTGAATTTTTTATGGGAGGTGTTTCTTCTTACAAAACTGAAGTTTTTTCTAAAATTCAATTTTCAGAATATTTTGACGGATACGGTTTGTATGAGGATATGGATTTTTGTTTGAGGCTATCAAAAATGGGATCTTTATATGTAAATACGTCAGCAAAACTGTACCATTATCATGAAGCTTCCGGAAGGCCTAATCAATTTAAATATGGAAAGATGGTTAGTCAGAATGGAGCTTATGTTTGGAAAGTAAAATATCCAAATCCTGATTTTTCGGCGAAGTTGAATTATTATAAAATATCCCTGCTACTAGCTTTTATTAGGTTGTTTAATGTGTTAAATACTTCGAAGAAAAAAGAAGCCTTTACAGAAGCTTTTGGACGTTTATATGGTATTATATTTTCGAATAAATGATAAGAGAAATTCAATCAGACTATCGACGATATAGGCAATATGGAGCTCATCCTATTGTAATTGTATTTTTGACTCAGGGTTTTTGGGCACTTTTTCAGTATAGAGTAGCTCATAAGATTTATAAATCAAAATTCCCGGCTTTTAGTAAAACCCTTCAGTTAATCTGTGTCTTTTGGCAAAAATGGATAGAAATTATTACTGGTATTTCAATTCCTTTTTCAGCAAAAATCGGAGAAGGTTGTTATATTGGTCATTTTGGAAACATAATTATTAATGCTAATGCTATTATAGGTGAAATGTGTAATATTTCACAGGGTGTAACCATAGGGGTAAGTGGGCGTGGAGCAAATAGAGGTGTTCCAAAAATAGGAAATCGTGTATACATAGGAGCAAACGCTATTATTGCGGGAAAAATTGAAGTAGGTGATGATTGTGTGATTGCGGCAAACTCCTTATTAACTAAATCGGTTACCGCCGGAGTAACGGTACTAGGTGTGCCTGCAATAATAGTAAATAGGAAT
Organism: Zunongwangia profunda SM-A87; assembly: GCF_000023465.1. NCBI lineage: Bacteria > Pseudomonadati > Bacteroidota > Flavobacteriia > Flavobacteriales > Flavobacteriaceae > Zunongwangia > Zunongwangia profunda. The sequence continues at coordinate 1,229,138 of NC_014041.1, forward strand.
TCATCAAAAGGATATATATAATTGAAATTTTTGGTCATATCAAGTGCTCCTATTCTTTTAAAGCAAAATAGATATTTTGCTTACGCACCATATGCTCGTGAGCTTAATTTATGGTCAAAGTATATTGGTGAATTCAGTATTGTTGCTCCCACAGTATATCATAAAAAACTTATTTTGGAAGAAGTACAAGGAGAACCTGTTGTAGTTTCTGTTCCTCCAATTGTGCTAGACTGTTTGTTTAATATCGTTGTCTCTATTTTCAAAATTCCAATCATCTTATTTAGACTATTCAATCAAATGGTGGTAGCAGATCATATTCATTTAAGATGTCCGGGGAATATGGGGCTTTTAGGATGCTTCTTGCAGATTTTTTTTCCATCAACACCTAAAACAGTAAAGTATGCAGGTAATTGGGATCCATACTCTAAACAGCCGTGGAGTTATAAACTTCAAAAATGGATAATTTCCAATACTTTTTTAAGTCGAAACATACAAGTACTGGTATATGGTGCATGGCCAAATCAAACTAAAAATATCTTACCTTTCTTTACAGCGTCATTTTCTGAAAATGATATAGAATCTATAAGGAAGGATTTTTCAAATGGGTTTAAATTTTTATTTGTAGGCAGTCTGGTAGAAGGAAAACAACCGCTTTATGCTATTCGTTTGGTAGAAGAATTAAAAAATTACGGAATAGATGTCAGCTTGAAAATTTTTGGAGAAGGGCTATTAGAAGCTGATTTAGAGTATTATATTGAATCAAATAATTTAAGTGATTTTATTCAAATTTGTGGTGGTGTTTCATTAAAGAAATTGAAAAGCGAATATAAAAAATCACATTTCTCCGTTTTACCATCCAAAAGTGAAGGCTGGCCCAAAGCAGTTGCAGAAGCGATGTTTTTTGGCTGTATCCCAATCGCTACCAAAGTTTCTTGTGTGCCATGGATGTTAGACAATGGTGATCGTGGAATTTTACTTTCAGAAAGATTGGATAAGGATAGGAATACTATTGTTGAAATATTGAATAATATCGCGCAATTCAGAATAATGTCCAGGAAAGCCATTAAATGGTCACATAATTATACCATCGAATATTTTGAAAAAGAAATAGCAAAGCTATTATGAGAGTTTTACAGATAATCGATTCTTTGGATGCCGGAGGAGCAGAGCGTATGGCAATTAATTTTCACAATCATTTGAATGAATTAAATGAGATTGAAAGTTTTTTAATATCGACTAGAAAGAAAGGTCAACTTTTAAGTGTTATCAAATTTCCAGACAAATACTGTTTTCTAAACAGAACAAAAAAAGGACTTTTTTATTCCCTATTAAGTTTAAACAAGTTTCTCGAAGAGAAAAACATTCAGATAATCCATGTTCATGGTACTTCAATTTTTTTTGTAGGACTACTGAAAATTTTAAAACGATTAGAAAGGATACGAATAATTTGGCACGATCATAATGGTAATAGTCCTAACATACAGGGATTAAGAAAAATTATTTTATTTAAGATATTAAAGAAAATAGAAAAAGTATTAGTAGTAAGTAATTATCAGAAAACTTTTTATGAAATTAATTTTAAGGCTGATTTCATTCAATATTTACCAAATTACTCTTCAGTAAAAAAGAAATATAAGGAGAGCTGTGAAGATGATGTTTTTAGAATTGTACTTACAGCAAATTTACGGTATCCTAAGAATCATCTCCTAGCCCTAAGAGCTTTAAATATATTGGTGAAAAAATGCTATAAAATGCATCTAACTTTTATAGGTCGAATTACAAATGATGATTATTTTATTGGCGTAGAGAATTTTGTATTTTTAAATAAATTAGATGATTATGTAACCTTTTTAGGTGAAGTTAATAACACGGAAGAACATTTGCATAAATTTGATTTGGGCATACTAACATCGTTTTATGAAGGCTTTCCGGTATCCCTTATTGAGTATGGAATATTTGGTCTACCTGTTGTGACCACTGATGTTGGAGAGTGTAGCTCAATAATTGGAGGTGCAGGCACAATTATTTCATCGAACAATTTAGAAGAATTGGTAAATGCCATAGAAAAGTATTATATCGATAGATATTTATGTGATGTACATGGTAGGATTTTTAGGGAAAGAGTAATGCAAGAGTTTTCTCGGGATATAGTATTAAAGAAATTGGTGAATGTTTATTCTGAAGTAATGGAAAATGGAGCTACAAATAATACAAAGTAGAAAACAGTATTTTCAATTGCTATTACTTCATATGGGAATGGCATTTGCCATCTATTTATTTCGACCTATTTCTTTTCTTTTAGCGAACGGAATTCTACTTTTCTGGCTGATTTATATACTTCAAAATAAAAATAAAAATAACGAGGCGCTTATGGCCGCTGCTTACGTAGCCGGTAGTGAAGTGTATTTTAGGATGACCGATGGCATGATTTTCTATGAGACAGGAAAATACATGATCATTATTTTTCTATTGGTGGGAATGTTCTTTAAAGGGACATCTTCCAAAACAGTTCCTTATTGGTTATTTATTTTAATGATGGTACCAGGAATTTTGGTATCCGCAATTAATATTAGCTATGGTGCTGAGTTTAGGAAACTAGTAGCTTTTAACCTTAGTGGTCCTGTTTGCTTAGGTATTGTAGCGGTGTATTGCTATTATAAAAAAATAAAAAAATCTGATTTTGAAAAGGTTATTTTAATGCTTCTACTTCCCCTGATATCAAATATGTTTTATTTATATCTATATACACCAAGTTTAAAAGAGTCTTTAATTAATGTTTCGGCAAATTATTCGGCTACTGGGGGTTATGGGCCAAATCAGATATCTACTATTTTTGGGATGGGCTTTTTCCTGATATCTACCCGATTATTTTTAGTAAAAGATAAATTAGTAAATCTTATTGATTTTATCTTGTTGGGATTAATGGGGTATAGGGCAGTGGTTACATTTTCGCGTGGAGGCGTGTTTACAGGAATTATCTGTATAAGTACTTTTCTGATTTTCTATTATTATAAAATGGATAGAAGATCAAGATCGGCTGTATTCCGAAAAATTCTTTTTATAGGAGCTGTAGGGCTGGGAGTCTGGACCTTTAGTTTGGTGAAAACCTACGGACTAATTGGGAATAGATATACTAATAAAGATGCTTCAGGTAGATTGAAGGATGATATAACGACAGGGAGATCTGAATTAATTGAAACCGAACTACATGCTTTTATGAATCATCCATTATTAGGAATAGGAGTAGGAAAAGGCAAGGAGTACAGGGAGGAACAACTTGGGATAGAAATTGCCACGCATAATGAAATTAGTCGTATGCTTTCGGAACAGGGCTTGCTTGGTTTGATAAGTTTACTCATATTAATTTTTGTTCCTGTGGTATTTTGGTTTAAATTCGAAAACAATTATTATTTTTTAGCCTTTTTAGCTTTCTGGTTTTTAACAATTAATCACTCCGCCATGCGAATAGCTTTACCGGCATTTGTATATGGTTTGGCATTACTTTATATAGTAGATGACAAAAAAGATCCTGTATATAGGAAACGACTTGCGGGTAGATAGTTTTACGGCTACTTATATCTCTTTCTTAAGCAAAATGCTAAGAAAAGAGGGCTTTAAGGTGAAAACTGCATCAGCAAAAAATAATAAGCTTGTCCGTTTGACTGAAATGTTGTGGCTTATTTTTAAATATCATACTAATACAGATATTGTACTCATAGATACTTATGGAGCCACTAATTTTTATTATGCCTATTTAGTAGGTCGTCTTTGTCAGCTCTACCAAATTCCGTACGTACCGATCTTACATGGTGGCAACTTACCGGAACGTTTAGATAAAGATCCTAAATTAAGTAAAAGTCTTTTTAAGAATGCTTATGTAAATGTAGCGCCCTCCAATTTTCTTAAAAATGAATTTGAATCAAGAAACTTTAAGGGGGTGAAGTTGATTCCTAATTCTATAAATCTTAAAGATTATCCTTTTAAAAAACGAACGGTTTTTCAACCAAAGTTGCTTTGGGTGCGTAGATTTCAGCGTAGATATAATCCAAAAATGGCATTGAAAGTTTTAGAATTATTATCTATTGAATATAAGGAGGCCGAGCTATGTATGGTGGGGCCGGAAAAGGACGGGAGTATGCAGGAGTGTAAACGAATGGCTCATAAAAAGAAGCTTAAGGTTAAGTTTACCGGAAAATTAAAAAGAAAAGAATGGGCGGCACTATCTTCAGAATATGATTTTTTTGTAAACTCAACTACCATAGATAATACACCCATAAGTGTAATCGAATCGATGAGTTTGGGACTTCCCATTATATCAACCAATGTAGGTGGGATGCCTATATTGATCGAGCACGAAAAAGATGGAATTTTGGTGAATTCAGAAGATGACCATAGTATGTTTTTGGAAATTAAAAAGATCGTTGAGAACCCTGAAATTGGAGAACAATTAGCTTGGAATGCCAGAAATAAAGCCGAATCTTTTGGATGGGAAAAGGTTAGGAAAGCTTGGTTAGAAGTGATTAATAATGTCGGATAAAAGTATACTTTACCTGGGGAATAAGCTTGCACGTTTAAATCGTACCCCTACTGCCGCCGATATTTTGCCAGGTTTACTAGCGGAAGAAGGATTTAGGCTTTACTCCTTTTCTTCCAAGAAAAATAAAATTTTGCGCCTGAGCGAAATGTTGTATCAGACTATGATTTTATCTATGAAGGTAGATTGGGTAATTATAGATGTTTACAGTACTCAAAATTTCTGGTATGCCTATCTCTGCGGAATGATCTGTAAGTTAAAAAGTGTTCCTTATATTAACATTTTACATGGAGGTAATTTAGAGAACAGATTAAGAAAAAGATATTTTTCTTTTTTTAATGGGGCCAATTATAATATAGCGCCTTCCAGATTTTTGTATACTAAATTTACGGATGCCGAATTAAAAAACTTAAAGTTTATACCAAATGCTATAGCTTTAAATCAGTATAAGTTTAAGCAACGCGGAAAATTAAAACCAAAATTACTTTGGGTACGAGCTTTTGCAGAAATTTATAATCCTTTTTTAGCCATTCAATTATTGGAAAAGGTTATACAAAAATATAGGAATGCAGAACTTTTTATGGTGGGGCCTAAAAAGGATGGAAGTTTTGAAAAGTGCCGTGCATATGCTCGTAAGCATAAATTACCAGTTCATTTCACCGGAAAACTGGAAAAAAATGAATGGCACCAGCTCTCAGAAGAATGTGATGTTTTTATAAACACCTCCACTATAGATAATACTCCGGTAAGTATCATTGAGGCCATGGCACTAGGCTTGCCTGTTGTGAGTTCTAAAGTAGGAGGGATTCCTTTTTTAATTGATGATGAGGTGGATGGAGTATTGTTCGAGAATAGAAATCTTCAGGATTTTACCAACAAAACTATAGATTTATTAGAAAACAGATTAGATTCTATGAATATTAGTATAGAAGCTCGAAAAAAGATTGAGAAATTCGACTGGAAAATTGTTAAGCATCTGTGGGTTAATGTTTTAACTTAAAGTAGTATCTTCGCTAAAAGAAATTTTATAGGAATGGCAGACAAACCCCTACTACATTTCGAAATTTCAGAAAGAAAAGTACTTCTACGGATTTTTGATGTGCTTTTTGTTCTGATAGCGTTACTTTTATTAAATAATTTTACTGATTTTGATTACTTTAGAATAACTAAAGGCTTTTGGTATTGGACGTTTTTACTGGTTACTTATCTTGAAGTATTTGCACATATTTTTGAACTTTATGACCTTCAGAAAGCCAGTAAATTTGATATCGTTCTTAAAAATGTTGTTTTAACAAGTTCGATTACCGTACTCTTTTTTATTCTTACTCCAATTATTAGTCCCAGTTTGCCAGATAACCGTTTTCAAATTTTATATTTTTTCTTAACCATAAGCATCACACTTTTATGCTGGCGTGCAGCTTACATATATTTGATCGCTTCCCCGAGATTTAATAAAAAAGTCATCATCGTAGGAGATAGTTTTGACATCCAAATGATTGCTGAAGCTTTTAAAAAAGCCGATCCTAATTATGAGATAGTCGGTTTTGTAAATACAGATGGGAGGATAGAGACTTCTAATGATGAACTTATCCAATTTAATGTGAAGGAGCTTCGTGAAGCTGTACAAAATTATCATATCAAAGAAATCGTTGTGGCTAGCGGTTATAAAACGGGATTAATGCTGCCTTTATATAATGAACTGAGTTTCTTATTAAATAAGGGTTTCCCCATAAGGGATTATATGCAGGTTTATGAGGAAATTACAGCCAGAATTCCCGTGCAAAATGTAGATCATGATTTTTATCGCTACTTTCCATTTAGCCGAAGTAATCAAAACAAATTTTATTTATACGGATTGCGATTGTTTGATATTGTTATTTCGTTAATCGGAATTTTATTTGGAATTGTTTTAATACCTATAATTCTAATAGGCAATATAATGGGGAATCGAGGCCCTTTATTTTATATTCAGGAAAGAATAGGAAAAAATGGGGAGCCTTTTAAAATTATGAAGTTCAGAACAATGGTTAAGGATGCTGAAGCCCAAGGACCTCGTTATGCCGAAAAGAATGATTATCGCACTACTCCGTTTGGTAAATTTATGCGTCGCGCACGTATTGACGAGATTCCACAGTTCCTTAATTTATTAAAGGGAGAAATGAGCCTGATAGGTCCAAGACCGGAAAGGCCGGTTTTTGTTCGGGAGTTATCTCATTCGATTCCTTTTTATAATATCAGACACGTTATAAAACCGGGGCTAACCGGTTGGGCACAGGTTAAAGGTGATTATAGTGGCGAGGAATCAGGAGCGCTTGAAAAGTTACAATACGATCTTTTTTATATAAAGCATAGAAGCCTATTCCTGGATATTAATATCATTCTAAAAACACTGAGTACCGTTCTATCCATGCGAGGACAATGATTAGGGCTTAGAGAATAATTAGTTTGATGATGTGGGATTCGAAAATGTGCTGATGGTTGATTGAGAGCTAAAATTCAGGAAAATAGATCATAGAATTTAGAAAATAGGCTTTTTGATCTTTTAAATTGTAGAAGGAATTTTGAGACGTTATGTAATCTGAAATCTTCAAGTTCTTAGTTTCTGTAAACTTTAAACGTATGATCATTTTTAGCTGAAAACTGACTGCTGTAAGCAAATAACTTTTTTATAAAACTAAAATCCGGAGCGAGCCTAGCTTTGTTGCTAATTGCAGAACGCTAAATTTTAAAAGTACTTACTGCGTTTAAAGCCAACGATTGCAAACAAAAAAATAAATAGCGCCAAAAATTTTGAAATTCTGGCAATATAGTCTCCGTGTACTGAATAAAAGGTGATTTCATCATTTAGTATGATTTTCCCAGAAAGAGTCCCTTGTTTTTCATAACCCAATTTGTGAGTTACTTTTCCTGTAGGATCAATGATTTCTGATATTCCGGTGTTGGCGCTTCTGGCAACAGATCTTCGGGTTTCTATAGCCCTTAGTTTAGCATAACTGGCATGTTGCCGGTGTCCCGCAGTATTTCCCCACCAGGCATCATTAGTAATTATGCTTAAAAATTGAGCTCCGTTTTTTACGTAACCCGTAACATATTCGCCGTAAATAGATTCATAGCAAATGATAGGAGCGGTACTCACACTATCTTTTAATGTAAAAACTTCACGGTCTGGCTGTGTTGTTTTCATAGCCACGGTTCCGCCAAGATCGATCATCACATCACCTAAAACAGGTTTCAGGATATCCTGGTAAGGAAAATTTTCTACGCCTACCACTAATTTTGATTTATGATAAAGTTGGTTTCCGGAAAAATCATTGATTAGAAATGCTGAATTATAGTCATTAAACCAGTCGTTTTCTCGCAATAAATTGGATTGGGGACCAACCCTGGAGGAATCTGAAAAGCGCTCGTATAAAGAAACACCTCCTAAAAAGCTTAGATGAGGTTGAAGGGAAGCAATCTGTCTTCCAAAAAAAGCAGCTTCGGAATTATCGAATCCTGGCAATATTGTGCCGTCAGCAAAAACAGTTTCTGGGGCTAATATGATAGCCGTTGAGTCGGTTATAGCTTCTCGACTCATCTTCAATAATAATTCTCCGATCTTAGTGTCGTTTGTGTTATATTTTTCGGTGTAGGGATTAATATTTGGCTGTAAAATTAATGCACTTATGCTGTCTTTGGGCATTTCATAGTTCCACAAAATTAGGTATGATACTAAGATTGGAAACCCGATCATTACGACCGATTTGAAGCCTGCACGATAGATTATGGTTTTTTCTTTAAATTCATTATAAGATAAATAGGCCTTGAAAAGTATAAAGTTAACAAACAGTATCCATAAAGTGCCGCCAAAAGTTCCGGTAAACTGGTACCACTGAATCCAATTAATATAGGCTGAAAATGCATTTCCCAAGTTTAACCAGGGCCAGGAAAATTCCCATCCAAGATGAATTTTTTCAAAGACCATCCAAAAACTAATAAAAAAACTGGCAGAGGCTTTAAAACCAGTTCTTTTAGCTACCATGTGATAGATAAGAAATACCACAGACATCAACAATGAATTGGCCAAAATAGCGAAGGCACCCCCAAAAGGTGTTGAAAAATAAATCCAATAAGTGGTTAGTAAATTCCAGATGAAAAAAGCCAAATAAGAAATTCCAAACACTTTCCATTTAACAAATTTTGTTTTGGAGTTTCTAAATTTAAATTCAGCAATCAGTAGAGGCACGAAGCCTAAAAATAATAAAAGTGGAAATCCATTTACAGGCCAACCAAAAGCCAGTAAAAGTCCGCTTAAAATGGCTAAAAGGATGTTTTTCATAAGGAATTATTTTCTTAACTGATTGCAATCTAATATTGCTGTTGTTAACGCTGCAAATTTGCTTTTGGTTTCAGACACCAAAAATAATAAACTCAGGTGCGAAAATAGGTTTTAAGGAAATTTTATTAGAGATTGAGGTGTAAATACCTATTTTAGTTGCACTGAAATTTAGCCAATCAATGAAAAAATATATACCTAATCTAATAACGCTTTGTAATTTATTTAGTGGTAGTCTTGCCGTAATTTTTGCCGTTCAGGGAAATTTGGTGGCGGCGGCTTTCTTTGTAGCACTAGGAATTTTTTTCGACTTTTTTGATGGATTAGCAGCCAGAGCTTTAGATGTAAAGAGTGATGTGGGTTTACAATTAGATTCCCTTGCCGATGTAGTGACCAGTGGTGTAGTGCCGGGAATTGTGATGTTTCAGTTATTCACTATGGCATTGCCAGGTGATGATGGTGTAAAGCAATGGACGGCTGATACCAATTGGCTGGAATTTACGTTCAATCCCTTAGCTCTTTTTGGTTTACTAATCATTTTAGGTTCAGCTTATAGATTGGCGAAATTTAATGTAGATGATCGCCAAACCGACTCATTTATTGGCCTACCAACACCGGCAAATGCCTTATTGATCCTTTCATTACCTTTAATCTTGACTTATCAACCCAATAGTTTTGCTACCGGAATCATTCTAAATGAATGGTTTCTTTTTGCGCTAACAATTATTAGTGTGATTATTTTGAATGCTGAACTACCTTTGTTTGCCTTAAAATTTAAAAACTGGGGTTTTAAAGGAAATGAGATTAGATATATTTTCCTAATTCTTTGTGTGGTTTTAATTGTGTTATTTCAGTTTTTAGCAATACCGATGATTATATTGAGTTATGTGTTGTTATCCTTAATTAAATCTTGAGTTGTTTTAAAATTTTTAATAAGCTCTAATTCTTTATTCAAAGCAGAAGCGCTTATGAAAACTGTATTAGTGAATGGCCAGGTTTCTAGTTTTCTTTTACTATTGAAGTTTTTCACTAATTTGTTATACCAAATCTCACCTATTTCTTTATTGGAAAAGTAATCTTGAAATTTCTCTAAATTTTTCTCATCAATATAAGTTTTAACCCAGTTATGGGAAGGTAAGAGTCTGTATCTTAATTTAGGGTTTTTATTTCTCATAATTCTTTTAATGAGAAAGCTGTCAATATAACTTCTCATTCCCCAGCTAAGAAATTTAAAAAACTTAGGAGCATTTTGGGACACAAAGGGAGCTTGGCTAGTAGGTATTAAAATTAATGTTTTATTCGATTTATTTGTTTTTAGGATAGCATCCATTAATCTATTACCTAATCTCAAGTTTGGATTGATATTGCTGGTGCATCTTAATAATTTCATTCCCATTGTTGGAGATAGCGATTTAAACTTTCTATTACATAGGGTTAATTGATTATTCATGCCACTTCGGGAATGCGTATACCATTTAAAGAGCTCTTCGAGTAATTCAATGTATGGTAATTTATGAGCTGAGATTCTATCAAATAATTCGTTTAAATCTTTGTTTAATTCTTTATGTAATTCTTCTATAGAAATAACAAAATTTGAATTTTGTAAAGAAATAGGTTGATAGAAAAACATGAATCTCTTAATTATTTGTTCTTTCCAGTTATGAAAATCATTTACAGAGTTTTTGGTAAACTCAAAATCATTCTTCAAGAAGTGGGTTTTTAGGAAAGTTTTTTTCCTCATGGATTTTGAATTGAACTTTCCTATATTCCTACCAGGTATAGATTCACACATATCACCAATCAATAGATAGTTTCTATTTTTTTTTGTTTCTGTGTTCTCGAGAATGGCTAACCAATTAGTTATAAAAACACTTTCTGTCTCTAGTACATATTTTTCTAACAAATGGGGTTCTGGGAAAATATATTTTTTATCATCGAAATTCCTGAAAGTTGCTTTTTTTTTCTTAGCGAGTTTTTTCGCTAACTTCGTTTCATAATATTTAGCATTTCCATAGGTAAGACAATTTAAATTCTGTTCTTTTATGGCGGAAAGAAGGATTCTGCTGTCCAATCCGCCACTTAAGGCTAAATTAATTTCATCGGCACTTTTGGTTAAATAATCAATCTCTTTAGTAATTAGGTTATGAAGATTTTTTGCTTCATAAGGTAAATTGGAATTTTTACTGCCTAATTTAGAATATAGTGTGTTATCAAATTGATGTGTATGAGTACTATTTTTAAAAATAATTTTTTCTCCAGGTAGCAGTCTTTTTACATTTTTTAAGATAGTACGACTGCCTATATTACTTAGTTCAGGTCCTACCAGTCTTTGATAAATTCCAACTTCGTCTTTTTCTAGATCAAATATCCAGCCTAAGCATAAAATGTTATTGGAAACTGCAATAACTGTCTTTTTACTTTTTAAATAGTATAATGGGTACGGACCTACTGGATCATTACAAGAAATTAATCGATTCTCTCGCTTATCAATAAGACTAATTGAAAAGGAACCAGAGAAATTTTCTGCCATTGGCCAGTTCGAGCAAAGATGTTTTAGAAAATTATGGGTTTGAATATCTTTAGTTCCTTGAGAATCATGATCAACTACATAGCCATCTATGAGAGCAATTGAATTCTCATCTTCTATTAATGAAAGTCCTTTTTCATAGATTATATAAAAATCATTAAAAGTTTTTAACTCAAACTCTAAAGGAAGTTTAGCTAAGGACTCTTTGGTTATAGGGTTTTGACAAATTAGATATTTCAACTTTGTAATTATTGAAAAAGCTTTTTCTTTCTAAGTTCGAAGTTTTGGCCAAGATAGACTTTTCGAACCATTTCATCTTCGGCAAGTTCTTCCGGGATACCGTGTTTAAGAATACTTCCTTCAAACATTAAATATGTGCGGTCTGTAATTGCCAAAGTTTCCTGTACATTATGATCGGTAATTAGGATCCCGATATTTTTATTTTTTAGTTGCGCTACAATGCGCTGAATATCTTCCACCGCAACAGGATCTACACCTGCAAAAGGTTCATCTAAAAGAATAAACTTGGGGTCGGTTGCCAGGGCACGAGCAATCTCGGTACGACGCCGCTCCCCACCACTTAAAAGATCTCCACGGTTAGTACGAATATGATTTAGGCCAAATTCTTCAATTAGGGATTCCATTTTCATATGGCGTTCTTTTTTAGAAAGCTTGGTAAGCTGCAAAACGCTCATAATGTTATCTTCTATACTTAATTTTCTGAAAACGGAAGCCTCCTGAGCCAGATAACCAATCCCATGCTGGGCCCTTTTGTACATAGGGAAATTCGTAATGTTTTCTTTATCAAGAACGATACTGCCACTGTTTGGTTTTATAAGTCCGACAATCATATAAAAAGAGGTTGTTTTTCCGGCTCCGTTAGGTCCCAGGAGCCCAACAATTTCACCCTGATTTACTTCAAGGGAAATTCCTTTTACTACTTTCCTTCCTTTGTATTGTTTTATAAGATCGTCGGCTCTTAATTTCATGCTAGAGGTTTAATTCAGTATAAACATAAATTATACCGATTTATTTTTCGGTATTTGCTTGTTCTAAAGATTCCCAGTATTCAAAGGCCCTTCTTAAGTGAGGAATCACGATAGTGCCTCCTATTAAGGTTCCAATACTTAAAGTTTCCATTACTTCTTCACGCTTTAAACCTTCATTAAAACTGCTCTCTAAATGGTATTTTACGCAGTCGTCACAACGTAACACCAATGATGCAACAAGACCTAAAAGCTCTTTAGTTTTTTTATCTAATGCTCCTTCAGCAAAAGCATTGGTATCTAAATTAAAAATACGTTTTAGAACTTTATTATTCTCTCCAAGAATTTTATCGTTCATTTTTTGGCGGTACGAATTAAATTCGTCAACCTGGTTGATCATAGCCTAACTTTTTTCTTTAATTTCTCTTTTATAAATAATATTCGAAATAATAATACTTACCTCGTAAAGTATAAGTACCGGTACAGCAACAATAATCTGACTTACAATATCTGGAGGTGTAATTACCGCAGAGACTATGAGTACAATTACCAGTGCGTATTTTCTATATGTTTTTAAAAATTGAGGGGTGACCACGCCCACTTTTGTAAGAAAATAAATAAGGATAGGAAGCTCGAATATAAGTCCTGTTGCGATTACCGAAGCCCTTACCAGGCTGATATAACTACTTAAGTCAAATTCGTTTAATACCAGTTCACTAACCTGATACTTCCCAAGGAAGTTGATGGATAATGGGGTTACTACATAATAGCCAAAAAGGACACCTAAAAAGAATAAAAATGAAGTTACAAAAATAAAGCCTTTGGCATGTTTACGTTCATTTTCATGCATTGCCGGTGCCACAAACTTCCAAAATTCGTAGATTACAAAAGGGAAGGCTATAATAAAACCGGCGGTTATCGAGGTCCATACGTGTGCAGAAAACTGGCCACCCATGGTTCTACTCTGTATGGTAAATGGCAGCTCCTCAAAACAAAAACCACCATCGATTCCTACCATTTCGGATAATTTACAGAGCATATTGTACGACCAGAAATCACCTTTACTAGGGCCAAAGAGAAGGATGTCAAAAATAAAGCCTTTCAGAAAAAAAGCTACAGTTGCCGCAATAACTACGGCGAGCACAGCTCGTATTAGATGCCATCTTAACTCTTCAAGATGATCTAAAAAAGACATTTCTGGTTCCTCTTGTTGGGGCAGTCCTATTTTTTTCATTATAAAATTCCTTCTCTTATTAAATTATGAATATGAACCACCCCACTGTATTTTCCGTTTTTGGTAGCTAATAATTGAGATATTTTATTTTCCTCCAGAAGATCGAGTGCCTGGGTAGCCAAAGCTTCTTCATCGATACTTTTAGGAGAGGTACTCATGATATCACCAGCGGTAAGGTTCTTAAATTCGTCATTGTTTTTTAGCATTCTACGAATATCGCCATCGGTTATAATACCAACAATTTTATCATTTTCCAAAACAGCAGTTACTCCCAGCATATTTTCAGAAATAATTATGATGGCATCGGTAACGGTGGTTTCTGGAGAAACACTTGGTTTCATATTTTGCTGTGCGATATCCTTAACGCGCAAATATAGTTTTTTTCCCAGACTGCCGCCTGGATGATATTTCGCAAAATCTTCCTTTGAAAAACCTCTTAATTCTAACAAACAAATAGCTAAAGCATCGCCAATAACCAATTGTGCGGTAGTACTTGTTGTTGGGGCCAGATTATTAGGGCAAGCTTCTTTCTCTACATAAGAATTCAAGATGAAATCTGATGATTTTCCTAAAAATGAATCTCTGTTGGCAGTGATGGCAATAAGCGTATTATGAAAATCCTTAATAAACGGAACTAACACCTTAATTTCAGGACTATTCCCGCTTTTACTAATACATATAACGATATCGTCTCTTTGAATAATGCCTAAATCCCCGTGTATAGCATCTGCAGCATGCATAAATATGGCTGGAGTTCCGGTAGAATTTAAGGTCGCAACGATTTTACTACCTATAACTGCACTTTTTCCTATACCGGTAACAATAACCCTTCCTTTAGAATTATAAATATTTTCTACGGCTTCTACAAATTCATTATCAATAAGATGTTCTAAATTTGCAATCGCTTTAGCTTCGATTTTTACAGTTTCTTTGGCGACATTTAAAATTTTTTGCTGAAGTTTCAAATTTTGAAATAATTAAGGATTGCAGATACTAAAGAAATATGTATATTTAGATGTGCAAATGTATGTAAAATTGTAACACAATTGAATGAGTTTGACTGAAATTGATTTACATAAACAACTGAAGAAATATTTTGGCTTTAGCCAGTTTAAAGGTCTTCAGGAAGATGTTGTGGCCAGTATCGTACATAAAAACGATACTTTTGTAATAATGCCAACAGGAGGAGGTAAATCCCTATGCTACCAGCTACCTGCATTGATTGAAGAAGGAACAGCAATTGTAGTATCGCCCCTAATCGCCTTAATGAAAAACCAGGTAGATGCCATTCGTGGAATTTCTTCGGAATACGGCGTTGCTCATGTTTTAAATTCTTCGCTTAATAAAACGGAAGTAAAACAGGTAAAAGAGGATATTATCAACGGTGTGACCAAGCTACTTTATGTAGCGCCAGAGTCGCTTACAAAAGAAGATTATGTTGATTTCCTAAAAGAGCAAAAGATATCTTTTCTGGCTATCGATGAAGCGCATTGTATAAGCGAGTGGGGACATGATTTTAGACCTGAATATCGGAATTTGCGGCAAATTATTAAACGTATTGGAGAGAATATTCCAATTATTGCCCTTACCGCTACTGCCACTCCAAAAGTGCAGGAAGATATTCTTAAAAATCTTGGGATACCAAAAGCTAAAACCTTTAAGGCAAGTTTTAACCGGCCTAATTTGTATTACGAGGTAAGACCGAAAACAAAAAATGTTGATGCGGATATTATTCGTTTTGTAAAACAAAACAATGGTAAAAGCGGGATCATTTATTGTCTTAGCCGAAAAAAGGTAGAAGAACTTGCGCAGACGCTTCAGGTAAATGGAATAAATGCTATTCCCTATCATGCTGGCTTAGATGCTAAGACAAGGTCGAAACATCAGGATATGTTCCTGATGGAAGAAGTAGATGTTGTAGTCGCTACCATTGCTTTTGGAATGGGAATAGATAAGCCTGATGTACGCTTTGTAATTCATCATGATATTCCAAAAAGTATCGAGAGTTATTATCAGGAAACGGGTAGAGCCGGGCGTGATGGCGGAGAAGGACATTGCCTGGCTTTTTATGC
Source organism: Zunongwangia profunda SM-A87 (assembly GCF_000023465.1). NCBI lineage: Bacteria > Pseudomonadati > Bacteroidota > Flavobacteriia > Flavobacteriales > Flavobacteriaceae > Zunongwangia > Zunongwangia profunda. The sequence continues at coordinate 1,244,806 of NC_014041.1, forward strand.
TTATAAAGACATTGAAAAGTTAGAGAAGTTTATGAGTGGTAAGCCTGTTGCAGAGCAGGAGGTAGGCCACGCATTGCTTCAGGAAGTGGTGGCTTATGCAGAAACTTCGATTTCGCGTCGAAAATTTATTCTTCATTATTTTGGTGAAGAATTCGACGAAAAAACAGGAGATGGTGCGTCGATGGATGATAATGTTCGTAATCCTAAAAAGCAACACGAGGCCAAAGAGGAGTTAGAACTTCTCATAAAAGTAATTAAGGACACGAAGGAGTTATACAAATCCAAAGAAGTAGTAAAGACCCTTATGGGGAAAAGTAACGCTTTAATTGTATCGCATAAAACCGATGCTAATCCTCTTTTTGGAAAAGGGAAAGATAAAGACGAAAGCTTTTGGATGGCGTTGACCAGGCAGGCACTTGTTGCTGGCTATCTTAAAAAAGATATAGAAACCTATGGTGTAATAAAATTAACACCAAAAGGGGAAGAGTTTTTAAAGCAGCCCGAGTCATTTATGATGACTCACGATCATATTTTTGATGAAAATACCGATAATGCCGCTGTAACATCTAAAGCTTCAACCGGAGTCGATGATAAATTAGTAGGCATGCTAAAGGAACTACGAAAAAAAGTGGCCAAGAAAAACGGTGTTCCACCATTCGTGGTTTTTCAGGATCCGTCTATAGAAGATATGGCACTTAAATATCCCGTAGATCTAAAAGAGCTAGGAAATATTCATGGTGTTGGTGAGGGAAAAGCTAAAAAATACGGTAAAGATTTTGTGAACCTTATCGCAAGATATGTAGAGGATAATGAAATTATTCGTCCAGACGATTTAGTCGTAAAAACGACAGGAGCAAATAGTGGTTTAAAATTATTTATCATCCAGAGTGTGGATAGAAAATTACCACTAAACGATATCGCTTCAGCTAAAGGTATGGAGATGCCTGAATTTATTAAAGAAATGGAAGCTATTGTATATAGTGGAACCAAGCTGAATATCGATTATTATCTTGAGGAAATTTTGGATGAGGATCAGCAGGAAGAATTACATGAATATTTTCTGGAAGCTGAAACCGATAAAATTGAAGCCGCACTTGAAGAATTTGATGGAGATTACGATGATGAGGAACTTCGCTTATTTAGAATCAAATTTATAAGTGAAGTCGCAAACTAAAAAATATAAAATGCTAAGAAATTCAAGTAATAAACAAGCACTAATACTACTAATTTTAGGGTTAGCTTTAATAGTGGTTAGTGTAGTTTCTTTTAAAGTAGAGATGTTTACAGATACCTGGAGAGGATTTTTAAACGGAGTTGCTATTGGTATTTTAGTAGTTTCGATTATTGGATTTGCGAAAAACAAAAAACTTGAGAAAAAATAATTGCTCATAAAACAATAATAAAAAAGCCTTTTTGATTTCCAAAAAGGCTTTTTTATATATTAAAACAGTCTATTATTTTCCGCCGTTTGCTTGAAGATCAGCAATACACTTTGGTCCAAGTTCAGGAGGTGTACCACGAATCTGATTGATAATGCCCGTACCAAACTCTAAAGAAGCGCGCATTAAACATTTTTCTTCAGTACAATGCCCATCAGAATCAGGATCTTCATGATCACTTTGAAGTTCGGTACCAACATTTACCAAGCCAAATAAATGCCCAAATTCGTGATTTAACACCGCAGTTTCTATCACGCTTTTGCTAGGCGCATTTACTCTGTTTGCAAATTTATTTATAGTCTCCCCATATATAACCATGGAGGTATTACGATAAGCCGATCCCAGAACATAACGTTGATCCGTATCATCTTCGTTGCTGCCGTCAGCAAAATAAATATAAATACTAATTTCGTCGCCTACATTATAGAAACTTCGCTCCTTATCTTCGATATCTACAATTTCCTGAATTTCGAAAGGTGCAAGGCCTGATGACGCCACTGGTCGGGAACTAATAGAAATGCCATCAGGTTTGTAAACCCGTTCTTCCAGGAATGCCTTAAAATTATTCATAGCCGCAACGGTAGGCTGATAGCCATCTACATATAATACTTCGATTTTAATCGAAGTATAAGTATCATCGCTTAATAGGTCATGGGCAGAATCCCCAAGTCCTTTTTTATTTAATGATCGATCGATTGCTGGTTCGTCATCAGTAGGATCATCGATCCCATTGCCATCACTAGAACAAGAGGTGATTGCTACAAATAGGAAAAGTGTATAAAAATACTTGTAAAACTTCTTCATGAATTATATAATATAGTGTTCAAATTTAATCATTTCTAATGGTAAGTTTTGCTAGATAGTCGTAATGCTTTCCTTCGACTATTAATTCGCAATTAAAATTATTTTTTTCGGCTGCTAATTTAAGCAATTCAAAGTCCATATAGAGCCATGGAAAATAATTGGACTTTTCTCCTTTATAGCTTATACAAAAATCAATTTCTCCTATATACTTACGATCTAAATCATTATTAGGTTCTTCCTCATCTTCGAGAAAACTAAGATCTGAAGAATCGATTAAAATCTGCCCCCCCGGTTTTAGCACTTCTTTACAGATAGCTAGAAAGTTATCGGTATTTATAAGGTTACCAATAATTCCGGTTCCATTCATTAAAAACAATAAGGTGTCATATGTTTCATGTTCGGCATAAAAATCTTTTACATCAGCATTAATAACCCCGCGTTCTTTAGCAATGGCTATGGCACCCGCAGAAGTATCAATCGCTTTTACCTTAAAATTTTTTCGCTGAAGATAAAGTGCATGACTTCCAGCACCGCAACCTACATCAAGCACAGTTCCGTAGGCGAGTTGTAACGCCTGCTGCTCGGTTTTTGGCATTTCAGAAAAATCCCTGAAAAGGTATTCAATGGCAATCTCGTCATCGTCAAAATCTGGCGAATGTACAATAATCGGAGTTTTATCTTTTTTGAAATAATAGGCTTTCATCGCCATTCCGAAGATATCTTTTTCCTTCATAATCTTATTATCTTTGCGGCATGCAGGAAATTTTAAAAGAGCTGCCGGGAAAGGCCAAAGATAAGCAGAAGGAAAATAAAAAGTTTTTTTCTAAGCTAAAGAAACGACCACCAAAAGATTTAGACGTTAAAATGCAACAAATGCATGAGGAAGAGTTTGCTAGAACCAATTGTTTGGACTGTGCAAATTGCTGTAAAACTACGGGACCGCTGTTTACAAATAAAGATATAGAACGCATTAGTAAATTTTTAAAACTGAAGCCACAGCAATTTATCGATCAGTATCTTAGAGTAGACGAAGATAAAGATTATGTGTTGCAAAATGTTCCCTGTACTTTTTTAGGAAATGATAACTACTGCTTAATCTACGATGTGAGACCAAAAGCCTGCCGGGAATATCCCCATACAGATAGAAAAGACTTTCATAAAATATCGAATCTTACTATCAAAAATACCGCTATTTGCCCTGCTGCTTTTAATATTGTAGAAGAAATGAAACGCCGGATAAAAGTTTAAATTCGATAATTTTGAACTATAACTTTTCTGCGATAAAACGGAGTACAGATCCGGTGCCATTGTGATATAAACTTTCTTGAAGTGCTACAGGCTTTTCTTCTAAAAGAATCACTTTAAAATCTTTGAAATCCTTCTGTACTTCCTTTTTAGAAAATAAAGAAGCCTGATCCTTAGGGCCACTAACATTAGGATTTTCTTTAAGATATTTTAAATGATGTTCTCCAAAAGCTTCAAAAATAATACGACCACCTGGTTTAAGATGAGTGCTTACTATTGAATGGAATTTTTTACGAATTTCGGCAGGAAAATGAGCGTAGATTAATGCTATAACATCAAAGTGGTTAGGTTTAAACTTTAAATCGGGGAGATGACCAACCCTATAATCAATATGAACTTGATTTGATTTTGCCAATTTTAAGGCCTTATTTTTACCTTCAGTACTAATGTCGAAAGCTGAAACATTCCAGCCCTCTTTAGCTGCATAAACGGCGTTTCTTCCTTCACCTTCAGCCCCAAAAAGTATTTTTCCCGGTTTAAAGTGGTTAAGTTGCTGTGCTAGAAACTTATTTGGTTCAATTCCGTAGGCGTATTCCTCTTTTTGAAAACGATCTTCCCATCTTTGCAACCATTCATTTTCTATAGTTTTTCTTTTTATTGATATAGCAAATATTGTTCTCGTTTTATCTTAAACTGTTTTAATCCGCTTTTCCAGGTTGATCTAATTTCTTCTTCGCTTAGGCCATTTTCTATTTGTTTTTGTAGTTTTTCTGTACCGGCAAGTTTAGTGAAAAAGCTATTGAAAAATTCGGCTTTATTTGCAGTGTTATTATATGCTTTTATAAGCCATTTTAAGTTGATTTTATTTAAATACGTACTTTCGCTAAGATCTTCACCAAAACATTTTTTGCCTAAGTGTTTAGGGCTTTTTGCGCCATCCATTGATATTGGCGTATACGTATACGAAAACTCTTTAGCATTTAAAAAAGGGGACCCAAAAACCTGAAATTGTTTATGGGTACCGCGACCGGCGTTAACATTGGTTCCTTCAAAAAAACAAAGACTAGGATAAAGGTTTATAGATTTATCATTGGGTAGATTAGGAGAAGGTTTTACCGGTAAACTATATTTTTTTTGGTGATCGTAATTACTCATTTTAATTACTTGCAGATTACAATGAATACCGTTTTTTAACCAGTTTTCCCCATTGATCATTTTGGCGTATTCTCCCATCGTTAAACCATGTACAACGGGAATAGGATGCATTCCCACAAAACTTTGATATTCTTTTTCGAGAATCGGTCCATCTACATAATGGCCGTTAGGGTTTGGGCGGTCAAAAACCAAAAGTTTAATATTATTTTCAGCACAGGCTTCCATTACATAATGTAACGACGAAATATAGGTATAAAAGCGAGCCCCGACGTCCTGAAGATCAAAAATCAATATCTCGATATCCTCTAATTGTTCGGGTTTAGGCTTTTTATTATTTCCATATAGGGAAATTACAGGTAATCCTGTTTTTGGATCTTTGCCGTCTTCCACTTTTTCACCAGCATCGGCTTTTCCTCTAAAACCATGTTCAGGTGCAAAAACTTTTTTTAGCACTACATTGAGTGCCAGAAGCGAATCGACCAGATGCACATACTCTTTATTTTTATTAAGTATTAAGGAGGATTGATTTCCTACTACTCCAACTTTTTTGCCGTGTAGCAATGGCATGTATAAATCTGTTTGATTAGCACCCACAACAATATCCTCTATTATTTCTTCGGAAGAATTGATATGATTCTTATTTTTCGTTGAAGAGGACTGAGTTCTATTTTTATCGGCTTCTACGTTTCCGCAAGAAAGAATTACGATAAGAGTGAATAAAAATGTACTTTTGAATAACCGGTTAATCATATAATTGTAGCTCTTGAATTTTGAATTATTTGTAGTTAAGCGTTTAATAAGCGCCAATAAAGATAAAAGTAGTATTTCCTCGCCTATTATAAAAATTGCCATTGCTGCAATTGCAATCGGAGTGGTGATGATGCTGGTATCTTTTGCTACAGGTTTGGGGTTGCAAAAGAAAATCAGGGATAAAATAGCAGCTTTTAACGGGCATATTATTATTACCAATTACGATAATAATAGCAGTGAAGTTACGCTAGAGCCGGTTTCTAAGGACCAGGATTTTTATCCAGATTTTAATGCGGTTTCTGGAATAACGCACGTACAGGGTACCGCTACTAAAGCAGGAATCATTAGAACTGCAGATGATTTTGAAGGAGTAATTGTAAAAGGAGTAGGGACCGATTATGATTGGTCTTTTTTTAAAGATTTTTTAGTTGCAGGAAAATTACCCGATTATTCATCCAATCTTAATGATGAGGTTTTAATTTCCAGATATCTTGCAAACCGGTTACATTTAAAAGTTGGGGATCGCGCGCCTACTTATTTTCTTAGGGAAGGCAGGGACCGCCCTTTTGTGCGCGGATTTAAAATTGTTGGAATTTATGATTCAGGTTTTCAGGATTTTGATGAACTGTATTTAATTGCTGATTTACGACATATCCAAAAGTTAAATGGCTGGAAGGACAACGAGGTTGGTAATTTTGAAGTTTTTATAAATGATTTTGATCAGCTGGATGAAAAATGGAACGAGGTTTATCTAAACACCGGGTCGTTTTTGGACGCGCAGCATATTGGCCAGAAATATTATAATATTTTTGAATGGCTTTCCCTTTTCGATTTTAATATTGCCCTGATTATCGGCATTATGATTTTGGTAGCCGGGATAAATATGATCACTGCGTTGCTAGTACTTATTTTAGAGCGTACGCAAATGATAGGTATTTTTAAAGCATTGGGAACCCAGGATTGGTCGGTTAGAAAGATCTTTTTGTATAATGCGGGCTACCTCATTTTGCTTGGCTTATTTTGGGGGAATGTGATAGGTTTGGGATTACTTTTTATCCAGAAGTATTTTAAATTAATTCCTTTAAATCCAGAGACCTATTATGTAAGCGAAGTTCCTATTTATATAAGTTGGGATTATATTTTGGCCGTGAATGCCGGGACGCTTATTCTGTGTATGCTAATGTTGCTTATCCCTTCGATGATTATCGCTAAAATATCGCCAGTAAAATCGATAAAATTCGAGTAAAATTTATCAAATTTTAGAATTTTATTACCCTACCTGTCTAATTATTTCTTTTCATTAGAAAACTTTATTGTAGTAATCCGGATAGGGGGAATTAAGTTGCGCTGGAATATTTAGTCCTTTTATATTCTACGTAACGTATAACTTTTGGTGCTATCTTTTTTGATTCTGTCAACTTCAGGATTTTTCCAGGACAAAACATTGTCTGATACTTTAAATTTCTGATTATTCAGGATAATCAAAGAATCATTTTCGCTCCATTGATATTGGCCGGTTTCGGTTTTAATATCACCTGCAACGCTATCATTTTCGTTGTAATTTTGTACAATTCTATAAGAGTTATCTTTTTTTAATTGCAGTTTAACGATGATTCCTTTACAATCGGCGCAGGGTAAAGTTACCTGATAATTGCCGGTATAATCCCATTTTTGTTTGGGACTTTTTTCTTGCCATTCGCTTTGAGAATCCAGATTGCTTTCTTTCTTTTCGTTCTGGCAGGAAATATTAAATAATAAGGAGGTAATCCCAAGAAAGATAACCTGTTGTGCAATAAAATTTCTCATGATTTTTTTGCGCAAAAGTATATTCATTTTCCAGAATTCAAATCTAAAAAATTATTAAAATTTAATAGCAAGTTTTAATTTTTCTTAAACAGAATTATCCTTTTGGATTCCCTACATTGTGAATCCAAAAAAAATTGCATGACTTACGCTGAGAATATCCTGGAAACCATTGGGAATACGCCTTTGGTGAAAATGAACAAACTTACCGCTGAAATTGATGCGCTTGTCCTGGCTAAATACGAAACGTTTAATCCCGGTAATTCAGTTAAAGACCGTATGGCTTTAAAGATGCTTGAAGAAGCTGAGGCTAAAGGATTAATACAACCGGGCGGAACTATTATTGAAGGAACTAGCGGTAATACCGGTATGGGACTTGCACTAGCCGCGATTGTAAAAGGTTATAAAATGGTGTGTGTAATGTCTGATAAGCAAAGCAAGGAAAAAACGGATATTCTAAAAGCCGTAGGGAGTAAGGTTGTAGTTTGTCCAACCGATGTAGCTCCAGACGATCCTCAAAGTTATTATTCTGTAGCTAAAAGAATGGCTGAAGAAACACCAAACTCCTGGTATGTAAACCAGTATGATAATCTTGCCAATACCAAGGCACATTACGAAAGCACCGGTCCGGAAATCTGGAAGCAAACCGATGGTAAAATCACTCATTTTATCGTTGGTGTTGGTACTGGAGGAACTATTTCTGGTGTTGGAAAATATCTAAAAGAGCAAAATCCTAAGATCAAAGTTTGGGGGGTCGATACTTATGGATCTGTGTTTAAAAAATATCACGAAACCGGCGAATTTGATGAAAACGAAATTTATCCTTATGTTACCGAAGGTATAGGGGAGGATATTATACCTAAAAATGTGGATTTTAGTGTAATCGATGGATTTACCAAGGTAACCGATAAGGATGCTGCCATCTACACCCGAAAACTGGCAAGAGAAGAGGGCTTTTTTTTAGGTAATTCTGCCGGAGCCGCAGCAAAAGGACTTTTACAATTAAAAGAGCATTTTGAAAAAGATGATGTTGTGGTGGTACTATTTCACGATCATGGTAGCCGATATGTGGGAAAAATGTTTAATGATGAGTGGATGAAAAAACAGGGATTCTTATAGAGAATAAATCCTGTTGCAGTAATACCTTACCGAAGATTCTTGCTAAAGAAAATAAATTAAATAACGACTGAATTATAATTTAATCTAATTATTTATGCGAAGAAACTACATTGTTTGTTTTTTATTAATCCAATGCTTTTTTACTTCATTAATAGCACAAAACGAAGCTGATTTTCAGGTTTCGGTGGCCACGAATAATCCTTCTCAAGAGATTAACGATGCTGAAGCAATAGTGAAGGTGAAAGGAGGAACCCCGCCCTATCAATATAAATGGAGCCAAAAAGAAACACCTTTGGATGCTAAAAAAGCTACAGGTTTTATAGAAGGCTTAACGCACCAGGTAACAGTGACCGATGCTAACGGTGAGAAGGTCAAAAAGAGTTTTAAAATTGAAGCTTCATCTATTACCGAAAAAGTAAATAGCCGCGCCCAACCGGCTGTAGATTTTTTAGAAGGAATCTTATTTTGGGACCCGTTCGAACCTTTAGGACTTTATGATCCTGTAGTGTATACCGATGAACGACCTGTTTTAATTCCTGAATTTGATGCTAAAACCAAGAAAAAATATACGCTACAAAACTGGTTAATTCAAGAAGGCGGAAAAATTGAAAAAGGAGATAAAATTGCTGTTGTGCAAAAAGGAAATGAGGAACAAATTCCTGTTTACGCGCCAGCTGGCGGAACATTAAAGCATGCGGTAAAAGAAGGTGCAATTATTTTTAATCCAGACAATAAAGAAGATGTGATAGAACAAAATGCACATCAATTAGCAAATATAATTTACGATTCCCCACAACCTGTATTGTACCCTAATGGAGATGTGCGTAAGAACTCTATCCCTTTTATAGTAATATGGCTTATTTTAGGAAGTATTTTTTTTACGTTTCGTCTTGGTTTTATAAATGTTAGAGGTTTTACGCATTCTATAGATCTTGCGAAAGGAAAATATGATAATCCGGATGCTCCTGGGAGAATAAGACATTTTGAAGCAATGACAACGGCGGTTTCAGCAACTGTTGGATTAGGGAATATTGCAGGGGTAGCAGTTGCTATTTCTTTAGGGGGAGCAGGAGCGACTTTTTGGATGTTTATTGCTGGTTTTTTCGCCATGTCTTTAAAATTTGTGGAGTGCACACTTGGAGTAAAATATCGCCATATTAATGAAGAAGGACGGATTTTTGGTGGTCCAATGAATTATCTGCGATATGGACTGGAAAAAAGAAATATGAAAGGAGCCGGTAAAGTACTGGCTATTTTATTCGCTGTTTTGGGTGTAGGAGCTTCTTTTGGTGGGGGAAATATGATTCAATCTAACCAGGCATTTAAAATTGTTTCAGACCAGATTCCTTTTTTAGAAGGTCATGGATTTTGGTTTGGTTTAGGTTTTGCCGTTTTGGTAGGAATTGTAATTATTGGTGGTATTAACAGTATTGCTAAAGTAACCGGGAAGGTAGTGCCGTTCATGGCCATTGTATATATTTTAGGATGTTTTGTGGTAATAGGGACCAATATTGAAAATATAGGTAATGCGTTTCATGCAATTTTTGATGGGGCTTTTTCAGCCAGTGCCATGAAAGGCGGTTTTATAGGCGTGTTGATTGTAGGGTTGCAAAGGGCGGCATTCTCTAGTGAAGCTGGGGTTGGATCTGCTGCTATTGCCCACAGTGCATCTAAGACTAAAAATCCCATTGCTGATGGTTTTACCTCGCTGGTTGAACCATTTATAGATACCATGGTTGTTTGTACGATGACAGCTTTGGTGCTTATTTTTACCGGAATGCATGAAGTTGACGGTATGGGGGGGGTAGAACTTACTGCTGATGCTTTTGGGAGCGTAATTTCCTGGTTTCCTGCGGTACTTGCTTTCGCTGTTTTTTTATTTGCATTTTCAACAATGGTTTCCTGGTCTTATTACGGCATGCGCTCGTGGACGTATCTTTTTGGAAGAAGTAAAAAATCAGAACTAATTTATAAGATCATGTTTCTTTTATTTGTGGTGGTGGGAGCTTCGGCAAGTTTAGGTGCAGTGCTTAGTTTTTCTGATATGATGATCTTAGCAATGTCTTTTCCAAATATTATTGGATTGTATGTAATGTCTTCTGAAATCCGTGGAGACCTAAAAAATTATATGAAGCGATTACGTAATAATGAGATTTTTATTAATCCAAAATTCGAAAAGGCAGATTAAGTAAATAGTATGCTATCTCAATTCTGTATAATTTAGTTAGTTTTTTCTAAATGCTGGATGCTATAAAAAAGAAAGGCGCCAAAAAAATACATTATGGCATCCAGAAGATCAGCAGTATATCGCTGCATGAACGATGGTAGGATTAACTCAAAATAGATGGAATAAAGAAAGCTTAAAGTTATTATCGGTAGTATTGGAATGTTATATAGTGGATCTTTTTTTATCCATTGAAGAATCAATAAACAACATCCAAAAACTATAGGCATACATAAAAAGTCTTTAAAATAATAACGAATCCAGAATGGTAGGTATAATGGATATCGAATGCTATATTCTATTATAACAAACAATAAAAAGCAAGTGATTACGAAATACCATATATACCTCACAAGAACATATTTAAGTTTAGCAGTGATTTTTTGTTAAGTTCAAAAAGGAAATCACTTGATTTTTAGTCGGTATGCTATACTATAGAGTAGCCCATATAGTAATGTTAAGCACCTAAATTTTTTGTATTCTTTCTAAATCAATCGATTATAGCAATGAAGCTTTGATCTTGATTTGGCTATAAAGCGACTATTGTTGCAAAAAATGCAAGGATGCCACCTATTCCTAGAATGATAATCCAAATGGCATATCCGCTTTTAGCAAAAAATCGAATAACCGGGTTTTTATGGTCTCTTATTGATCTTTCTGATTCGGGGCTTTTAGAAGATTTATTCTCAGTACGGGAATCTGGACGACGTTCCGTTTGGTGATTATTAGAAGCCATTTTTTCTTTAGAAAAATATTGAAATCTATCATAAGTTCAAAACTGACTTTCTATTTATAAGTTTAATTTAACTTTATCTGAAAATAAGATTGAAATGTCGCAATACTTTAAGAAGACCTTTACTAGCTTAAATGCTTAAATATGTATTTTTACTCCGTAATCAAGATGAATTGCTATAATCCCATCTAGCTACTTTTACTGTTATTTGATTAGAATACAAGAAAAACTAACAAATTCTTTATGTGTTTGCTACGGAGAGTTTATTTATAAAAGCTTGCTTTATTTGAATTTCCAGTGTTATTAGCTATTCATTAATCTAAAATCCTATTACAATGAAACTATATTACTCGCTGTTATTATTGGTTTTTAGCGCTATCAGCATTTCTTGTAGTTCTGGTAGAAGTATACCTGAAGCTCAAAAGGACAACGGATCAGAAGGGAATCCAAAATACAGTTATTTAGCTTTAGGAGATTCTTACACCATTGGAGAAAGCGTTAAAGAATCTGAGCGTTGGCCGGTACAGCTTACCAAAGGCTTGAGGGAACGTGGATATGCCATGGCAGCACCAAAAATTATAGCGAGAACAGGATGGACTACAGCAGACCTTATCGCCGGGATAAATTCAGAATTAGACGTGCAGCGAGATTTCGATTTGGTTTCTATTTTAATAGGAGTGAATAACCAGTATCAAAATAAATCAATTACAGAGTATGAAGAGGAACTTCGTGAGATTTTTAGAAAGGCCATAAACCATTCTAAAAAGATGGAGGCAGGTGTTTTTGCAGTAAGTATTCCTGATTATGGTGTAACTCCGTTCGGTGCTGCCAAAAAAGATGAAATTGGTCGTGATATCGATGCTTTTAATGAAGTTTTTAAACGAGTAGCGCAGGATTTCAATGTAGATTTTTACAATATTACCCCAATTTCCAGAAGAGCGGCTGATGATCCGGATCTTATTGCTGAGGATGAATTACATCCCAGCGGATTGATGTATCGCTATTGGGTAGAAGATTTTATCCTGAATGTAGTTGAAAAATTACCTAAGGAATAGAAAAATTTTATGGCGTTGATTTTTAGCGTATTAACTGATTCTTTCATAACTTTAGGAAGTGAGAGAAGAATTTTTACATTATATATGGCAATTTCAGAAGTTTGATAAAAAGCAACTTCAAACAGTTAATGGCGAACCGCTAGAAATCTATCATACCGGAACTCACAATGCTGAGAGTGGCCCCGATTTCTTTGCTGCGAAATTGAAAATAGATAAACAGCTTTGGGCGGGGAATGTAGAAATTCATCTAAAATCTTCAGACTGGTATTCCCATAGTCACCATACCGATACCAATTATGATAATGTAATTCTTCATGTGGTCTACGAACATGACATTGATATTTTTAGAAAAGACGAATCTGTTATTCCTACCCTTGCTTTAAAAGAAAAAATTCCACCTCAAATTCAACAAAATTGCCTTCAATTATTTGAAAAGGATCACGATTGGATTAATTGTGAAAAATTCTTTCCTGATTTTAATGATTTTGATGTAGAGAACTGGTTAACACGTTTATATGTTGAGCGTCTCGAAGAGAAAACACAGCTTATTTTTGATTTATTGAAAGAAAGCAACAATGATTGGGAGACGGTCATGTTTAAATTACTCGCTAAGAATTTTGGATTAAATAGAAATGGCAACGCTTTTTTAAATTTGGCTATTTCCATTGATTTTGAAGTGATTCGCAAACTTTCTCAATCTCAATTTCAATTAGAAGCTGTTTTGTTGGGACATGCAGGCTTACTACAAGAGGATTTTCAAGATAGTTACTTTAAAGCATTGAAAAAAGAATATAACTATCTTCAGAACAAATTTAAAATAGGCGAACCAATACAAACCTCTCCAGTATTCTTCAGGTTGCGTCCCGATAATTTTCCTAGTATAAGATTAGTGCAGCTGGCGGCTGTTTTTGCTAAATCTACTTCGGTGTTTAATACTCTTAGTAAAGCTAAGATCAAAGCTAATATCTATAAGGTTTTTGATGTAGAAGTGACTGAATACTGGAAAACACATTACAACTTTAATAGTTCGCACGATCCCAGGCAAAAGAAACTCACCAAATCTTTTATAGATCTATTAATCATTAATACTGTTATTCCTGTTCAATATGCTTTTGCGAAAAAAAACATGAATAAAGAAGAACACTATCTTGATCTAATTGCTGAGCTTGATCCTGAAAAGAATGTTGTTATTCGGCATTTTCAGGAATTAAAACCCAAATTGTTTAAAAATGCAATGCACTCCCAGGCGCTATTGCAATTAAAACATAGGTATTGCGATAATAACAAATGTTTAAAATGTGCTTTAGGGGTGAAGCTTGTGAGAGGGAAATATTAGTTATATTTGGCCTGTGAGACAAAATTTTTACAACTTAAGATATTATTTAGAACGTAATGGCTTTTACGTTTCTTCTCGCCTTGCCGATAAAATTGGAATGCGGGCAAAAAGTGTAAGACTGTTTTTTATCTATGTAACATTTTTCACTTTCGGGGTAGGTTTTGCAGTATATCTTACATTGGCTTTTTGGTTAAAACTTAAGGATTTGGTATATACTAAAAGAACTTCGGTATTCGATCTTTAGCAAGAATCGTATAAAAAATAGGGGGATAATTAATATTTTTGTTAAGTTTCATTAACAAAACCTTGACATTTTAACGACATAAAATTTGAATTAGCCTATTTTTTTAGCATCTTGCTGAGCGGAAAAAATAAATCTAAATTAAACACTAATCTGTATATGAGAAAGTACTTACTTTCAATGTTATTGCTACTTCCTGTGGCATTACTTCAGGCACAGGAGCTGGAAGTAAAAACAAAAGTCGGAAACCCCACAAATAAAATTAACGACGGATTTATAGACGTTGAAGTAACCGGAGGAACCCCACCTTACACTTATAAATGGTCTAATAAAGAGACTCCGCTTAGTTCTTCAAAAGCTGAAGGGCTAACTGAAGGAGTTCCTTACACTGTAGTTGTTCAGGATAGTGATGGGAATACGGCTACGGTAGAAGCTAAGGTGAAAGCTGAAGCGATTACTGAAAAATTTAATGGAATATTTACGCCAGCTGTTGAGGGATTAACAGCTGTTCTTTTTTGGGACCCTTTTGCAGCGATAGGTATTTATGATCCTATTGTGTACGCTGATGTGAAAAATGTCGAAACTCCAGGTTGGAGTGCAGATGTTCAGGATAAGTTTATGCTAAAAAAATGGCTTATAGCAGAAGGTTCGCATGTAGATAAAGGAGAGCAGATAGCTGTAGTGACCTCTACCAAAGGTGGTGATGTTCCCGTTTATGCAAGTGCTGCTGGTAAATTAAAGTACCTGGTAAAAGAAGGAGGCTCAATTTACGATTTTCAAAATACCGAAGATTTAATTGAGACTGGAGCACATTATCTGGCACAAATAAAATATGATGAGCCGGTGATTCTTACCTATCCAAATGGTGACCCTCAATCTCACCCAATACCATTTATTGTGATCTGGTTGATTTTTGGTGCAGCTTTCTTTACGATAAGAATGGGTTTTATTAATATTAGAGGATTTAAGCATTCTTTTGAACTTGCTAGTGGAAAATATGATGATCCAGATGCACCGGGAACGATTACCCATTTCCAGGCCTTAGCGACAGCAGTCTCTGCTACGGTTGGTCTAGGGAATATAGCAGGGGTAGCTGTAGCCGTTTCACTGGGTGGTGCTGGTGCAACTTTTTGGATGATTATTGCCGGTTTACTGGGAATGTCTTCTAAGTTTGTAGAATGTACTCTTGGTGTAAAATATAGACATATTAATTCTGAAGGACGTGTATTTGGAGGGCCTATGAATTATTTACGTTATGGTTTGGAAAAACGTAACATGAAAAGTTTTGGTCGCTTTCTTGCTGGCTTCTTTGCTATTTTAGGTGTAGGAGCTTCTTTTGGAGGAGGTAATATGTTCCAGGCCAACCAGTCTTTTGAGATTTTGTCTGGTCAATTTCCAATGTTAGAAGGAAACGGATTTTGGTTCGGTATTATTTTAGCTGTTCTTGTTGGTGTTGTAATTATTGGAGGAATTAATAGTATTGCAAATGTAACGGGTAAAATTGTTCCCATAATGGCAGCAGTTTATATCATAGGAGCTTTTGTGGTTATTGGAATTAATATTGAAAATATCGGACCGGCATTAACCGCTATTTGGGATGGAGCTTTTAGTCCTTCTGCTTTAAAAGGAGGAGTTATTGGTGTATTGATCGTAGGATTCCAAAGAGCAGCATTCTCTAATGAAGCTGGTGTAGGTTCTGCTGCAATTGCGCACAGTGTGGTAAAAACAAATAATCCTCCTTCTGAAGGCTTTGTGGCATTATTAGAGCCTTTTATAGATACGGTTGTTGTTTGTACATTAACTGCTTTGGTACTGATCTTTACCGGAATGCATGAGGTTGAAGGAGTAGGTGGTACGCAGTTAACATCAGATGCGTTTGCAAGTGTGATCGACTGGTTCCCTTATGTGCTTTCCGTAGCGGTCTTCTTATTTGCTTTTTCAACAATGATTTCTTGGTCGTATTACGGTATGAGAGCCTGGACCTTCCTTTTTGGAAAGAGTACAAAATCAGAACTTATTTATAAAGTATTTTTCTTGGTATTTGTCGTAATTGGAGCTTCCATTAGTCTTGGTGCTGTACTGGATTTCTCTGATATGATGATTTTATCAATGTCTTTCCCTAATATTATTGGTCTTTATATAATGAGTGGAGAGGTTAGAGAGGACCTACGTGAATACTTTAGGAAATTAAAAGCAGGAGAATTATTTACTAAAGACGGTAAGCCAAAGACTACGATGCAATAATAATGTAGTCTAAACATATAAGTATGAAACACTGGAAATCCCATTTCGTTTTCAATAAAAGTGAACGGAATGGGATTTTTGTTTTAATTGCTCTTATTATTATCCTTCAGGTGTTTTATTTTAAGTCTCCTTTTCTATCCCTCGAGGAGGATATTCCCAAAGAAACGAATGCTGAAATTATTCAATTCCAGCATAAATTAGATAGCCTAAAGCAGGTCGATACCGGTAAAGATACTATTTATCCTTTCAATCCTAATTACCTTAAGGACTATCAGGCTTATCGAGTTGGACTGTCTTTAAAAGAGATTGATGCACTATTAGACTTTCGGTCTTCCGGACAATGGATAAATTCTGCCGAAGATTTTCAGAGGATTACCGGTGTTTCAGACTCGGTTTTGGAGCAATTAATCCCTTATTTTAAATTTTCCGAATGGATTACTGATAACAACAATTCAGATTCGATAAAACAAACCGCAGTTTTAAAGTTCGATCTAAATTCCGTGGGTGCTTTAGAACTTCAGAAAGTAAAGGGAATAGGAGAGGTACTTTCCAACCGAATAATAAAGTATAGGGAAAGTATTGGCGGTTATAGAAGTTTAATTCAGTTAAAAGATATTTATGGGCTTTCTGACGAGGTTCGGATCGAGCTTTTAAAATATTTAAATGAAATTCCTCCCAATTTCAACAAAAAGAATATCAACACTATTGGAGTTTTAGAGCTTTCAGAGCTTCCCTATTTTAATTATGACCTGGCAAAAGCAGTTATAGATTACAGAAACCTTCATGAAGGAATAGATTCAATTGAAGTTTTGTTAAAAATAGAGGATTTCCCGGTCTTAAAAATTGATAGAATTCAATTATATTTAAGTTTTAATTGATATATTGTAAAAAAATACTATATTCTTAATTTTAAGTCCATTTTGTAAGGTAAATCTAAAAATGAATTTAATTTAGCGGTATTTTTTATAGAAATAGATCGACTATTTTTTACATTATTAAGATTAAATGAATTCCATGTATTTTACTGAAGAGCATGCTCTATTCAGAGAGAGTTTTAAAGAGTTTTTACAAAAGGAGGTAGTTCCACACATTGATAAATGGGAAGAGACAGGAACTATAGACCGTTTTATTTGGGAAAAGTTTGGTGAAATGGGTTATTTTGGTTTATATCAGCCAGAGGAATATGGAGGATTAGATCTTGATATATTTTATACCATTATATTTCTGGAGGAGTTACAAAAAATAAACTCAGGAGGTTTTGCTGCGGCAATGTGGGCGCATGCTTATTTAGCAATGACACATGTTAAAGTAGAAGCCAGTGAAGAACTAAAAGCAAAATATCTTACTCCAAGTATTAGCGGAGAGAAAATAGGTGCCTTATGTGTTACAGAGCCTTTTGGCGGCTCTGATGTTGCTGGAATGAGATCGACTGCAGAAAAAAAAGGAGATACCTATATATTAAACGGTTCGAAAACTTTTATCACTAACGGGGTTTATGCTGATTATTTAGTTGTGGCTGCAAAAACCAGCCCTGAGCTTAAAAGTAAGGGGATGAGTATTTTTATTGTAAATAGAAATGCGAAAGGAGTTTCTGCTTCAAAGTTGAATAAACTGGGGTGGAGAGCTTCAGATACAGGAGAGATTGCTTTTGATAATGTAGAAATCCCGGCCAGTAATATGTTAGGAGAGGAGAATAAAGGTTTTTCATATATTATGCAGCACTTTGCAATGGAGCGATTGATAATGGGGGTAAATGCGCATGCCAGAGCCGAATTTGCCCTGGATTATGCGATTAATTACATGAATGAGCGGGAAGCTTTTGGGAAGAAGATAAATGAATTCCAGGCCTTAAGACACAAAATCGCAGATATGGTAAGCGAAGTAACGGTTATCAAAGAGTTTAATTATGCTACTGCCTATAAATTAGGAAAGGGAGAGTATCCGGTGAAAGAGGCTAGCATGTCTAAACTTCTAAGTACCAAAATTGCGGATGAAGTAATCTACGGAAGTTTGCAAATGTTAGGTGGCTACGGTTATATGGAAGACTATCCATTAGCGAGAATGTTTAGAGAT
Source organism: Zunongwangia profunda SM-A87 (assembly GCF_000023465.1). NCBI lineage: Bacteria > Pseudomonadati > Bacteroidota > Flavobacteriia > Flavobacteriales > Flavobacteriaceae > Zunongwangia > Zunongwangia profunda. The sequence continues at coordinate 1,263,027 of NC_014041.1, forward strand.
AGCCGACTTGGACCAATAGGCGGTGGCACCTCTGAAATTTTAAGGGAAATTATCGCCAAAATGGTCATAGATAAGAAAGAGTACAAGGCACCGGTGAAGGAGGTATTTAAATGAAAAAGAGTGGAAAAGTTTGAAAGTTAAAAGTTCTAAGCGTGAAGGTTTGATTTTAGTTTGAATGAGATTGTTCTTGTCGTTTGCATATGAAATCTAATAGTTATTATTTTTTGAGAATGTTACGTTTCACCTTGTACATATTTAATCATCATACGTTATATATTTCACATGAGCTGTACCAGCTGTAGATCGTATATTGTAAATTGTAAACTGGCTAAGTTCAAAGATTTTGATTTTGAAAAGTTTTAGGTTAAGATTAAATAATAAATCAACACTCCATGTAACTCTGCTAAATATCCAATAATGATGGCTTATTCAAGTTTGAAAGTTAAAAGTTCTAAGCGTGAAGGTTTGATTTTAGTTTGAATGAGATTGTTCTTGTCGTTTTCATTTAAAATCTAATAGTCATTGTTTTTTGAGAATGTTACGTTTCACCTTGTACCTTATTTAATCATTATACGTTATACATTTCACATGAGCTGTACCAGCCGTAGACCGTATATTGTAAATTGTAAGCTGGCTAAAGTTCAAAGATTTCGATTTTGAAAAGTTTCAGGTTAAGATTAAATAATAAATCAACACTCCATGTAACTCTGCTAAATATCCAATAATGATGGCTTATTCAAGTTTGAAAGTTAAAAGTTCTAAGCGTGAAGGTTTGATTTTAGTTTGAATGAGATTGTTCTTGTCGTTTTCATATGAAATCTAATAGTTATTGTTTTTTGAGAATGTTACGTTTCACCTTGTATCATATTTAATCATTATACGTTATACATTTTACATGAGCTGTACCAGCTGTAGATTGTAAATTGTAAGCTGACTAAGTTCAAAGATTTTAATTTTGAAAAGTTTCGGGTTTAAGATTTAAGGTTGAATAATACATAAACTCTCCTTTGGTTTTAGATTGAATAGCCAATAGTTGATTGCTTATCGCTAAAAATTATATTTAATCTTTTAAATAAAGTTGCGAGGAAGTAAAATTAGATTATATTTGCACCTTAATTTTCAAAGAAAGGAGGTGGATCTATGTTAATAATACCAGTAAAAGACGGAGAAAACATTGATAGAGCGCTTAAGCGTTTTAAGCGTAAATTCGATAAGACAGGAACAATGCGTCAGCTAAGAAGTCGTCAGCATTTTACAAAACCGTCTGTAGAACGTAGGGCGCAAGTTCAAAAAGCGCAGTATATTCAGCACCTTAGAGATCAGGAAGATATCTAGTATTTCCTTTCTTTTTTAAGAGTGAATATCGGTAAAGAAGCCCTGCTTCTTTGGTAAAAATATAACTGTTGATAGATAAAGTTTTTTAACTTTGTTTGTCAACAGTTTTTTTATGTCTATTCCGAAATTTAAAGATTATCTTCTTTTAGAGAAGAATTATTCCCTCCATACTCTTAAGGCTTATGAAGCCGATCTTCTCTCATTTCATGAATTTTTATTGGCTGAATTTGAATGTTCGGATTTAAAGAATGTGGATTATGCCCAAATCCGGAACTGGATTGTTTCTCTATCAGAATCAGGTGTATCTAATAGAAGTATAAATCGTAAGATCTCTTCGCTAAAATCCTATTATTATTTTCTGCAAAAAGTAGGGGAGCTGTCTATTTCACCTTTACAAAAACATCGGCCGCTTAAAATGGCAAAAAAGCTGCAGGTGCCATTTTCTAAAGTAGAAGTGGCCACTGTAATTAATGATATTGACACGGATAGCTTTGAAGGGATACGCGATAAAGCGATTATAGAGTTGTTTTATTCGGCAGGTTTAAGGCGAATTGAATTGATAAACCTGGGAATTAATGATCTGGATCTTGCCAGACTTAATATTAAAGTGCTTGGGAAAAGAAATAAAGAAAGATATCTGCCGTTATTAAAGAGTGTAGCGAAGACGATTGAATTGTATATAGAGCAACGAAGCCATATTGTGCCTGATACTGCAAAAACTTCCCGTTTATTTATCTCTTCTAAAGGAGACAAAATGAGCGAAAGTCTTGTTTATAGAATAATAAATACTTATTTTAGTAAGGTGTCGGCTAAAGTAAAGAAAAGTCCTCATATACTTAGACATTCCTTTGCCACGCACTTATTGAATGAAGGAGCAAACTTAAATGCGGTAAAAGAACTCTTAGGTCATTCTAGCCTGGCGGCTACTCAGATCTATACGCATAATAGTATTGCAGAGCTCAAAAATATTCATTCGAAAGCTCATCCTCGTAACAATAAGGACTAGCTTAACCTTTTTGTTTAATTAAATTTTTGAAATTATGAAAGTAAACGTGCAATCTGTAAACTTTAACGCAGATCAGAAGCTGATTGGTTTTATTCAGAAAAAAATGGATAAACTAGAGAATTTCTACAGCAAGGTTATTTTTGCGGATGTTTATCTGAAAGTTCAGAAAACAAGTGATAAGGAAAATAAGATTACAGAAATTTTGCTGAGTATTCCAGGAGGGGATGTTATGGTGAAAAAGACGTGTAAAACTTTTGAAGAGTGTGTAGATGAGTGTGTTAACTCATTGCAAAGACAGTTGATTAAACGTAAGGAAAAGTCCAAAGCTTATGCTTAGACAAAAAAATCTCAAAAATATATTTTGAGATCTAAATAATTTATATACATTTGCAGTCCGTTAGAAATAGCGGACTTTTTTATTGTGAAAAGTAAAGTGTTGCCGATGTAGCTCAGCTGGCTAGAGCAGCTGATTTGTAATCAGCAGGTCGTGGGTTCGAGTCCCTCCATCGGCTCTGAAATTTTGAATCTGAAAGCTTTAGTTTGCTTAATTTATTGAAAATTAACAAACTAGAAATTTTTCGAATTTTTTTTGAAAAAAGCTTTGGATGGTGCTGTAAAATTACTTTAATTTGCAGCCGTTTTGATACCATCATAAAGCTGGCCTTTGGGTTGTAGTTCTATGAAATAATGGTATGATAATTTTGAGGGGAGATACTCAAGCGGCCAACGAGGACAGACTGTAAATCTGTTGGTTTTTACCTTCGCAGGTTCGAATCCTGCTCTCCCCACATAAGGAATTCAAGATTTAAAAATTTAAGATTCGAAGTTGAATTTTTAAATATTAAATATTGGATAAATAAGCGGGAGTAGCTCAGTTGGTAGAGCGTCAGCCTTCCAAGCTGAATGTCGCCGGTTCGAACCCGGTCTCCCGCTCAACAAAATTATTAAATGAGATCAATGATATCCGTAAGCTATTATTAGCTTATGGTTTTTGTTGTTTAAAGCAATCGGGTAGCTTAGCTATCCATGTTTGCCGACGTAGCTCAGGGGTAGAGCGCTTCCTTGGTAAGGAAGAGGTCACGAGTTCAATTCTCGTCGTTGGCTCTGGTTTAGTATAAAATTGAACACTAATATATAACTAAGATTAAATAAGTATTAATTATGGCAAAGGAAACTTATGATCGTTCCAAACCGCACTTAAATATAGGTACGATTGGACACGTAGATCACGGAAAAACTACTTTAACAGCAGCTATTACTAAGGTGTTAGCTGACGCTGGATATTCTGAAGCTAGAGCTTTCGATCAAATCGATAACGCTCCTGAGGAAAAAGATAGAGGTATTACCATTAACTCTTCTCACGTAGAGTACGCGACTGCAAACCGTCACTATGCTCACGTTGACTGTCCGGGTCACGCCGATTACGTTAAGAACATGGTAACTGGTGCTGCTCAGATGGACGGTGCTATCCTTGTTGTTGCTGCGACTGATGGTCCTATGCCACAAACTCGTGAGCACATCCTTCTTGGTCGCCAGGTTGGTATCCCAAGAATTGTTGTGTTTTTAAATAAAGTTGACCTTGTAGATGATGAGGAGCTTCTTGAGCTAGTAGAAATGGAAGTTAGAGATTTACTTTCTTTCTACGAGTATGATGGAGATAATGGTCCTGTAATTTCTGGATCTGCTCTTGGTGCTTTAGAAGGTGATGATAAATGGACACAGTCTGTTTTAGATCTTATGGAAGCTGTTGATAACTGGATTGAGTTACCACAGCGTGATGTTGATAAACCATTCTTAATGCCAATCGAAGATGTATTCTCTATTACTGGTCGTGGTACAGTAGCAACTGGACGTATCGAAACTGGTGTAGCTAATACTGGAGATCCTGTAGAGATTATTGGTATGGGTGCTGGTAAATTGACTTCTACAATTACTGGAGTAGAAATGTTCCGTAAAATTCTTGATAGAGGTGAAGCTGGTGATAACGTGGGTCTTTTATTAAGAGGTATCGAGAAAACTCAGATCTCTAGAGGTATGGTAATTACTAAACCTGGATCTGTAACTCCTCATGCTAAGTTTAAGGCAGAGGTTTATATCCTTAAAAAAGAAGAAGGTGGACGTCACACTCCATTCCATAACAACTACCGTCCTCAGTTCTACGTACGTACAACTGATGTGACAGGAACAATTAGTCTTCCTGAAGGAGTAGAGATGGTAATGCCAGGTGATAACCTTACAATTACTGTTGATTTGATTCAGCCTATTGCAATGAACGTTGGTCTACGTTTCGCTATCCGTGAAGGTGGTAGAACTGTAGGTGCTGGTCAGGTAACTGAAATTTTAGACTAATCATAGTTTGAATATATAAGGTATCCTGTGAAGAGCAGGATACCTTCTCTTTATCTTACGGGTTTAGCTCAGTTGGTAGAGCACTGGTCTCCAAAACCAGGTGTCGGGAGTTCGAGCCTCTCAACCCGTGCAAATACTTTAAGGAATGGCAGGAATTGTTAATTATATATCAGAGTCTTATAACGAGTTGAAAAACCATGTTACCTGGACAAGTTGGCCTGAAGCTCAAAGGCTAACAATTCTAGTTGCAGTTTTTTCTATTATTTTTTCTTTAGCTATTTGGGGTGTTGATACTTTATTCAGTACCGTGATTGAGCAATACTTTGAATGGGTAAAATCGTAAACTAGTTATGGCAGAAGTTAAGGATAAGAAATGGTATGTAGTTCGTGCCGTAAGTGGACAAGAAAATAAAGTAAAAGATTATATAGAGCGTGAAATTTCCCATATGGGTATGGAAGACTGGGTGGATCAGGTATTGGTTCCTACAGAAAAGGTTATCCAGATTAGAAACGGGAAGAAGATTAATAAGGAGAGAGTATACTTTCCTGGATATATAATGATTCAGGCCAATTTAGGTGGCGAAATTCCTCATATTATTAAAGGTATTAACGGAGTGATCGGTTTTCTTGGAGAAACAAAAGGTGGTGATCCTGTCCCACTTAGACAGTCTGAAGTTAATCGTATGCTAGGAAAAGTAGATGAGTTATCGGTTAAAACTGATAATGTTGCGATTCCTTTTACTCTTGGGGAAACTATTAAAGTAATTGATGGTCCTTTTAATGGTTTCAATGGAACTGTTGAGAAAATTAATGAAGAAAAGCGTAAGCTTGAAGTTATGGTTAAGATCTTTGGTAGAAAAACACCATTAGAGCTTAGTTATATGCAAGTTGAAAAAATATAATTGTTACAAATTTTTTGATAGTTTTTTATTTGCTTCCACTCTAATAAACTATCTTCTAAAAATGTAAAAAATGGCAAAAGAAGTAAGTAAAGTTGTAAAACTACAAGTTCGCGGAGGTGCTGCTAACCCTTCACCACCAGTTGGACCTGCTTTAGGTGCTGCCGGAGTTAATATCATGGAATTCTGTAAGCAATTCAATGGTAGAACTCAGGATAAACAAGGTAAAGTGCTACCAGTAGCTATTACTGTTTATTCTGATAAATCATTTGATTTTGTTATCAAAACTCCACCAGCAGCAGTACAGCTAATGGAAGCAGCAAAAACAAAAAAAGGTTCAGGAGAGCCTAACAGAAAAAAAGTAGCAAGTGTATCTTGGGATCAAATAAAAGAGATTGCTGAGGATAAAATGCAGGATTTAAATGCATTTACTATCGAATCTGCAATGAAAATGGTCGCTGGTACAGCTCGTTCTATGGGTATAACAGTAAAAGGTGATGCACCGTTTTAATCCAAAAAGAATTTAGAAAATGGCAAAGTTGACTAAAAAACAAAAAGAAGCTCAATCTAAAATCGAAAAGGGTAAAGCCTATACGGTTGCTGAAGCTTCTGCTTTGATCAAAGAAGTTTCTAGCGAGAGCTTTGACGCTTCTGTGGATTTAGCGGTACGTTTAAATGTAGATCCTCGAAAAGCTAACCAAATGGTTAGAGGGGTGGTTACATTACCACACGGGACAGGTAAAGATGTTAAGGTTCTTGCCTTAGTAACTCCAGATAAAGAAGAGGAAGCTAAGAACGCAGGTGCTGATTATGTAGGTCTTGATGAATACCTTGATAAAATTAAAGGTGGTTGGACGGATGTAGATGTGATCATCACTATGCCTAGTGTTATGGGTAAATTAGGACCGTTAGGACGTGTTTTAGGTCCTAGAGGTTTAATGCCTAACCCTAAAACCGGAACTGTGACTATGGATATCGCTAAAGCAGTATCTGATGTGAAGGCTGGTAAAATCGATTTTAAAGTTGATAAAACCGGTATCGTTCACGCTGGTATAGGTAAAGTATCTTTTAATCCAGATAAAATAGCCGGTAACGCAAGAGAATTATTAACGACGCTTGTAAAACTTAAACCTCAGGCAGCTAAAGGTGTATACATTAAAAGTATCCACATGTCCAGTACAATGGGGCCTGGTGTAGCAATAGATACAAAAAGGTTTACTGAGCAATAATAAGGTATTATGACAAGAGAAGAAAAATCAAAAGTAATAGAAGATTTAACTGCCCAGTTAGCTGATACTTCAACTATCTATATTGCAGATATCTCAGGTTTGGATGCCGGAACAACCTCTAATTTACGTAGAGCTTGTTTTAAAGCTAATGTAAAACTTGCGGTAGTTAAGAATACGTTACTAACTAAAGCAATGGAAGCCTCTGATAAAGATTTTGGAGATCTTCCAACAACTTTAAAAGGTAACACCTCTATAATGATTGCTGAAACTGGTAATGCGCCAGCTAAAGTAATTAAAGAATTCAGAAAGAAAAACGAGAAGCCTGTTCTTAAAGGTGCTTTTATTGATGAAGCAATTTATGTTGGAGATGAGTATTTAGAAGCTCTTTCTAATATTAAGTCTAAAGAAGAGGTTGTTGGAGATATCATTGGATTACTTCAATCTCCTGCTAAAAACGTTGTTTCTGCACTTAAATCAAGTGGAGGCAAACTTGCAGGGATACTTAAAACTCTTTCAGAAAAAGAGGACTAGTATAGTACGCACTTTTTAATAAATATAACTTTTACAAAAATTTTAAAACGATAGAAAATGGCAGATTTAAAAGAATTCGCAGAACAATTAGTTAACTTAACAGTTAAAGAAGTAAACGAGTTAGCTGATATATTAAAAGAAGAGTATGGTATTGAGCCTGCTGCTGCAGCTGTAGCTGTTGCTGGTGGAGCTGCTGCTGGTGGTGAGGAAGCTGCTGAAGAGCAAACTGAATTTGATGTAATTCTTAAAGCTCCAGGTGGATCTAAATTAGCAGTTGTAAAACTAGTAAAAGAATTAACAGGTCTTGGACTTAAAGATGCTAAGGAATTAGTAGATGGAGCTCCAAAAGCAGTTAAAGAAGGAGTTTCTAAAGATGAAGCTGAAGCTTTAAAATCTCAATTAGAAGAAGCAGGAGCTGAGGTTGAGCTTAAATAAGCTTGACGAGAGCAATGTTATTTAGGTTTAGGCCTCAGGATACGCTCCTGAAGGTCTAAACCCTTTTGCGTATATGGAGCTAATGCTTTTTTCGCAAGCAATTTTTATATAAATTATAATCCGTCCATTGATGTTAGCAAAGCAAACTGAAAGATTTAGTTTCTCTTCTGTAAAGAACAGACCTGACTATCCAGATTTTTTGGATATTCAGATCAAATCTTTCCAGGATTTCTTTCAATTAGAAACAAAATCAGAAGAGCGGGGAAATGAAGGCCTTTATAACACCTTCCTTGAAAACTTCCCAATTACGGATACCCGTAACCAATTTGTATTAGAATTTTTAGATTATTTTGTAGACCCACCAAGATATTCTATTCAAGAGTGTATTGAGCGTGGTCTTACATATAGTGTACCTTTAAAAGCAAGGTTGAAACTATATTGTACAGATCCAGAACATGAGGATTTTGAAACTATCGTACAGGATGTTTATCTAGGGACAATTCCTTATATGACCCCTAGTGGGACTTTTTGTATTAATGGTGCAGAGCGTGTTGTAGTTTCTCAGCTTCACCGTTCTCCGGGAGTATTCTTTGGACAATCTTTCCATGCAAATGGAACAAAATTATATTCTGCCAGAGTAATTCCTTTTAAAGGTTCCTGGATAGAATTTGCTACCGATATTAATAGCGTTATGTATGCTTATATCGATAGAAAGAAAAAATTACCTGTAACCACTCTTTTCCGCGCAATTGGATTTGAGCGCGATAAAGATATTCTTGAAATTTTTGATCTTGCTGAAGAAGTAAAAGTTTCAAAAACAGGTCTTAAGAAAGTTTTAGGTAGAAAGTTAGCGGCTCGTGTGCTTAACACATGGTACGAAGATTTCGTAGATGAAGATACTGGTGAAGTTGTTTCTATCGAGCGTAACGAGATTGTTTTAGATCGTGATACCGAATTAGATAAGGATCATATAGAAGAAATTCTTGAAACAGGAACCAAAACAATTCTTCTTCATAAAGAAGACAATTCTACTGGTGATTATGCTATTATACATAATACACTACAAAAAGATCCAACAAACTCTGAAAAGGAGGCGGTTGAACATATTTACCGTCAATTACGTAATGCTGAACCGCCAGATGAGGAAACTGCACGTGGAATAATCGACAAATTATTCTTCTCAGATCAGCGTTATAGTTTAGGAGAAGTTGGTCGTTATAGAATGAACAAAAAACTTGGTCTTGATGTTGCCATGGATAAGCAGGTGCTTACCAAAGAAGATATCATTACCATTGTAAAATATTTAATTGAGCTAATTAACTCTAAGGCAGAGATCGATGATATCGATCACTTATCTAACCGTCGTGTTAGAACTGTTGGAGAACAATTATCTCAGCAATTTGGTGTTGGTTTAGCCCGTATGGCTCGTACGATTCGTGAAAGAATGAACGTTCGTGACAACGAGGTATTTACACCTATCGATTTGATCAATGCGAAGACACTTTCTTCTGTGATCAACTCATTCTTTGGTACCAACCAGTTGTCTCAGTTTATGGATCAAACGAACCCATTGGCTGAGATTACTCATAAACGTCGTCTTTCTGCATTAGGACCTGGTGGTCTTTCCAGAGAGCGTGCTGGTTTCGAGGTTCGTGACGTTCACTATACTCATTACGGAAGATTATGTCCTATTGAGACTCCTGAAGGTCCTAACATTGGTCTTATTTCTTCACTTTCTGTTTATGCGAAAGTTAATGGAATGGGATTCATTGAAACACCTTATAGAACCGTAGAGGATGGAAAGATTAATATTTCTGAAGAGCCTATTTATTTAAGTGCAGAAGAAGAAGAAGGAAAGAAAATTGCGCAGGCAAACATTCCATTGGGAGATGACGGAACTATTGATACCGATAAGGTAATTGCACGTATGGAAGGTGACTTCCCGGTTGTGGATCCTAAAGAGGTACATTATACCGATGTTGCTCCAAACCAGATTTCATCAATTTCTGCGTCTTTAATTCCTTTCTTGGAACACGATGATGCGAACCGTGCGTTGATGGGATCTAACATGATGCGTCAGGCAGTTCCTTTATTAAGAGCAGACTCTCCAATCGTGGGAACTGGATTGGAAAGACAAGTGGCTACAGATTCTCGTGTATTGATTAATGCGGAAGGAGAAGGAGAAGTAGAATACGTAGACGCACAAAAGATTACAATTAAATACGATCGTACTGAAGAAGAAAGAATGGTAAGTTTCGATTCAGATTCTAAAACTTACGATCTTATTAAATTCCGTAAAACGAACCAGGGAACTTCAATCAACCTTAAACCAATTGTTAGTGTAGGAGATAGAGTAACTAAAGGTCAGGTATTATGTCAGGGTTATGCAACCGATAAAGGAGAACTTGCTCTTGGACGTAATATGAAAGTTGCCTTTATGCCCTGGAAAGGATATAACTTCGAGGATGCGATTGTAATTTCAGAGAAAGTTGTAAGAGACGATATCTTTACATCTATTCATATTGATGAGTATTCATTAGAAGTTCGTGATACTAAATTAGGTAACGAAGAGCTTACTAACGATATACCTAATGTTTCAGAGGATGCTACTAAGGATCTTGATGAGCATGGTATGATTAGAATTGGTGCTGAAGTGAAGCCGGGAGATATTCTTATTGGTAAGATCACTCCTAAAGGGGAAAGTGATCCTACGCCAGAAGAAAAACTTCTTAGAGCGATCTTTGGTGATAAAGCGGGAGACGTTAAAGACGCTTCTTTAAAAGCTTCACCATCATTAAGTGGTGTGGTAATTAACAAGAAGTTATTTGCCCGTGCAATTAAAGATAAGCGTAAGAGAGCACAAGATAAAGAAGATGTTGCTGTTTTAGAGAAAAAGTACGAAGCGAAGTTTGCTGTGCTTAAATCTCAGTTAGTAGATAAGTTATTTGCTATCGTAGGTGGAAAAACAGCTCAGGGTGTTCAAAATGATCTTGGAGAAGAGGTACTTCCTAAAGGTAAGAAGTATACCTTAAAGATGTTAAACTCTGTTGATGATTATACGCATCTTACTCAGGGTACCTGGACTACAGATGATCATACCAACGCGCTTGTAGCAGATCTTCTTCATAATTATAAAATTAAAGAGAACGATCTTCAGGGTAATTTAAGAAGAGAGAAGTTTACAATCTCTGTAGGGGATGAGCTTCCATCTGGAATCTTAAAACTGGCTAAGGTTTACATCGCTAAGAAACGTAAGCTTAAAGTAGGGGATAAGATGGCAGGACGTCACGGTAACAAAGGTATCGTTGCTCGTATTGTTCGTCAGGAAGATATGCCGTTCTTAGATGACGGAACTCCTGTTGATATTGTATTGAACCCACTTGGGGTACCTTCTCGTATGAACATTGGTCAGATTTATGAAACTGTTCTTGGATGGGCAGGTCAGAAATTAGGGAAAAAGTATGCAACTCCAATTTTCGATGGTGCATCTTTAGACAAGATCAATGAGTTAACAGACGAAGCAGGAATTCCACGTTTTGGTCATACATATTTATTTGATGGTGGTACCGGTGAGCGTTTTGATCAGAGAGCGACAGTAGGTGTAATTTATATGCTGAAATTAGGTCACATGATCGATGATAAAATGCACGCTCGTTCTATTGGGCCATACTCCCTTATTACTCAGCAACCACTTGGTGGTAAAGCTCAGTTTGGAGGTCAGCGTTTTGGTGAGATGGAGGTTTGGGCTCTTGAAGCATACGGTGCTTCAAGTACCTTAAGAGAAATCTTAACCGTAAAATCTGATGACGTGATAGGAAGGGCTAAGACTTACGAAAGTATCGTTAAAGGAGAGCCTATGCCAGAACCAGGATTACCAGAATCTTTCAATGTATTAATGCATGAATTGAAAGGTCTTGGACTGGATTTAAAATTAGAAGAATAAAACACTGTTTTTCGGAGCGGCCATTAAACCGCTCCGATTTTCAGTATTTTCACAATAATTAGATAGCAGCATTTATTATGGCTAGAAATAATGATAAGAATACAGTACAGAGATTTAATCAAATCTCTATCGGTTTAGCTTCTCCCGAGTCTATCCTCGCAGAATCTCGTGGTGAAGTTCTTAAACCGGAAACTATCAATTATCGTACGCACAAACCTGAGCGTGACGGATTGTTCTGTGAGCGTATTTTTGGTCCTGTGAAGGATTACGAATGTGCCTGTGGAAAATATAAAAGAATACGTTACAAAGGAATCGTGTGTGACCGTTGTGGTGTAGAGGTAACAGAAAAGAAAGTTCGTAGAGACCGTGTTGGGCACATCAATTTGGTAGTTCCTGTAGCTCATATCTGGTATTTCCGTTCTTTACCCAATAAAATTGGGTATTTACTAGGGCTTCCTTCTAAGAAATTAGATATGATTATTTACTACGAGAGATACGTGGTAATTCAGCCTGGTAATGCAAAAAATGAGAATGGAGATCCTTTAAAGAAAATGGATTTCTTAACTGAAGAAGAGTATCTTAATATTTTAGACGAACTTCCTCAGGAAAATCAATATTTAGAAGACAGCGACCCAAACAAGTTTATCGCAAAAATGGGAGCTGAATGTCTTATTGAAATTCTTAGAAGAATTGACTTAAATGAACTTTCATACGAATTAAGACATAAAGCAAATAACGAAACTTCAAAACAACGTAAAACAGAGGCTTTAAAGCGTCTTCAGGTTGTAGAAGCACTTCGTGACGCGAATAAAAACCGCGAGAATTTACCAGAGTGGATGATAATGAAAGTTATCCCGGTAATTCCACCAGAATTAAGACCTCTTGTGCCTTTGGATGGTGGTCGTTTTGCCACTTCAGATCTTAACGATCTTTATAGAAGGGTAATTATTCGTAACAACCGTTTGAAGCGTCTAATGGAAATTAAAGCTCCTGAAGTAATCTTACGTAACGAAAAGCGTATGCTTCAGGAATCTGTAGATTCCTTATTCGATAATACAAGAAAATCCTCAGCAGTAAAAACTGATTCTAACCGTCCGCTTAAATCCCTTTCGGATTCATTAAAAGGTAAGCAGGGACGTTTCCGTCAAAACTTACTTGGTAAGCGTGTGGATTATTCAGCACGTTCTGTAATCGTTGTGGGACCAGAACTTAAAATGTTCGAATGTGGTCTTCCAAAGAATATGGCGGCAGAGCTTTACAAGCCTTTTGTAATTAGAAAATTAATCGAAAGAGGTATTGTAAAAACAGTAAAATCTGCGAAAAAGATTATAGATAAAAAAGAGCCGGTGGTATGGGATATCTTAGAGAATGTTCTTAAAGGACACCCTGTATTACTAAACCGTGCTCCTACGCTTCACCGTCTTGGTATCCAGGCATTCCAGCCTAAACTTATCGAGGGGAAAGCGATACAATTACACCCATTGGCCTGTACGGCTTTTAATGCCGACTTTGATGGGGATCAGATGGCAGTGCATTTACCACTTGGGCCAGAGGCTATTTTAGAGGCACAATTATTAATGTTGGCTTCTCATAACATCCTTAACCCTGCAAATGGTTCGCCAATTACAGTACCTTCTCAGGATATGGTTCTTGGTCTGTATTATATGACCAAGCTTAAGCGATCTACAGATGAAGAGCCTGTTTTAGGTGAAGGCTTAACTTTCTATTCAGCTGAAGAGGTGGTTATTGCTTATAACCAGAAGAGAGTAGATCTTAACGCTCCTATTAAAATTAGAGCGAAAGATTACAATGAAGAAGGAAAGTTAGTATACCAGATTATAGAGTCTACGGTAGGTAGAGTGTTGTTTAACGAAACGGTACCAGAAGTAGCGGGATATATTAATGAGGTACTTACTAAAAAATCACTTCGTGAAATTATTGGTAAGATTCTTAAATTAACCAGTGTTCCTGAAACTTCAGAATTCCTTGATAAGATTAAATCTCTTGGATATGGATTCGCATTCCGCGGTGGGTTATCTTTCAGTTTAGGTGATATTATTATCCCTGCTGAAAAACAAACGATGATCGACGAGGCAAATGAGCAGGTAGAAGGGATCATAGGTAACTATAACATGGGTCTTATTACCAATAACGAGCGTTATAACCAGGTAATTGACATTTGGACTTCAACAAATGCGGGCCTTACCGAATTAGCGATGAAGCGAATTCGTGAAGATAAGCAAGGATTTAACTCGGTGTTCATGATGCTTGATTCTGGAGCTCGTGGATCTAAAGAGCAGATTCGTCAGCTTACCGGTATGCGTGGTCTTATGGCGAAACCTAAAAAATCGAACTCTGGTGGAGGTGAGATTATCGAAAACCCAATTCTTTCTAACTTTAAAGAAGGTCTTTCGATTCTTGAATACTTTATCTCTACTCACGGTGCTCGTAAAGGTCTTGCGGATACCGCACTTAAAACGGCAGATGCGGGTTATTTAACTCGTCGTTTGGTGGATGTTTCTCAGGACGTTATCGTAAACGAAGAAGACTGTGGAACATTAAGAGGGGTAGAAGTTAGACCGCTTAAAAAGAACGAAGAGATTGTTGAGTCTCTTGGAGAAAGAATTTTAGGGCGTATTTCTTTAAATGATGTATATAATCCAACTACAGACGAGTTGATCGTAGAAGCTGGAGCAGAAATCACTGAAGAAATCGTTGAAATTATAGAGAATGCACCAATCGAAAGTGTAGAAGTGCGTTCACCACTTACCTGTGAAGCGAAGAAGGGAATTTGTGTAAAATGTTACGGTCGTAACCTTGCAACAAATAAACTTGTTCAAAGAGGGGAAGCTGTAGGTGTTGTAGCTGCTCAGTCTATTGGGGAGCCTGGTACACAGCTTACACTTCGTACCTTCCACGTAGGAGGTATTGCAGGAAACATTTCAGAAGAGAACAAACTAATTACCAAGTTTGATGGTGTTGCTGAAATTGATGATCTAAAAGTTGTAAAAGGTGAAGCTCCAGATGGTAGCACCTCAGATATCGTAATTTCGCGTACTGCAGAGATTAAGGTTAAGGACAAGAAGACAGGTGTTGTTTTAAGTACAAACAACATTCCTTACGGTTCTGAAATCTTTATCGAAGATGGGGTGGAAATCGCTAAAGGAACTACAGTATGTCAGTGGGATCCTTATAACGGTGTGATTATCTCTGAATTTGCGGGTAAGATAAAATACGAAAACGTAGAACAGGGAGTTACTTATCAGGTTGAGATTGATGAGCAAACAGGATTCCAGGAAAAAGTAATTTCTGAATCCCGTAATAAAAAGCTTATCCCAACATTGCATATTTTAGGTAAGAAGGACGAGGTTATTCGTTCTTATAACCTACCGGTAGGTGCTCACCTTATGGTAGACAATGCTGAAAAAATTGGTGTTGGTAAGATTTTAGTGAAGATTCCTCGTAAATCATCTAAAGCTGGTGATATTACTGGTGGTCTTCCTAGGGTAACCGAGCTTTTTGAAGCGCGTAATCCATCTAATCCAGCTGTAGTTTCAGAAATTGATGGTGTTGTTTCATTTGGTAAAATTAAACGTGGTAACCGTGAAATTATCGTTGAGTCTAAATTTGGAGAGATCAAGAAATATTTAGTAAAACTTTCGAACCAGATCTTAGTACAGGAAAATGATTATGTTCGTGCCGGTATGCCACTTTCTGACGGTTCTATAACTCCAGAAGATATCCTTAACATTAAAGGACCAAATGCAGTACAGCAGTATCTTGTAAACGAAGTACAGGAAGTTTATAGACTACAAGGGGTGAAGATTAATGATAAGCACTTTGAGGTTGTAGTACGTCAGATGATGCGTAAAGTAAGAATCGTTGATCCAGGAGATACTATCTTCTTAGAAAACCAATTAGTTCATAAATCAGACTTTATTGAAGAGAATGATAAGATCTTCGGAATGAAGGTTATCGAAGATGCTGGTGAATCAGAAAACCTTAAACCAGGACAAATTGTATCGCTAAGAGAGCTAAGAGACGAAAATTCTCAGCTTCGTAGAGAAGACAAAAACCTGGCTTCCGCAAGAGACGTTGTTGCAGCAACTGCAACTCCGGTTCTTCAGGGTATTACCAGAGCATCGCTTCAAACCAAGTCATTTATCTCTGCGGCATCCTTCCAGGAAACTACTAAGGTGTTGAACGAAGCTGCGGTAAGCGGTAAGATCGATTCTTTAGAAGGACTTAAGGAAAATGTAATTGTTGGTCATAGAATTCCAGCAGGTACAGGTATGCGTAAATATGATAGTATCATCGTAGGTTCTAAAGAAGAATTTGACGAAATGCTAGAGAAAAAGCAGGAAGTTAATTATAACTAAAGAGTAATAAGAAATCACTTATTTCTATTATAAGAAAAACCTCACAGTCTCCACTGTGAGGTTTTTTATTTTTGATAATCCAGAAGAATCCCATCTAGAGATAGCGATTGTCTAAAAAAATATCTACAACGTCATTTCATTCTGGATGTATTTAAGAATCTCTTATAGCGATGAGCCAGTCTATATGGTAGCCTGAAACAAGTTTCAGTTTTACGAAATTTAACTTATAGAGGTCTTCTTATCGCTCATGTATTTGCCGTCTAGATAATTATACAAGACTCATTAGATTATTTTTGTTTAGTGGATGGAAGAAACCAGATTAGGAATGGATTATATTTTGAAAATAGTTATCGGCTAAATTTAAAAAGCCATTTCAACATATAAAACAAAAAGTAAAATGGTTTCGAGGGATTTTTCGTAATTTAGTTTTTCTTAAAGAATACCAAAATCACGTCATCGCCTATCATTGCGTAAGAACGTATAATTTTATAAATAATGAGTGAAGAAAAGAAGCCAAAACAAGGCCAGATTAATATCGAACTAGATGAAGCTGTTGCTGAGGGAACCTACTCTAACCTTGCTATTATTAACCATTCTATTTCAGAATTTGTAGTTGATTTTGTGAATATCATGCCGGGAAAACCAAAAAGTAAGGTAAAAAGCAGAATTATCCTCACGCCACAGCATGCCAAACGATTTTTAAAAGCTCTAGCAGATAATGTAGAGCGTTTTGAAAAACAACATGGCGAAATAAAAGATTATGAAAAAACGCCAATTCCTATGAATTTTGGTCCTACAGGACAGGCTTAAGATAAATTTTTTATCCTACCAACCCACAGCGAGAACTGTGGGTTTTTCTTTTTACAAATAATAATTGATTATCTTTAGGTTGAACATGAATATGAGTTTAATTTTTACCTGAAAAATATTATATGACTACATCGCCATCCCAACCTACTAAAAGAATAGCTGCAATAGATCTTGGGACAAATTCTTTTCATGCAGTACTCGTAGATATTTACCCTGATGGTAGTTTTCGTACGGTCAATAAACTGAAAGAAATGGTAAGTCTTGCTGAAAAAGGTATGGAAGATCGATTGAGTAGGCAGGCGATGGATCGTGGACTTGAGGCTTTAAAAAGGATCAAATTTTTATGTGATAGCCATAATGTAGAGCAAATTCTGGCTTATGCCACAAGTGCGATTAGAGAGGCCAAAAACGGTGGCGATTTTATTAAGGAAGCAGGAGACGAAATAGGAATAAGGATCAGGGCGATATCTGGTGAAATGGAAGCTGAAATGATTGGGCTGGCTATAAAGCATAGTGTGGTTATTGAGGATGAGATGGTGCTGATGATTGATATTGGTGGTGGTAGTGTTGAATTTATTATTGGTAATCGCGAGGACTTTGTCTACTATAACAGTTTAAAACTAGGCGTAGCTAGAATGGCAGCTGCCTTTGTAGATTCAGATCCTATAGAAGTAGATACCATTAAGAAATTGAAAAACCATTATAGTAATAGCTTAACTGAAGTCATCGAGCTGGCTAAGCAACATGGTGTAAAAACGATTATCGGCTCTTCTGGAACTATGGAGAATATTGCCGAGATGATAGCGGGGAGAAATGATATAACGGCAGCAAGAACGCTTAATGAACTCACTTTTAAAAAAGATTCTTTTATTGATTTTTATCATGAATTTATTAAACTTGACAAAAAAGGAAGACTAAAAGAAAAAAATCTGGAAGAAAAGCGTGTGGATATCATCAATCCCGGAATGGTACTATTAAAATTCCTTGTTGAGGACTGCCCCATTGAAAATATTAAAATATCTGAAGGCGCCCTTAGGGAAGGGATGATTATCAATTATATTAATAACAAAAAAGAGGAACTTCATCTTGATCTTGTCGCAAATTTTGAAAATCCACGCCAGAGAAGTGTTTATGAATTATTACGCAAATGCAATTGGGCTAAAAATCACTCTAAGCACGTGGCAGGGTTCGCTATGCAGATATTTGATGTATTCAAAAAAGAAATGGACCTTAAGGAACAGGATAGAGAACTGCTGGAATACGCAAGTTTAATGCATGATATTGGTTATTATATTTCCTATAGAAAACACCATAAACATGCGTTATATCTTATTAAATATTCAGATTTGTTGGGATTCAATGAGGATGAGATAAATATCATGGCTAACGTGGCACGATATCATCGAAAATCGACGCCACATAAACGTCATAAACCTTATAAGAAACTAAGTAAAAAATTACGCCGTCGAGTTAAGAAACTTTCCGCAATACTTAGACTTGCTGACGGATTGGATAGAAGTCATTATCAGAATGTAAAAAAACTGGAAATCAATAATACCAGTGACAAAATAAATTTACTTATAAGTACCCATAGTGATCCCGAATTAGAAATATGGGGTGCACTCCGTAAAACCGATTTACTAGAAAAAATGACTGGAAAACAGGTAGAAATTTTTCAAATTGAAACGAAAGAGGAAGTAATTTAGTACGCTGAATTCCTGGTGATATTTTTGAAACTATTTTGGTCATTGTCTGGATTTTCGGTCGGTATTTATATCGCAATCTGGGCAACATCATCTTACACCAAAATACAAGGCAATTTTCTAAGAGTTATCTCATAGATCTGTCTTCGTGGGTATAGTTTACTCCGGTCTCTGGTTGTTCTAAAAAAAAGAACCTGATTTACTGATATTGTTTAAAATATATTTTGGCTTGTTTCAAGACCCTTGGTGCCAATATTAAGGTAGAGATCATAGTAGGTATGGCCATAAGGGCAAAGAAACCATCAATTAGATTCAGAATAATACTTTGTTCTGTAGTGGCGCCAAGCATAATACTGATAATATAAAAATAGTTATACCAGTGTTTGTGTTTTGCCCCAATTAAAAATGAAAGACATTTGGTGCCATAATAAGAATAAGAAAACAACGATGAAATACTAAAAGCAGCAATACAAATAAGTAACAAATAAGGTCCAAAAACCGGGATCGAATCTCCAAAAGCTTTAGCCGTTAAAGCTACACCGCTGGCTTCACTGGTTTGCCAAACACCAGTTACCAAAATGGTAAGCGCGGTTAGCGTACAAACAATGAGTGTATCTATAGCGGGTCCAAGCATCGCTACCAATCCCTCACGGATTGGTTGTGAAGTCTTGCTGGCACCGTGGGCCATTGTAGCAGTCCCAATACCGGCTTCGTTAGAAAATGCACCTCTACGAATTCCCAGTAGAATCAACCCTCCTAAAAGTCCGCCAAAAAGCGGATCACCTTTATAGTTATTTGCGGCAAAGGCATCAGTGAAAATTAAAGAAAGATATTTTGGAAGTTGTTCAAAATTGATGGCCAAAATCGCCACTACTGATAAAAAATAAAGTACGACCATTGCGGGTACCAATTTTGAAACCGTACGACTAATACGGTATAAACCACCTAAAATTACGATTGAAGTAATGATGGTTAACACTACACCAATAGAAAAATTAGAGACATCTCCTGTTGCAATGCCATTAGGTTCCAGTAAAATTGAATTGATTGCTTTGGTAAGTTGATTTACGTTAAAAATAGGTAGTGCGCCAATTAATCCTGCCACACTAAAAAATATAGCTAGAAATTTCCAATTTCGGCCTAAGCCTTCCGTTATAAAATACATCACGCCTCCCTGAATTTTACCTTCAGTATCTTTACCGCGATACATTACCGCCAGGGAATTGGTGAAAAATTTAGTGCCCATTCCTACGATAGCACTTATCCATAGCCAAAAAACTGCACCCGGACCGCCAACGGCAATCGCAACAGCAACACCGGCAATATTACCCATGCCTACCGTACTGCTTAAAGCCGTGGCTAACGCCTGAAAATGGCTAATCTCACCAGGATCGTTGGGATCGTCGTATTTTCCTTTTAAAAGGTCTATAGAATGACCCAAATAGCGAAAAGGTAAAAATTTAGAATAGATCAATAAAAATATACCCCCTCCAATTAACAGGATTACTAAAGGTAATCCCCAAACCGCAGAGGCAAAATCAGCGACAAACTTGTCGATACTTTCCATAATTTAGCTTTATGTCGAAAATATAGTAAATAAACAGCTATTCCTGGTCATTTCCGACGAAGTTACGTGATTTAGGCAATTATTTTTTAACTCCCTAAACGGGAAGGCATATAATAGTATATGGTTTAGTAAGCAATTTTACTTCATTTAACAATAAACTCGATTGAGAGAAAAGCAGCATAGAGCCTAAAATTCTGAAGTAAAATGAAACTTAATCGAGGGGTATTTTTGCTGCGTCATTTGTAAAGAAAACTGGGAATCAGCTAAAAATACCAGCTGATCCTGTTTATCTTTTGCCAGAAATTTCGCCTTCACTCGTTTAAAATCTTTAAATTCCTCGCTCTTTTCGTCTTCTGCTTCTACCCAGGTAGCTTTAAAGACATTAAGATTTTCATAAGTACATTTGGCACCATATTCGTGCTCTAAACGGTATTGAATAACTTCAAACTGAAGAGCTCCAACAGTTCCAATAACTTTACGACCGTTAAACTCTAGTACAAAAAGTTGGGCTACACCTTCATCCATCAACTGGTCAATCCCTTTTTCTAATTGTTTAGATTTCATAGGATCGGCATTGTTAATGTATCTAAAATGCTCTGGCGAAAAACTTGGGATTCCGCGGTAATTTAAAGTTTCACCCTCAGTAAGAGTATCCCCAATTTTAAAATTTCCGGTATCGTGAAGTCCCACAATATCTCCGGCATAAGAGGTATCTACAATTTCTTTCTTCTCAGCAAAAAAAGCATTTGGGCTAGAGAATTTTAAATTTTTGTTGTGACGAACGTGAAGGTAATTTTTATTTCTTTCAAACTTACCAGATACAATTTTTATAAATGCCAATCGATCGCGATGTTTAGGATCCATGTTGGCATGGATTTTAAAAACAAAGCCTGTAAATTTATCTTCAGCAGGTTCTACCACTCTAATATCACTTTCTTTTGGCCTTGGTGGTGGAGCGATCTCAATAAAACAATCTAAAAGCTCACGTACGCCAAAATTATTTAAAGCCGACCCAAAAAATACCGGTTGTAAACGGCCTTCCAGATAGGCCTTATTATCAAATTCAGGATAAACACCCTGGGCAAGCTCTAACTCATCTCTAAGCGTATTAGCAGCTGTATTGCCTATAAGGTCATCTAATTCTGAAGAACTTAAATCTGAAATTTCTATCGTATCTTCAATATCTTTTCTTGGATCACCGGTAAAAAGATTGACGTTCTTCTCCCAAATATTGTAGATTCCCTTAAAATCGTAACCCATCCCAATTGGGTAAGAAAGCGGAGTCACCGTTAGATTCAGTTTCTGTTCAATTTCATCTAAAAGTTCAAAGGCATCTTTACCCTCGCGATCCAGTTTATTGATAAAAACGATCATAGGGATATTACGCATACGGCAAACTTCCACAAGTTTTTCTGTCTGCTCCTCAACCCCTTTTGCTACATCAATTACCACGATCACACTATCCACTGCGGTTAAAGTTCTAAAAGTATCTTCAGCAAAATCCTTGTGCCCCGGCGTATCCAGAATATTGATTTTAATATCCTTATACTCAAATGCCAAAACCGAAGTAGCTACCGAGATCCCACGCTGACGCTCGATTTCCATGAAGTCACTGGTGGCTCCTTTCTTGATCTTGTTAGATTTTACCGCACCTGCTTCCTGAATTGCACCTCCAAATAGAAGGAGTTTTTCAGTCAATGTGGTTTTACCCGCATCGGGGTGAGAGATAATACCAAATGTTCTTCTACGTCGTAATTCTTTCTGAAAAGTTTTCATCTACCGATATTTGAGGCGCAAAAATACTATTATTTTAAGGAATTTTAAACATGGATTGTGCGTTCTATTTAATACTGATTGACTAATATTGAATTTTGGCTTTCAGAATACTTGTTTTTAAGATAAAGACGATTTTGTACATTTGGAGCTCTAAATTTTATGATGGGAACAGATCAGGTAATATTAGTGAACGAAAAAGACGAGCAAATCGGCTTAATGGAAAAAATTGAAGCGCATGAAAAAGCATTACTACATCGTGCATTTTCGGTTTTTGTGTTTAATAAAAAAGGTGAGCTTATGTTGCAGCAGCGGGCGCTTACTAAATATCATACACCAGGACAGTGGACCAATACCTGCTGCAGCCATCAAAGGGAAGGAGAATCGAACATAGAAGCTGGTAAACGTCGATTAATGGAAGAGATGGGGTTTACTACAGATTTAAAAGATACCATTTCTTTTATCTATAAAGCACCGTTTGAGAATGGGTTGACAGAGCATGAATACGATCATATTCTTGTAGGGCAATATGATGAAGATCCCCATCCTAATCCAGAGGAAGTGAATGCCTGGAAGTGGGTAAGCTTAGAAGACGTTAAAGAAGATATGAAAGTAAATCCCGGGGTGTATACCGAGTGGTTTAAAATCATTTTTGATAAATATTATAATCATATTTCGTAATGAGGCTAACCGTACATAGAAAAGCTCATTTCAATGCTGCCCATCGACTTTTTAAAAAGGAGTGGACCGACGAAAAGAATTTTGAAGTCTTTGGGAAATGCAGCAATCCTAATTATCATGGTCATAATTACGAACTTACCGTGTCGGTTACCGGAGAAGTAGATCCAGAAACAGGTTTTGTAATGGATCTTAAGCGTTTAAAAGATTTAATCTATACCGAAGTAGAAACGCCTTTTGATCATAAGAACCTGAATGTTGAGGTTGAAGAATTTAAAACTTTAAATCCTACGGCTGAAAATATCGCGGTGGTGATTTGGAACAAGTTACGAGAGAAATTACGGGAGAATTTGGATTTACAGGTTACATTATATGAAACCCCTAGAAATTTTGTAAGCTACAAAGGAGAATAAAAAATTAGAAGCGATAAAAATTTTTCTGAAAAAGTGTTTTTATATTAAGAAAATGATTTAAATTCGCAGCCGAAATTGTTCGATATGGCAAGTAAAAGATTACTGAAAAGAGACGTGAATAATGTATTTGGTGATATCATCGAAGCAGCATACATTCACCAGGAAGCTAACCCAGAAGAGGATAAAGCGAAGACTGAAGCCATAGTTGACGAGGCTATAGCAGATTTTGACGAATTAATCGTAAAGATCAACCAAAAAGATGTAGAGAATAAATCTCAGCATTTTAAAGCTATAGAGAAAGAACTGGAAGCGAAAGCTGAAAAGCTTATTGAAAAAGTAAACGCTCTTTAATAAAAAGAGTAATGCCGATGTAGCTCAGCTGGCTAGAGCAGCTGATTTGTAATCAGCAGGTCGTGGGTTCGAGTCCCTCCATCGGCTCTAAATAAAAAACTCCTTCGAATTTTCGAAGGAGTTTTTTGTTTTATGTGATTCCTTTAGTTTTCAAGGTTCAAGGTTCAAGGTTCAAGGTTCAAGGTTCAAGGTTCAAGGTAAATTAAAAGTCTCTATTATAAAATCTATTTTCTAATTTCTCACTACTCACTACTCACTACTCACTATTTTAAAATAATATCTTAAATACTGCTTCTTACACCTGATTCTATTATCTATGCTCTTTTATCTCTAGTCTAATTTTACTAGTTTAATGCAGGACATCCAACTCTAATAATTCAGATGTTTTTTTCTGAATTTCTCTGAATTCTTCTTTATTTTCTTCGGTAATTTCTCTGTTCCAAAATGGGATCATTTCGTCTAGTTTTTGTTTTATGTCCGATTGTTTTAATTTCTCTGGGAAAGCAATTTTTAAAACATCGATCATAATGTGAACAGCGGTTGAGGCACCTGGCGATGCGCCTAAAAGCGCCGTAATTTTTCCATCTTTAGAATGCACCACATCAGTGCCGAATTCTAAGGTACCGCCCTGTTCTTTATCTTTTTTGATAATTTGTACACGTTGCCCGGCTACTTTTAATTCCCATTCGTTAGATTTCGCATCTTTGACAAAGGTTCTAAGCTCATTCATGCGATCTTCATGATCCATTTTAATTTGTTCCAATAAATATTTGGTAAGCGGAATATTATGCCAAAATACGCCCCACATTGATGGCAGGTTATCGAATCTTAATGATTTGGGTAAATCCAGATAAGAGCCTTCTTTTAAAAATTTTGTACTGAAACCGGCAAATGGACCAAATAGTAATTGTTTTTTTCCATTGATATAGCGGCTATCAAGATGTGGTGTAGACATTGGTGGTGCATCAGGACCGGCTTTGCTGTATACCTTAGC
This sequence comes from Zunongwangia profunda SM-A87, assembly GCF_000023465.1. Taxonomy (NCBI): domain Bacteria; kingdom Pseudomonadati; phylum Bacteroidota; class Flavobacteriia; order Flavobacteriales; family Flavobacteriaceae; genus Zunongwangia; species Zunongwangia profunda. The sequence continues at coordinate 1,287,422 of NC_014041.1, forward strand.
ATGATGTTTTTCTATAACTTCCTGATTTTTACAAAATAACCATTGTCCGCTTACCGGAAAACCTCCATAGCCTTCTTTTTCTTGGATCTCTACTTTTTGGAGTAGGGGGAGCGCGCCACCACCTGCACCAATAAACACATGCTGACTATCATAATAGGTTTTATAACCTGTTTTGTTGTATTTTACTTCTACAAGCCAGTCATTTTTACCATCTGGATCGATATCCAAAACTTCATGATCTAACAGTATTGGGACTTTATATTCTTCTTCTAGGATTCTAAAAAATTGCTCGGTTAAATTCCCAAAATTAACTCCTGTTCCCAATTCCATTCTTGTCGCAGCCATAGCTTCGTTGGGGTTGCGATCTTTCATAATCAACGGAAACCAATTTTCGAGTTCGTCAGGTTTTTCAGAAAATTTCATTGCTGAAAACATAAAGCTTTTAGTCATTTCAGCATGTCTCTTTTTAAGAAAATCAACATTATCTTGTCCTGTGACCCAACTATGATGCGGTAGGGAATGAATAAAACTTTTCGGATTTTTCAACATGTTATTTTCTAACAAATACGACCAGAACTGTTTTGATTGCTCGTATTGCTTAAATATTTGCTTTGCTTTGGATATATCAATACTACCATCTTTTTGCTGCGGTGTGTAATTGAGTTCGCAAAAAGCAGAATGTCCGGTACCAGAATTATTCCAGGCCTCTGTACTTTCCTGGGCTACTTTTTTAAGACGTTCAAAAATAATAATATTGGCATCAGGATCGATAATTTTAGTCATGAGTGCTAAAGTAGCACTCATAATACCACCGCCTACACAAATTAAATCGTATTTATCTTTAGGATTGGGTTTTGAAATCATATACACCTTTTTCCCAAAGTTAATAAAAGCACTTTTATCCTGTACTAAGTTTCTCTTAAAGATTGGTAGTGAAAATCATATGGTTATGTAACAAAAAAGCCGCTAGATGCGGCTTTTGATTTTTAGTTTGTTAGAAGGATTAAGAATTGTTCTCTTCGTTATCGGCTTCTATTTTTTCTTCTAATTTTTCTTCCTTTCGTCTTTCTTTAAGAAAGCGCTTTAGCTGTTTTCCGTATTTTGATTTCTGCACGTCCTTTTCTAAGGAATTATAGATCGTATCCAGATATTTAATATTTGCATCAAACACTTCAGATAAGGCTAAATAAGGAGCCAGTTCCAGGTTTTTATTATTTAAGGCAAAGTTTACCGTATAAAGGTATTTTCTTTTTAAAAGACGCTCATAGCGATTATCTAATTCAATCAGTTTTTCTTCGTCTTCAGCTTTTTGCGCTTCAAAATTTTCTTTGATTATATCAAGATTACTATCGTTAAAACGACTCATCATTTTACGATATTCCACTAGCTTTTCCTGGTTTTTAGAGCCGGTTATTTTTGCATCCGACTCAAATTTTTCCAAAGAGGTATTAATTTTTGTTTCTCCTTCATCAGCAAAGAAATCCAGACGATCATCAAATTCAGAATTATCAACTTTGTTTAAATACAAATACATCATCTGTGGGCTATCAATATTTGCCTGTAAAAGGAAATTAGAATCACCGTTTATAGTTAGAGAATCCACGTTTACTAAAGATGTATCTTCTATCATCTGAAGATAAAGCGTACCTTTTTTAAGTCCTTTGATGTTCCCGGAAACTTTTAGATTGGTTTCTTTTTGTGAACAGGCAATAATGGAAAGAACTGTAAGTAAAAGTAAGCTAATTTTTTTCATTGTGTTGTATAGGTTTTTAAGCAGCGCAAATATCTTATAATTTTCTATTTTTCTAATCAAATTTGAAGATTTAAAATTTGGAATTCTTTAATTAATATAGTTAACAATACTGAGTTTTGGTTTTTCTGAAATTTACTTGATCATCGAGATTTAAAGCTCTATTTCTTTTCATATAGCTATCTTGATGCTTCAAAAAAAAGTTAATAAATGCTCCCATTGGCTGGCCCTAAGATAGTTTACTTTGGATATTTATTTAACTTCCTGAGGCAAGTTGCATTAAAATAGTACATAATATCGCGCCGTAGGTTCCTACCACATAACCAAATACCGCTAACAATACACCAACCGTAGCTAATGAAGGATGAAAAGCAGCAGCAACCACAGGTGCTGATGCGGCACCACCAACGTTAGCCTGGCTTCCCACGGCAAGGAAAAAATATGGAGCTTTTATAAGTTTTGCGGTTACCAATAAAATGATCACATGTATTGTCATCCAAACCAGGCCAATTGCTATTAATCCCGGATTGTCGAATACAGCCCCTAAATCCATTTTCATTCCTATAGTAGCTACCAGAATATAAATAAAAATACTTCCTATTTTACTAGCTCCGGCACCTTCGTATTGCTTGAATTTTGTAAAAGAAAGCAGGATACCTATAGCCGTAGCAATGGTGATCATCCAGAAAAACTCTGAAGAAAATGAAGCAAGGGAACTTTTTTTATCCTGGAAGACATCAAAAGTGCTTACCAGAAAACTTGAAATTTCATCGGCCCCAAAATGCGCAATTCCCACAGCACCAAATGCCAAAGCAAGTATGATCATAAAATCGGCCAGGCTGGGAATGCGTTTTACACTTTCTGAATAGGCTGAAACTTTATCCTTTAATTGGGTTATCGCCGAGTTATCTGCCTGAAGCCATTTATCGATACGGTCACTTTTTCCAACCCCTAATAGAACGATAGCCATCCAAAGATTAGCTACCACAATATCTACCAAAACCATCCCTCCATATTTTTCGGGATTATATCGATAAATTTCCAGCATGGCTGCCTGATTGGCACCACCGCCAATCCAACTACCGGCAAGGGTAGACAAACCACGCCAGGTCGCATCGAAGCCTGCGCCTCCAACAGTATCTGGAGAAACAGCAGAAATTAGTAAAATCGCGATCGGTCCACCAATAATAATTCCGATTGTAGCCGCAAAAAACATGATTAGAGCTTTTGGCCCTAAATTAAAAATTGCTTTTAAATCGATACTTAAAGTCATTAGAACCAAAGAGGCGGGTAACAAATATCTGCTAGCTACAAAGTACAGGTTAGAAACCGAAGAATCAATTAGACCTGCGGAATTGAGAATTGCCGGAATTAAATAACACATTAATACACCGGGAACGATTTTATAAAATTTCGCCCAAAATCCTGTTTTGATCGATGAGGTATAAAAGACAAAACCAAGGGAAATCATTAGCAGTCCAAAGACTACTGCATCGTTTGTAAAAACCGGCATTTCTTCCATAGAATTAGATTTGCAAGCAAAATACAAATTATATTCTACCTGCCTAATTTTAGTTTTGTATTGAATTTATAATGAAAATAATTTTTGGAGACTTTGCGCAACACCATCTTCTTTGGCATTGGCAGTAACTGCTGTAGAAACATCCAGGACTTCCTGGCGAGCATTCGCCACGGCAATGCCCATACCAACGCCTCCAATCATTTCTACATCATTATAATTATCGCCAAAAGCAATAGTATCTTCTTTAGAAATATTAAAATGGTGTGCTAACAAATATTCAATTGCAGAGAATTTTGAAATTTTCTTATTGGCGATTTCAAGGTAGTTTTTATTAGAACGGTAAAAATGAAGTTCATCATTATAATTTTTGGATAAAAATTCACTGATCTCGTCAATTTTTTCCGGTTCGCCCATCGCCATAATTTTATGCGGTGCTTTATGTTCTGTAGTCCATTTTTCAATCACTTCAGCATTCGACTTTATTTGTGGACTTACCTTGGTATTATTTTCTTCACGCTGGGCCCAAAAATCTGTTTGAGGTACATACCATTCATTGTTATAATATAAACTTAAATGAACATTTAAATTATTTTCAGTATTGAATTGGTGGATTGCTTTTAAAATATCCATGGGGATTTCTACAGAACTAATAGGTTGGTCGTTTACTAAAACCAGCCCGCCGTTATAAGCGATTATAGGTGATTCTCTAATATCCAGTTCTTCCTGAAGGTGATACATGGCATCTGGCATTCTTGCCGAAATTAATACTACGGGGACTTGTTTTTTTACTTCTTTTATTGTTTGGATGGTAAGCGGAGAAAGTTCTCTTTCTTTGTTTAAAAGTGTGCCGTCGATGTCTGAAAAGACAATTTTATACTTCATTAGTTTTCTTTGTTTTTATTTTTAGGATGTCTACTTGCTTCTTTTAAACATTTACTTAGCATCCACTCAATCTGCCCATTGGTGCTTCGAAATTCATCTGAAGCCCATTTCTCAACAGCTTTTAGCATGTCTTCATCTACCCGTAATGCAAATGCTTTTTTCTTGCTCATATTCTATAATTCCTGGATGAATTTTGTTAATGCAGGAACCAAATCTGGATGCAAAACTAATTCTCCCTCTTCATTTTTCCTCGTTTCGGTATCATATTTTAAAATATGGGTCATGTTTTCCAAAAGTAATAATTCGGCATTACTTACCATAGCTTTTAATTCTTCCGCATCTTTAGGGCTTATTTGCATATCTTTAGTTCCCGTTACAATTAAAATGGGAATATCCAGTTTTTGGATTTCTTCTTTAGGATCGTATTGATCCCAGGATTTTAAAAATTGCAAGAAGGATGGTCTAAATATACCTGTTAAAAAGGGCTCTATTTGTTTTATGGTATCGGTCTCTCGTAGCTCCTTAAATTTTGCTCTTGTAGTGTTAGCCAGTTCGGGTGATTTTTTGCTAAGTTGTACTGCTATTTTTTCGCTTATTTTATTTGCAGGCCCTGCAATAGAAATAAATCCTGAAGCACGATCTTTAGCCACAATCATTCCCACTAAAGAACCCTGGCTATGGCCAATAACCACTATCTTTTTATAATTTAATGAATTTTCTAAATAGTTTACTGCGGTAATGGCATCTTCAATAAAATCATCAAACGAAAGATTGGCTGTCGTTATTTGGAGCTCTTTTAATCTTAAGAGTCTTCTATCGTACCTAAAACTGGCAATGTTATTTTTAGCTAAACCATGCGCCAGCATTTCTAAACAATGGTTATTAAAGGCAGGACTATTACCGTCACGATCTGCTGGGCCAGACCCTGGAATAATTACTGCGGCAATATCAGTTTCTTCAGTAGAAAGGCATAAGGTTCCGTGAACATATTTATTGATCTCTATATCTTTATCTTCAAACTGAGCAAAACAAAAATTGATACTGAAAATGGATAATATGAAAACAAATTTTTTCATTCCTGAATATTAAAATATCTATTAATTACGCGATCTGCGTTTTTTAATTGCTGCGTTCCAACAAGAAAGTATTTCCCCTCTTTGGTTTTTAACTGAATTCCTTTATCGCCTTTTACATTATAAGCTTTGTGCTTTCTAAAAACCCGAATTCCCCAGCCACCAAATTCGCTAAATGCATTGTATTTTCTGGTATGGGCAGTTTCGAGATCTTTCCAGCTAAATGCTTTTTTAGTAAAGCTAAAAGGGCTAAACCAAACCTGAATTCCAAATTTGTCGATTCTTGTATGCAGTTTTACAAAGAGAATGCCAACACATACCAATAAACCAACAATAGGTCCAATCAGTTTACCTATTGATAAGTTTTCTGAAAAGTCTTCAATAGAAAGCAGTCTTAGAAGAATACCAATCCCCGAAATTAAACATATTAGGATAAGCCACCACTGTGTAAATCGTTGCTCTTCTTTAAATACTCGCATAAATTAAATTAGTGATTTAGCGTTCCGGCATTTACCACAGGCGAAGCATCTTTGTCACCGCAAAGAATGACCATTAAATTACTTACCATTGCTGCACGGCGTTCTTCATCTAAATGCACGATTTCTTTTTTTCCTAATTCATCTAAAGCCATTTCAACCATACTAACTGCTCCTTCAACAATTTTATGACGGGCAGCAACAATAGCCGTTGCCTGCTGTCTTTTAAGCATGGCGCTAGCAATCTCATTGGCATAGGCCAAATAACCAATACGTGCCTCTAGTACTTCTATCCCGGCAATTTCAAGGCGCTCTTCCAATTCTTTTTCCAAAGCATCGCTTACTTCGTTCATACTGCTTCTAAGCGTGATATCTTCATCTAAGCCTTCGTCGGCAAAATTGTCGTATGGATACATACTTGCCAGTTTTCTAACGGCAGCATCGGTTTGTACTATCACAAAATTTTCAAAATTGTCAACATCAAAAGAAGCTCTGTACGTATCCCTAACACGCCAAACCAGAATGGTGCTTATCATCACAGGATTTCCAAGTTTATCGTTGACTTTTAATCGCTCACTATCAAAGTTTCTGGCGCGTAAGGAAATTTTCTTTTTAGTATAAAAGGGATTCGTCCAAAATAGTCCGTTTTTTTTCACAGTTCCGCGATAGTCTCCAAATAAAAGGAGGACACGGGATTCATTAGGGTTTACCAGGATAAAACCCGGGGCAAGAAAAATCGCCAGTACGATTCCAAGAATAAACCAGGTAGTTTTTAATGCTATAAGCCCAAAAATGCTTCCGAAGAATAATATGATAAAAATGAATAGCATAAAATACCCATTTGAGGGTGATGAAGATTTTTCCTGTGTCATAATTAGTAATTTTAATTGATATTAAATGGATATCATAAATATATTGAATTGAATATAAATGGAGTCGATGTTTAACATTTAATTTACCTGAGCTTGGTTATATTTGCCCTAAAATTTATCTGGAATGAAAAGAATATTGATTGTATTTGTGGCACTATTTATAAGTCAAATAAATTTTGCAAAAGATAATGAATGGGGAAAAACGGGACATCGAACTACTGGGGAAATTGCACAGGCACATCTTTCTAGAAGAGCACAAAAAGCTATTAATAAATTATTAAATGGTCATAGTTTGGCGTTTGTAGCAAATCATGGTGACGATATAAAAAGTGATCCTGCTTATAGAAAATACAGTTCATGGCATTATGTGAATATAGATCCGGAGGCTACTGCATATGATCCAGAAACCGCTAGTGAAGATGGTGACCTCATAATGGGAATTAGAAAGTGTATAGCCGTTTTAAAGGATAAAAATTCCAGCAAAGAGGACAAGCAGTTTCATTTAAAAATGCTGGTGCATTTTGTAGGTGACCTTCATCAGCCGTTTCACGTAGGGCACGCTTCAGATTTGGGTGGAAACCGAATAGATGTAAAATGGTTTGGAAAAAAGACCAATATCCATAGCGTTTGGGATAGTAAGATGATCGATTCTTACCAGATGAGCTATACCGAACTTGCTGAAAATAGGGATGAATTAAGCAAGATTCAGGTAAAAGCGATTCAGGACGGTGACGTATTGGATTGGGTTTATGAAAGCAGGGATTTAGCTGAGCAGCTATATAAATCTGTAGAAGAGGATGATGATCTTAGCTACGCGTATATGTATGAATGGTTTCCTACCGTAAGGCTGCAATTGCAAAAAGGGGGGATTCGTTTAGCTAAAATTCTAAATGAGATTTATTAAGTTGCAAAAAACTTTACTATTAATATCTGCCGAACTTTTACTTAGGTTCCTTAACCTATAATTTGCCTAAAAGTGAGGTTGATCCTTGGGGTAACCTGTTTTTTTGTTTTAGGAAGTTGATGTTTCCAAAAATGCTGGGTTTCTCCTGCCATAATTAATAAACTACCAGGAGCTAAGACAAGTTTTTGTTTTAGCTCCTTTTTTGTTTTATGCTGAAGATGAAACATACGCGCTCCACCTAAGCTTATAGAAGCGATTACAGGGTTTATACCTAATTCTTTTTCATCATCGCTATGCCACCCCATACTATCCTGCCCATCGCGGTATAAATTGGCCAGACAAACGTTAAATCTGTTATTTGTAAAGTTTTCGAGCTTCTCTCTCAATAATTGAAGGATTTCAGGGAATGGATCGGGATTCATTGTAATATTAGAGTAGGTATATGATTTTTCTCCAAAAAGATGTGTTAAGCGTGGTTGCATCATTTCTTTTCCAAATATTTTAATTGCTTCCTGAATCCAGTTAGTTTGAGAGTGAAGTGTGTGAAAGACTTTCTCTGCAATATCAGGTTGTAAGAAGTTAGGTTTGTAAATTAAATTTGCTTGTGGCAGCGTAAATTCTTCTTTCATTTTAATATTTCAAATAAAACCATGCCCACCAAATTAACAAAAACTGTAGCGGAATTCGAAGTATTAAAATCCATTTTGGTAAACCAGCACCGGCTTCAGGAGAAGAAAGCATATAAAAATGGACACTAAAAAAGACCAATAACATGGCAATGATCCCGTAAATTGCATAATCTTTCGTTAGCGCAAAACAAACGGCTATTCCCAAAATGATTTCTGCAACGCCGCTTAAATAAACCATGTTAAGATGGTAGGGGATATAAGGCGGCATTATTTTCATGTACATTTTTGGTTTAATAAAATGATTTATCCCTGCGATGGTATACATGATGCCCATTAAATAAAGATGCCATGGATATTGCATGATATAATTTTTTTAAGGAAGATAACCTTATTGACTCTAATATTAATATTTTTGAAACTTATTTTAGACGGTTTAGTACTTTTTTTGTTTAATTAGCTTAAATAAATTAATTTTCTCTGCTGGACATTGCTAACTATTTTCTGTGAGCTTGATACAAAATCTTTTTTTCTCTTCACTTCTTTTTATTTTTATTGTTAAGCCATTAAGTGCTCAGGATAAAAAGGTTAGTAAAGATAGCCTGGAAAGCCTGTTTAATAATTCTATTACTTTATTTAACGATTATAACTACCATGAAGGTATCCAGACTTCTATGCGTTTAATTGAACTGGCAGAGTTAGTAGAAAGTAATTATTTTTTGTATCACGGCCATAATAACCTTGGGGTAGCTTATGAGGAGCTGGGCGATACAATGCGGGCAAAAACGCATTATGAAAGATCTCTAGTTTTTGCCAAAGCTACGCAAAACGATACCCTTATTATGTGGTCTTACAATAATATGGGAAATATTTTTTCAGAACGTAAAGAAGATTATCAAAAGGGAATTTATAATTATAAAAAGGTAATCGATCTTGCCAAAAAACTGAACAATCAAGAAGAGCTTGTGGCGCCTTATATCAATATTGCCTGGACTTATCTTGATAAAAATCGAGTGCCAATCGCAAAACCATATTTAGACAGTGCGAAAGGAGTTTTAAAACGTGTGCATGGTAGTTATCTGGATGCAGAGTTAGATATGTTATACGGAAGGTATTTTTTGGAATCAAATCAATTGGATTCTGCTAAAGTGTATTTTGAAAGATCAACAAAAATCGTAGATGAGGATAGCCTAATTTACGAGGGAGCTGAAACTTATAAATGGTATGCCGAATTGCTTTTTAGAAAAGGTGAATTTAAAGCAGCCTTTAAAGCCCTTAAAAGGCAACATGAATATGAGTCTGAAATTTTTGATCATACTAATACAGCCCAAATTCAGGCTGCAAATACCAGATTTGATATAAACGAGTACCAGAAAAATTTAGAACTGGCCAAACAGCAAAAAAACTATCAGGAAAAAATTATAGCCAAATCTAACGAAAAGCTCATTCTGCTAATTGTAGCTGCGATCATACTATTTATCATCTTAATTTTTCTAAACCGTATTAACAGCTCTCGTAAAATATTGATTACAGAATTACAGGAAAAAAATAAGGAGCTGAGAAAGTCGAAAGAGGAAACAGAGCGACTGTCTAATTTAAAAACACAATTTTTCTCTACGGTTAGTCACGAATTAAGGACACCACTCTACGGTGTAATAGGGTTAACTTCTTTGTTGCTCGATGATAAGGGGTTAAAGGAGCACCAAAAGGATTTAAAATCTCTGAAATTTTCAGCAGATTATTTATTGGCATTAATCAATGATGTACTTCAGATCAATAAGATGGAAGCTAAAGAAGTCAAGTTAGAGTCAGTTTCTTTTAATTTTAGAGAATTACTGCAAAGCATTATGCAAACGCTGGAATTTACCAGGCTTCAGAATAAAAATAAGATTCATCTTGAAATTGATCAAAATATCCCGCAATTTTTGTTGGGAGATTCTGTTAGGTTTTCTCAGATTATGGTAAACCTTGTAGGAAATGCATTAAAATTTACTGAGCGTGGCAATATCTGGATTCGCGCAACCGTGATCGATACTACAGAAGCGGCTTATAATATTAAAATTGAGGTTGAAGATGATGGCATAGGAATTCCATTAAGCAAGCAAAAGGAAATCTTTGAAGAGTTCTCACAACTAAAACCTTCTAATTATAATTATCAGGGAACAGGATTAGGTTTACCGATTGTAAAGAAAATGCTGAAATTATTCGAGTCGGATATTCACCTACGAAGTGAAGAGCATCAGGGTTCTTGTTTTAGTTTTGTGCTTAACTTTAAAAAAGATCAGGAAAAGGCTGGGGTGCCAGTTACCAAAGTTAAAGATCTAAAAGAGGACATTACCGATAATTGGCATTTAAAATCAAAACATCGTATTTTAATTGTTGATGATAACCGGATTAACCAGGTGGTAACCAAGCGAATTTTAGAGCAAAAAAAATTTGTTTGTGAAATTGCTCAAGATGGATATGAGGCTATTAAAAAAGTAAAGGAAGCTACTTTCGATTTAGTATTAATGGATGTAAATATGCCAGGTATAACCGGAATGGAAGCCACCCAAAAGATTAGAAATTTTAATAAAGTCATTCCAATCGTTGCACTAACTGCTGTTGAGGTAGAGGAGATTAGAGAAAAAATACATAGCGCGGGGATGAATGATATTATCGTAAAACCTTATGACGTACAACAATTTTACCGGGTAATTTATAGGAATATCCTACCGGTAACCTCCTAATAGTATATACTGGTTTGCTTTAATTGATTAAAAGCATTAAAGATTTAATAGCGGTTTTTTAAATCTTTATTGCTGCTTACTTACTTCTTTATCTCACTAGCTTTTTGCCTTGCTTTAAAAAAGTTAGAATCAGTATTGATAAACTCAATATTCGATATTTTTGCTTCTCCTATTTCGTCTTCAATTCCGTTTTCTTTGGACCAGTTATGGAAGGTCCATTTTGTCGCAAAAGGAACCCCATCTACCATTTTATAATCGTGATATTTTATCGCGTGAGGATTAGCTTCTGCTGTTTGTACTTCTTTGTTAAGGGTTACGATATAAGCGGCAGCGGCGAGTTTTTGATCTTCAGATTGATAAATAATATACCAGTCGTCTGGAGCGTCTCCTATGTCATTTCCAAAAGTTAGTCGGGCAGATGTTACTTTTGTACTATCCAAAATGCGCTGTTCTGGCATTTCCCATTGGGTACCATTATCGGTGAGTTTAAAAGGTAGGGCAAAGAAATATTGCCAGGTAAACATATCGAATCTTGCTCCGTCATAATTTTGGCTGGCAGGATATATCCAGGCTTTGTCTCCGTCGAAACTTAAGAAGGTACTATCCTTCTTTTCAATTTTAATTTTTCCGGAATTGGTTAAGGTAGTAATTTTAGCGTTTAATCGTTCTTTCCCGCCAAATTGTAAAATAATATCAAATTGAACTGCTTTATGTTCTAAAAAATTTGCTTTATGATGAGCTTTTTCTATATCGGTAGGAAATTGCATTACTGGGGAAGTAGCACCTTTGCCAATGCCACCATCAGGTTCAGTCATTATTTTTTCTTCGGGCGTCATTTTTTCAGGTTTATCTTTACAAGCATAAATTAGTACGATAGCAGAAAGTAGGAGTAGCTTTTTCATTTTCATATTTTGTTTTTAGTAGGAATCTCTGATTAAAACTTTCAATATAAAATATTCAATTAAAAAAAAAGCGTCATTCGATTTTAGAATGACGCTTTTATAAATATAAATAATATTAAAACTATTTTACCATCTCAAAACTACGCTTAATGAATGCTGTTAATTCTTCACCTTTAAGCAGGTTTTGTGAAAGCCTGGCAAGGTCTAAAGATTGTTTTATCAAACGTTGTTGTGTTTCCTTTTCTGCACTTAAAATTTCAGCTGTAAGTGGGTGATTGGTATTTACTACAAGATTATACATCTCTGGCATATTGCCCATTCCAAACATGCCACCACCACCGGTTTGCTGCATTTCTTTCATTCTGCGCATAAACTCCGGCTGTGTGATCATAAGCGGAGCAGCATTACTATCCATCGCTTCCATCTGGATGGTATATTTTTCTTTTGGGACTACTTTTTCGAAGTCACCTTTTAATTTCTCTTTTTCATCGTCTGATAATTTAGAGATTTTCTCTTCATCTGTTTTAATCAGATTGTCTACATGGTCTGAATCGACTCTGGTAAAAGTGATTTTCTCTTCAGATGATTCTAATTTTTGTAGCAGGTGAGAAATAATAGGAGAATCTAAAAGTATTACTTTATAACCTTTATCTTTAGCAGCTTCAATATAGCTGTGCTGTTCATTTTGATTAGAAGCATAAAGAATTACCAGATTACCATCTTTATCAGTCTGATTATCTTTTATCGCTTCTTTTAACTCTTCAAAGGTGTAATATTCGTTATCGATGGTTGGGTATAAAGCAAACTTCTGCGCTTTCTCGTAAAACTTATCTTCGGTTAGCATACCATATTCGATAACAACTTTGATATCATTCCATTTTTCCTGAAAATCTTCACGATTATTATTGAAAAGCGCTTTTAGTTTATCAGCAACTTTTCTGGTGATATAACTTGAGATCTTTTTTACTGCCCCATCTGCCTGAAGATAAGATCTGGAAACATTTAATGGGATATCAGGAGAATCAATAACCCCACGTAACATGGTTAAAAATTCAGGAACAATACCTTCCACATTATCAGTAACAAAAACCTGGTTTTGATATAACTGAATTTTATCACGTTGCATGTTCATATCCTGAGACATCTTTGGGAAATAAAGAATCCCGGTAAGATTAAAAGGATAATCTACATTTAAGTGAATGTGGAATAAAGGCTCCTCAAACTGCATTGGGTACAGTTCACGATAAAAATCTTTATAATCTTTATCTTCCAGATCGGTTGGTTGTTTGGTCCATGCAGGATCCGGATTATTGATGATGTTGTCTACCGTTTTGGTTTCTGGCTTTGCATCTTCAGGAGCATCGTCTGGAAGTGGAAGGGTTTCTTCCCTGGTTCCAAATCGAATTGGGATTGGCATAAATTTATTATACTTCACCAATAATTCTTCAATTCGGTTTTCTTCTAAAAACTCCTCATCATCTTCATTTATGTGCAGAATAATTTCTGTACCGCGATCCTGCTTATCAGCATCTTCCAGCGTAAACTCTGTTGTTCCAGAACAGGTCCAATGAGCTGCTGGCTCATCTTTGTAAGATTTGGTGATGATTTCAACTTTATGAGCTACCATAAAAGCGGAATAGAAGCCAAGACCAAAATGACCAATAATTCCACTGTCTTTAGCAGAATCTTTATACTTGTCAAGAAATTCTTCAGCTCCAGAGAAAGCTACTTCGTTAATGTACTTTTCAACTTCCTCTTTCGTCATCCCGATACCTTGATCGATCACATGTATTTTTTTATTCTCTTTATCCACTTTGATGTCGATTACAGGATTTCCGTATTCCACATCGGTTTCACCAATATTGGTAAGGTGCTTTAGTTTTAGAGTTGCATCGGTAGCGTTAGAAATTAACTCTCTTAGGAAAATTTCGTGATCGCTGTAAAGGAATTTTTTAATCAGCGGGAAAATGTTGTCTACAGATACATTAATCTTTCCAGTTGCCATATATTTTTAGTTTTTATTATCAATTTCGGTTTTTAGTAACCAAAAAAAATACCATTACAGTTTTGCTGTCATCTTGGCATAAGACTTGTAATTAATTCAATGATTATGCGTCTAATTATTTGAATGTCAAAAATTAGACATGTTGAATTTTTAACAAATATTTTGTTTAATGAAATTAAATATAAGTTAAACAATACTTATATTTGGAAAAGAGAAAAAGAAAATATGGCGACGACAAAGAAAGCAACTACTGCAAATAAGAAGTTAGATTCAGATCGATTGATAAGTCTTTATATGGATTATGTGCTGGAAAATGAACATGCCCCTAAGACAGTTTATAAATTTTGTAAGGAGAATAAACTTCAGGAAGAAGAATTCTATAACTTTTACGGAAGTTTTGAAGGCTTAGAGAAAGGAATTTGGGAGAAGTTTTATCTAAATACTGTGAATGTAATTGAGAAAAGCCCGGAATACCCAGGTTTTACTAACCGGGAAAAAATGCTCACTTTTTATTATACTTTTTTTGAAGTGTTAACTGCTAATAGAAGTTATGTTTTATTCACATTGAAAAAAGATCCAACCCCAATTAAGAACCTGGAACAGTTAAAAGGTTTACGTAAAAATGTAAAGCATTTTTCAAAGGGACTGGTTGCGGAAGGAAATAAGGATAAGACCCTGAAATTTCTACAGCAACCTGAAGAGATTTTCTCTGAAGCTGCCTGGATCCAATTGTTATTCTTATTAAAATTTTGGATGGATGATAACTCTGCACAATTTGAAAGTACAGATGTAGCGATCGAAAAATCAGTAAATACAGTATTCGATGTTTTTGATAATACACCATTAGAACGTGTTGTTGATTTCGGAAAATTTCTTTACAAACAGAAAATGGCTAAATGATCTGTTGTAAAAATTGCTATGAAAAAGGCCGAAAGGCGATAAAAAAAATTAGATGAAATCAATCGATAAAATTCCTACCGGCAAAATTGGCCGAACCAGTAAATTGGTGCAAACCGGAGCTAAAATTGGAGGGAATTATTTAAAGTATTATAGTAAAAAAGCTTTTAATAAAGAGCTTACACGTGATGATTTGGATCGTGATAATGCCAATGATATCTACGATGGTCTAAAAAGTTTAAAAGGTAGTGCGCTTAAAGTTGCTCAAATGCTTTCGATGGAGAAAAGCTTGTTGCCCAGTGCTTATGTAGAGAAGTTTAGTTTAGCACAATTTAGCGTACCGCCATTATCGGCTCCATTAGTACGTAAAACTTTTAAGAAGTATAATGGGAATTATCCTGAGGACTTATACGACGAATTTACCTCGCAATCTGTAAACGCTGCGAGTATTGGGCAGGTGCACCGGGCAATAAAAGATGGGAAAAAACTTGCTGTGAAAATTCAATATCCCGGGGTGGCTGATAGTATAAGTTCAGACTTAGCCATGGTGAAACCCATTGCTATAAGGATGTTTAATTTACAAGGTAAAGATTCAGAAAAGTATTTTAAGGAGGTAGAAGGGAAGCTCTTAGAAGAAACCGATTATGTGTTGGAAATAAAGCAGAGTAAAGCAATTTCAGAAGCATGTAAGCATATTCCTAATCTTAAGTTTCCGCAGTATTATGAAAAATTGTCCAGCGAACGAATTATTACGATGGACTGGATGGATGGTCAGCATCTAAGTGAATTTGTAAAAGACAATAAAGATCAGGAAAAAGCGAATAAGGTTGGGCAGGCATTGTGGGATTTTTATATGTTCCAGATGCATGGATTAAAAGAAGTGCATGCCGATCCTCATCCGGGTAATTTTTTAGTAGATAAAGCGGGAAATTTAATTGCGATCGATTTTGGGTGTATTAAAAAAGTTCCAGACGATTTCTACGTACCTTATTTTGAATTAGCGAAAAAAGAAAATATAGACAACCCTGAGTTCTTTAACGAAAAGTTATACGAACTCGAAATTTTAAGGGAAGATGATACTGAAAATGAGATTAAGTATTTTTCAGAATTATTCCATCAGATGTTGAGTCTTTTTACCAGTCCGTTTCACTCTGAAACTTTCGATTTTTCAGATAGAGGATTTTGGGATGCTATTAGTAAATTGAGTGAAAAATATAGTAAGGATGAGGAACTAAGAAAGATGAACGGAAATCGCGGAAGTAAGCATTTCCTTTATATCAACAGGACATTCTTTGGTCTTTATAATTTACTACATGATCTGGAAGCTAAGGTAGAAATTAATAGATTTCGAGATTACTTGTAGGTTAATATTTTGATTTATTGGTTAGGTTGAAAAGCGCGATTTCATTCTTCGAAATTGCGCTTTTCTTATTGGTATCATTAACAGATCGATCCTGGTAATTATAAGTATGTCCCTACATTTTGAAAAGGTTTTGCGGTAATAGATTGTGGATTATCCCCAATGTTTTGATTAAAAAAGCCTCCTGAAATTTCTCAGAAGGCTTTATAATCGTGATGGATTTATTTTAGTTTAATCCTGAATTTCTTCCTTTGTTGCTTCTACTGTGTTTTTTGGTTTATTTTTTACATACTTTTCCAACCACTCATCTTGTTCCCATAGCACATGTAGTACAGATTCTTTTGCGCTGTATCCATGGCTTTCTTTTGGTAGCATAACTAGCCTGGCAGTAGCACCAAGACCTTTTAAGGCATTAAAATAACGCTCACTTTGCATGGGATAAGTCCCAGAATTATTATCGGCTTCTCCATGAATTAGTAATAACGGCGTTTTCATTTTATCTGCATGCATAAAAGGAGACATGGTATAATACACTTCTGGAGCTTCCCAATAATTCCGTTCTTCGCTTTGAAAACCAAAAGGCGTTAAAGTTCTATTATAAGCTCCGCTTCTTGCAATTCCTGCAGCAAATAAATCGGAATGGGATAGAAGATTGGCAACCATAAAAGCGCCATAACTATGCCCGCCAACGGCAACACGATCTGGATCTATATATCCCATTTCGTCTACGGCATCTATAGCAGCAGCAGCATTATCTACCAATTGTTTTCTAAAGGTGTCGTTAGGCTCTTCATCACCTTCACCGATAATAGGAAAAGCCGCGTCGTCCAATACGGCATAGCCCCTGTTCACCCAGTAAATAGGAGAACCATAGTAAGGATAAGTAAAGTCATTTGCGTTGCTGGTATTTTGTGAAGCCGAATTTTTATCTTTGTATTCACGAGGATAGGCCCACATAATCATTGGTAACTTTTCAGGTTTTTCTTTATCGTAACCGGCAGGTAAATATAGTGTTCCGTTTAGTTCTAAACCATCTTCACGCTTATAGGTAATTACCTCTTTGCTTACATCCTGTAAACTTTTAAAAGGGTTTTCGAAGTTGGTAATTTGTTGAAGATCATTTTTTTTCTTAATATTTCTGATGTAATAATTAGGATACTCGCTAGAAGCTTCGATTCTTACAAGAATTTCGCCTTTATCGATATCTAATGCTTCTACAATGCTTTCTTTTTTATCTTCAAATATGGATTGGTACAAACGCTCGGTATCTCCAGTTTTCAGATTAATCTTATCAATAAATGGATACTGTCCTTTATCTGAAAATCCATCGCCAATGAGATAAGCATCGGTGCCATCCAATTCTAAAACAGATCTTCCAAAGTTGTTTTTATGCGTAACAAAATTTCCCGGATCGCTATAAACATCCTGATAATTTCTGTCAAATAAAATCTTAGGACCTTTATTATTACCTGATGGATCAATTAAATATGTTTTGCTGTTTCTTGTATTCCACCAATAATCCATGGCGATTGCTGTTTCGTCATTTCCCCAAATAATACCGCTGTAGCGATTAATTGTTTTTAAGAAGGCTTTTCCTTCACCTTTGAAAGGAGCGTCCAGCATAAATACCTGATCTCTATGATCAACTTCAACTGCAGGGTCACCGCCATCTAAAGCCATAGCGAAAACTAAGGTTGCCGGTTTATCTGCGCGCCAGTTTAGACTTCTTCTTCCTTTCTGGGTAGACATAAAACCTTGTGGTAAATCCTCTAATAAAGGTACATCGTTTACCATGTTTACTAAACTGGCGTCGTTTTTATAAACGTTGGTTTCTGTAGGGAATCTGTAATAAGGTACGAGATAAGAAAAAGGTTTTTTAATGTGGCTAATCATTATATATTCCCCATCTGGAGAAAAGCTAATATCATCATACATATTCGCTTTCATCCATTGCGATTTATTTCCGTTTAGATCTACTTTGAATAAAGTGGAGCGTGCTAACTGCTCAAAATTATATTCGTCATTAGGATCTTTTAGCAAATCCTGATAGGTTCTGTTTTGCGCTTCTTTACCATCACTTACACTAACTGTAGGACCGGTTGGGACTGCCATAGCCTCATCTATAAGTTCTTTACGATCTTTTGGGAGCATTTTTACTAAAATAGCTTCGCTATCTTTAAACCAGTTAATGGTATTACCCATATTAGCATTTAAAGAAGCATCAGTAAGTTTTTTAGCTTTGGCAGATTTTATATCTATAACCCATAATTCTACTCCGGTGTTTGTAGTTTGAGTAAAAGCCAGTTTCTTTTCATCTGGTGACCAGCTAAGATTTGCGATTCTTGGATTTTCTGGTAACCCGGTAACATTTGTAGGTTCGTTATCTTTTACAGGCTTTATTTTTATATCGGTAAAATAGCGGGCACGGCTACTAATATTAGTTGCCGGATTAATTCTTAATCCTCCAAGGCGTAATTCCTTTTCACTTAATTCTGCAATAGTTTTGTATTGATCGCGATAAAGAAATAGCATTAAATCTCCTTTACTGTTTATATAAGTTCCTGGTGCCAAAGGAACATCTACTAAGTCTAGGATAGGTTTTGGAGGTTTTTGGTATGTAAGATTTTCCTGAGCATAACTGCTAAAAAAAGAAGCAGCAATACATAGAAAACATGTGATAATTTGTTTTTTCATGAATGAGTTTTTAGAATATTTGTTGCACTAATATAAGGTATTCTGTAAAATGTTAATCTTTCCTATATTGCAATCTTTAATATTTAGATATTTGCTAAATTGAAGAGTCTAGATTTTTAATTATTTAAAATAAACTGAATGTATCAGTCTAAAATTGCCGGATTAGGAAAATATGTGCCAGAGAATGTGGTTAACAATGAGGATTTATCCAAAATAATGGATACCAATGATTCCTGGATCCAGGAACGTACCGGTATAAAAGAAAGGCGACATATTAAAAAAGGCGATGGCAATACAACAGCCAGTATGGGAGCTAAGGCTGCAAATATAGCCTTAGAAAGAGCCAATATTAGTAAAGATGATATTGATCTAATCGTTTTTGCCACCTTAAGTCCCGACTATTATTTTCCCGGATGTGGTGTGCAAATTCAGGAAATATTAGATATTCATACCTGTCCTGCCCTTGATGTGCGTAATCAATGTAGTGGTTTTATCTACGGGCTATCGGTTGCCGATCAATTTATCAAAACCGGTATGTATAAAAACATACTTCTAATTGGAAGTGAAAATCATAGTGGTGGTTTAGATTTTACGACACGTGGGCGTTCGGTATCTGTGATTTTTGGAGATGGAGCAGGAGCGGTAGTGCTAACAAGAAGCGATCATAATGGGCAGGGAATTCTTTCTACGCATTTACATTCTGAAGGAAAACACGCCTTGGAATTAAGTCTGAAAGGTCCAAGCACCAATCACTGGGTTCCTGAAATTATTGAGGAAAATCCACAGGAAGATATTCCGTATTATCCGTATATGAACGGGCAATTTGTATTTAAAAATGCAGTTGTTCGTTTTTCTGAAGTAATTATGGAAGGGCTAAAGGCAAACGGACTTGATGTGAAAGATATCGATATGCTTATTCCGCATCAGGCGAACCTAAGAATTTCACAATTTATTCAGCAGAAATTTAAGTTAAGGGACGATCAGGTGTATAATAATATCCAGCGATATGGAAATACCACAGCAGCATCGATTCCTATCGCGCTAACCGAAGCCTGGGAAGAAGGTAAAATAAAAGAAGGTGATACTATTGTTTTGGCGGCTTTTGGTAGTGGATTTACCTGGGCCAGTGCTGTAATCGAATGGTAAAAAATAGATTTTTGAAATAAAAAAGCGGCTTTGGGCCACTAGTGGTCGGAAGAAATTCCGGCCACTTTAAGTTTTAAATAATTTGTTGGGATCTCCTCCGGAAAAGATCACTATCATTGCAATAATTAAATTCCTTACTTCCATTTTAAATCTTCTCTTGGCTGTTTTATAACCGATATTGTTTGCTTTTTTATAGATAAGGATAAGCATGGCGACAATCAATGTCATGTAAATCATTACTTCGATACCATTTTTATTCATGGAAACCAAATGGCTTACATGGAGTTCTTGCTTAATGAACCGG
The DNA here is from genome assembly GCF_000023465.1 of Zunongwangia profunda SM-A87. Classification (NCBI taxonomy): domain Bacteria; kingdom Pseudomonadati; phylum Bacteroidota; class Flavobacteriia; order Flavobacteriales; family Flavobacteriaceae; genus Zunongwangia; species Zunongwangia profunda. Next base: position 1,307,564 of record NC_014041.1, read on the forward strand.
AAAAACACTTCAATATCCCATCTTCTCCTGTAAAACCGTGTTATTTCTTGGGCAGGAAGATCAAATTCATTAGAAATAAACCAAAATTCTTTATTGGGACTGGTTTTATCTTTGATGATAATAAGCCTGAAAGGCGATTCTACCAAGGTTTCTTTGTGATGTATGTTCCCTTTTTTGTTATGTATAGGGATTCCGGTATAAAGATGGACTATACTATCCTTGACCAGTTCAAATCCCCCCATATCTTTAGTTGTATCTTGATCTCTCAATAAGGATTTAACCTCTACATACTTTCTGTTTTCTTTGGAACGTATTACAAAAGGGATGTTTTCTTTACTGAACTTATGCATGGTTCGGGTAGACTGTACCCCTCTGTCTATAATGTAGATATTGGATGTGCCTTTTTCCTTTTTCACATGTCTTAAAATCCCCACGGGTAAAGCATTATCTTCTGCCGAATACTTTTGCTCATTGAAAATATCAACAGATGAAGGAAGCAATCCATCGAAAGACATACTGAATTTGATCAGCTTTTTACCATTGTTCTGATCAATTGCTTCCCCGAGTTTTCCCGCCGTATCGCTCACAACAGTGCTATCTACCCGGATCAGGTTATATTTTTTGCTTTCGGTATGCCCATAATGAGAGGCAAATTGCTCATAAATGCACTCAAATATTTGTCGGAAGTAATTCGAGTCTATTTTAGATAATCTTTCAGAGATGGAGCTTCTACGTACGGTCTCAGATTCGTCCAGATCAAAAAGCTGCTTGAATACAGAATCATTGAAGGTATCCTCTAGCGTACGTTGGCTCAATTTTTCATTATCCAGGATCCCGAACAATAAAAGATAAAACATTTTTTTACCATGAAGGACCTTTGAATAATGATCGACTTTCGTCTGGGTAGCTAGTTGGGATAACAGGGCTTCAGGTATAACTTGAAGTAACTCATTTACAGTTACCTTATGATCTTTAAAAACTGACATATAAGACTGATTATCAATATTAAAGATACAAAAAACAAAGAATAAAAGCAAGTTATTTATCTGATAACCAGTAGGTTATTCATATATTTCCTTCGGTATTATAATTAAGAAAAAAGTCTTTATAACAAAAAAGTCGGAAGAATAATCTTCCGACCATGACTGGCTTTGGGCCGCTTTTTTATTTCAAAGATTTAAAGAATCTATACATGCAAATTATACCAGCAGTAATAAAACCTATGGCTAGGGCAAATTGCAGTTCGTACTTTTGATAATTGTCGTATAAGCTAATTACACGATATGCGCCATAGCCCAGAGAGAAAATCCCTACGGCTAAATACGCATAATTTCTTCCTTTAGAAGGTGAATTTTGTTTACTCATATTCGGCAACGTCACTAGGGAATGCCGATTTTACTATAGCAACAGCTTCATCAAAATGACTTTTAATTACAAAAAGCTGAACCTGTCCTGGTACACCTCCACCAAATCCTGCTCTTAGCCCAGATTCCATATCGTTTCTAACGCGATTGGAGATTCCAGATTTATTAAATAATTCCTGTAAATATTGCACATTTACATCGCTTCCAGTGTATACTCTTTCGTATGTTTCGTCGGTACTCATAATAATAGTTTATCATACTAAAATACGAAGATAAGATATTTTAAAAGCTTTATTTAATTAGAGTTTAACGTTATCAAATCCTTACTAAGCATTATAATATTTGCTGTTCCAAATCGATTCGCTAAAGTTTTTGCCCTTTTTGAAGCCATAAAAAATCGCAAGACCGCCAATCCATTTAAATACAAAAAATAAAATCATAAAAAACTCTGTGGTGGTTTGCTGTCCCCCATGCGCAAACATACCCTGTGGTATTAAATAAGTGATGGCAAGGCTAAGTAAAAACATAGAGAAGATAAAGTTCTCTAATTGCTTAAATGGCCACATTAATAGTTTTCTTAGGGGATGAAGATCGTTCTCCCACTTGTGTACCAAATAATAATAATCGTTGCCCATGGGTGCCATTAATAATGGATCATCGGCATTTTCTAATTTAAATAATCGTGCAGGAGCGATAATTTTAAACCCGGATAGTTTAGTATTTTGGTTGTTTTCCAATTTTCGGATAGCCATAACCGCCTCGTAAGGAATTTCAGCTTTAAAATAGGAAGAACTTAAAAATCGTAAACGATAATCAATGCATATTTTCTGGATATCACTAATATGAAAAATTCGATTAGATTCTAACAGTTCGAAGTTGAAAGAATTTGAGATATTTTCCCCATCAGCAGTATTTTTTAATTGCTGCATAATATTCTGATCTCTATGCTCATTTTCCTTAAAAATCGCATTGATTTCTTTTAGGAAAAGATGTTCAGATTTACGCTTATTTCTGGATTTTAAAAGTTGGATTTCAACGTTGGTGCGGGGAAAGTTCTTCATCATCAGTCACTTTGCATGAGCTACTAAAATATATAATATCCATGTAATTCGCAATTCTGTATACGTTAATCATTTAAGGGATAATAGAGATTAAATGCTTGGCTTCCGTTTTCAGGAGTAGGAAACATCCCGAAATAAAATAAAACTGCCTCATGTGTTTGCTATGAGCTAGATTACAACTAGAATTTTTATTGATAAAAAAATCTATCTGAACGCAATTATACGTTTCTAAATGGCTGTTAAATTTATCTCTAAACTTTGCTAAATCATTTTGTTTTGCCGTGCAAAGCTATTAATATGCGGCAAAAATTTAAAATATTATGAAATTACTTAATTGGAGTGCACTATTATCAATTTTTATCCTCCTTACAAGTTGTGGTGGGAGTAAGTCTACACAAGTGGGTGAAAATCCTAAAGATTTAAAGAATTATACAACGTATGCCTTTCTACCTAATAAAAATAAAATTACCACTCCGGGTTATAATAATCTGGAAATTAATACCGAGATTGTGAATACGATTAACGAAAATATGAAAGATGAGCGTTATCGCTATGTCGAAGATCAGCCGGAAGTTTTAATCTATGTTCATACCATGTTTGACGATAAAGCAGAGGTAAACGCCGATCCTGTATACACCAGCTATTCTTATTATCGTCCAGATTTTTATATTGGAGATTATTATAAGCCCTATATGTATAAGGATTATTACACGATTCAGCGTATTACAGGAGAGAATATAGATCAGGTTCCTTATAAATCAAAATCTATAGTGATTGATTTCATCAATCGTAAAAACAATAAAATTATTTGGCGTGGTACTACAGATAAAGTAGAAATAGACAATCGTCGTACAGCTCGTGATGTAAGAAAATATGTAGATGAAATTTTTAAACAATTTCCATAATACTCAAATAATATTTAAAACAACAAAGGCTGAAATTTTAGAATTTCAGCCTTTGTTGTTTATGAAAATTTCAAGGACTATCGTAATTCAGCTTTCAGTTCGTTTTCGAATCTATACTGAAGTTTACTCATGATTTTATCTATTTGCTTATCGGTCATGGTTTTGTTTTCATCCTGAAAGGTAAAACTCACCGCATAACTTTTCTTACCTTCGGGCAGGTTGTCCCCTTGGTATACATCAAAAAGATTCACTTCTTTAAGTAATTTCTTTTCTGTTTGGGCAGCAATTGTCTCAATTTCAGCATAAGATACCGTTTCATCTAAGAGTAATGCAAAATCACGTCTTACTTCGGGGTATTTTGGAATTCCAACAAATTTATTCGACTGTGCTTTAGCAATTTCTATCACTGCATCCCAGTTAAAATCTGCAAATAAAACTTCCTGATCCACGTCAAAATGTTTTAATATCGATTTTTTAACTACCCCAAATTCTACCAATTTCGCTTTTGCAGAACTCAACATTAAACCTTCAGCAAAAACATCGTTTTTAGAAGCAGCGGCTTTTAAATTCTTGATGCTTAATCTTTGAAAAATCACCTCTATAACTCCTTTTAGATAAAAGAAGGTTCCTTTTTGTCCAGCTGAATTCCAGCTTTCTCCAGATTGATTACCACTTACAAAAATAGAAAGATGTTTATTTTCAACGCGACCACTTACATAGCTGTGATAAGTTTTACCAAATTCAAAAAGCTTAAGATCTCTTCTTTTGCGATTTAAATTATATCGAATACTTTCTAAACCACTAAATAACATAGATTGCCTCATTACCGAAAGATCACTACTAAGTGGGTTCAGCATTTCAACATTATATTCGCTTTTTAATTGCTCGCTGAGTTCTATATGCGATGGCATGGTAAGAGAATTAGCCATGGTTTCATAGAATCCTTGTCCAACCAGCTGATTAGCAATTATATTTTGAAGTTTGTAATCTTCGAATTTCGATGAAATTGAAACTGAAGCATTAAACTTTTCATTGATTTTTATATTGTTATACCCATACACTCTAAGAATCTCTTCGATCACATCAGACTCTCGCTGTACATCCACACGATAAGAAGGAATTGTTAATCCCATTCCCGTTTCGGTAACATTATTTACACGGATTTCTAAAGAAGCCAAGATTGATTTTATGGTTTCTTCTTCAAGGTTTTCACCAATTAATTTATTTACTTTTTCGAAGGTTAAGAATACCTGGAAATCTTCAATTTTCTTAGGATAAAGATCGTCGATATCACTGGTGATTTCCCCTCCGGCCAGTTCAGTAATTAAAAGTGCAGCGCGTTTTAAGGCATATTCCGTAATGCTAGGATCTATACCACGCTCAAAACGAAAAGAAGCATCGGTATTTAAGCCATGCCTTTTAGCAGTTTTACGAACACTTACCGGGTTAAAATATGCGCTTTCAAGGAAGACCTGATTGGTGTTTTGGGAAACACCGCTATTTAAGCCGCCAAAAACTCCGGCAATGCATAGTGGCTTTTCTTTATCACAAATCATAAGGTCTTCTTCGTGAAGTTCTCTTTCTACTTCATCTAAAGTGGTAAATTTGGTGCCGGTCTCTAGCGTCTTTACATGAATCTCGTTCCCTGTTATTTTTGCAGCATCAAAAGCATGTAGCGGTTGTCCCAGTTCATGCATTACATAATTGGTCACATCTACAATGTTATTTTTTGGAGTTAGTCCAATTGCTTTTAAACGATTCTGCAGCCATTTTGGAGATTCCTGAACTTTTACATCACTAAGGGTAATGCCGCAATAGCGAGGTGCTAAAGAAGAGTCTTCTACAAAAATGGGTATTCTTAAACTACGGCTGTCTACATGAAAATTACTTACCGATGGAGTGATTAGTTCTAAACTTTTACTTTGTTGCTGGTAACCCGCTTTTAAGTCTCTGGCGACTCCCCAATGTCCCATCGCATCTGCACGGTTTGGGGTTAAACCAATTTCAAAAACTTTATCATTTTCAACTTCAAAAATTTCAGCAACAGGTGTGCCCGGGATCAGGTCGTCTTCCATCACCATAATTCCTTCGTGACTACTACCAATACCAATTTCTTTTTCAGAACAGATCATCCCGAAACTACTTTCACCTCTAATCTTTCCTTTTTTGATCTGCCATTCTTCACCTTTCTCGTCATAAAGAACAGTACCTATGGTTGCAACCGGAACTTTTTGCCCTGCAGCGATATTAGGGGCGCCGCATACAATTTGTACTTCTTCGCCATTACCAATATTTACTTTGGTAAGGTTAAGTTTATCGGCATTTGGATGTTTTTCGCAACTAAGTACATGTCCCACCACAATACCTTCTAAACCACCTTTTACACTTTGAAAACTATGAATCCCTTCAACCTCTAAACCAAGATCGGTTAGTAATTCGCCGGTTTTTTCGGCATCTTCAGGTAGCTTTATAAATTGTTTTAACCAGTTGTATGAAATCTTCATCTAAGTAATTTTACAATCTACAAAGATAGTATTACCAATTATTTTGGCATAATCTAAGGTTTGTAAAATTCACACAGATTTTTAGAAGTTTTCGAGAATCAGGAAATATAATTCCAAATGTTTTGATGCTTGGCTAGTTGCCCGTAAGTAAAGCGTAATACTTTGTTCTTTTCTAAAGCCAGTTTTGGATCTTCTTTAAGTACTTTTTGAGCAATGTGACGAGCGGTTTTTAAGAGATCATTATCCTTTACAATATCGGCAATTTTAAGGTTGAGTACTCCGCTTTGCTGCGTGCCCATGATATCCCCAGGACCACGTAGTTTTAAATCTACTTCCGCAATCTGGAAACCATCATTGGTAGCGGTCATGGTTTCCAGACGGGTTTTACTATCGTTAGATAATTTATGGCCGGTCATTAAAATGCAATAGCTCTGTTCGGCACCACGCCCAACACGTCCACGAAGCTGGTGTAATTGTGAAAGGCCAAATCGCTCGGCACTTTCTATCACCATTACACTGGCATTGGGTACATTTACACCAACTTCAATCACTGTTGTTGCCACCATGATTTCGGTCTTGCCTTCAGCAAAACGCTGCATTTCATAGTCTTTATCTTCAGGTTTCATCTGGCCGTGTACGATCGAAATTTGAAAATCAGGAAATTCACGGGCAATACTTTCGTAACCATCCATTAAATCTTTATAATCCATTTTTTCAGATTCTTGAATTAATGGATAGACCACATAAACCTGTCGGCCTTTATCGATTTCTTCTTTTAGGAACCGGAATACCTTTAATCGGTTACTATCAAAACGATGCACGGTTCTAATAGGTTTTCTTCCCGGCGGTAATTCGTCGATTACTGAGATATCCAAATCTCCATATAAACTCATCGCTAATGTACGAGGAATGGGAGTAGCCGTCATCACCAAAATATGAGGTGGAATCTTATTTTTTCGCCACAATTTGGCCCGTTGCGCTACACCAAAACGATGTTGCTCGTCGATGATTGCCAGGCCCAGATTATGGAACTTCACCTTGTCTTCTAAAAGAGCATGTGTGCCGATAAGAATGTCGATCTCACCATTTTCCAGTTTTTCGTGTAGTTCGCGGCGATGTGCTTTTTTAGATGATCCGGTAAGCAAATAAATAGAAAGTTCCATTTTTTCACACAATTCTACTAATCCCTGATAATGCTGAATCGCTAAAATCTCTGTAGGCGCCATTAAACAGGCCTGAAAATTATTATCGATGGCAATAAGCATGCTCATTAAAGCCACAATGGTTTTTCCTGAACCTACATCACCCTGTAATAATCGGTTCATTTGGGCGCCTGTTCCCAGATCTGCCCTAATTTCTTTGATCACTCTTTTTTGTGCGCCGGTAAGATCAAAGGGCAAATGATTTTTATAAAACCCACTAAAATATTCACCAATTTCGCCAAAAACAAAACCTTTTATTTTTTGTTTTCGAAGCTGGTTTTTTAGTAGTAATTGCAACTGAATGTAGAAAAGCTCTTCAAACTTTAAACGAAATTGCGCTTTCGCAAGTAACTCGGCATTTTTAGGAAAATGAATATTAAAAAGGGCCTCAGCTTTTGATATTAACCTAAATTCGTTTCTAATTTCTTCGTTTAAGGTGTCAAAAAATCGTGCTTTGGTTTCCACAAAAAGCTGTTGTAACATTTTATTCACCACGCGATTGGTAATCCCTTTTTTTGTAATAATTCGGTAGACGGATAAATAGGTTGCATTGCCGCACGTAATTGCTTTTTAAAGTCGGCCAGAGTGTCCATCTCGGGATGCGGCATGCTGAACATTCCATTAAACCAGTTGGTTTTTCCAAAAACCACATATGGAGTATTGAGCTTCAGGTTTTCACGGACCCATTTATGGCCTCTAAACCAAACCAGTTCCATACGTCCGGTCTCATCCACAAAATCAGCAACCAGGCGTTTGCCGCGTTTTTGTTCAACAGTTTTAATATGAGTGATTTTTCCTACCACTTGTACTTCAGCCGAGTTGCGTTGTAATTCAGCAATCTTATAAAACCGGGTTTTATCCAGGTAGCGGTTAGGGAAAAAATTCACCAGATCCTGATAGGTGTGAATCCCTAGTTCTTTCCGTAGGACATCGGCGCGGTTAGGTCCAACGCCTTTTAAATAATCAATCGGAGTTTGAAGAATATTAGGATTCATAAAAACGAAGATATTAAAATGCGTAATTTTAGAATTATTTCAGGCACATTTTATGCTATTTCTTTTTAAGAATTGCGAATCAAAGCCGAAAGATTCGGTAATAAGCGAATCCTCTGGCATTAAATTTTGTAATTTGGCAATACCAAAAACGACAGTTTTTAATAATGAAGAACATATTTTTTCCATTTTTATTCTTAAATGCCTATTTAGCGATAGCACAATCGATCTCTCCTGAGAATCAAATCGAATTTGTAGATTTTAAAACGGTAAATGCGGAAGTAAGTATTTATCCCGAATCGGCCAAAATTGATGGGGATGTTAACTATTCTTTTGAAGTACTAAAATCGGTAGATTCCTTTTTTGTAGATGCTGAAGATATGAGTTTTAAAGAAGTAAAAGTAAATGGGAAAGAAGCTGATTTTCGCTTAGCTAAAGACAAAATTTGGATTCAAAAGAAACTATCACCTTCTAAGGAAAATATACTGCAGCTAAAGTATTCTGGCTCACCAAAGCAAACCATGTATTTTATTAATTGGGATCTAGGAAATACTGAAGAAATAAGCAAGCAGGTTTGGACACAGGGACAGGGGCGGTACACCTCGCATTGGTTACCAAGTTTTGATGATATGCGAGAAAAGACGATTTTTAATTTAAAAATCAATTTTAAAAAGGACTATCAGGTTATTGCTAACGGAAAATTGGAAAGCGAAACAATGCTAAATGATTCGATTAAGCAATGGAGCTTTAGCATGCAAAACCCTATGAGTAGTTATCTGGTGGCAGTCGTTGCCGGAAATTATAAAAGTAAAGAATTACAAAGTGCTGGCGGAGTCCCTATTTCTTTATTTTATGAGCCAAAGGATAAAAATCTGGTAGAACCTACTTATCGATATTCAAAGCAAATATTCGACTTTTTAGTAGATGAGATTGGGGTAGCTTTTCCCTGGCAAAATTATAAGCAAATTCCGGTAGAGGATTTTCTTTATGGAGGAATGGAAAATACGGGGACTACTATTTTTTCTGAATCTATGCTTACAGATAGTATTGGCTTTAAAGATCGTAATTATGTAAATATTAACGCACACGAACTGGCACACCAGTGGTTTGGCGATCTGGTTACCGAGACTGAAGGAAAGCATCATTGGTTGCAGGAAGGTTTTGCCACGTATTACGCGTTATTAGCCGAAAAGCAGATTTTTGGTGAAGACTATTATTATTGGAAGTTATATGAAACTGCCGAGCAGTTAAAAAAACTCAGTGATCGCGGTGAAGGGGAAGCCTTACTTAATCCTAAAGCCAGTTCGCTTACATTTTACCAGAAAGGAGCATGGGCCCTACACATTTTGCGAGAACAATTGGGAGACGAAGCTTTTAAAATCGGGATAAAAAACTATTTGGAATTATATAGTTTTAAGAATGTTTCTACAGAAGATTTTCTGAAAGTAATGGAGAATGCAAGTGGGCAGGAGTTATCACAGTTTAAAAAAGATTGGTTAGAACAATCGGCTTTTAAAGCAAACGCAGCATTAAATTCTTTGGAAAAATCAGCATTTATTAGAAAATATTTAGACGTTGCTGCAGTTAGGGAACAAAGTGTGGGTACAAAATATAATATTTTAAATGGCGCGCTGGATTTTCCAGTTAACGATTATGTAGGCCAGGAAGCCGTTATGCAGCTACAGGGAACCACTGCTCAGGAAGCCTTAGATTTGTATAAAAAAGCTTTTGAAACGGGTAACATTTTTGTAAGACAGGCTATTGCATCTAGTATGAAAGAAATTCCGCAGCCTTTAAAATCAGAGTTTGAAGATTTATTGAATGATGATTCTTACTTAACAAAAGAATACGCCCTAATGACGCTTTGGACTAATTTCCCCATGGATCGCGCTAAGTATTTAAGCAAGACCAGGAATATCCAGGGCTTTTATGACAAGAACGTGAGAATGCTGTGGTTAACCCTTAACTTGGTAACACCAGAATATGATGCCGGTAATAGTCAGGCGAATTATGCAGAGCTTTCTGGATATACCCACACAAAATATCCTATGGAAATTCGACAAAATGCCTTCAGTTATTTATTTCAGATCGATGCATTTTCAGATCAGAATTTAAAAGATCTGATGCAAGGAACACAGCACTATGCCTATCGATTTAGAGATTTTTGCAGGCAATTGCTAAAGGAGTTATTAACACATGAAAAATATTTGGAAAAATTCCAGCAATTATCAGATTCGCTTCCTAAAACAGAACAAGAATATTTGCAATCTCAATTTTCTAAATAACTTTATACATATATGAAGGCATTAGTGATCTCGGGTGGTGGCAGTAAAGGTGCTTTTGGAGGTGGTGTGGCACAGTATTTAATTGAAGAAAAAAAACGAGATTACGATTTATATGTGGGTACGTCTACCGGAAGTTTACTAATTTCTCATTTAGCCCTAAAGGAAGTAGAGAAGATAAGGAAGGTGTATACTTCAGTAAACGAATCAAGTATTTTTAATAACCGTCCATTTTTAATTAAACATAAACACGGCGTAGACCATATTAGTATTAATCACTTTAATGTAATACGTAATTTTTTGCAGGGTAAAAAGACCTTTGGTGAAAGCAAAAATCTTAAAAAATTAATTTTAAATACATTTTCAAAAGAAGAATTTCAGCAATTAAAGGCCTCAGAAAAAGATATTTTAGTGACCGTTTCAAATTTATCTTTAAATGATGTGGAGTATAAATCTATTAAAGATTTTGATTATCAGGATTTTGTGGAGTGGATTTGGATCTCCTGTAATTACACGCCATTCATGAGTTTAGTACAAAAAGATGGTTGTGAGTATGCCGATGGCGGATTTGGATCAATGGTACCCATCGAAGAGGCTGTGAAACGTGGCGCCACAGAAATAGATGCCATTATTTTGAAAACTGAAGTAAGTCATTTAAACCGAATGCCTTCTAAAAATGTTTTCGGGTTGATTACCAACTTATTTAATTTTATAACAGATAGGGTTGAAAATCAAAATATTAGAATAGGGAAGTTCGCTGCGGCGAATAAGGATGTAATTATTAATTTTTATTATACTCCCACAGTTTTAACCACGAATTCTCTTATTTTTGAAGAAGAGAAGATGAAGCGATGGTGGAAAAGCGGATTCAATTACGCAAAACTTAAGAGTGAAGAATTAAACCAAATCGAAGTTTAATGCGAGCATTGGTGATTTCGGGCGGCGGCAGTAAAGGAGCATTTGCAGGCGGAGTAGCCCAGTATTTAATGGAAGCCGAAAAGAAGAAGTATGATCTTTTTTTAGGTACATCCACCGGTAGCCTTCTAATTCCGCATCTTGCGGCCGGTAACATAGAAAAAGTTTACGAGCTGTATACCAATGTGAATCAGCGTAAAATCTTCAGTTTAAATCCCTTTATAGTAAAGAAAAAAGAAGGCCGGGAATATGTCACGATCAACTACTTTAACATGTTTTGGCAGTTTTTAAAAAAGAAGCGCACTTTTGGAGAAAGCAAAAATCTTTTAAAGCATATTAGGCGTAATTTTTCAAATGAAAATTTTAAAAACTTAAAGGATAAAGTAGGGGATGTTGTGGTAACCGTTTCTAATTTATCTAAAAACAGGGTAGAATATAAATCGATTCATGATTTCTCATATGAGGATTTTTGCGAATGGATTTGGATTTCCTGTAACTATATTCCGTTTATGAGCCTGGCTAAAAAAAACGGATTTGAATATGCCGATGGAGGTTTAGGATGTGTAGTGCCCATTCGAGAAGCTATAAAACGTGGCGCTACCGAAGTAGATGCCATAATTTTAGAAGCTGAAAATATGGAATATAACAAGGTGCTGGGTAAAAATCCTTTTAGTTTAATGCTCAATTTATACAGTTTCGTGCTCGATCAGGTAGAATATCACGATGTGATTGAAGGAAAACTGGCAGCACTGAATAAAAATGTAAAACTGAATATTTATTACACTCCCACAAAACTTACCGAAAATTCATTGGTCTTCAATAAAAAATTAATGACAGAGTGGTGGAAGCAGGGTTATGATTATGCCGCTACCAAGGTAAAAGAAGATAAAGAAAATGCCAAAAAGACCAAAGTTGAGTTGTGATGGAAGCTGGATTTTAATAGTGAGTAGTTAGTATTTAGATGACAGACGAGGTAGACTTGAGAAATAAGATAATTTAAGAATGTCTTGATGGGAAAATCAAGAATAAACAACTTTAAATCTTAAACTTTTTCAACATTGAACTCTGTTCTGCATTACCCTAGGCTTCACCTGCCTGCCGGCGAGGCAGGGTCGAAATGACCTCAATGTATGTTATCCTATGCTTGTGAAGGTCAGATTTACGAGAAATAATTAATAGATTTCAATAGAAGAAGGGAAAGTAATAAACCGGGTGCTGTCATCTCGACCGTAGCGGAGAGATCTTTTTTACAGATTGATTTCGAAATTGAGATTTCTCGACTCGTACCTCGCTCGAAATGACAAGGCTTTTGAAGCTAACTGATAGCTGAATACCAATTTATAAGCAACTAAAAAAAACTCGCAATTAAACTTTTCAAATGATCCCAATTAGAGAAAATAGTGTAAAAAACTAAAAAGCTCAATCCTAGTAATAAAATATTAGTCCTTTCTTTTGGTTTCTGAGTTGTTTCTCTTTTTTTATTGTTCTATCTAATTTTAGAAAACAAAGATTTATTAATTCGGCTTAGCTTTACTAAAATCAGGTTTGAATTTTCGTTCTTTTATGGTGAAATTTTTCTTGAGCTGAAAATAAAATATTGATCCTAATACAGGAAATAAGAGCACGGCTAGCAGCCATGCCAGTTTTAAATAAGTATTTTCGAATCGAGATCTCGAAACATCCCAGATGGCCCAAAACCATAGCAAAAGGATTAAAATTACAGCGATAATCAGTAAAATATCCATACCCTAAATTAATGAATTTTTGATAGCTTTTTGTAAACCTTTAATCGTAAACTTTTAAAAACCAAAAATTTAAATTGCAGATTTTAGGAAGCATTTTTTAGCTAAAAGCTAATTGCTAGAAAAGCTAAACTACACTACATAATTTCCTTAACCTCATTTTTTACATAGGTTAGTGCAGCAATGGTAGGGGCGTCTTCGTCCATTAAAATGGTGAGAACCTTTTCCTGCAGCATGGCTGCATTTTCTACTGTGTTATCGGCAGCTGACTGTCGAATTAATGAAATAGTAGCATTTTTAGCTGTTTTTATATAATTCCAGCAATCATTAGAAATATAAATCTGTTGCGCTAAATTATGTTCGAATTCCTGGTCGATGGTGGTAACCAAAGTGTTGGAATACTGAATTTTATCTGAAGATTCAGGTTTAATCCTTATCAGTAAATTCCCGGGAGAAATACGCTCCAGAAATAAAGCCATTCTTTCATAAGCCTGGAGCTTTAAAGGTAGTGCTGTTTTTTGATTTTCCTGATGTAATAAAAATCGACGTCTCCGATTTTCGTTTTCAGAAAAAGTTTTAAAAAAATAAAAGGACACACCTGCAACAATTAATGCTGGTAGAGTATTATAAAGTAGTTGCAATAAATCGGTATCGCTCATGCTGGTTCGTTCTAAAAATTGAAAGGTACTTTTTCTTAGTTAAACGTCAAAGTTAACGAAAAAGTACCTTATTAATTTTATAGAATTCCGTCGCTTTATTTTGGAGGATCAAGGTAATCCAAAGCCAATTGAGTCATAGCCTTTACTCCAAGCAATAAGCCACTTTCATCAATAAAAAAATCGGGAGTATGATGTGGTGCCGGTTCCTTACTATCCAAAGGTTGCCCGCCAAGGAAAAAATATAATCCGGGAACTTCTTCCTGAAAATACGAAAAATCTTCCCCACCGGTGGTGGCTTTAACCAGTTCTACATGATCTTCTCCGGCTACTTTTTGCAGACTTGGTAGCATTTGGTTGGTTAAAGCAACATCATTAAAGGTTACTGCGGTGTTATTTTGTAGTTCTATAGTAGCTTCTCCGCCATAAGCTTCAGCAAGTTTAGGAACCATTTCCTTCATTCGGGTTAGAATTTTTTCTCGCATTTTTGGTTCTAAAGTCCTCACTGTTCCAATCATTTCAGCACTTTCAGGAATAATATTAAAACGTACTCCACTGGTGATTTTTCCTACGGTAATCACGGCGGCGGCATCGATCAGTTTAGAATCTCTGCTAATAATGGTTTGTAAACCATCGATAATTTTTGCTGAAATAAGAATAGGATCGGTTCCGCTCCAGGGTTGTGAGCCGTGTGTTTGCTTTCCTTTTACCGTAATAACAAAACGTTCTACTGCTGCCATTGTACCTTCAGGCTTATACCGGATGGTGCCCACGGGAGTTTCTGAATTGATATGCAAACCAAAAATGGCATCCACATCAGGGCTTTTTAAAACCCCCTCTTTAATCATCAATTTAGCACCACCTTCTTCTCCAGGTGGTGGTCCTTCTTCAGCCGGTTGAAAAATAAATTTTATGGTTCCATGAATTTTATCCTTGTGCTTGGCTAAAACTTCAGCGGTACCCATTAAAATAGCGGTATGTGTATCATGGCCGCAGGCGTGCATGACCCCGGTTTGCGAACCTAAAAACTCGGTAGTAACTTCAGATTTGAAAGGAAGCTCGTTTCTTTCGGTCACTGGTAAAGCATCTATATCAGCCCGTAAAGCCACAACTTTGCCGGGATGGTCCCCTTTAAGTAGAGCTACGACTCCGGTTTTGGCAACTTCGGTCTCGACCTTCAAACCTAGATTTTTTAAATGTTTTGCGATTTTTTCGGCGGTTTCAAATTCGCGATTTGATAGCTCGGGATGTTCATGAAAATCCCTTCGCCATTCAATGACTTTTTCTTCTACGTTAGCGATATCTTTTTTAAGATCGGCATCCATTTGCTGACCATAACCGAAAATTGAAAACAGAATAAGGGGTAGGTAGTAAATTTTCTTCATAGAAATGTGTTAAAAATGATGGTTGTATTTATTTAAACTGTAGTTTTCTTAAAAATACTAAAAAATATAAACTATTTGAAATTCGCTTACCACTGTTTAAAAGTATTAACAGGCTGGGTTTAGAAATTGATTGATTTTGGTTAAATTCACCCTTTTAAAATTTGAAGGAAATTGGAAGCTTATTTAGCCGAATTAAACGACGCCCAAAGGGCGCCAACATTGCAGATTGATGGTCCTATGATCGTAATTGCCGGAGCAGGTTCTGGTAAAACCCGGGTACTTACCTATAGGATCGCATACATGATGAGTAAAGGGATCGATGCCTTTAATATTCTAGCTTTAACCTTTACTAATAAAGCGGCGCGTGAGATGCAGCACCGTATTTCACAGATTGTGGGTAGAAGTGAAGCCAAGAATCTGTGGATGGGAACATTTCATTCAGTTTTTGCCAAGATTTTGCGCTTTGAGGCAGATAAATTAGGTTACCCTTCTAATTTTACAATCTATGATACTCAGGATTCGCAAAGTGTGATTAGGGCGATCATCAAAGATATGCAGCTTGATAAAGATGTTTATAAGTATAAACAGGTTTATAGCCGTATTTCGTCTTATAAAAACAGTTTGATTACCGTAAAAGCCTATTTTAACAATCCAGAATTGATGGAGGCCGATGCAATGAGCAAAAAGCCGAGAATGGGCGATATTTATCAGGAATATGTGCAGCGTTGTTTTAAAGCCGGGGCGATGGATTTTGATGATTTATTGCTAAAAACCAATGAGCTTTTAAACCGTTTTCCTGAAGTGCTTCAAAAATACCAGAATCGTTTTCGCTATATTCTGGTAGATGAGTATCAGGATACCAATCACTCACAGTATTTAATTGTAAAAGCCCTGTCTGACAAATTTCAGAATATTTGTGTGGTTGGGGACGATGCACAAAGTATCTATGCTTTCCGCGGTGCGAATATTAATAATATCCTGAATTTCCAGAAAGATTACGATGGAGTTGAAATGTACCGTTTAGAACAAAATTACCGCTCTACCGGAAATATTGTTAATGCTGCAAACTCAATAATCGATAAAAACCAAACCAAACTTGACAAAGTGGTTTGGACAGCAAATGATGATGGTCCAAAAATAGTGGTAAACCGATTATTAACCGATGGTGAAGAAGGCCGATTTGTAGCGAGTTCGATTTTTGAGAATAAGATGCAACAGCAAATGGCTAATGGCGATTTTGCAATTTTGTATCGAACCAATGCACAAAGTAGGGCAATGGAAGATGCTCTGCGAAAGAAAGATATTCCCTATCGAATTTATGGAGGTTTATCTTTTTACCAGCGTAAAGAAATAAAGGACGTTCTGTCCTATTTACGTTTATTGATTAATCCAAAAGATGAGGAAGCCTTGAAGCGGGTGATTAATTATCCTGCCCGGGGTATTGGAGCCACAACCATGGATAGATTGAGTATCGCTGCCAATAAATATGGGAAATCGATCTTTGAGGTTTTGGAAAATCTGGATCACCTTCCCGAACTTAAGATCACTAAAAGCACACGTACCAAGCTGGATAATTTTGTAAATATGATCAAACATTTTACAATTTTGGCGCAGAATGCCGATGCTTTTACGGTTGCTGATACGGTTACCAAAAAAACCGGACTGGTCCAGGAATTAAAAAAGGATGGCACACCCGAAGGAATTGCCAGAATTGAAAATATTGAAGAATTATTAAACGGGATTAAAGATTTTGTTGAAGAACAAAAAGAGTTGGCTGATGCTAATGGATCGATAGCTGAATTTTTAGAAGATGTGGCGCTGGCAACAGATATGGATAAGGATACCGAAGATGAAGATCGTGTAGCGCTAATGACCATTCACCTGGCGAAAGGATTAGAGTTCCCTTATGTGTATATTGTTGGAATGGAAGAAGATCTGTTTCCTTCGGCAATGAGTATGAATACTCGATCTGAGTTGGAAGAAGAACGCCGTTTATTCTATGTTGCAGTGACCAGAGCAGAGAAACAGGCGTTTTTAACCTATACGCAAAGCCGATATCGTTGGGGGAAATTAGTAGATGCCGAACCAAGCCGGTTTATTGAGGAAATCGATGATAAGTATTTGGATTATATGATTCCGCAGGATGATTATAAATATAAGCCGCTTATCAATACAGATATTTTTGGCGACGAAGTTGATAAATCTAAATTACGCCAAACCAAACCAAAAGCAGGAACGCCACCTGCGCATAAGCCAACTGAAGAACAGCTAAGAAAACTAAGAAAGTTAAGACCGGCAGCTTCAGAGCCCGAGAAAGCCTCAAATGCTATTCAACTTGACGTTGGGAACGAGGTAGAACATATGCGTTTTGGTAAAGGAAAAGTTTTGGGGATAGAAGGTGTTGGCCAGGATAAAAAAGCCGAAATCGATTTTGAAAATGGAGGCATCAAAAAACTATTGCTAAGATTCGCTAAATTGAATATACTGAAGTAATAAATGGTCATAGCAAATATTATTGTAAGTCTTCTTTCAATATTTAGCATAGTTCTGCTATCCATAACATTTTTTATTCCGGTCGAATCAGAATTATATAAACTCATTGGCTATTTTGATTTTCTACTGTGTATAGTTTTTCTGTGCGATTTTTTTTCACAGTTGTTTGTTGCTAAAAGTAAATGGAAATACTTCTATACTGTTGGATGGCTTGATCTCTTGTCTTCTATACCGATTATTTACCAATTCAGGTTTATCAGGGTTTTTAGGATTTTTAGGGTGCTGCGAATCATAAAGTCAATAAAATTATTGATCATTTTCATAAAAAAGAACAAAGCAACATCGCTTTATGGGTTTATAGTATTTTCTGCCTTTATCACTTTAGTGCTATGTACAACCGCAGTACTGTATATAGAAAAAGACGTAGGCAACATTAAAACTGCTGAAGATGCCCTATGGTGGAGTTTTGTGACAATTACAACGGTAGGTTATGGAGATTTATATCCGGTGACCAATATAGGTAAAGTACTTGCGGCTATTCTTATTTTTTGTGGTATAGCTTCTTTTGGTGCAGTAATCTCTTTTGTAAATAGATTAGCCAGTTCGTTTAGGGATTAAATTTCTTCTTTAATTAAGATACAATAGGTTAGTAATGTTTAGAATAGAACTTTAGGCTAATTTCATTATGATCTTTGGCTTGAAAATTTCTCTGCTTTATTCTAACTTTACTTCTTTTAATGATTAGTTAATTACTCCAGCATCTAGTTTTCGAGTTAAACTTGTGTTATTCAGATTCGCCAAATGCGGCTTTCTTTTTATCTTCAAAAGAAAAAGATGATTCAGAAAGGAAGTAAGGTTAAATGGGAATGGGGTAATGGCACCGCCACCGGTAAAGTAACTGAAACTTATACCAAGGAAGTGACAAAAACTATTGATGGAAGTAAAATTACCCGTAAAGGAGAACAGGGAAATAAAGCCCTTTATATCGAGCAGGAAGACGGTAGTAACGTCCTTAAGCTAGAAAAAGAAGTTGAAAAAGCTGATTAAAAATGGCAGAAATTATTCGTATTTATAACGAAAATCCAAATCCGCGTGAAATTACCAAAGTGGTAAAAACCCTTCGAAATGGCGGACTAGTTATTTACCCTACCGATACCGTGTATGGGTTGGGTTGTGATATCACCAATAATTCGGCGTTAGAAAAGATCGCTCAAATTAAAGGAGTCAAACTAGAAAAAGCTAATTTTAGTTTTATTTGTCACGATCTTAGTAATCTTTCAGATTATGTAAAGCAAATCGATACCTCGACTTTTAAAATACTGAAACGTTGTTTACCTGGTCCTTATACTTTTATCCTGCCGGGAAATAATAATCTGCCTACGGTATTTAAGAAAAAGAAAACGGTAGGTATAAGAGTTCCCGATAACAATATTTGTAGAGCTATCGTAGCAGAGCTTGGTAATCCTATCGTTTCTACCTCTATTAGAGATGAAGATGAGGTGATAGAATATACCACAGATCCTGAGTTAATTCAGGAAAAATGGGATAATCTGGTAGATATCGTGATTGATGGTGGTTATGGTGATAACATACCAAGTACGGTAATCGACTTAACAACAGATCAACCTGAAGTAGTTAGAGAAGGTAAAGGAAGCTTAGAAATTATGTAAATAAGACCTTCGTTATATTATGATTATCGATAGCAGCTAAAAATAGCACTCTTTTTATTGTAACAGCTAAATACTATATGACTGGATCTTGATGATTATCACAACACCTCGAAGTCTTAAAATTGTAAAATGGTTTTCTTTTTAATACCCTAGAAGATTTTAATCAGGTGCTTGTTTACTTTGAAACTTTTGGAGTGAATAACAAATTAAAAAAAGTCGCTAAGCAGTTTTATTACTAAGCTTAGCGACTTCTTTTTTAATTCATCTTTCTCCTGTTTTTTATTCAGATGCTTTCAATTCTTCCTGATTTCTAAATACCAAGTGGTCATCAAATTCATCTAACAGGATGATACTATCGGTATGAATATGACCAGAAAGGATTTCTTTCGATAGTTTATTCAATACTTCTTTTTGTACCGTTCTCTTTACCGGTCTTGCACCAAATTGTGGGTCGAAACCGCGTTTAGCTAAGAATGCCAGTGCCTGCTCTGTAGCATCTAAAACAATATTCTGTTTGGCTAGCATTTTCTTTACTCCCTTTAATTGCAGATCGACAATTCGTTTAATGTCTTTCTGGGTTAAAGGTGAGAACATCACAATGTCATCGATACGGTTTATAAATTCTGGTCGTACACTTTGTTTTAGTAAAGCAAGTACTTCAGTTTTGGCTGCTTCCATCGCTGTTTCAATATCCTGAATAGCCTCAAATTTATCCTGGATAATCTGGCTTCCCATATTAGAAGTCATAATGATGATTGTATTCTTAAAATCAGCCAGGCGTCCTTTATTGTCTGTTAGTCGGCCTTCATCCAATACCTGTAAAAGGATATTGAAAGTGTCTGGATGCGCTTTTTCGATCTCATCCAAAAGTACCACTGAATAAGGTTTACGTCTCACCGCTTCGGTTAACTGTCCGCCTTCATCATAGCCAACGTATCCCGGAGGTGCACCTACTAATCGGCTTACCGAGTGGCGCTCCTGGTATTCACTCATGTCGATTCTGGTCATTGCCGATTCATCATCGAATAAATATTCGGCCAGTGCTTTCGCTAATTCGGTTTTACCCACACCTGTGGTTCCCAGGAATAAGAAAGATCCAATGGGTCGATTTTGATCCTGTAATCCGGCGCGGCTTCTACGCACAGCATCGCTTACCGCCACGATTGCTTCTTCCTGTCCTACTACACGGCGGTGCAGTTCTTCTTCTAATCGAAGCAATTTCTCCCGCTCGCTTTGCAGCATTTTAGTTACCGGAATCCCCGTCCATTTCGCAACTACTTCAGCGATATCATCATTGGTAACTTCCTCCTGAATTAAAGACTTCCCGCTTTCTCTTTCCTTAACTTCTTTTTGAAGACGTTCCAGTTTTTCCTGAGCTTCTTTTATTTTACCATAACGTAATTCGGCTACTTTCCCATAGTCGCCTTCACGTTCGGCTCGTTCGGCTTCCAGCTTATATTCCTCGATTTCAGCTTTCGCACCCTGGATATTATCGACAACTTCTTTTTCGTTTTTCCATTGTGCGTGGATTTCATTACGTTCTTCTTTAAGATTCGCTAAATCTGCCCGTAAAGATTTTAATTTCGCTTCATCTTTTTCGCGCTTAATAGCTTCGATCTCAATTTCAAGTTGCATGATCTTACGGTCCAGCACATCTAACTCTTCCGGTTTAGAGTTAATTTCCATACGAAGTTTAGATGCCGCTTCATCCATTAGGTCGATGGCCTTATCAGGTAAAAAACGGTTGGTAATATAACGTTGCGATAATTCTACCGCGGCAATAATTGCCTCATCTTTAATCCTTACTTTATGATGTTGCTCGTATTTATCTTTAATACCTCTAAGAATGGAGATTGCACTTTCGGTATCTGGTTCTTCTACCATCACTTTCTGAAAACGTCGCTCTAAAGCTTTATCTTTTTCAAAATACTTCTGATATTCATCTAAAGTGGTAGCTCCAATGGCTCTTAGTTCTCCACGAGCTAAAGCAGGTTTTAGAATATTTGCAGCATCCATAGCCCCCTGGCCACCACCGGCCCCAACAAGCGTGTGGATCTCGTCAATAAATAATACGATATTACCATCGCTACCGGTTACCTCTTTTATTACCGCTTTTAATCTTTCTTCAAATTCTCCTTTAAATTTAGCTCCGGCAATTAATGCCCCCATATCTAAAGAAAATATTTGTTTTTCTTTTAAGTTTTCTGGTACGTCACCAGCTACAATTCGGTGTGCTAAACCTTCAGCAATCGCCGTTTTACCGGTCCCCGGTTCACCTACCAACATGGGATTATTTTTGGTTCTTCGGGATAAGATTTGTAAAATTCGGCGTATTTCTTCATCCCTGCCAATCACCGGATCCAGTTTTCCGGTTTCGGCTAGATGGTTAAGGTTTTTTGCATATTTGTTTAAGGAATTGTAGGTTTCTTCAGCGCTTTGTGAAGTTACGCGATCTCCTTTTCTTAATTCTTCGATGGCTGCTTTTAAGCCTTTTTCTGTAGCACCCTGATCTTTTAATATTTGCGCTACTTTACTTGAAGACTTAAATATCGCTAATATTAAATGTTCAATAGAAACATATTCATCGTTCATTTTCTTAGCAATACCCGATGCTTCGTTTACCGTTTTACCGGCTTCCCGACTCAAGATGATATCGCCGCCGCTAACTTTAGGGAAACTCTGAAGGGTATTGTCCAGAATTTGATTAAAAAGATTAACGTTAATGTTCAGTTTTTTTAGCAAAAATGGCGTTACATTTTCGTCTACCGTAGTAATCGCTTTGAACAAATGTTCGTTTTCAATTTGCTGATGGCCCATCTCCTGAGCAAGCTGTTGTGCCTGCTGGATCGCCTCCTGTGATTTTATGGTGAAATTATTAAAGTTCATTTTGTTTTATATTTTTTTAAATTCTAAATAGCAAATGCTATACCTTCCGAATAATTAGACAAAATGGCATTATTTTTATAAAATTTAAAGACAAATCGGCAGTTTTTGTGTTTATATTGAAAATCTTATATTGTGGAATAATCATCTGATTTTAAGCTGTATCTTTGCAAAAAAATTGAAATATGGGAATTTTTGATAAAATGTTTGGTGGAGAAAAGGAATCGAAAAATGAATCTAAAATTAATTGGATTCCTTTAGTTGAAGTGACGCAATTAGAGGAAGCTATGCAGCAGTCTGAACAGCATCTTGTAGGGATTTTGAAACATTCTACGCGTTGTGGTATTAGTAAGATGGTGTTAAGACAATTTGAAAATTCTTACGACCTTCCTAAAGAAGCTCCAGTTGATCTTTATTTTCTGGATTTGTTGAGTTATCGCGATATTTCTAATGAAATAGCCAAGCGTTTTAATGTAAGGCACGAGAGTCCTCAGCTTATTTTATTTCAACAAAAAAAAGTAGTTCATCATAGTTCTCATCAGGATATAGATGTAGAGAATCTTAAAGAATTTTTATAGAATTTGAATATTTTATTTTTTTAAATTAAATTTAGAAACCTTTGTTAAAGATTATTAATCAATCTGGTGAAATATATGGCTATTTGTAATTTTGATCCAGAGAAAAAGATTAATTAAAGTTATGGATAAAGAGATAGATTTTAAAGAACTCGAAAGAAGATGGGAAGCCATCAAAAAGGGTCAGGAAACTGAAAGACAAAAACGAGAGTTCCAGGATCACAGTGAAGCTATTTTGCCCGAAGATCGAAAGAATGGCGGTAGCATTGACGAAAAGAAAGCTGCAGAAGCGGCAATGCGTGAGTCGAGGGAATTTAGAAGCTATAGTCGAGTATAAAATAAAAAAGCTGCCATGACCTGGCAGCTTTTTTATTATCAATATTAAGGTATAGCTTACTTTTTTTTTGGTTCGAAAACAGGTAATATTTTGGTGTTAATTTCACCAAAACCAATTCTTATGCTCTCATTTTCGCAGTAACCTTTCATAATTACGGTATCATTATCTTCTATAAAACTGCGAAGACTACCATCTTTTAGTTGCACAGGTTTTTCCCCACGCCACGAAAGCTCTAACATACTTCCATAAGTATCTGGTGTTGGGCCAGAAATGGTTCCTGAGGCCATCATATCTCCTGAGTTTACCGGGCATCCGTTAATAGTGTGATGGGCCAGTTGCTGACTCATATTCCAGTACAGATATTTGTAGTTTGTTTTGGATAGTAGATTTTCTTCTCCATTTTCAGGTTGTAAGAATACCTCAAGGTTGATGTCAAAACTTTTCTTTCCGGTATATTTTAAATAAGACATTAATTCTTTTTCCGGTTCAGGTCCTTTGGTTCTAAATGGCTCTAGAGCATCCATGGTGACAATCCAAGGAGAGATAGAAGAGGCAAAATTTTTGGCTAAAAAAGGGCCTAGCGGTGCATACTCCCATTTCTGGATGTCACGAGCACTCCAGTCATTAAACATCACCATACCAAAGATATAATCTTCAGCCTCGTCTACCGGGATAGGTTCGCCAAGCAAATTAGCATCTGTAGTGATAAAAGCCATTTCCATTTCGAAATCGATCTGCTTTGAAGGACCAAATACTGGCTCTTTAGCCCCTTCAGGCATGGTTTGCCCTTTTGGACGATGAATGGGAATGTGACTGGTAACTATAGAAGAGCTTCTACCATGATAGCCAACAGGGATATGTAGCCAGTTTGGCAAAAGTGCATTTTCTTTATCCCTAAACATACTGCCCACATTAGTAGCATGCTCTTTACTGGAATAAAAATCGGTATAATCGCCTACCTGCACCGGCATTTGCATTTCGATTTCATCTAAAGTAAATAGTACGACATTGCGGTGCTCCTGATTGTTTTTTAATGCGTCATTCTTCTCGTCAAAAATTTCGGCAATACGATTTCTCACCAAACGCCAGGTTTTTTTACCGTCTGAAATAAAATCATTTAAAGTATCCTGAAGAAAAATATCATCGGTTAAAGGAATACCTTCAAAATAACCAAGTTGGTGTAAAGCGCCAAGATCGATAGCAAAGTCACCGATTCTCGTTCCGATAGTGATGATATCGTCTCTGGTTAAAAACACCCCAAAAGGAATATTCTGAATTGGAAAATCAGTGTTCTTGGGAATATCCAGCCAGGTTTTTCTTTTAGGATCGTTTGCAGTAATAGACATAGAAAAATAAAAATTTGTTAAAATCTGATTGATTCAAATATATTATTTTCCTGTAATTAACCGAATGTATTTATTACTTTTGATGAATATTTAACGTAAATATTTAAGATGCAACGAGATACAATAATTTTTGATTTAATCGAGAAGGAAAAAAAGCGTCAACTGCATGGTTTAGAGCTTATTGCAAGTGAGAATTTTGTTAGTGACCAGGTGATGGAAGCTGCCGGATCTGTACTTACCAACAAGTATGCAGAAGGTTATCCCGGTAAACGTTATTATGGAGGTTGTGAGGTTGTTGATGAAGTAGAGCAGTTAGCGATCGATCGCCTAAAAGAACTTTTTGGAGCCGAGTATGCCAATGTACAGCCACATTCGGGTTCACAGGCAAATACTGCTGTTTTTCAGGCTTGTTTAAAACCGGGAGAAAAATTCTTAGGATTTGATCTTTCTCATGGAGGGCATTTAACCCATGGTTCTCCAGTAAACTTTTCAGGAAAATTATACGAGCCGGTGTTTTATGGAGTCGATAAAGAAACCGGACTTATAGACTATGATAAAGTTGCCGAGATTGCCGAAAAAGAAAAGCCAAAAATGATTATTGCTGGGGCTTCTGCTTATTCTCGTGAGATCGACTATAAACGTTTTAGAGAAATTGCAGATAGTATTGGTGCTATTTTATTTGCAGATATCGCGCATCCTGCAGGTCTTATTGCTAAAGGAGTGATAGGAGATCCTATACCACATTGTCATATCGTAAGCTCTACTACCCACAAAACCCTTCGTGGGCCAAGAGGAGGAATTATCATGATGGGTAAAGATTTTGATAATCCTTTTGGAGAGAAGCTTAAGAACGGAAACCTCAAGAAAATGTCTGCTCTTTTAAACAGTGCCATTTTCCCAGGAAACCAGGGCGGTCCTTTAGAGCATATTATCGCCGCTAAAGCAGTAGCTTTTGGAGAGGCTTTAACCGATGAGTTTTTACACTATGCCGTACAGGTAAAGAAAAATGCCAAAAAAATGGCGGAAGCTTTTGTAGAGAAAGACTATCAAATTATTTCTGGTGGAACCGATAATCACTGTATGCTTATCGACCTTAGAAATAAAGGAGTAAGTGGGAAAGAAGCTGAGGAAGCTTTAACGAAAGCCGATATTACTGTAAACAAAAACATGGTGCCATTTGATGATAAATCACCATTCGTAACTTCAGGAATTAGAATTGGTACTGCAGCGGTAACTACAAGAGGTTTGGATGAAGAAGATATGCCAAGAGTTGTGGAGCTTATTGACAGAGTCATTAAAAATATTAACAATGACGCAAAACTAGCTGAAGTGAAATCTGAAGTGAATGCTTTAATGCACGGTCGCCCATTATTTAAAGCTTAATCGATAGATACGATATAAAGTAAAAAAGCTACCAATTTTGGTAGTCTTTTTTACTTTATAGAGCTATATAGGCTATAATTTTAATTTACGGGTTAAGTAAAAGCCTAACAGTAGAAAAGCTCCCGGAGTAAAAAATAAACTGGCAACGTATCCTAAATCGTTATTTAATACTGTATAGGTTTCTATTAAATTACCTATAAAAAAACCAAAGCCAACTCCCATAAGAACAAGTGAAAGGTTAAGTAAAATTACAGCCCAAACGGGTGAAGCTCTATCTTTTCTAAATTTAAACAGTGATGCATCTTTATCATGTTCGATAAGGGCAAGGCGTTCCTTATTTCTCGTTTGAAAAAACAGGAAGAAAATACCAAATATGCAGGCAAAAAAGGAAATAGATATAATAATAGCAGGATTCATATTTTTAATTTTATTTAATTAATGATTAAACTTTTAAGCGCTTTCTTAAGTTAAGACGAGACTTTACAAAAACAGGTTACAAATAATTTCAAAAAAGAAAGAGGGAATTTATTGTAACCAGATTTGCTTAGTTGTCGTCCTATAATTAAATGACCATCAAAAAAGACCAATTACTCATCGATCAAATACTGGGCGGAGATAAGCAATTATTCTCGGTACTGGTAGATCGTTATAAAAATTTGGTGTTTACCTTATGTTTAAGGTTGCTGAAAAATAGGGAAGAAGCTGAAGAGGTTGCACAGGATAGTTTTGTGAAAATCTATAAATCTTTAAGTAAATTTAAAGGAGAGGCAAAATTTTCGACCTGGGTGTACCGGGTGACTTATAATAACTGTCTCGATTTTATAAAGGCCAGGAAACGTAAGTTTCAGGAATTAAGTGTAGATGCTTATGACGATTTTGAAATAGAAGATTTAGATAGCGCGATTAATAACTTAGAAGAGAATGAGCGAAAAAAGGCTATTCTGGGCTGTATAAATATGCTGAATGAAGATGATGCTTTTTTGCTAACTTTACATTATTATGAGGATCAATCAGTGAAGGATATTGCTGAAATTATGAAGCTGTCTGTGGCTAATGTAAAAGTGAAATTATACCGAAGCCGTAAACAACTGGCGTTTATTTTGAAGAGAAGGTTGTCGAATGATATGTTGCTGAATTATGGAAAATAAAGAAAATAAATTAGACGAATTTACGAAGAAAATTTTCATGGAATCCAGCCTGGAAACTCCTTCTTTTGATTTTACAGATAAGGTAATGGCTAATTTACCCGAATTTACAATGGCCAATGCTGCTAGAGTAAGTCCTTTAGCAAAGAAAATAAAATACGAGCCATTAATTTCTAAAAAGGGCTGGGTGATGATCGCAGCTTTTATTGCCTTATTGCTAATTACATCTTATTTTCCTTCAGCAGAAGGAGCTTCAGAAGTCGTAATTGATAATTGGAGTAAAGTTAAGTCGGTTTTTGATTTTTCTCTTGAACTACCGAATATCAGTATTTTAAATTCTGATGTTATTGCTATTTCTGTAGTACTTTTTACCGCCTATTTTTTACTAGAAATTTTTCTGCTGAATAACTGGATGAGTAAAAGAAGATTTTATTGATCAGATTTCTGCTGAAATAAAACCTTCATGTTTTCATCGATTCTTGCCGGGCGTTTAGAGTCATGACTCATTAAGCACCAGGTGGTTTTTGCTTTAGCTAAGATTTTATCGTTTTTTTTGTTTTTAATGAGTACGTGCCTTATCGAAGTGACATTCGTAATTTCATCTACATAGGTTTGCAGTATAATAAGATCGTCTAAAAAAGCCTGCTGTTTATAATCGATTTCGTGTCGAACCACAACCCAAAAGAATTTTTCTTTCTGTGAAGCTGATGCGCGATCTTCCCAATGGCCTTTAGCAACATCCTGTATCCATTGCACATATTGCACGTTATTTACATGGTCTTGTTCATCAAGATCACTTGAGGTAACCTTGAGCTCCATTTCAAAAATCTGGGGCGTGGTGATCATTTATTTTTCTACGATTTTAACCTCGAATAATTTATCCCAGTGTTTTCCGGTTACAAATAATTGTTTAGTGTGAGGATTATAGGCGATACCATTAAGAACATGGTTTACTTCGTTAAGATCTTGTTCGTTACCCAGTTTATTTCTTAAACCTCTAAAATCAATAAGGCCAACAATCGCTCCATTTTTAGGATTAATGATTGCTACACCATCTTTTTGATAAGTGTTTGCATAAATAAGTCCGTCAACCCATTCCAATTCATTCATTTTAGAATTAATACTTTTATGGGTAGCAATCTGAATATAATCTTTTTCAGCCAAAGTTTCGGGATCTAACAACCAGATTTTTTCAGTCCCGTCACTTTTGTAAATATGCTCACCGTCATTACAAAGCCCCCAGCCTTCTTTACTTTGATTATAACTAAAGGTCCCTTTTTTCTCGAAGGTATCCAGATCATAGATATAGCCTTCTTTAGCCCTCCAGGTAAGTAAAATAATCTGATCATTAAAAATCGTTAAGCCCTCACCAAAAACAGAATCATCCAAATCGATCATTTTTAAAACTTCCCCTGTTTTTAGATCTACTTTTCTAAGATCAGATTCGCCATATTCTCCCGTACTTTCATATAACGTATCGTTTAAAAATTCTAATCCCTGGGTATAAGCTTTGGGGTCGTGAGGGTAGATATTTACAATTTCGTAGGTGTAGGCCTTTGGCGGTGTATCATTATAAATTTTGATCGACGTATTGGTAGTATCTTTTTGACCTTCGTAAAATACTTCGGCTTTTAAAGTTTGATTTCCTAAAAGCTGATTTTTAAGCGGAATATCAAAGGACCAGTTAGGTGACTTTGCGATTACTTTTTCAGTATTCAGATAAACGATAACCGAGTCGATACGCAGCTCTTTTTTGTTTTCAATTTGCCCTGAAATATGCTCGCCAAGCTGAAATTCCTTCTTATTTTCATCAGTTTTTATACTGAAATGAGATTTTTTAGAGCCAGAATTACTTCCGCATGAAAAATATAAAAAAGCTAATGTTAAGATTAACAGAGATTTAAATTTCATCATCTTTAAAAGTCATATTTTATATGGCTAAATTAACCAATTCTGTTTAAAAAATGCTTGCCAGAAGTACTAAAGATTGTATATTTGCACCCGGCAAGTCCCACACAACCAGCTCCTGCTGAATCCCCCAGGGCGGGAACGCAGCAAGGGTAGGCGGTCGCAGCGGTGTGATGTGGGTCGCTTGCCTTTTTTTGTATCTGGAAATTAGCAAAATTAATCGCATATTTGCCTTATGAAAACAGATACTCTTTCTCATAAAGTCGTTTTAATTACCGGTGGTTCTTCAGGAATTGGTAAAGCAATTGGCGACTATTTAAATCAACAAAATTTTAAGGTGTACGGTACCAGTAGAAATTCTACCGGAAAATCATCAAATTTTAATCTTATAGATTTAGATGTTACTGATGAAGATAGTATCTTTAAAGCGGTAAAATTTGTTTTAGAAAAAGAAAAGCGAATTGATGTTTTAATTAATAATGCCGGGGTTGGAATTACCGGTCCGGTAGAGGAGACGCCCACCCCTGAAATTCGTAATGCTTTTGAAACCAACTTTTATGGTCCTATAAATGTTTGTAAAGCTGTTTTGCCCGTAATGCGTAAGCAAAATGATGGTCTTATAATTAATGTAACATCCATTGCAGGGT
Source organism: Zunongwangia profunda SM-A87 (assembly GCF_000023465.1). Taxonomy (NCBI): domain Bacteria; kingdom Pseudomonadati; phylum Bacteroidota; class Flavobacteriia; order Flavobacteriales; family Flavobacteriaceae; genus Zunongwangia; species Zunongwangia profunda. The sequence goes on from NC_014041.1 coordinate 1,336,959, forward strand.
ATATGGGACTACCGTATCGCGGAATCTATTCGGCTTCTAAGGCAGCGCTGGAAATTGCAACCGAAGCTTTTAGAATGGAGGTGAAAGGGTTTAATATAAAGATGACCTGCGTGGCCCCTGGTGATTTTGCCACCAATATTGCTGCTGGAAGGTATCATGCTCCGGTTCTGGATAATTCTCCTTATAAAGAACCATATGGTGATTCTTTAAAATTGATGGATGAGCATGTAGATGCCGGTCAGGATCCAGATATGATGGCGAAAGCGGTGCTAAAAATTATTAAAGATAAAGCGCCAAAAGGGCATTACAAGGTAGGGGAGCTTTTGCAAAAAGCAAGTATTGTTTTAAAAAGAATCTTACCCGATAAGACTTATGAAAGAATGCTGATGAATCATTATAAATTATAAAAAGTGTATTTAATGTGTTATTTTTACACTTAAATAAATAAAAATAAACTTATAAAACTTGCAATATGAAATTTTTTATTGACACCGCTAACCTCGATCAGATTAGAGAGGCACAGGAATTAGGGGTTTTGGATGGTGTAACGACCAACCCTTCATTAATGGCAAAAGAGGGAATTACCGGTAAGGAGAATATTATTAATCATTATAAAAAAATCTGTGAAATCGTAACTGGGGATGTAAGTGCCGAGGTTATTTCTACAGATTTTGAAAATATCGTAAAAGAAGGAGAAGAGCTCGCAGCACTTCACGATCAAATTATCGTAAAGGTACCAATGATCAAAGAAGGTGTAAAAGCAATTAAATATTTCTCTGATAAAGGAATTAAAACCAATTGTACTTTAGTGTTCTCTGTAGGACAGGCCTTATTAGCGGCTAAAGCAGGGGCAACTTATGTATCACCTTTTCTTGGTCGTTTAGATGATATTTCAACCAATGGTCTTAATCTAATCGAAGAAATTAGATTAGTGTATGATAACTATGGTTTTGAAACCCAAATTTTAGCGGCTTCTATTCGTCACACGATGCATGTAATTGATTGTGCGAAGATTGGTGCAGATGTAATGACCGGTCCTTTATCTTCTATAGAAGGTTTATTAAACCATCCTTTAACAGATATCGGATTAGAGAAATTCTTAGCAGATTATAAAAAAGGAAACCAATAAGAATAAGTTTTTTTCTTATTATTATATAAAAAGCTGCCGAAAGGCAGCTTTTTTATGTTTAGAATTTATTTTTTATTCTTTTGAAAATGGGATTCAAATTATAACATCTAATTCTATTGTTTTTGGTTTGCGATTTATTTCTAAAATGTTACTGATTAATAAATTGTAACAACTGCGATTCAAATTCTGCTGAAGAACTAAGTGCAACATCGCCTCTCACAATCACGGCATTTTTGTCAAGGAAGTTTAAGCGATATAAATACTTTGTAGCATAGTCATTGCTAAATTTTCTTTTTGAGAGTTGATATTGATTCTTTTGATCGTAATTATTTTCATTTAAAATACGCAACCATCTTTTTTCATGACCAATATCCAGGTTGACTCCGACGAAATCTAATTCTGGGTATTTTTCTTCAAGCTTTTTAATAGTTCTAAATTGCCAAATATAGCGTCTAATATTATTAGCAGACCAGAAATAAATAATCGTCTTTTTATTTATAATATCCCCATAGGTAGTTTCCACACCATTAGTGTTTAACAGAGTAAAATTTGCCAGGGATTTGCCTGTAAAATAATTTTTTTGAATACTGGAGAGCTGTTTAATTTGATCGATTTGCTGGTAATCCAGAGATTCGGCTAAATTCATTACTTTTTTAAGGTCTTCATCATTTGAAGAGATGGTAACCGCCTTACTAAGCAATATATCAAGGAATCTGTTTTTTATGGATGGAGTGCTGGATAACGAATCTATTAAAATAGCCCGTCTTTGTATATTATCAAAATCAGATACGTTAAAGCAATCTCTGTCTTTGTGCTTATCTATACAGTATTCTACAGCACGAGTGCGTAGGTAATCATCAATGGTGTTGGTGTATAAATAGTAGTTTTGAAGTAACCCATTATTAAAGTCTATACTGTCTCTATAATTGTTAAAATCTTTAGGGATAAGTTTTGCATATTCCGGGTAATATTTTTTAATGAGATAAGTATAGCGCTCACGAAGATCGTAGTATTCATAATCGATACTTTGCCGGGCCATATTTTTGAAATCATCGCTAAAGTTCCGTTGTGAAGAGATTAGATTAAATTCTTCAAGTCTTTTTTGATGAATAGAATCACTTATTTTTTCAAACTTTTCGGGCTTAATTTTATAATAATTAAGGACAAGATCATTGTTGGCCCTATTCTGCAAAAAGAGATTTAATAAAAATGAACTTTCCTTGCTGCCACGCCCACTAAAATTAAGAGACTCATCAAAAGCATATGTATTAACCCAAATCATGATGCTGTCACCGGGTTCTAGATACACCACCTGATTTTCCGGGTTATGTTGTAGAGTATAAATCCCAGGGTCGATATTTTCAAGGTACTGGCCAAACTGATTGTTTTTGTCCAGTCCCAAAGTATCTATAATATCTGCGTCCCTGGATAGGATGATGTAATCTAAATTTGGATTTACAATTTTCCCGCCAATGTATACTTTATCTGTATTGGTGCTTTTATTCTTGCAACCTATAAATGAAAATATGGTATAAAAAATACTTAGCAGTAATAATCTTCTCATTCAAATAGTTATAAATCCATTATCTCCTTTATGATTTCTAGTGACCAACAAATATAATTTGTGGCTAAAATCTTGAATGTTAACCACGAGTTAAAAGGAATTTTCTAAACGTTAATCTTTTAGAAAGTGTACAATATATGCTACTTTTGCGGAAAATTAGAGGAATTTATGCTTTCAGTTTCAAATCTTTCTGTCCAGTTTGGTAAAAGAGTCCTTTTTGATGAGGTGAATACTACTTTTACTGAAGGGAATTGTTATGGGATTATCGGCGCCAACGGTGCAGGTAAATCTACATTTTTAAAAATCTTATCTGGAAAATCCGATCCAACTTCTGGTCATGTTCATTTAGAGCCAGGAAAACGTATGTCGGTACTGGAGCAAAATCACAATGTATATGATGATTATCCTGTTTTAGAAACCGTTTTAAGAGGAAATAAACCGCTTTTTGAAATTAAGACAGAGATAGATGCTTTATATGCTGATTATTCTGATGAAAACGCTGATAGAATTGGTGAGCTGCAGGTGCAGTTTGAAGAAATGGATGGTTGGAACGCCGATAGCGCCGCCGCATCATTACTTTCTAACCTGGGGATAAAAACAGAACTTCATTATACTCTAATGAAGGATCTTGATGGTAAGCAAAAAGTAAGAGTTTTGTTAGCGCAGGCTCTTTTTGGAAATCCAGATGTATTGATCATGGATGAGCCTACCAATGATTTGGATTACGAAACGATTAACTGGTTAGAGAATTTCCTGGCAAATTATGATAACACGGTAATCGTGGTTTCTCACGACCGTCACTTTTTAGATGCGGTTTGTACACATATCTCTGATATCGACTTTGGGAAAATAAACCACTTTAGTGGAAATTATTCTTTCTGGTATGAGTCTTCTCAATTAGCAGCTAGACAACGTGCACAGCAAAATAAGAAAGCAGAAGAGAAAAAGAAGGAGCTTCAGGAATTTATTCAGCGATTTAGTGCGAACGTAGCCAAATCTAAACAGGCTACCTCACGTAAGAAGATGATTGATAAATTAAATATTGAAGAAATTAAACCTTCAAGTCGCCGCTATCCGGCCATTATTTTTGATAGGGACCGAGAGGCTGGTGATCAAATATTGAATATTGAAAAGTTAGAAGCTTCCATAGAAGGAGAAACACTGTTTAGCGGAATAGATATTAACCTTTCCAAAGGGGATAAAGTCATTGTTTTCTCCAGGGATAGTCGTGCAACAACTGCATTCTACGAAATTATCAATGGGAAGGAAGAGCCGGTTGCTGGGAAATATAGTTGGGGTGTAACGACTTCGCAGTCCTATCTACCGTTAGATAACTCTGAATATTTTGATAATGATCTTACACTAGTAGACTGGTTAAGACAGTACGCGAAAACCGAAGAAGAAAGGGAAGAGGTATTTATTCGTGGCTTCTTAGGAAAAATGTTGTTTAGTGGGGAAGAAGCTTTAAAAACCAGTAATGTTTTATCTGGAGGAGAAAAAGTACGTTGTATGCTAAGTCGAATGATGATGATGAGAGCCAACGTATTAATGTTAGATGAGCCAACAAACCATCTGGATTTGGAATCTATTACTGCTTTTAATAATTCATTAAAGAATTTTAAAGAAACCGTAATGCTAACCACACACGATCATGAGTTTGCTCAAACAGTTGCTAACCGTGTTATTGAGCTTACGCCAAACGGAGTAATCGATCGTTATATGACGTTTGATGAATACATGAGTGATCCAAAAATAAAAGAGCAACGTGATAAAATGTATGCTTAATTTATAGAATAGTATATTTCCTATAAAAAACGAAAGCCTGAAGTGAAAACTTCAGGCTTTTCTTTGGCTAAACAAACAAATTTTATCTAAAAATGATATAATTCGTTTTCTTTAAAACATTCCACCACCCTGGGTTTCATCGTTATCTCTTTGTTTTCTTTTTAATTTCTTAGCGTTGTTCCCTCCAAAGCGATAGCTAAATCCAACATATACATTTTGGAATTCACTTCTAAAAAGTCCGTTTTGCTCGTAAGGAAGTGTGGCACTAAACCTATATTCCTGGGTACCAAAAACATCATTAAAGTTTAAACTAAGCGTAGCTTTTTTATCCAGGAAAGTATAGCGTCCGCCAAGGTTGGCAAAAAATACATCTTCGTTTTTAAACTGAAGTTCTTCGCTTGGTCCTTGATAAAATCCGAATAATTGTAATGTTAAGTTTTCGGTAACAGTAAAACTATTGTTTACTCTTGCGGTGTACACTGTGTTATCTACTTCAACACGGCTTGTCCCTACAATTCCGCTTTGTGTTTGTTGGTACAATTCAAAACTTCCATTGGCACTCCACCATTCGGTAAACTTATAGTTAGAAGACAGTTCAACTCCGTAAGCATTGGTGTCATCAAAGTTTGCAAAAGATATAAGAAGGCTTGCTGGATCTGATGGATCTTCTTCGATTAACTGGTTAATATTATCATTAATATTTCTGAAGAACACCCCACCGGTTAAACTACCATGTTTTAATTTTCTCGTATAATTAAATTCTACGGAGTTCGTAAATTGTGGCTGTAGATTAGGATTTCCGACTACGGTGATTGTAGGCGTGCTCACCTCTCTTACCGGGCTTACCTGCCCTAGGCTAGGACGATCTATCCTACGGCTATAGCTTACCTGGTAACTGTTTTTATCATTTGGGGTGTAATTGAAAAATCCTGAAGGGTATAACGTGATATAATCATCACTAAATACGTTTTTACCATTTACTTCAGCATCTATATTAAAGCTTTCTAAACGAGCCCCAAGCTGATATGAGAATTTTTCAAAAGATTGTCCAAATGTGCTGTATAACGAATAGATATTTCGGTTGTAATCGTAATCGGAGTTTTGTGCTGACGGATTGTTAGTATCATAATCCTGAGTATTATTTAATAACCTGGCTTCAGCTCCGGCTTCAAATTTCGACTTATCGCCAATAGGCAGGCTATAGTCGATATTAGTGATTAAAGTTCCACGATTCTCGTTCACGTTTTCAGAATAAGGAGCAAAACTTGCATTTTCACTAAAGTTTACTGCAAAATCTTCATCGGCATCGTAATCATTATAATCAGCCTCAAATAATATTTCGTGTCCTTCTTGTGGGAATAAATGCTTGTAAGCAAAGTTATAAGTAGCATTCAAATTCCTTGCATCCAGATTTAAAAACTGTTCGAAATTATTCGAAGGATTATTAAGGTAAATTGCATTTATCGTAGCGTCTACCCCGCCATTAAACAAATTTTGATTGGTGTAAAAGCTAAATGTATTGTTATCGTTTAAAAAATAATCTACTCCAATTTTATATAAATACGATTCGTTATCGTTTAACATATCCAGGTTTTGCTTAGCATTTCTACCGGTTAAATTGATGTCGTTAATATTTTTCCTTTTGCCAAAGTTGCTTCCAAGGTTTGCGTAGAGGTTTAATTTTCCCTGGCGGTAATTCATGTCTAAAGAACCATTAAAACGTGCATTTTCCCCATAGGTTAAGCCGGTATTTATATTACCGTTAAATCCGTTATTGGCGTTTTTGTGCAAAACGATATTTATAATTCCACTCATCCCTTCAGGATTGTATTTTGCGGAAGGATTAGTAATAAGTTCGATTTTTTTTATCGAGCTGGAAGGGATTTGTTTTAGTAATTGAGCAGCATTCATATTAGTTGGTTTACCATCAATTAATATGCGTACATTAGTGTTTCCATGCAAAGCGATGTTTCCATCCTGATCTACATTTACGGATGGTATATTATTCATGATGTCTGAGGCGCTGGCGCCTGCAGTAGTAAGATCTTTACCAACGTTAATTACTTTTCTGTCAATACGCTGCTCGATGGTAGAGCGTTCTCCCACTACTACCACTTCATCCATTTCAGCAACATCAGGATCCAGATTAATAGTACCTAACTCCATGAGGCCGCTATTACCTTGTACAACAATTTCTTTACTGAATTTCTTGTAGCCAATAAATTGAATACTTAGGATGTAATTGCCAGATTTTACTTTTTTGATGATGAATGACCCGTCTTCTTCAGAAGTTGTACCGGTGATGATGTTACCTTCAGTATCACTTAAGCTGATAGTTGCATAGGGAACCGGTTCTTTTAAATTACGATCTATAATAGTACCTGTAATCCTCGCAAAAACTTCGTTATTTGCGACGGAATTAAAAGTGATTAACGTAACAATGATGATTAAAAATAACTGTTTCATTTTTTTGATTGATGTTTGATATTGATGGTTATGATGTTATAAATAATACTTTGTATTGCATAATACTTAAAAGTATATTTCTGTAATTTTGATGATTTCTACTATAAAGACGACGCCAAAAAAAGAATGTTACAAAAATTTTCAATTAATTCAGAAAAAAGTTCGCGCCTTGCAAATAGCGCGAACCTTATCAAGCAATACTATCTTCTAACCATCAAAAAAAAGATAGCAATGCATTTTTAGACTAGTCTTACTATAAAGACTGATAAGTTTAAAACTTGTTACAGTAAATTTTAAAAAGTATTTTTACTCGATAATCGAGATTATATGATTTGAGCTTTGCCTCAACATAAAAATTAATTTCAAAAAACAGATCAGGGGTTGGCCCTGAGTTATTTAACCATATGAAAAAGAAAACATTAGTAATAGGAGCTTCTACCAACACTGCACGATATTCCAATATGGCGATAAAGAAATTGGTAGACAAGCAGCAGCCGGTGGTTGCTTTAGGGTTACGAAAAGGAGAAGTTGAAGGGGTTAAGATAGAAAACGAGCAAATTCTTTTCCCAGATATAGATACCGTAACTTTATACGTTGGACCTAAAAATCAACCCGAATATTACGACTATCTTGTTGCGCTAAATCCAAAACGCGTCATTTTTAACCCCGGGACAGAAAATCCTGAGCTTTATGGAGTCTTAGAAAAAAATAATATTAAATTTCAGAATGCCTGTACTTTAGTGCTGCTTGGTACGAATCAATATTAATCCCAAAAACGTAATTGCACCGTTTACGATTAGTAATTCGTAATTAAAAACATAACCTCCAAGATATTCAGGAGGAAGGTTTCCTAGAATAAAAGTTGTCACCACAGAAACTAAAGCTACGATCCATACCAGATGATCTTTTATTTGCATTTTTGTAAAAATTCCAAAAGCAAAAAGTCCAAGTAAAGGGCCGTAAGTATAACTGGCAGCCTTTAAAAGTAAATCGATCACGCTACTATCCAGTAAGTATTTAAATGCGATGATCACGATGACTAAAAGTATGCTAATTAAAATATGAGCTCTTTTTCTAATACTGGTTTGCGAACTGGGTTCACGTTTTTCGATATTTAGGAAATCTACGCAAAAACTGGTGGTTAGGCTGGTTAATGCACTATCGGCACTAGAGTATGCCGCGGCAATTAAACCAAGTAAAAAGATAATCGCAAGACCAATACCCATCTCGGCATTCAAAGCGATCTCGGGAAAAAGAAGGTCGGTTTTTTCCTTTCCGTCGAGTACCGGCACGCTAATTCCGTTTTGTTCCGCATAAATAAATAAAAGTGCTCCCAGAAAAAGGAATAAAATATTAACCGGAATGAACACCAGACTGTAAGACATTACATTTTTTTGTGCATCTTTTAAACTTTTACAGGTTAAATTCTTTTGCATCATATCCTGATCGAGTCCCGTCATACAAATGGTGATAAACATCCCGCCAAAGAAAGCTTTCCAGAAATAGTCTTTTTCCAGAAAATTATCAAAATGAAAAGTTTTGGTATATGGGGCAAGTTCTGGTGCTGTAAAAAAGTCGTTAAGGGTCCAGTTTAATTCTTGAGAAACAAAATAAATGGCAATACCTACCGATCCCAGCATAAAAAGGGTTTGCAATGTATCTGTCCATACAATAGTTTTAATTCCGCCGCGAGACGTGTAAATCCATATCAATAAAATGGAAAGAATCACGGTAACCACGAAAGGAATGTTCCATGCTTCAAACACAAAGTATTGTAATACGGTAGCTACGAGGAAAAGCCTGAAAGAAGCCCCCAATACTCTGGAAATAAAAAAGAAAAAAGCACCGGTTTTGTAACTCACATTACCAAATCGATTATTTAAATACTGGTAGATAGAAGTTACATTAAGACTGTAATAAATGGGGAGAAGCACAAAAGAAATCACCAGATAACCAAATAAATAACCGGCTACTACCTGCATATAGCTAAATTGGGAATCTCTAACCCAACCCGGTACAGAGATAAAGGTAACTCCAGATAAGGAGGCACCTACCATCCCAAAAGCTACGATATACCAGGGAGATTTGCCTTCTGCCTTAAAAAAAGCATCGTTGCTGTCTTCTTTTCCGGTGAAATAGGATATTAACAGTAAAAGACCAAAATAAAGCGCAATGAGTAATACAATATGTATAGGTTCCATAAATACGAATTTAACCAAAACATTTGCAAACTTAGCATATTACTAACTATTTGCATCGGTTTAAAAATTGTAAATTTGCGGTTATGGATTTTTCTTCGAAATTATTGGAGCAGGCTGTAGACCAAATGTCGCAGTTGCCCGGTATAGGAAAACGTACCGCGCTTAGATTGGTTTTGCATCTATTAAGACAACCTGAAACGCAAACCGAACAACTTACCAAAGCACTTTCTAAGCTACGGGCCGAAATAAAAAGATGTAGAAATTGTTATAATATTAGCGATACCGAGCTTTGTGATATTTGTGCAAATCCTTCCCGCCAGGAAGATCTTGTTTGTATTGTAGAAGATGTACGCGATGTGATGGCGATAGAAAATACAGGGCAATATCGTGGTATGTACCATGTTTTAGGAGGGAAGATTAGTCCTATGGATGGAATAGGCCCTTCCCAGCTTACCATTAAGCCTTTAATCGAAAAAGTGAGAGATGGTAAAATTCAGGAAATTATTTTTGCGCTAAGCAGCACTATGGAAGGGGATACAACTAATTTTTATATTTATAAACAACTAGAGGGTAGCGGCGTTAAAACATCGACCATTGCCAGGGGAATTAGCGTTGGTGATGAATTAGAATATGCTGATGAGGTAACTTTAGGAAGAAGTATTACCAATCGTATACCTTTTGAAAATAGCCTTAAAAGTTAAAAAGCTTTGGGGATAGGCTTTCAGGTTGAAAGATGAAATTGTAATTTTACACAGGAAATTAGTTAGAGATAACTTAAAAATATTTTCAGTGAATTTATATTTTATTGATTTTTTAATATTTAAAAACCTTAATTTTAATTAAATTCGCAAACGAAATAATAAAAATTAGCTTTCAAATAACGATATGGCAAAATTTGAACTGAAATTACCTAAAATGGGAGAAAGTGTTGCTGAGGCAACCATAACCAGCTGGTTAAAAGAAGTAGGCGATACCATTGAAGCAGACGAACCGGTACTTGAAATTGCTACAGATAAAGTAGATAGTGAAGTTCCCAGTGAAGTAGATGGCAAACTTATAGAAATACTTTTTGAAGCTGATGATGTAGTTGAAGTAGGCCAAACTATTGCTATTATTGAGACTGACGGTGATGTGGAGCAGGAAGATGATCTTGATCTCGATTTGGAGGACGATGAAGATGAAGATGAAGATGAAGATGAAGAAAGTACTACAGAGACAGAACAACATGTAGCTGAAGCTGAAGCTGCCGTTGAAACTGCCAAGGAGACTGCTGGAGGTAGTAGCGACTATTCAGAGTCAGATCGTTTTTATTCTCCTTTAGTAAAAAATATCGCCAAAGAAGAAAATATTAGTCTTAAAGAATTAGAAACTGTCAAAGGAACCGGTAAAAACGGTCGGGTAACCAAAGACGATATTTTAGCTTATGTTGAAAATCGCAGCAGTAAGTCAGAAGAAAATTCAGATGCTCATAAGGCAGCTTCGAAACCAGATCATTTAGAGCCCGCTTTTAAAAATCAGGAAAGTACGGTGAGTTCAGGAGAAGATGAGATTATCGAAATGAGCCGTATGGGTAAAATGATAAGTAAGCATATGATCGATAGTGTGCAGACTTCGGCTCATGTACAATCTTTTATAGAAGTAGATGTAACTAATATTTGGAACTGGAGAAACAAACATAAAGAGGCATTTCAGAAAAAAGAAGGTGAGAAATTAACATTTACACCAATATTTATGGAAGCCGTAGCGAAAGCCATTCGTGATTTTCCACTAATCAATATTTCCGTAGACGGGGATAATATAATTAAAAAGAAGAATATCAATCTTGGTATGGCGGCAGCGCTTCCCGATGGTAATCTTATTGTACCGGTAATTAAAAATGCAGATCGATTAAACCTTGTAGGCATGGCCAAAGCGGTAAACGATTTGGCGAATAGGGCACGACAGAATAAACTGAAGCCAGACGATATACAGGGGGGTACTTATACGGTAACCAATGTTGGAACATTTGGAAGTATTATGGGAACACCAATAATTAATCAGCCCCAGGTAGGTATCCTGGCCTTGGGAGCTATTCGAAAAATGCCTGCGGTTATCGAAACTCCAGAAGGTGATTTTATCGGTATTCGATATAAAATGATTTTATCGCATAGCTATGATCACCGGGTGGTGAATGGAGCGCTTGGTGGACAGTTTGTGCAGCGGGTAGCACAATATTTAGAAGGATTCGACAAAAATAGAGTATTATAAAATTTATGTATATAAAGAAAAACCGGGGTTGCTTTTTATAGGGCGATTCCCGGTTTTCTTTTTATATTGCTATAAGAATAAACAAATTTTAAAAAATGGAATTAAAGCTTACAAAACCTATTTGTTTTTTCGATCTGGAAACTACCGGAACGAACCTTGCCAAAGATAGGATTGTAGAAATAGCGATATTAAAAGTATATCCTAACGGAAATAAAGAAAGTCGTACCTGGTTGGTAAATCCAGAAATGGAAATCCCAAAAGAAGTCATTGCAATTCATGGAATTTCGAATGAGAAAGTAGCGAATGAACCGACTTTTAAAGAATTATCCAAACAAATCTATGATATGATAAAAGGCTGTGATTTGGGAGGTTATAATTCCAATCGCTTTGATATTCCGTTGTTAGCCGAAGAATTATTACGTGCAGATATCGACTTTGATATGAAAAATATGATGGCCGTAGATGTACAAACGATATTCCATAAAAAAGAGCAAAGAACTCTGGCGGCTGCTTTTAAGTTTTACTGCGGGAAAGAACTTATAGATGCACATAGTGCGGCTGCAGATACTGAAGCAACTTACGAAGTATTAAAGTCTCAATTGGATAAGTATGACGATCTGGAAAACGATATTAAATGGCTATCACAATACAGTGCCCGTAAAAGCTTTGCCGATTTTGCCGGATTTATAAGTTTCAATAAAAAAGGAGAGGAAATTTTTTCTTTTGGTAAATATCGAGGGAAGCTGGTAGAGGAAGTTCTGGAAAAGGAGCCGGGTTATTTCGGGTGGCTTCAAAATGCCGATTTTCCCCTTTACACTAAAAAGATACTCACAGCCATAAAATTACGTAAACTAAATACCAAATTTTAAAGAATGCGCATCCTGCTTACGGTATTCCTTCTTATTTCAGTTTGCACTTTTGGGCAAACTACAAGAGCCGTAGGACAGGTGGTAGATGCCAAAACTTTAGAGCCTTTACCGTATGCAAATATAGTTCTGGAAAAGGAAAAAAGAGGAATTTCGACAGATGAAGAGGGGCGATATTCTTTTGTTATAAAAGAGGTTAGTGAGAATGCTATACTTAAATTTAGTTATGTAGGTTACGAATCTCAATATTTAGAGCTAAAAGAGTTAAAGGGAAAAGTAATAAAATTAAAACCCAGCATACATCATTTGACTGAGGTAAAGATTTTTAATGTTAAAAATAGAAAGACTAAAAGAATAAATAATTTTTTGTTATCGGAATCTGTTGGTTTAGGGAATTTTAGTGGTGGGCAGTATCCTAGTACGGTGGCCAGGTTTTATGAAAAGCCGGACAAATTTGAAGAAGCCTGCTATTTAAAACAGGTTGAAATTCGGTATTTTATTTTAAAAGAAACGTTATCCCGCAGCGCAAAATACAGGTTAAGGATTATGGCGGTAGATAAGGAAGGGAAACCTTCTTACGATCTTTTGGATAACGGACTAATAGTTGAAAAAGAACCAGGCGAATATCGTACTAAAATCGATCTGTTACCTTATAAAATTCGCATTCCTGACCACGGCTTTTTTATTGCTGTAGAACATCTTTTTATAAAAGAAAATGCTTTTATGGAAAGGAAAGATTATAGGGTAAATGATACTATGGTGTATAAGGATGTGGAATTACGCAAATATGCGCCGATTTTTAAAGGGGTTTTAGAAAAGGATGATGAGGATTTTAAATCTTATTATAAAGACATCAATGGATGGCGAAAAATGAATAGTTTGGATAATTCTAATAGCGTATTTTCCGGAAAATTACCAGCCCCGGCATTCAAAATAACATTAACCGATTAAAAGATTGTAAATGAAACTTATTTGTATAGGTAGAAATTATACCGATCATATTGCCGAGTTAGAAAATGAAAAACCAGAAGATCCTGTAGTCTTCCAAAAGCCGGATACGGCGATACTATTAAAAAAACAGCCTTTTTTTATTCCAGATTTTTCTAAAGATGTACATTATGAGGTAGAGTTGCTGGTGAAGATTACAAGGGTGGGAAAACATATTCAACCTAAATTTGCCCATAAGTATTATGATGAAATAGGGCTTGGGATCGATTTTACAGCGCGAGACCTTCAGGCAAAGTTAAAAGCTAAGGGGCTTCCCTGGGAGAAAGCAAAAGGCTTTGACGGTGCTGCAGTAATCGGTGAAAAATGGCTGAATAAAAATCAATTTTCAGATTTAAACAATATTAATTTTAGCCTAAAAAAGAATGATGAGATTGTACAAAATGGCAATAGTTCTTTAATGCTATGGAAAATTGATGAACTAATTGCTTATATTTCAACTTTCTTTACGTTAAAGATAGGCGATATTATTTTTACCGGAACACCTGCTGGAGTTGGTGCGGTAGCGCCACAAGATCATTTAACCGGATTTATTGAGGACCAAGAAATTTTTTCTATAAATATTAAATAATCCCCATGAGTAGCTACGATTTAAAAGATGTAGAAGAAATGGCAGACGGCGATCAGGACTTTATACTGGTGGTAGTAAAAACTTTTCTTGAAGAAATCCCGCCAGATGTGACTGCCATGAATGAAGCCATAGATAGTGATAATGCTAAACTTGCTTACAGTTATGCCCATAAAATGAAACCTAATCTAAAGCTTTTTGGGTTAGAATTAATGCCACAAATAACTATTATAGAGCAGTGGTCTAAACAGGGTAAAAATAAAGCGGAAGTACCGGGTGCCGGTAAGGTCATTACGGGAAAGGTAGAGCAGGTTTGTGAAGAATTAAAAGAAGATTTTAATCTGTAATGAACGCAGAGATTATAACCATTGGCGATGAAATTCTTATCGGCCAGATTATCGATACCAATTCGGCTTTTATAGCCAAGGAACTTAATAAAATAGGGGTGAGTATTCATCAAATAACTTCAGTAGAAGATGAATGGAACCATATTTTAACCACCTTGAGTGACGCTCAAAAAAGAGCAGATATAGTTATCATTACCGGCGGACTTGGCCCTACTAAAGACGATATTACCAAGAAATGCCTTTGTGAGTTTTTTAATGATACGCTGATTAAAGATGAAGCGGTTTTAGCGCATATCGAAGAACTTTTTAAAAAATATATTGATACTCCTATTTCAGATTTAAACCGGCTACAGGCCATGGTGCCTTCAAAGTGCGAAGTCCTTATGAATAGGTATGGTACTGCTCCCGGGATGTGGTTAAAAAAGGAAGATACTATTTTTATTTCTTTACCTGGTGTACCCTATGAAATGAAAGCTTTAATGCAGGATGAGGTCATTCCCCGAATAAGGGATCGTTTTAAAAGACCATTTATTCTGCATAAGACTGTACTTACCTTTGGGATGGGAGAAAGTGCTATTGCAGAAAAAATAGAATCCTGGGAAGAAGCCTTACCGGCTCACATAAGACTGGCATATTTGCCAAACCTGGGTAAAGTACGTTTGCGATTAAGCACAAAAGGTAGTGATCCCATTAATATGGAAAAGGAAGTGAACGATCAGATAAAATCGCTTAGCCAGATTATTGGGGATATTATTAAAGGGATAGAGGAAGAAGATCCTATTGAAGTGCAGATAAGGAATCTACTCACCGCAAACGACGCAAGCCTGGCTACAGCTGAAAGTTTTACTGGGGGCAGATTAGCTGCAATATTTACAGGATATCCAGGGGCTTCCGCATTTTTTAAAGGCAGTGTGGTGGCCTACGCAACAGAAGCTAAAGTGAATATTCTAGGGGTGTCACCAGAACTTATAGAAAAATATTCTGTGGTAAGCAATGAAGTGGCTTGTGAAATGGCTAAAAAAGTAAAAGCTTTATACCAAACCGATTATGCCATAGCAACTACGGGAAATGCCGGCCCGGACAAAGGTGATAGCGATGCTGAAGTTGGAACCGTTTTTTTGGCAATTGCTACACCACAACGCGTTTTTGCTCATGAATTTAATTTTGGGAATCATCGGGATAAGGTCGTGGGAAAGGCTGTTAATAAATGTATGGAGATGATATTAGATGAAATTTACAGCCAAAAATAGGCTGGTTTGAGTCAATAATTTAATACTCAATAGCAACGAAAATAATATCGTAAATTTTTTTTGCAGAATGTGTTGTGAATTAGGGATAAAAATCGTTAATTTGCACCCTGTTTTGAAATAACGAGATAAAGTATAGAGCAATGTCAAGAGTTTGTGAACTTACAGGGAAAAAAGCGATGGTTGGGAACAATGTTTCTCACGCAATGAATAAGACCAAGCGTAAATTTAACGCTAACCTGGTAAAGAAACGTTTTTTTATTCCTGAAGAGGATAAATGGATCACTTTAAAAGTATCTACCTCTGCGCTTAAAAATATTAACAAGAAAGGAATCTCTGCCGTTATTAAAGAGGCTAGAGCAAAAGGATTTCTTCAAAAATAATCCTTTACCTATAAAAACAAATTAAGATGGCAAAGAAAGGAAACAGAGTACAGGTTATTTTAGAGTGTACCGAGCATAAAGCTTCTGGTCAACCAGGTACATCAAGATATATCACTACAAAGAATAAAAAAAATACGCCGGATAGAATGGAGTTAAAGAAATTTAACCCAATCTTGAAAAAAATGACGGTTCATAAAGAGATTAAATAATTTGAGTCATGGCAAAGAAATCAGTAGCAGCATTACAAACAGGATCTAAGAGATTAAGCAAAGCTATTAAAATGGTTAAATCTCCTAAAACAGGTGCATATACTTTCGTTGAAGCTATTATGGCTCCTGAAGATGTAAACGATTATTTAAAAAAGTAATCGGATAAAAAATTTATATTTTTTTTAAATGGCCGTCCTGATTTGTTATCTGGACGGCTTTTTCTTTTTACGTATATTTACCGCTAATAACAAAGTCCTTTTTTTAAAGGACTATTCTCATTAAAACGAATAACCAAAAATGAGTTTATTTAAAAAGATCTTTTCAAAAGAAAAAAAGGAAACTCTGGATAAAGGGCTGGAGAAAAGTAAAAGCAGCTTTTTTTCTAAAATGAGCAAAGCTGTTGCCGGTAAGTCTAAAGTTGACGACGAAGTTCTTGATGATTTAGAAGATGTGCTGGTAAGTAGTGATGTTGGGGTAGCCACTACTATAAAAATTATAAACCGTATAGAAGATCGTGTAGCCAAAGACAAGTATTTGGGAACCGATGAACTTAACAAAATCCTAAGAGAAGAAATTGCCGGTTTATTATCCGAAACCAATTCTGGTAACGCTACAGATTTTACTGTACCCAATAAGAAACCTTACGTAATGATGGTTGTGGGGGTTAATGGTGTAGGGAAAACAACAACTATCGGGAAACTGGCCAATCAATTTAAAAGCCGAGGCTTAAAAGTTGTTTTAGGAGCCGCCGATACTTTTAGAGCAGCAGCTATCGATCAATTACAGGTTTGGGCAGAACGTACCGATGTACCTATTATAAAACAATCCATGGGTAGTGATCCTGCTTCTGTAGCCTTCGATACCGTACAAAATGCTGTTAAAATGGATGCAGATGTTGTTTTAATTGATACTGCAGGAAGGTTGCATAATAAGGTAAACCTCATGAAAGAGCTTTCTAAAGTAAAAAGAGTGATGCAAAAAGTAATACCAGATGCGCCCCATGAAGTGCTTTTAGTTTTAGATGGTTCTACTGGGCAAAATGCTTTTGAGCAGGCTAAGCAATTCACAGCTGCTACTGAAGTTACCTCTCTGGCGGTAACCAAGTTAGATGGTACCGCAAAAGGTGGTGTTGTGATTGGGATTAGCGATCAATTCCAAATTCCGGTAAAATATATTGGTGTAGGAGAACGGGTGGAAGATCTTCAGGTTTTTAACAAGTTTGAATTTGTAGATTCCTTTTTTAAATAATAGGTATTATTTTTCTTGAAGTTGAGTTATTATTAAGTAATTCAGCTATTTTTTTTGGCTTCGTGCTTGTACCGCGGAAATATTTTTCTTGAAGAAATTCTAATTCCGGATATGATTTTGTTCAGAAAAATATATGAATAAACTAATCAATAGTCAATTAGCTAATCCCACATGAAAAAGATTTTATTCCTTTGCAGTATTTTAGCCTTGGTAAGCTGCAAAAATGATAAAGGAAATAATAAAGACACTCAGGAAATTACAGACTCTAATTTTACTGAGGTAGAAGATGATCAAGAGCACGAGGTATTAGAGTTTAAAGTTTTAGATTCTAAATATCTTGAAAAAGATATACTCTGGTCTCCTTTTGAAATTGAGCTTTATAAAGTAACAGAAAAGAAATATGATAGTTTAAAATCAATAATTCTTGAAAAATCTGTTACAGAACTACAAAAAGCGATAGCCGAAGAGCAACTTACCTACGAAGAGCTTACCCTGTTTTATCTTTACCGAATGAGAAAATTAGATCGGGAAAACGATCTTTCTCTCAATGCTGTTATTGCAGTTAATCCAAATGTTTTAACTGAGGCCCGACTTAAGGATAGAAACTATAAAAATACCGCGAATAAAAGTCCGATTTACGGTATTCCTGTATTGTTAAAAGATAATATCAATACGTCCACGATGCCAACAACGGCGGGATCTGTGGCGTTGCAGGGAAATACGACCCCAAATGCTTTTATAACAAATAAGTTAGAAGAAAGTGGGGCGATAATTTTAGGAAAAGCAAATCTTAGTGAATGGGCCTATTTTTTCTGTAAAGATTGCCCAAGTGGGTATTCTGCGGTGGGTGGACAAACCTTAAATCCTTACGGACGTAGAATTTTTGACACCGGTGGTTCTAGTTCTGGTAGTGCTGTAGCCGTTGCAGCCAATTTTGCTCCTTTAGCCGTAGGATCTGAAACTTCAGGATCAATACTTTCACCATCTAGTCAGAATAGTCTTGTAGGATTAAAACCAACGATTGGACTTTTAAGTAGAACTGGTATTATACCAATTTCAAGTACTTTAGATACGCCCGGGCCAATAACCAAAACGGTTATGGATAATGCTATTTTACTAAGCGCAATGGCTGGTAGGGATACGTCTGATACCAAAGTTTATGCAGATTCTATTAAAGTGACCACAGATTATTATTCTGCTTTAACCGATACCACCAGTTTACGTGGCGTACGATTAGGAGTGATCAAAGAACTTACTCAAGATTCGCTATATAGTCGTGCCATTAACGAGCTTAAAAAGATTGGAGCTCAAATCGTCGAATTTGAGGCTGAAGCTATTGAATTAGAAAACTTTCTTAGGTTATTGAACCTTGACATGAAAAAAGATCTTCCTGATTATTTAGAACGCTACGGAAAAAGAATAGAGGTACGATCTGTAGAAGATATTATGACTTTCAATATGGAGGATTCTGTACAGCGAGCACCTTACGGACAGGGTTTGTTTGAAGGAATTGTAAAAGATAATGCTACAGCTAAAGAATTTCAGGCCATAAAAGATACCCTAAAAATACGCGGAAAACGATTTTTCGATATACCGATGAAAGAGCATTATTTAGACGGTATTCTTTCTATTAATAACTATCATGCCGGCTTTGCTGCGGTTGCAGAATACCCTGCGATCACGGTACCTATGGGCTATGACGATATTGGGGAACCTAAAGGTTTAACCTTTATTTCTATTCCTTATTCCGAACAAAATTTATTACGCTGGGCTTATGCTTACGAGCAGGAATCGCAGCAACGTAAACCACCAAAAGACTATTCCAAGTAATGGCACAACGATACCTGATTATCTTTACCAAACTTATATTTATTTATTGCCTTTTTTATGTGATCATGAAAATACTGGCCGTATTCCAGGGTGCATGGCTTTATGCGAATCTAATAATGACTTTTCCAGTACTTCTGCTAGGGCTTTTAGGTGCTTATTTTGTAAAGGTCAAAAAGTATAACTGGATCTATGTGATCATTTCTGCAATACTTATAAGTATTATCAGGTATTATGAGCAAGGCTGGTTGTTAGGCTTGCATAATTTTTTTGCTGCGAATTAAAAAAACATCTTAAAATTAAAGAAATATACTTATTACTCTTTTTTTAGAGGACGTTTCTTAATTGAATTTCAAAAAAATTATATTAAAATGCTTCGAATTTTAACGCTACTTATCATTTGTACCTTAAGTTTTAATTGCCTTAGTCAAATTCCAACTGAAGCATATCGTGAAGAAATAAAAGCTTTAAAAACCGACGATGAAATTGCTGATTATTGGAAAATAATTAATGAATTAGACCAGGAGGTTTTATTGAAGACTGAAGATAGGTTTAGGTATGACTCAATTTCTGTGGATAATATGATTAGAACTTCATTGCTTTTTAAGATTCATGGAAATAAAGGATATGTGTTAATTAGTAAAACAAGTAGTGCTATATTACCAATAGTGAATTTAGCGCATAATCGAGATGCCAAGATAAATCTTGCTTATTGGTCTTTGATTGCAAATGAAGAAATAATTAAAAGATTTAAAACGAGTTTATTCCCTAGTTACACATTAGAATCGCTATCTCTTTCTGCTTATGATTATTCTTTAGTTAATCAGGAAAGCAGGTATGCTTATTTATTAGAAAAGTTGGCAGAAATGCCTGCTGAAGATGATTTGGTAAAAAGACTTGAAAAGTTATTTTCAGAATATAAAATCACAAAAGATTTAGAGGTTTTGGATGTTATTGGAGAATGGCAAAATCAGGCATTTAAAAACCAAAAAACTGGTGGGAACTTTCAATTAGTAAAACTGGCAGATCAAAATTTTTATTTCTTGAGGTTTGACAGCAGAATTCTTCTGGAAAAAATAGAAAAAGATGCTGTAGATATATTTAAAGTTTCAGGTTATCCTTTCGGTTGGTATTATACTTATAATGAGGAAGGGGAATTAATTCTATACGACCAAAATGATGAAATTTTAATAGAATATAGTGCTATTTAAAAGATTCGCCTAACAATTAATAATTTAAAATCCATCCTAACAAAAGTTTCGATGGATTTTTTATAGCCATTAAATTGCAATAGTTAGTATCTTAGTGCCACTCTGAAAATTTAGCTAAATTAAATTCATTTATTTTATGAGAAAATTTTATTTGCTGATCATGCTATTATTTGTTGGTGTGGCAGTTTCAGCACAAGAAAATGCAAAATGGTTACGATATCCTTCGATTTCACCAAATGGTGAAACTATCGTTTTTGGATATATGGGGAACCTTTATCGGGTTAGTAGTGATGGGGGAGTAGCCATTGCCATAACTACAGGAGATGCTTATGATATGCGTCCCGTTTGGAGTCACGATGGTAAAAGTATAGCTTTTGCCAGCGATCGTTATGGTAATTTTGATGTATATACCATGCCAGCTACAGGTGGAACACCTACAAGATTAACTTATAATAGCGCCAATGATTTTCCCTACGATTTTTCACCACAGGACGATAAGGTTCTTTACGGGAGTGGTCGTAATGCACCGGCATCAAGCGTAAGATTTCCAAGTCCCGGATTATTTCAAAATTTGTATACCATCCCTATAAAAGGTGGACGACCAGAATTACTTACCGCTGCGGGAGCAGAAGAAGCCCATTTTAGTAAAGATGGAACGCATTTGGTTTTTCAGGATAGAAAAGGTTATGAAGATGCCTGGAGAAAACATCATACTTCGGCAGTCACAAGAGATATTTGGTTGTATGATCTTGAGAATGATTCGTATAAGCAAATCAGTAATTTTGAGGGTGAAGATCGTGAGCCTGTTTTTAGTGCTGATGGAACAAAAGTATTTTATCTGAATGAAAAAGACGGTACACAAAATTTGTACGTCAAAAATTTAAGCTCGGGTTCCGAAGAAAAACTGACTAATTTTAAAGATTTTCCGGTGCGTCACTTAAGTATTTCTGATAGCGATAAATTGGCGTTTACCTGGAAAGGTGAAGTCTATACCATGACGCCAGGAACTCAACCTAAAAAACTGGAGATTAAAGTTCTGGATGATGCTGCTTTCGAAGCCATCAAAAATATGGATATCAATAGTGTAACCGAATTTGCGGTTAGTCCTAATAATAAAGAGATTGCTTTTGTAAATCGAGGCGAAGTTTTTGTGACCGGTGTAGACGATTCCCGTACAAAAAGAATTACCAATACCTCTACTCAGGAGCGTATGGTGAGCTGGTCCCCAAGCGGAAAAGAATTAATTTTTTCCGGGGAGAAGGATGGTAGCTGGAATGTATATAAAGCGACTTTAAACCGCCCGCAGGAAGAGTATTTCTATGCTTCGACCATTGTAGATATTGAGCCTTTAATTAACACGACTGCTGAAGAATTTCAGGCTAAAATTTCTCCAGATTCTTCTAAAATCGCTTTTATAGAGGAACGAAATATTTTAAAAGTAATGGATCTAAAATCGGGTAAGAAAACAGTAATTCTTCCTGAAGGTAGAAATCATTCGTATAGTGATGGAGATTGGTCTTTTCAATGGAGCCCAGATAGCCGTTGGCTAATGGTAGATGATCAAAAAGGTTATTTTTTTAATAATAATGTGGCTTTAATTAAAGCGAACGGTAACGGAGAAATTTTTCATCCTGTAAATAGTGGCTTTGGGGAATCTAACGCCAAATGGGCCATGGATGGTAAAATGATGACCTATACCAGTAGCCGCGAGGGTAGAAAATCATTAGCGAACCAGGGAAGTACCGAGCAGGATATCTACGCGGTATTTTTTGATCAAAAAGCATATGATCGATATACTCTAAGCGAAGAAGAATTTAAACTTTTAGAAGAGCGCGAGAAAAAGGAGAAAGAAGAAAAGGAAAAAGCAGAAGAAGACGGGAAAAAATCTAAAAAGAAAAAAGAAGAAAAAAAGGATGAACCTTTAAAACTTAATTTCGATAACCTTGATATCCGTAAAGTAAAACTTACAATTAACTCTGCCAGTATTAGTGATTATGTGTTGAATAAAGATGCGAGCAAAGTTTTTTATCTGGCATCATTTGAAAAAGGATATGATCTTTGGGTAACCGAGCCAAGAACCAGAGAAACCAAGATTTTGGCAAAAATGGGCGGTTCTCCTAGCGGAATTGAAATTAGTGAAGATGGGAAATCCTTATTTTTAAGTAATAATGGACGTTTGGTAAAAGTAGATGCAGAAAGTGGTAAGGTAGAAAATATAGCTATCAATGGTGATATGGTGATTGATGCTGCTGCTGAAAGAGAATATATGTTTAACCATATGTGGAGACAGGTTACCAAGAAATTCTATGATCCTGAGATTCACGGAATCGATTGGCAAATGTACCATGACGAATATGCGAAGTTTTTACCGCATATCAATAATAATTATGATTTTCAGGAATTGTTAAGTGAGCTTTTAGGAGAGTTAAATGCTTCTCACACTGGGGGACGTTATTATGCCTCTGGTGCTAACGGTGATCATACCGCTTCTTTAGGAGTATTATATAATGAATCCTATATGGGAGACGGAATTAAAATCTCTGAAGTGATTTCAGGAGGACCATTAGATAATGCCGATAGCAAAATAAAAGCAGGTGATATAATTATCAAAATCAATGGTAAAACTATCAAATCTGATGAAAACTGGAATAAATATCTAAATAACATTCAGGATAAAAATACTTTACTAACCATTAAAAGCGGGAACTCCACTTTCGAAGAAACCATCAAGCCTGTTTCGGTAGGATCAGAGCGTGCTTTAATGTACAAGCGTTGGGTGCGTACCATGGAGCGTAAAACCGATAGCCTTAGTAACGGTAAACTGGGTTATGTGCATATCCAGGGAATGAATGATGGTAGTTTTAGAGATGTTTATGAAAATGCACTTGGTAAGAATTTAGAAAAAGAAGGTCTTGTGGTAGATACCCGTTTTAACGGTGGTGGATGGTTGCATGACGATCTTAATACTTTTTTAAGCGGGGAAGAATATTTAAAGTTCGCACCACAGGGAGAAGTGATTAAAGGGGGAGAACCCATGACCCGTTGGACCAAGCCCAGTATCGTTTTAATGAGTGAAGGAAATTATAGTGATGCTTTTATTTTCCCTTATGTTTACAAACAAAACGGAATAGGTAAACTGGTAGGGATGCCAGTGGCAGGTACCGGTACAGCGGTATGGTGGGAAAGACAAATAGATCCTTCGATCATATTTGGAATACCAATGGTAGCCACTATAGGTGCAGAAGGAGAACCAACAGAAAATATGGAGTTGCAACCCGATATAGAAGTAGCATTACCTTATAATGAATTTTTAAGTGGAGATGATCCCCAGTTGCAAACTGCAGTAAAAGAACTTTTAAAAGAAACCGAATAAGCTTAATTAACCCTAACTTAATGATCAAATTCTTAAAAAATAACTCGTTACCAGTACTGTTTATGCTGGTAACGAGTTATTCAACCTTTGCACAGGCCGTAAAAGAAAAAAGTCCGGCTGAATATGTAAACCCATATATGGGTAATATTAGTCATATGTTGGTACCAACCTACCCAACGATACATATGCCAAATAGCATGTTGCGGGTATATCCGGAACGTTCAGATTATAATGGCGATTTGTTAAATGGCCTGCCTTTGATGATTACCAGTCATCGTGGTAGTTCTGCATTTAATTTGAGTCCGTTTCAGGGAGCGCTTTCCGACATTAAACCGGTAATAAAATTTAGTTATGATTTAGAAGAAATTCATCCTTACAGTTACCATGTTTATTTAGATGAGCAGGAAACTACGGTAGATTATGGATTAGCATCGCAGTCGGCTAAATATACTATTCATTTTGAAAAAGAAAAAGAAAGTCACCTTATCCTCAATTCGAGAAACGGCATGTTAACCTGGGATGGTGAAGCAATCGCTGGCTATCAGATTATAGGAAATAACACCAAAGTTTATATCTATTTAATTCCGAAGCAAAAGCCCGAAAAAGTTCAGGTTTTGGATGAAAATACTACGCTTATTTCAGGTACTAAAGCAGAGGGTAGAAATGCCAGTATCGTATTAAGTTTCTCAAAATCGCAATCTAATTTAGAGTTGCCATACGGGGTATCTTTTATTAATGAGCAACAAGCTAAATCGAATTATCAAAGAGAGATAAAAGGTAGAACAGTGGCCGAGTTACAAGAACAGGGGAAACAGATTTGGGACGAAGCATTAGGTAAAATGCAGGTAGAAGGTGGTAGTGAAGCCGATAAAAATGTTTTTTACACATCGCTATATCGTTCTTACGAGCGCCCTGTTTGTATTTCTGAAGATGGGCGATATTACAGTGCTTTTGATGGCCAGGTGCATCAGGATAATGGAAGACCGTTTTATACAGACGATTGGATTTGGGATTCGTACAGAGCACATCATCCATTGCGTGTTTTGCTGAATCCTAAGCAGGAAGAGGATATTATTCATTCTTTTATTTTAATGGCACAGCAGATGGAGCATAACTGGTTACCAACCTTTCCTGAAGTAACGGGAGATAGTAGAAGAATGAATTCTAATCATGGTGTGGCGACTATTTTGGATGCTTCAGAAAAAGGAGTTGATAATTTTGATCTTGAAAAGGCTTATCAGGCATCTAAAGCAGCAATTACAGAAAAAACATTAGCGCCGTGGTCTGGGAAACCGGCCGGCGAACTAGATACTTTCTATAAAAGAAATGGATTTATCCCGGCTTTAAGGGATGGTGAGGAAGAAACCATTCCTGAAGTTAGTGGTTTTGAGAAGCGCCAGCCCGTAGCGGTAACATTAGGAACGGCTTATGATGAATGGTGTCTGGCGGTTTTAGCAAATAAATTAGACCATAAGAATGACTATAAGCGCTTTATAAAAGAAGCCCTAAATTATCGAAATTTGTTTAATAGCGAAACCAATTTTTTCCATCCTAAGGATAAAAATGGTGAATTTATAGCACCATTTGATTATCGTTTTTCTGGAGGCGTGGGTGCAAGAAATTATTATGGAGAGAATAATGGTTGGACATACCGATGGGACGTACAGCATAATGTTGCAGATTTAATTGATTTGATGGGAGGTAGAAAAGCCTTTATTGATAATCTTGATGCTACATTTGCTGAGCCAATGGGTAGAGGCAAAAGAGAGTTTTATACGCAGTTACCGGATCAAACCGGGAATGTAGGCCAGTTTAGTATGGCCAATGAGCCTTCACTTCATATCCCATACCTGTATAGCTATGCCGGTGAACCGTGGAAGACCCAGAAACGCATAAAAAAATTAATACATACCTGGTTTAGAAATGATTTTATGGGAGTTCCGGGAGATGAAGATGGCGGCGGAATGTCTTCTTTTGTAGTATTTTCTCAATTAGGATTTTATCCGGTAACGCCGGGGTTACCCATTTATGTGATTGGAAGTCCGTTTTTTGAAAAATCTGAAGTGACATTAGAAAATGGTAAAACTTTCACCATCGTTGCAGAAAATTTCTCTAAGGACAATAAGTATATACAAAGCGCTACTTTAAATGGTAAAAACTGGGACAACCCCTGGTTTACGCATACAGATTTAGAAAATGGGGGGACATTAGTCTTAAAAATGGGTAACAAAGCAAATAAAGATTGGGGAAGCAAACCCGAAAATGCTCCGCCTTCTTTTCAATTTTAGCTCTTTGTTGATCATTTTGGTTGTGATTTCATTTTTTCAGGTTGATTCCATCCAATTGCAACCTTGTTCATAAATGACTCTCCAAAAACTTATAAAACTGCCTTGTGAAATTTTTTTCCAGGGCAGTTTTTTTATATCGCGCAATAGTCTATTTTTAAGTTTTGCATTAAACATGAAACTAAGTTACCCCAGCAAAGTATATTTAAATGGAGAATGGTTAAAGCCCGAAGAGGCGAAAATCTCTGTTTTTGATCGTGGTTTTTTATTTGGTGATGGTATTTACGAAGTCATTCCTTTTTACAGCGGAAAGTTGTTTTTACTGAAAGAACATCTACAAAGGCTGCGATATTCTTTGAATGAAGTCGAATTGCAATGTGATATAAGTGATTTTGAAAGCATTATTTTAAAAGCTATCGAATTGACGGAATTAAACGCAGCCGATGGCGCCATTTATATTCAGGTAAGTAGGGGAATGGCTCCAAGGACGCATTATTTTCCTGAAAATTACGATGCTACGGTGCTTGTATATGCTTATAAAACCAATCTTAGAGGTTTTCAGAATCAATTTAAAGATGTCCTGGTATCTAATGATCTGCGTTGGCATCGCTGCGATATCAAATCGGTTTCCTTAATGGCCAATATTCTGGCAAATACCGAAGCTAAGAAAAGTGATTTTTCTGAAAACATAATGATTAGAGATGGTTATTTTACGGAAGGTTCACACTCTTCATTGTTTTTTGTAAAAGATGAAAGCGTTTATACACATCCCAATGGTAAGTTTATTTTACCCGGAATTACTCGAAATTTACTTATAAAACTGTGTAAGGAAAACAATATCGTAATTGTTGAAAAAGCACTTCCGGTCTCTGAGTTAGATGAGGTTACCGAAGTTTTTATTACCGGTACCACTACTCAGATTACCGCAATTAAAAATCTTCATTTTCCGGATAGGATTATAAACTTTGGGAACGACATTGGAAAAGTTACCAGAAGACTTCAATTATTATTTTGCGAAGAAGTAAAGAAACGTACGGGAGTAGATATAAGCTGAGTTTAAAATTTCGAAAGTTTAAGGTTCAAAAGTTTAAGAGGATGTTTTCTTCATTTTTAAATATTCTATTTTCAAATTAGTTTGTTGTCTAGTCTTGTTTCCTGACTCTTGATTCTTGAATTCTATGTTCTACATTAAAGCAGAAGCAAAATTCCCAGTGATCAGAAAGATTAGAAATTACGAAAGGCCTAGAATATTATTCACTTTCCAACACTCCCTGTTCTTTCAGGATCGATAATACTTTATCTACGGGTAATTTTTTAATGTGATGGCCTTGATAACCGGTCATATCTTCAGCCATAAATAAGCTATTGATGATGGCTTCTTCGGTGGCTTCGTTTGCAGCCATAAATAATGGTGACATCCAATCGTTGGGAACACTTTTAGTTTTATATAATGCTTTGGTTTGATAGGGAATTCTCACATCTTCCGAAGTAGAAAAAGCAATGATGTAATCTCCGCTGCCGTTAGAAGCAATTCCTCCACTTTGTGCCAGTCCCATAAAAGCACGTTTAGCAAGGCGTTCTAAATTTCTACTCGTCAATGGCGCATCGGTGGCAACCACTACCATACAACTACCATCTACGTTATTTTGTAATTCATCTGCAAAGGCGAAATTCTTTAATTTTTCCCCCATATTGACTCCGCCAATATCCAGGACTCCACCAAAGTTTGTTTGCACCAAAACGCCTACAGTATAACCGCCAAGATTTTTAGGCAATCTACGTGAAGATGTTCCTATTCCGCCTTTATAACCAAAACAAATCGTTCCGGTACCGGCACCAACATTTCCCTGTTCCGGCTTTTCTGTGCTTGCATTTTTTATCGCATTTAAAACATCTGTGGTAGAAACATGCTGCCCTCTAATATCATTTAGATAGCCATCGTTAGTTTCGCCAACAACAGCATTCACAGATCTTACCTGTTCATTTTCAGATGAATGTAAAGTGTATTTAATAACGGCATCAATACCGGTAGCAACATTAAGCGTATTGGTGAGGATAATGGGAGTTTCGATGTTTCCAAGCTCGTTTATTTGTGTGGTTCCTGCTAATTTCCCAAAACCGTTACCCACAAAAACTGCAGCCGGTACTTTATCCTGAAAAATATTTCCTCCGTGCGGTAAAATTGCAGTGACACCTGTTCTTATAGCGTCCCCTTTAATTAATGTGGTATGACCAACTTTAACTCCACTTACATCTACGATGCTATTGGTTTTTCCAACGGGCATTACGCCGGTTATAATGCCTAGGTCTCTGGCAGTTTCCTGAGCATTAAGTGATAAACTTGTAATGAAAAGAAGCAGAATCAAAAAATGTGATTTCATGGTTTGTGACAGATTTTTTTAAAGATACGCTATTCTTAAAAATAACCTCTTTGTCTATAAAATAATCAAAAATTAAGATCGTTCTAAAAGCCTAAAACCAAAAAACTCAAAGCTATGTTAGATCGATTGTTCCTACGAAAACTAACACATAAAGGTAAAATTGCTTACTGGATTATTCAATTAGTGCTTGATGCCCTTTTTATAGGTTATCTCTTTATCTTTATGGACTACGATATGGATCATTTTGCTGGTGATGGTGCTGGAATAGTCATTGCCGGTGTTCTTGTTTCAATGCTTATTTCAGGAGTTATTTGCCTGGGACTATGGAAGAAACCTAAAGAAGAAATCAACTCTCAGGAAAAATAAACGGACTTAAATTGGTATCAACGCTAAATTTTGGCTGATATCCTTAGTATTTCGTTCATCTTCACTACTTTTGCACTCCTAAACGAAGATTTTACATGAGGACTAAATCGCTTAAAAAGAACAGGATAAATGTAGTAACCCTTGGTTGTAGTAAGAATGTTTACGACAGCGAAGTGTTAATGGGGCAGTTAAAAGCGAATAATAAAGATGTTGTTCACGAGGAGGAAGGTAATATTGTTGTAATTAATACCTGTGGATTTATCGATAATGCTAAAGAACAATCGGTAAATACTATTTTAGAATTTGTAGCGAAAAAAGAGCAGGGCGATGTAGATAAGGTTTTTGTAACCGGTTGTTTAAGTGAGCGCTATAAACCCGATTTACAAAAGGAGATTCCAAATGTAGATCAGTATTTTGGAACAACAGAACTCCCGGGTTTATTAAAAGCCCTGGAAGCCGATTATAAGCATGAGCTTATTGGTGAGCGTTTAACCACGACTCCAAAAAACTATGCTTATTTAAAGATCGCTGAAGGTTGTGATCGTCCCTGTAGTTTTTGTGCCATCCCGTTAATGCGCGGGGGCCATAAATCAACACCGATCGAAAATTTGGTTACTGAAGCTAAAAAGCTGGCGGCAAACGGCGTGAAAGAATTAATCCTTATCGCTCAGGATTTAACCTATTACGGTCTTGATCTTTATAAAAAAAGAAATTTAGCCGAATTATTAGAGAATTTGGTTAAAGTTGAAGGAATCGAATGGATTCGTTTGCATTATGCATTTCCAACGGGTTTTCCAATGGATGTGCTAGAGGTGATGAAACGGGAGCCAAAAATCTGTAATTATCTGGATATTCCTTTACAGCATATTTCTGATGATCTTTTAAAATCGATGCGTCGTGGTACTACTCATAAAAAAACCACCGATCTTTTATATAAATTTAGAGAGACTGTTCCAGAAATGGCGATTAGAACCACGCTTATCGTGGGATACCCCGGAGAAACCGAAGCGCATTTCCAGGAATTAAAAGAATGGGTGAAAGAAATGCGATTTGAGCGTTTGGGATGTTTTACCTATTCTCACGAAGAAAATACCCATGCGTATAATCTTGAAGACGACGTACCAGATGAGGTAAAGCAGGAGCGTGCTAATGAAATTATGGAAATTCAGTCACAAATTTCCTGGGAGCTGAATCAGCAAAAAATAGGGCAAACTTTTAAAGTGATCATCGATAGAAAAGAAGGTAATTATTTTATCGGAAGAACAGAGTTTGACTCGCCAGATGTAGATAATGAAGTACTTATAGATGCTGCTGAAATTTACCTGAAAACAGGCGAATATTATGATATTAAAATCACTGATGCTGCCGATTTCGATTTATATGGTACTCCGTTAAATTCCGAAGCAAAACCAACGAGAAAAGAGTTAAAGATAAAAACGGTATAGACTAAAAAATTATAGGAAATATTAAAGGATTTCGGTATTTTTATATCGGAATCCTTTTTTATGCAGAAAATCGAAAAACATAACGGCTTTTTTAGGAAACATTATTACCGTTTATTTGGTTTATTCTACCTTATTGTCGCTGTTGCCATGTTCTTTACTGAAGAGAGCTCTAGTTTAATGTCTTATGGCTACTTTGCTATCGGGATTTGTTATTTCGTAGTCCAATATTTCTTTGGTGGTTCTACTGAAGAATATATAAGCTGGGATGAGGATAAGATCGTTTTAAAGCAGTGGTGCCAAAAGGAGGTTTCTTATAATTTATCTGAAGTAGATCATCTAAATGTTTCAGATTATAATCTCACGATCAAAAAAGGAGCAGCTGCCGGGACAATGATAGAATTAAAAGGCTTCAAGCCTGAAGAGATCCGGAAATTAAAGCAGGATTTCAATTCAGAAACTAATTTACAATTTGCCTAATATGAAAAATACGATCAAGAAACATTCGCCATTTTGGGTAAAACATCTGCCGTTAATTTCAGGAGTAGTTTTTACAATTGCTGGAATCGTAAACCTGTTCGAGGAAGCAAATCCTATCGGTAAATTTTTGTTTATGATGTTTCTTTTTGGTGGATCTGTGAATTTGTTAATCTATTTTTATTATCCAAAAGACGTTATAATCTCGTGGGATGAGGAGAAATTGGAGATGAAAGGGCAGCAATTAAAACCAAAATCATTTTTATTTAAAGATATTGTTGATTTCCGTTTCGAAAAAGAAAAACTCATTTTAAAATCTGATGCGCATCGCGGCACTATTCTGGATATTAAAGGCTTTGGTGATGGGGATCTGCAGCTATTAAAGTCTAGACTTGCCGTAAATTAGTTATAGCGCTTTTTAGAAGATATCTATCGATTTTATGTATTCTTAAGCTAAGAATACAGCTTTTTTTGATACTTTGGCTGCTTGCAACTAAGTCTTATGTCACAGATAAGTTCATTCGATCATCTAAGTTTTAGAGAGAAATTAATTAATGCTACCAGGGAGTTTTTTTCAATTTCACTCGTATGGCTCTTTTTACTGTTTTTACTCAGTCTTTTAGAGCTTTTTTATAATACGCTAGTCAATGCTGTACAGGAAAACTTTTTTAGATTGTTGATGTATAGTTGCTGGATGGATGTTTTGCTTTGGCTAAAATGGGGGGCAGTCTGCTATATTTTCTACCTTATCTTTTATGTAGTGCATCCCAAATCAGCCAAATTTACTTTCAAAACTTTTATTTGTTTCGCAGCCATTATCCAAACCGCATTGGTGTTGTATTTTACGACCTCTTTAAACCTGTTGGGTGCAGATCTTTTTAGTTACTCGTTACAAGATGTACAGCAAACTTTGGGAGCATCAGGAGGTTTAAGTATTGTTGCCGTACTCCAGTTCTTAGTGGTGGTTGCCATTTGTATTTCCATTTTATGGTGGTTGCCTAGATTTATTAAATTACCCTGGGCTTTAGGTATTATTTATCCACTAGCTTCTGTAATAATATTCTTTACTTCAACTACTTCAGCTTGGAGCCAAATAAGTTTACAAACCACTTTTGCCAGTAATCTGGTGACCAATAAATCAGACTATTTTTTTACAAGTTCGTATTATTATTTCTTTCCCAAGACCGATTATGACGTCGATATTTATGCTGATAATTATATTGGTATTTATGATAATCTTGATAATTCTGTCGTGGATTATGAATATTTAGATGAAAGCAATTATCCTTTTTATCATGTAGATTCTGATACCGATGTGCTTTCGCCATATTTTAATCTTAATGAAAAGAAACCGAATATTGTGATTATTCTGGTGGAAGGTTTAGGTCGTGCTTTTACGAATAAAGGTGCTTATTTAGGAAATTGGACCCCGTTTCTTGATTCGCTTTCTACACAGAGTTTGTATTGGAAAAACTTTCTTAGTCAGGGAGGGCGTACTTTTGCTGTTTTACCTTCTATTTTAGGCTCTTTGCCTTTTGCGCAAAGTGGTTATTTAGGTATGGGAGAAAAAATGCCTAATCAGTTATCACTTTTAAACCTGTTAAAACATAACGGTTATGAAACTTCATTTTACTACGGTGGTGATGCGAGTTTCGATAATATGGAGCTGTATTTAAGAAGAAATAAAATTGATGATCTTATTGATAAAGACAAGTTTTCTACAAATTCGGGATTGTTACCAGAAACTAATGGTTTTACCTGGGGCTATGATGATGAGGCGCTTTATGCAAAATATTTAAATACCAGACCTTCAGATAGTATGGCAAAACCTCAATTAGGGGTCTTGCTTACGGTTTCTTCCCACAACCCGTTCAAAATTAATCAGCAGCAGGAATTTTATGATCGTTTTGAAGAGCGTATGACTCAGCTTGATTTTACAGAAAGTAAAAAGCAGGACTATCGTGCTTATCGAGATCAATATGCCAGTATTTTATATACCGATGCAATGCTGAAAAAGTTCTTTGAAAATTATGAAAAGCGTCCGGATTTTAGCAATACCATTTTCCTAATTACGGGGGATCACCGTATGCCCGAAATTCCTATGGCTACGGTTATCGATCGTTATCATGTACCTTTAATATTGTATTCTCCAATGCTTAAACGTACTTCTGAAATGGCATCGATTTCATCCCATTCTGATGTCGCTCCCAGTATTTTAAGATTGCTGAAGTCTAATTACCAACTTGATCTACCCGAAGATACGAGCTGGTTAGGAAAAGGCCTGGATACCGTTGTTAATTTTAGAAATATTCACCAGATTCCGTTGATTCAAACCAAGGTGAATATGAAAGATTATGTGGTAGGTACCTATCATCTTAATGGTGATCGTCTTTATGAGATCCTTGAGGATATGGGCGAAAGACCAGTAAACGATCCTAAACAGCAAAAAAGTATAATGGACGCGTATAACGGATTTAAACAGAAGAACGCGATTATCACCAATGGTGGAAAAATAATTCCAGATTCTGTTTATATAAAGTACACCAACTAAGATTCGTTGTTTTTAGTACTGATTTTTTTCTCGTAATCCTCTAAGATCTTCTGAAGCATGGGGCGATAAAACTTCCAGAAGAAGCTGGCTCTTTCGGTTTTATCCCTATCGTTATAAAAGAAGCGTTTAAAAATTCCGATTCCTTTAAAATAGGAAGTTCCCATAGTAATGGGGTTATCACAAAAATCACCAGAGAAATAATAGAATTCGTAATCGCTATCTAAATGGTAAGTTACTGCAGG
Source organism: Zunongwangia profunda SM-A87 (assembly GCF_000023465.1). NCBI lineage: Bacteria > Pseudomonadati > Bacteroidota > Flavobacteriia > Flavobacteriales > Flavobacteriaceae > Zunongwangia > Zunongwangia profunda. Next base: position 1,370,379 of record NC_014041.1, read on the forward strand.
GAATGATGTAGGAATACCGTATTTCTTCAATTCCCGGCTTCCTTTTTCTGTAGTGTACAGTTTATAATTTGCCGCGGTTTTATTGATAGCCGAGTTATTTTGAACAATATCAAACCAAAATGGATATTTTATTTCATCAGGAAGTGAAAATCGTTTTTTTCCGTAGGCATTACTTATAATCTGTGGAATTTCACGCTCTAAATGAATACTATCTTCAAGAATGGTTACCTGATCATTTTCGTTTACAAATGCCACTCCAGATTTTTTAAAAGGCCATTTATTACCGTGTTGATTCAGGTAATTTTTGATTAACCACCTGGGTAATTCTTTATTAGTTAAGGTATCTAAATTATCAAAATAACGTCCCGTCCAACCGGTCCATTGCAATCCGAAGGTATGTTCAAATTTTCTTCGGATATCGTATGCAGTAGGAGAACCAAACGTGTTAAATTCGGTGATTATAAGCTTATTTTTATCCTTCATTTTTTGAAGGAATTCCATATCGTTTTCTTTTAATCCTCCGTAAACAATGCCGGATCGCTCGGTCTGGTTATTTTGTTCGTACCACTCGTTAGTGTAAATTCCATAGGTATCGGTAAAATAGACCAAATCAGCATCATTGCTTAGCTGTTCTATTTTGTTGGAAGGAAAACGTTCCAAACCGCGAAGATCGAATTGTTCGTTCTCTTTTGGAAAAAAGCCGAAATAGTCTTCACTTCTTTTATAGAATTTTGTAGATGTTTTAGTGTACTTCTTGTAGTTAAGCACCCAGTCTAAAGAAATATGTTCCTGTCCTTCTGTAGTTAAAACAGTTTTATCAATAATCGCTGCAACCATTTTAGTTTTTGGTGTAAAAAACCACGCCAGAAACATAAAAACAGGCGATAATAAAATTAAAATGATAATGATGTGTTTTAAACGCTTTTTCAGCATTTTAAAAACGTTTTAAATATCCAACACCTATAGTGAATTGATTGCCTTTTTCTCCCTGGCGATATTCCTGATTTTGGATGCCTGTTTCTATAAATAGCACATTGGTGCTCCATAAAGTTTTTCGATAACCGATAGCGATATTATCTGATTTTAGACGGTATTGATTACCATTATTGTATAAGATATTATTGGTTTGATTATCTGGAGACAGACCAGTACCTACTCTTAAACTAAGAAAATCGTCTGCGCCACCAAGGTAATAACGCGTCATAAAACTGTACGATTGCGAAACAGAACTGTTGGATGGCGTTAAAAAGGTCCTGAAATTAAACCAAAAGCTCTTATAATATTTTCCTATAGAAGCGGTATAAATCCAGGTTTGGTCATCGAAACCTAATAATCGAAAACCGGCTTCGGCCTCCAGAGCCCATGGAAGATTGGCATAAAGGGAGAAACCAGCGCGATATTCGGGGAAAATCCCTGCATCATCAGAGAATCCTGCGTTTACATACGCGTAAAAAGTTTCAGAAATGCTTGGATAAGCGTCTACCTCAAATTGTAAGGCATTGTTGTTAAAACGATTGGCGTAATTCACCCTGGCTACGATAGATCCTATTTTAGTTTGCCTGCTATAATCGATACTGGCAAGGTGCCAGGGATCATCAAACTGTTTGTCAAAATAAACAAAATCGTAGGTAGCACCAATTTGGTTTTTGGCAGAAAGTATGGTTAATCGCTGACTTAAGGAGCGGGCTTCAGTATTTTTAGGATTAATTTTTAAAAGTCTTGAATTGGCTTCCTGAGCGAGTTTATATTCTTTAAGATCGCGAAGCACTTTCGCTTTCAGCAGTAATAAGTTTTCGGCATCTGGATGTACTTCCAGACCACTATTTACAATATCTAAGGCTTTTTTAGAATTGTCGTTCCAATATTCTAAACTACCGTAAGCAAAAGAACCGTCTTCGTGACCCGGATTGTCTTTTAAAACTTTCTCAAATTCTACTCTTGCGCTATCTGTTTTTTTACTCCAGGTGTAGACTCTACCTAAGAAGATTCGGATTCCTGTGTAATCGGGGCTTTGATCTAATGCCTGTTTGGCAAGTTTAATGGCTTTAGGATAATCGTCTTCTTCAAAAGCAGCATTTCTTGCCATGCTGAATAACTCATCAGCACCATATTCCTGAGCCCTACTAGTAATATTTAGAACCAGGCAAAAGAAAATTAAGGTGCAGTATTTAAAATAAGAACAGTGTATTTTTTGCATTATAAAAGGATACGGGTGCGAAAGCACATGATTTGGGTTTTATGAATATAAAAATTAAATACTATTTTACCTACAAAAATATTGGATAAACCAATATATCAAACAAAAATGAGAAGTGTTTTTAAGGAAGATGCGATTAATCGTCTAATTCGATCTGGGCTGTTTTATCTGAAATTTCGCGAATAATTTTGTCAAATTCCTGAGCCGACCTGTTTATTTGCTCAAGGTAGAAGTCGGATGGCTCTTCAAAATGTTCATTAAGCATGTTTACCAGTGCCATCATTCGAACTAGGGGAGCCCTTACCACGTGGCTTTGAGTCCATGCTATTTCGCGTAGCTTTCTATTTTGGGTTTCCATCGCCTTAATGTGCTTGAGTTTTTTTGTAATATCGTTAGCAAGTATTAAGCGAGCCGATTTCTCATTAAATTTAATGAGGTTGCTATGGATTTCTACATCAATAATTTGATTATCCTTAGTTTTATGTTTGGAAATTCCTTTAAAGCTTCTGGTAACATTCTTTCTTGTTTCGTAAACCGTTTTAAGGATTTTTGGAATTTCGTCCCCAGATGCAATATCAGTAATTTTTAAGGAAAGGAATTCGTTAATAGAGTAGCCATATTTTTGTAGTGCAGCTTCGTTAACATCTAAAAACTCTAAGGTATCGATGTCATAAACCCACATGGGTTGCGGGCTTAAATGAAATAAACGGCTATAGCGCATTTTTGCTTCTTCCAGCGCATGAATATAATTGCGGCGATCTATATTGTGTCTTATCGCTTTATAGATACTAAAGGTATCTAAGGTTTCTTTTATCAGGTAATCTGAGGCTCCTCTTTCTAGACAAGAAATACTAAAAGGCAGATCTATTTTATTGCTTAAAATTACCGTGGGTATAGAGGGACTAAAGGATAGAATTTGGTCTATTTTAGTTGATGCCGTTTCTCCTGGTTTGCCCAGATCTAAAAAAATGATATGGTATTTTTGCTTTTTTAATTCTTTAATAGCATCTGTAGTGGAATATACCGAAGTGACTTTAGTTTTAATAATTGATTTGTCCAGATAATTTTTTAGATAGAATAATTCCTCTTCAGGCTTAGCTATCATTAATATATTGTAGGTCTTGTTTTCAATCATTTTCTCAACCTCTTCAAAAGCTTTTTAATGTTTCCTTTTAAAGCATTGGACTTCAGAAAAAGCATTCCGCATTAAGAATAATTTAAGGAATGTCAAAGATATAATCTTAGGCTGAATAAAACAATGAAAACTTTTAGCACAAAAAAATGTCAAAATTTCTATATATTTTTTGAACTAAAAATCACGCCTTATCTTTATAAAAAAAGCTTATGAAGATTACTGATATTAATGGGACGGTACGCCTCAATAATGGATTAGAAATGCCTTATTTAGGCTTAGGTGTTTATAAATCTAAGGATGGAAAAGAAGTTAAGGACGCAATACATTATGCTTTAAAAGCAGGTTATCGACATATCGATACTGCCAGTTTTTATGATAATGAAGAGGGAGTAGGACAGGCGATAAAAGAAAGTAATATTAACAGAGATGATATTTTTATCACCAGTAAGGTCTGGAATGACGACCAGGGGTACGAAGGTACTTTAAAGGCTATTGATAAGAGCTTGGAGAAATTACAGTTGGATTATTTAGATTTGTATTTAATTCACTGGCCTGTTCCCGATACTTTGACTGAAACCTGGCGAGCGATGGAAGAGATTTATAAATCGGGTAAGGTAAAAGCCATCGGGTTATGTAATTGTGTAGAACATCAAATGGATGAAATCATTCAAAATGGTAGTATAAAGCCAATGTTATTGCAAAATGAATTCCATCCAAAGTTGGTACAACAAAATATGCTGGATTATTGTGCTGAAAGAAATATCCAGTATGAAGGTTGGTCACCCTTAATGCGCGGGCAAATTTTGGATAATAAACTTTTAAAAGATATCGCTGAAAAATATGGTAAATCTACCGCTCAGGTGGTGTTGCGATGGGATTTGCAAAAAGGTGTGATTACGATTCCCAAAAGTGTTCATGAAAACAGGATTCATCAAAACGCTGATATTTTTGATTTTGAATTGTCTGAATCTGAAGTACAGAAGATAGATGCTTTGGATAGTAATGAAAGAACAGGAGCACATCCCGATCATTTTATGGAGCATTTTGCCAATAAATAACCGGGATATTCCTGAGTAAAAGTTAGAGAAGATAATCTGTACTCATAAAATTAGAAGATTTGCTATGGAGTAAATTTTCTAAAATTTCGTTATTGTATGGATTATCTTTAGATGCAACAAATGTGCGTATAGAAAAGGAGCGCAGTGCATCGTGTACACTAAGCGTACCTACTGCCGAATCTTTTCTTCCCGTAAATGGGAAAACATCGGGACCTCGCTGGCAGGAGCTATTCAGGTTTACGCGGCAAACAAGATTTACCAGAGTGTCGATTAGCGGTGCAAGTTCTGCAATATCTTTACCAAAGAGTGATACCTGCTGGCCATAATTTGAATCTGCAATTTCTTCCAGGATTTCTTCAATGTCAGAAAAAGGTTTAACTGGTATAACCGGACCAAACTGCTCTTCTTGGTACACCTTCATATCTTTGGTCACCGGAAAAAGCACGGCCGGGAAAATAAAATTCTCTGAAACCTCACCTCCTTTTTTGTTGATTATTTTAGCCCCTTGTTGTTTGGCATCATCAATTAAATCTTGAATATAAGCAGGTTTTTCAGGCTCGGGAAGCGGGGTTAACTGTACATTTTCTTCCCAGGGATTTCCAAATTTTAAAGCATCTACTTTTTCAGCAAAACGTTTTAAAAATGCGTCCTGAACCGATTCGTGTACATAAAGTATTTTAAGGGCGGTACAACGTTGGCCATTAAAAGAAAGAGTACCCGAGATACATTCGCTAATCGCTAAATCTAAGTCGGCATCCGGCAATACGATCCCCGGGTTTTTAGCTTCAAGTCCTAAAACCAGTCGTAGTCTGTTTTTAAAAGGATGTTGATCCTGCAAAGCAATAGCCGATTTACTATTACCTATAAGTGCGAGAACGTCTATTCTTCCGCTTTGCATTATAGGGGCGGCAACCTCACGACCTCTACCGTAAATTACATTTACCACACCGGCAGGAAAACTTTCCTGAAAAGCTTTAAGAAGCGGAGAAATTAGTAAAACTCCATGTTTCGCCGGTTTAAAAATCACGGTATTTCCCATAATAATAGCGGGAATAAGTAAAGCAAAAGTTTCATTTAAAGGATAGTTATAAGGCCCCAGGCATAAAACGATTCCTAAAGGTCCCCTCCTAATATGCGCATAAACACCGTCTTTTTTAGAAAATTTAGCGCTGTTGCGATCCAGGTCTTTATAATCTTCAATAGTATCTTCTATATACTCCACCGTTCGGTCAAATTCCTTGTAAGAATCTGGCATAGATTTTCCAATTTCCCACATAAGGTATTTCACTACAATCTCGCGTTGCAATTTCATTTTGCCTACGAAATTTTCCATGCAGGCAATACGTTCGGATACTTTCATGGTAGGCCATAAGCCTTTTCCTTTATCAAAAGCATTGCAAGCTGAGGTTAATACTTCTAAAGCTGTAGTTTTATCCATATGTGGAACAGTCCCCAATAAAGTTCTTTGATAATTTTCTGAAG